>NZ_LWSK01000002.1 GCF_001642955.1 Rubripirellula obstinata | reverse complement strand
TCCGAACGCGCGGGGCGATGCCCAACGCGGCTAAACGAACTAACACGTTTTTTACGGGATCAAAACTCTTCACGGCGTTGGGCGATGCCCACGCGGCTAAACGATTTCCGGGACCACAACTCTTCAGGGCATTGCGTATGCCTCGGAGAGATCGCACACGTTTGTTGTGGAACCAGATTCTAAACGATGGCTACTCGGCCATCAGGCAATCGAGTTGTTCCAACGAGGATGCCCGAACAACCACAGTCATGTATCAGGCTGGATTCTTGCTTGGACCGGATGCCACTGCACATCCATTTCCAATCGTTGTATCGCTCGCTCCACCTTTGGAAAATCTGCTGCATTTCAGCATCACCTTGGATACTGGTACAGGGATTCCAGAGCAAGAAGCCTGAACGGATTCCTGCTTGATGCGCTAGGTTCAGCCATTCATCACACCAAGGACGACAGGAATGTTTGGTATGGTTGTCGTTGTCAGCGGCGTCGAATTCTGAACTGATCTTGGAATTGGCTAGGTCAATAAGATTCATGCCCATGGTGAAGCGTGATGGGTCAACGAAATCACCAATAGCTGAAAACACCGATCGTTGATGCAGTGAAGGATCTTCTAAAACAAGACTCAACGACGGATGGATTTTCTCTGAGTAGAGAATCCGTTGTACGAGATCGTTTGGAGATGATAGTCGGCGTGGTTGGAGCTCTGTGGCCTTCACCCGGCAGTCAAGCCAAAGGCATTCGTTTGGTTCTAGTTGATTGCAAAGTTTATCGATCAACTTGTTCTGACGAGGTTGCCTTAATCGTGCATCCAAATCCGTCACATAGAATCGCGTGATGCCTCGGTCACGATACCACTTGAACAGCGTTAATGGATTGCCGGGATCTTCGTTGCTCAACCTCACCAAGTCGTTTCGAGTTCCCTTTCCATCGCTGACGTGTACTGAAAGCCCGCCCAATAGATCAAGTCTTCCGATCAAGTGTTCCGAGTTGAACGAACTTGAATCGCATGGGCTGAACTTCTTCAAATTGACCAACCTTATTGAAATTAAGAGGAGTAGGGTCAGTAATGCACATCGCTAGCATTAGGTCATTCACGTCAGCGCGAGGTCCGAAACGCGTTCATTCGGATCCAGTTCGATTGATCCGAGAGTAGATGCCAAGACCTCGTGCAAATGCTAAACGCGTCTTGCCGTTAACGATCCCGCACCCAAGAAATAATTTTCCTTCGATTAATCTCAACGAGCGATCTTTCGATCCCCAAAACCCAGGAGAAACCAGAATCAAACTTCTGGGATGCGGCTCAGAAGATCGGATCAAATGGCCGTTGTTCAGCAGCCGAGCAAACTGTCCAGAAACAAGTTCCGTCTTTGGCGAAATCTTTTGTAGCTGGGCCCGCCAGGGTTCAGTCGGCTACATCTGCTAGTGGACTGAACCCTGGTGGACTGAACCCTGGCGGGCCCAGCTACGGGAAAACCGGGAAGTTATTTCGGGACAGTTCCTTAACGTTTGCCCCAGTCTCGTACGTTGGGCAGACTTCGGTAAAGCACGCAGTTATACAAACGCCTTGGTAACGTGTTTCGCATCGCTGAAAACAGGAACGCGTCGATGCTTCCGTAAACTCTCAAGGGCGGATCGTTTTGGCGGATCACTCGAACGATCTTTTTCGCGACTGAATCGGGTGTCGCGACGGCTCGTTTCATGGCCTTGGCGATGAAGCGTTCCATGTGATGGTAATGTTCGTGATAGGGATCGTCAGAATCGGCGGAAGACTTGGCGCTTAGGATCGTGTAGGGCACCTTCTCGAAAGCGTCGGATCGCATGAATCCAGGTTGGATCAAAGTGACTGCGACGTTCCAAGGCTTCAGCTCGTAGTAGAGTGATTCACTGGCTCCTTCCAATGCAAACTTGGATGCGGAGTAGACGGACATCGTCGGCATCGCCATCATCCCGCCCACCGAAGAGACATTGATGATCTTGCCGCGACGCTTCGCTCGCATTCCCGGCAAGACGCGACGTGCCAACTCGATCGGCGATCGAAAGTTGATGTTCATCTGGTGCAAACGTTCGGGTTCGGTCACGTGTTCCACGCAAGACCGATAAGCGACGCCGGCGTTGTTGACCAGAATATCCACGCCACCAAGTTCTGATTCGATTTCATCGACGATCGCATGACGCTGATCTGGGTTGGTGATATCGAGCGAACGAATCCAGGTGTTGTCGCTATCGTGAATCCCTTGGTCTCGAAATCGATCTATCGACGCTTCTCGAGCGGTGAGAACAAGATGCAGCGGGCGCTTCTGTTGTTCCAGGATTAGCCGACGTGCCAGCGCAAGACCTAAGCCGACCGAGGCGCCCGTCACCAACACGACTTGACGCTGATTCATAAACTAGCTCAAGAATACTCAAGCGGTTTTCGATTCCCGTTTTCGTGACGCGATCGATGTTTGGGTGACCGTGCATTGGCGGTCTCGGCACGATCATGCCGAAATTCAATATCGCGACAACTAATTCCACCCTGAAGACCAAGGATATATTCGTTTGTTTTTTCGCAATGCTCAAGCGTAAACCGCATACCTCCGCACGGTAGGTTTTTGGTTTGTGCTGCTGTTAAGAACAGTTTCCAGATGCCTTCGGGTGCGAAAGCACATTCATCACTATTCGTCGTTTCAAAAGCGATATGATTGTCGATCAATTGACTGTAGATTCGAAACCGGGGTCGATGGCCGACCCAGTTCACTGGTGTGTTGCTTTGGTTATCTATAATTCTGAACGTCTGTTCGCACTGGAGGCCTCGTTCAATTCTTAGCCAAGACGGTGGGCAGCCAGGACTTTCGACCAACGCTCGTGATTGAATTGTCATCTTGGACGTCGTTTTAAAATGGTTGGAAGATTAAGCATTGAATTAACGCCAAATGGTCGAGCGTACGTGGGTCGCCTTAGTAAACATCACGCACATAACGTTGATCGGCGGCGAGTTGTTTAACGAAAGCCTTAGCCTGTTCGCTCGTCATGCCTCCTTCGGTTTCCACGATGTCGGTCAGGGCACGGTCAACGTCGGCGGCCATTCGTGATGCATCACCGCAGACGTAAAAGTGGGCACCTTCTTGCAGGTACTTCCAAAGCTCCGCTGCATTCTCTCGCATGCGATCTTGGACGTAGACCTTTTGGTCACCATCGCGGCTAAATGCGGTATCCATTCGAGTCAGCAGTCCGTCGCTGACGTAACCACGCAGTTCGTCTTCATACAGAAAATCAAACGCTTCATGCTGGTCACCGAAGAACAACCAATTCTTACCAGGTGATTTCTTCGCTGATCGTTCCTGCAAGAATGCCATAAACGGCGCGATGCCGGTTCCCGGCCCAACCATGATCATCGGCTTGGTTTCGTCGGCGGGTACGGTAAACCCGCCATGATTGGGTTGCGTGAAGACTCGGATCTTTGCATTGGAATCCAAGCGGTCGGCCAACATGGTGCTGGCAACGCCTTTTCGAGTTCTTCCTTCGCGTTCAAAGACGACTTTCCCGACCGTCAAATGAACTTGTTCACCGACATGCTTCATGCTGGATGCGATCGAGTACAAACGCGGGTTTAGCGGTTCCAGTGTTTCCAAGAATTCGGTGCAGGTCAGCGATTTGCATTCGGCAACTTCTAGTACGTCCAACACATCAAAACCATCAGGCGTTCCTTCATCGAGCATCGTGCTTAGCATTGCTGACGCGGAATCATCTTCGACACGTGCGACCGCCAGTTCGATCAATTCGTCCGACGGATCTTTCAGGCAATAGTCTTCGCACAACGCATCGCGGAGTGTCTTTTGTTGTCCGGCGGGTGTTGTGACGGGTACGTTCGCATCGGCCCCGATTTGGTCGATGATTTGCGAGACAAGCTCGCCGCAGTTGGTCGGATAGATTCCAAGGGCGTCACCGACTTCGTACTTGATTCCTGAACCGGCCAAGTCGATTGCCACGTGGCGAGTGTCTTTGGCCGATCCTTCTTTGTTGAGCGGTCGTGATTCGATCAGCGGGGCAGGGTAGGGCGTTGATCGAGAGTATCCGGTTGCGACGGAACCATTGGTTGCAGACCCATTCGCTACTGCCTTCCCGTTGGTTGCTGGTTCGCCTTCCTCCTTCAACAGACGCTTAATCATCTGTTTGGTTTCTTTGCCACCGGGGCTGCACAGCGTCAAGTTACTTTCATCGCCCGACGCGATTGCTTCGGCGTAGGTTTGGCAAAGATAGCCGCACGAACCGCAGTCCAATTGAGCCATGGCCGCCATCAGTTTGCGCTCGGTGGGTTTGCCTTCCGCCAATTCCATGCGATCGACAATCGGCAGCGCCGAATCGTGCCAAGGGAAGTCTTCCTCTTCCTCAACTTCGACCGTTTCGGATGCAAATCCAGCCGCGGCCAAGGCGGCACCTGTTCCAGTGCTGGACTGGATGCCCGTCATGCCCGCAAAGAAGCCATTGAGCCAAGCGCGTTGCTCTTCATTAAACGGTGCTGATTCAGGTAGAAAGCTGCTCATAATTTTGGTCTGTTTAAAACGTGTTGAGGATTCAGGGCTTGACGCATTCGATGGCAATTAGGACACCGACATGACTGCCAGTGTTTTCAATTCCTCGTCGGAGCATCTTTTGGTGAATTCGATAAAGGTTTCATTATCGTTTCGTTGTTCCAAGTAGGAACCAACGATTGCCGCGACGGTCGTTGGTGCATTCACCGCCGTGACAAATTCGCAGGCCAGTCTTCCGATGCCTTGATTGCCACCCCATCCACCGCCAAGATGAATGTGGTAGCCGTCAACCATGTCGTCATCTTGTTCCACTTTGCAGCCGATCAATCCAATGTCGCCGATGTAGTGCTGAGCGCAACTGTGATGGCATCCGGTAACATGAATGTTGATCGGGCTATCGAGCGTGAACTGAGATTCCAGGTGCTTCGCAATTCGCATCGCGTCCGCCTTGGTGTCGCTGGCGGCGAATTTGCATCCCGCGCTGCCGGTACACGCGACCAATCCAGCACGGAAAGAACTGGCGTCGCATCCCAAGCCCATCGCTTCGATTCGCCTGCGAACCTCGTCAACATCTTCGTCGCGGATGTTGGGAATGATTAGGTTTTGCCAGACGGTGAAGCGGATTTCGCCGTTGCCAAGTTCATCGGCAATGTCCGAAAGTTGCCGAGCCTGATCGCTGGTGATGCGACCGACCGGCAAGACGACACCACAATACTGTTTACCTGCTTGTGCTTGGGTGTGGAAACCGACGTGAGCTAGCCGGTCTTCGTTATCGACTGAAACAATGCGATCTTCGCTGACTCGGCGAAGCGGTTTGCCAATTTCCTCTTCGACGGCGGCAATGAATTTGTCGAATCCCCAATCGTCCAGCACGTACTTCAGACGAGCTTTTTTGCGATCGGTTCGGTCACCCGATTTGACGAACACGCGAACGATCCCGCCTGCGACTTCGTAACAATCTTTGCCGTCAAGCAAGACGCCGGTGGGGCGAGCGAAATCCTTGTGGCCGGTGATCCCGCCAAGGGTCAATTGGAAGTACACGCCCGCCGGTAAATCATCGCTGGCGTGTTTGGGTGGCACCGTTACGGCGCGGAACCCGATGTCATTGGTGTCATCAAGCGAGGCGATGGATCCACCGCCATCAAAGGCGATGTTGAACTTCCTTGGCAAGCCATACATTTCACGATGATTCAAAATGTAGTGGTGCATTCGCTTTGCCATGGGAATCGTTTCAACCAATTCGGTTGTGTCGATTCCTGACAAGGCGCTGGCGGTGCAGTTGCGAATGTTGTCACCACCGCTGCCCAGGCTGACGACGTCCAGCTCGCGAATGCCGTAGAGGATATTCGCTGCTTGGTCAGCCGGGATTTCGCGGTACTGCAAGTTGGCTCGCGTGGTGACATCGATATATCCACCCGCAGAGACATCGGAAAGATCAGCCAAACCACGGAATTGCCAACCGTACAGAAGCCCGCCCGGGATCCGCATTCGGCACATGAACGAATCCTGCGCCGGTGCGACGTAGAACAGTCCGTGGAACTTGGTCAGGAAGACATCGGTTCCTTTGGGGAATTCACCCGCATCGGATCTGGCGGCGATTTCGTCCCACATATCCAACGGGTTTTTTTCTCGTTTGGCTTTCTCTTCGTTGCAAAGTTTTCCACCAGCCGATTCGGTGTCCGCCTGCGCCTGCAACGCAATGTTTTCAGGTCGAGTTGGAAACGCGGTTCCGTCAATCGTCGCTGGTCCATCGCCGATTTTTAGCGAGGTTCCATTTCCTGAATTGCCGCCCGAACCACTGATGATGGGCAGGTTGCTGACCGCGCGAGCGACATCGGTTCCGAACGCAAAGCCTGACAGATACTGTTTTTGTTCCTCGGTGAATGATTTTTCAGACATGGTGTTTTCCTTAGACCGCCTCGATTCGCACGGCAGAGTTTTTGTAGCTGGGTTGGCGGCTGTGCGGATCAAAGTGCGACAGCGTCAGTTGATTGGTCGCCTCATAGTGCATCGGCATGAACGCTTGTTTTGGCTTCACCGTTGGCACGACCATCGCGTTGGCAATCAGACTTCCGCGACGAGAGGTGACGCGAACTTGTTCACCGTTTTGGACGCCGATGCTGCGTGCGTCGTCAGGATGAATTTCAATGTAGGGTTCGTTGGGATACAGTTTGCGGAGGACCGGCGACTTTGAAGTTCGCGTTTGCGTATGCCATTGGCTAACAGCCCCGCGTCCGGTCAACAACATCGTCGGGTAGTCATCGCAAGTTGGTTCGGGCATCGGCGTGATGTCATCGATGATCAGTTTGGCTTTGCCGTCGTCGTGATGGAAAACACTGTCGCTGAACAGACGTCGTTGCTGATAGGGCTTGGCCCATTGCTTGGCGTCGGCCGACGTCCAGGGCCACTGGATTCCACCGCAATCGTCTAAATGCTCGTACCCATCAATGCCCGTGATGTCGGAAGGCTTGTCCTCGCTCAAACGTTGCATGATCCGAAATGCCGCTTCGGGATCAGTCCACTGCGAAAACATTTCTGCCACGCCCCAGTAATGTGCGACGGCGCGAAAGATGTTGAAATCTGATAGAGCTTCGCCGGGTGCCTTGGCAACTTTCTTTAGCAGGCTGTAGCGACGTTCGCTGTTGATGAACGTGCCTTCTTTTTCACCCCACGCGGCGGCCGGTAAAACCAAATCGGCATGGCGGGCTGTTTCGGTGCTGCTGTACATATCTTGCACGACCAAGAAATCAAGCTTGTCCAAAATCTCGCGTGCGTTGCTTTGATGAATCCAAGAATGAGCCGGGTTGGTGGCGATGACCCACAATCCCTTGATCTCGTCATTCTGAATCCCTTCCATGATCCGATCGTAGGACCAACCTGTTTCGGTCGGGATACTTTCAATATCGATGTCCAATTCGCATGCAACCTTTGCACGATCATCGGCATCTTCAAACCGGTGGTGTCCGATCAGGTTGGTGGTGTTGCTCCACAACCGCGAACCCATCGCGTTGCATTGACCGGTGATGCTGTTGGCACCGGTCCCCGGGCGTCCGATGTTGCCGGTGATCAACGCAATGTTGATAATTGCCTGGGCCGTGCGGGTTCCTTCATAGCTCTGATTGACGCCCATCGTCCACCAAAGCGATACGGCGTTTCCGGTTCCGATCGCTTCGGCTGCCTTGATGATCTGTTCTTCACTCACGCCCGAAATTTTGGCAACGCTTTCGGTATCGAACTTGGCGACATGTTCGCAAAGCTGTTCAAATCCGGTGGTACTGGCTTGCACAAACGAATCATCCACATAGCCGCGTCGGATGATCTCGCCGGTGATGGCATACAGCAAAGCCAGATCGCTCTTGGGACTTAGTTGTAAGTGCTGTGACGCGGCCATCGCTGTTTCGGTGCGACGAGGGTCTAGCACGATGATTTCAGGATTGTTTTTGTTTCGCAGCACTCGTTCCCACAGGATCGGATGTCCGATGCAGGGATTCGCGCCGACAAACACCATGCAGTCGCTCTGTTCAAAGTCGTCGTAGGTATAAGGAGGCGCATCAAAGCCGAATGATTCTTTGTAGGCTGTTACCGCAGTCGCCATGCACTGGCGAGTGTTTCCGTCACCGTGCACCATGCCCATCCCGAACTTCGCAAGCGCACCCAAGAACGCCATTTCTTCCGATGGAATTTGACCGGTGCTCAAGAAAGCCACTGATTGCTTGCCGTGTTCGGCTTGGATTGATTTGAATCGGTCCGTGAACAATCGCAGTGCATCGTCCCAGGTCGCCTTTGAAAATCCACCGTTGGGATTCTTGATCAGCGGATGCGTCGCGCGATCATCCGAATCGAGCACCCGCAACGCTTCCCAGCCCTTGGGACAGGCCATGCCAAGATTGACTGGATAATTTGTTTCAGGTGTCAGGCCAATCGCTTCGTCTTCGCGAAGATGAATCCGCAGACCACAACCGGTGCTGCAATAACCACAAACCGCAGTGGTGGTTGCATCAGGCGTCAATCCAGAATGAGTCATTCCCAGACCGTGCGATCCCGGTTGCAGAAGTAGTTCGCGGGTCATCTTTCCCGTGCGAGCTTGGATCAACTGCGGCAAGACTTTTCGATCCTCGATAGCTGCTGATTGCGTCAGAGAACCAGGCTTGGCTGATGTGGTTTCAATACTCATTTGAAAGTCCCCGGCATTCGGTCATAGACGACGCTGCTGAAGTACAGCCATCGTTCAGCAAGTTCGCTGGCCAGGAATACTGCGGCAGCAAAGATCGCGGCGACACCGGAGAGCGACGGTGACGCGGGCGCGATCGTTGCTGCCAACAGCAAGACGAAAATCCCAACTGCTCCGCTGATCGTGCGGATTTTTGCGAGTTCGGAAAGTTGGCTCTTCACTAGTCGATGACTACGCCGATCAAAGTCATCGGTGGACGATGAAACGCCAGAACCCAAATGGATTCGGTATTCCCACACCAGCTTGGCCACGGCAAAGGCCACCGAAATCAAACCCATGATCGCCGCTGATTTTCCATACCCAACGACTGCTGCAATTCCTGCAACGCCTGCGAGTCCAACGATGACACTGGTGCCTAGAAAGCGGACGAATGTGCGGCTGTGTCGCCACAGTTTCCGCCGAGTAACGATATAGATCATCGCACTGCTATACAGGCCAGCGATTCCGATCGGGATCGACAAGCCGAGTGCCGCTTTCGCCGCCCAGTCGGGCGTCCACGCTTGAATGATGTCCGGGACATATTCGGAAAACGTCGGCATCCACAACAGTACAACTGCCGCGGTCAGAACGCCCATGTATTTGCCCAGAATGATTGCTTCGCGACTGAGCCAACTGGTTTTGAGGCCAAGGAAAACACGCCAAGCACGCAGCGGTTGTCCCAAGTGAAGCGGCGCGATGTTTAATCCAATGCCGCCGACTAACAACGCGGCAGTGGCACTGATACGAGTGGCCATGATTGATGTTTCAACGCCAGCTAAAACTAACGCCGCCGACCAAAATCGTTCTGCGATAATGATTCCCACCGACGCCTGTGTTGCAACCAGCATCACGGCCAACGGCCAGTGGCTTTCAGCGACGTGATCGACTTTGGCGTCTTGCGGAACCGCCGATGCGATCTTTTCGCTTACACTGGAAACGTACTGAGTCGTCGGTTTGCTGATCGAAGAGAGCGGAGCGCCCGATGCAATTCGTTCGTCACTGGCGAATGTCATCCCTTGATCAACGATTGTGATCGCGATCGCTTCGTTGGGACACGCTTGCACGCACGCGGGAGCTTCACCCGCCGATAATCTCTGGTGACACATATCGCATTTGCGAACGATGCCCAGACGATCGCTGTACTTCGGTACTTCGTAGGGGCACATCATCGTGCAGTACTTGCAACCGATGCATTGGTCATCCAAATGGCGGACGATCCCGGTCACAGGATCCTTGTCATACGCTTTGACCGGACACCCATTCAGGCAACCTGGATCTTCGCAGTGGTGGCAGGCGGTGGTGACGTGTTGGATCGTTGGAAGCGAGTCGGTTTCGGCTTCCCCGATCGTAATCGTGCCGACTTTTCGCCATGACTCGTCTTCTTCTAATCCATTAAGTGTGTGACAAGCGACGACGCAGGCTTTGCATCCGCTGCACTTATCCAGATCGACTTGGAAAGCGAATTGTTGGCCAGGAGAGGGCGGTGATGCAGGTAACAGGTCGCGATAGTAGCGAGCTTGCGCCGGTTCGTTTTCGATGTTGCCCGCTTCATGCAGCACGCTGAATCGCTCCACCGCGGACAGCGATTGTTGCTCTCGCAGCAAGTCGCCGACCAAGTCGGGTGAGGGATCAGTGATGGGAAGCGTGGAAGACATGAAGTGATTGGGTTGAGTGAAAAGCTGAATAGGTCGATTTGGATTTTGATCAGAACAAGAAGGTCATCACGCTGGTCAACTTGTTGTCACGGTAGGCCGGTATCGCTAATCCGGCTGTGGGACCGGCACTTCCCATGTCGGATGAAAGGTTCTGCTGATTTCGACCAGCCAACAAAATTGCATCATTTTCGGTCGTCGTTGCGCCAGCGTGGACAGCGGCCAAACCGGGCAGACCGGTATCGGTTTCTAGCTTTGCATCGCGGCTGAGTTGGAAAGCGGGATCCAACCCTTGATAGGCTGCTCCTTCCAAAGTGAATCCATCATCGACCGCATTCCAAACTTCGTAGCCCTTGGCAATCGGCGTCGCTTCCGACGAAATTACGACTGCTACCGATTTCAATTTGTCGCCGCTGATGATCGGTAACCCGACCGCGGTTTGCAGCAGCCCGGCCGACGCGCCGGCTGCTCTCAGGAAACCGACGTGACTTGGCAAGTCATCGTGAATGACTGCTTGCTTGGATTCCCAAACTTGTCCTGGCAAACCATTGCCACGCTCGAATCGCACAAACGAACTCACGTTTGCGAACCGTTCCAAGTGAGCGAAGTAACCGCTTCGCAGTTTGACTTCTTCGTACGGATCAACTGGTTCCCAAATCTCGAACACGCCCGCGCCCACTGTCTTCGGCTTAATCGACATCACAACGATGCTGGCGATTCGTCCGGCTCGGTAAACAGGAATCGCAAGTGCCGATCCGATCTCGCCACTGCCGGTATCGCTAGGCGGCGTTAGCAATTCTGCCGTTCCGGTGGCCAAGGATTTAGCAGCGAGGTTGCTGAGTGAATCATGCTGGTCAACATCGATTCCGGCATCGCCAATGTCGTAAGTTCGCAATTCAGCAAGCAGTGAATCGTCGTTTAAGGTGGATGAGAGAGTTTCCATGATTGGTTAGGACGCTACCGCTTCCTCCTGTTTGGCTTCTTCTCGTTTTTGTGCATCTTCTTTCAGTTTTTTGTGATCTTGGTCCTCCAAAAACTGGATCATCTTGGCTCGTTCTTCGTAGTACTGCGGATGTTCCAGAACGTCTGCACGCAGTCGAGGTCTTTCAAACGGCACATCCAAAACCATGCCGACTTTTGCACTCGGTCCGTTGGTCATGATCACGACACGGTCGCTCATGAAGAGTGCTTCATCGACGTCATGAGTGATCATTAACGTCGTGACTTTGTCTCGCATCAGGATCTCAAGCAAAATTTCTTGCAACTCCATCCGAGTCAGCGAATCGAGCATTCCAAACGGTTCGTCAAGCAACAACATCTTGGGTTTCAATGCGAACGCTCGGGCGATACCGACGCGTTGCTGCATGCCTTGGCTCAAATCCTTCGCTCGCGTGTCCAACTTGGTACCCAAACCAACCAGCGTCAGGTAATAAGCTGCAATGTCACGTCGTTGTGCCTTGGTTCCATGCGGGTAAACCTGATTGACGCCCAGCATCACGTTTTCCATTGCCGTCATCCACGGCATCAAGCAAGGCGACTGGAAAACCACGCCGCGATCGGGGCCGGGGCCATCGATTTCGTGATTGGCGACGACGATGCCACCAGCGGTGATTGGATTCAGGCCGGCGACCATCGAAAGCACGGTAGACTTGCCGCATCCCGAGTGACCGAGCAAACAAACATATTCGCCTTTCTTCATGTTCAGGTTGAAGTCTTCGACAATCACGGCAGGCCCAGCGGGCGTGTCGTAGGTTTTGCCAAGACGGAACATTTCAACGTAACCGGCCATAGAAGAAGGTATTGGGTTTTAGGTGTTAGGGTTTAGGAAGTGGTGTAGGCCGTGTGGAGTGCAGCGACACACGGCAATTTCGCTACGTCGTTGAATTCAAAATCGCTTTTCTTGGCAGCGTCAAGCTTCTCGGCTGCAGGTCGGGTAGTTCGATTTGTGGTGATTGCGAAACCGCTGCTTCGTCATCGCGACTCTTTTGCCGCACCGCGACCAAGTAGTTGGTCACCGCGTTTCGAAGTCCCTTGAACTTGTCGTTGTGATTTAGCTCAGCAGCGATTCGCGGTCGATCAAGTTCGACGGTGAACGCGGGCCCCATCGAAGCCTTCGGTCCAGGGTTCAGCGGGACGATGCGATCGGCCACCAAGATCGCTTCGTCAACGTCGTTGGTGATCATCACGCAGGTCTGACGTTCCTCTTCCCAGATCTTCAAGATTTCATCCTGCAAAACGCTGCGAGTCATCGCATCAAGTGCTGACAGTGGCTCATCAAGCAGTAGGATTTTCGGTTTCATCGCCAACGTTCGAGCCAAGGAAACACGTTGCCGCATGCCGCCGGATAATTCGTGTGGACGACGATGGGCCGCGTGTGCGAGTCCAACCATTTCGATGAACTTTTCCACGTGGTCGCGTCGTTCTCCTTTGCCCCAAGTCTTAAAAACGCTGTTGACCGACAATGCGATATTGCCGCGAACGGTCAACCAAGGCAAAAGCGAGTAGTTCTGGAACACCAGGCCACGCTGAGGTCGGGGCCGATGATCGGTTGTCCGTTCATCAACAGGTCACCCGAGTCTGGTTTTTCCAAACCCGCCAACAACTTCATAAACGTCGATTTGCCGCTGCCAGAAAACCCGACCACGGCCAAGAACTCGCCCTCACGAACGTTCAAGTTGATATTCGTTAGCACTTCGTTACGAGTCACACCGCTACCGAAACCTTTGCAAACGCCCTGCATTGAAAGCACAGTATTTGGGCGAGCAACAGGAACCGGTGTTTCGATCTTTGGATCAGCTAGGACAGCGACACTCATAAAAAAACTCTAGCCAAACAGTGAACGATAAAAAGAAAAATGCCTTCCGTGGCCAAGCTCTTGCGAACTGATGCATCCAAGCGGTAAACGCCTCAAACTGATCCCCGCCCTACGCCGGTGCTGGGTTACCAAAGCTGACCAAATTGCGAAAGAAAATCATGATTCGATCGAGCACGAGACCGATCAAGCCGATGATGATCACGCTGAAAGCAATGCGTGCGAAGGAAATCTCGTTGTTGTTTTGGTATTCATCCCAGACAAACTTTCCTAAGCCTGGGTTTTGAGCCAGCATGTCTGCGGCGATCAAAACCATCCAACCGACGCCAAGGCTGATTCGCATTCCTGCAAACATCAACGGCAAGCTGGCCGGCAAGATGATCTTGCAAAGTTGTTGCATCGACGAAAGCTTCAGCACCTTCGCGACGTTCAAATAGTCTTTATCAACGCTAGCGACACCCAAGGTTGTATTGACCAAGGTTGGCCAAAGCGAACAGAGGCAGACTGTCAGCGCCGATGTCAAGAATGCGATCGGAAACCAGGGTTCGCCTTCGCTAGAAAACGAAAGGATCACCAACATCGCCAGCGGCAGCCACGCCAGCGGGCTGACGGGTTTGAAAATCTGGATCAGCGGCGTGATCGCTGCGTTGAACCATGGGCTCATACCACACAGGATGCCAACAGGGACAGCGATCACTGTGGCGATGATGAAACCAAACATCACCGTTTGTAGGCTGTTGAAAATTTGATCGACAAATGTTGGTGGGCTCGACGGTCGATAGTTAGCCGCCGACACGGCGCGTTTGCGGAGCTTCGTCGCATTGGCTAGCAGGATTTGCTTTTGCGAATCGCTTGCTTTTGCAGCCTGTTGCTCAGCCCGATTCGCATCGCGGACCAGCAGGATCGCTTCGGTTCGCTTTTCCTTGACTTTCAACGCGTCGGCTCGCTTCTGTTCAAAGTGTTCAGCGAACAGTTGCTTGCCTTCCCTGAATGTCTGCGACGGCCCGGGCAATGCGACACTGTTGGCGACCACGTACCGAGACGAGAACGACCAGAACGCAAGGAAAAGAGCGATGGCTGCCGCCGGTACAAGGATGTATTTCGCGATTCCCTTCAACTGTTCCTTAGGGTCTTCACCAGCCATCAAGCGAATGAAGGGTTCCAAGATTGGTAAGCCAGTTACCGTGCTGAAATGCAATGCGATGCGACGCCACTTCATAGTTCAATTCGTCCAAATTTGAGTTGTTTCAATTCATTCTTCGAGCGATCCACGACCGGATCGGGCATTGGATACCGGATCACAATACCCGACCCTTTACGGTCGCTTCGCAGTCACGTTTGACTGAGGCGGTCAGCCAAACGTAAAAGTCAAATTCCGTCATTCCATGCCCGGCAATCCATCGGATCGAAAGGCACCTTGTTGGTTCGTTGCTTTGTTAAATCATTGCTTGGCGAGTGACTCTGCATCCTTGTTGCCGATGTCGAAGCTGTTGATGTAACCGATGGGGTCTTTCGCGTCGTAGGTGTTGCCATCGATGAACGCTGACGAAGCTTCGCGGTAGCCGTCGTAGCTTGGCGACGGAATTTCATTCGGATCAAGCTTGCCTTCGGAGATCAGCATGTCGGCAGCTTGGCGATAGATTTCCGGCTTATAAATTTGCTTCGCCTTTTCGGCGTACCAGCTCGCCGGTTTGCTTTCGCTGATTTGTCCCCAACGTCGCATCTGGGTGAGAAACCAAACACAGTCGCTGTAGTGTGGATAGCTGGCGTAACCGTCAAAGAAAACGTTGAACTCGGGCATCTTGCGAACGTCTGTTTTCTGAAAAACAAAGGTGCCCGTCATGCTGTTGGCGATAACGTCTTCGTCCGCACCAACGTATGCAGAACTACTTAGGATTTTTGCTGCCTCGCGGCGGTTAAGGAATTCACCTTTCTCATCCTTCGCATCGAGCCATTGCCCGGCTCGTATCAGCGCCTTGACCACGGCTAAGTGGGTGTCAGGATTGGCTTCGGCCCAGTCTTCAGAAACCCCGAAAACCTTTTCGGGATTGTTGTTCCAGATGTCGTAGTTGGTCGTTACCGGAACGCCAATTCCAGTGGCGACGGCGACTTGGTTCCAAGGTTCCCCAACGCAGTAACCATAGATCGTTCCGCCTTCTAGCGTTTTTGGCATTTGTGGCGGTGGCGTGACACTGAGTTCGACATCCGCATCAATCACGCCCTTGGCATCTTCTTCACCGTCGTACATCCCAGGGTGAATTCCTGATGACGCCAACCAATATCGGATTTCGTAGTTGTGTGTGCTGACCGGAAACACCATGCCCATCGGGAACGGCTTACCAGTGGATTGCTTGTAGTCGCTGACAACGGGCTTCAAGCTGGTTGCCGGAATTGGATGCTTGGGCGTGGGGGATTTAAGGCTCTCGTCGTTCTCCTGCATCTTTGCCCACACATCGTTGCTGACCGTGATTCCATTTCCGTTGTAATCAAGACTGTATGCAGTCACGATCGGCGCACTTGCGCCGACGCCGATCGAAGCACCGATCGGCTGCCCCGCCAACATATGAGCTCCATCCAACTCTCCGCTGATCACCCTCGCTAAAAGGTCTCGCCAGTTCGATTGCGATTGCACCTCGACGTTTAGCCCCTCGTCCTCGAAGTATCCTTTCTCCTTTGCGATCGCTAGCGGTGCGCAGTCGGTTAGCTTGATAAAACCAAACTTCAAGTCTGGTTTTTCAATCTCCAGCATTGCCACTGCCACCGATTCACCTGCGGCAAGATCGTCACTGGAAGACTCCACATCATCCTCGGCCTCCAATTGCAATGCTGCGTTTTCTAGGTCTTCCAAAGTGATCTCATTGCTGCTGCATCCGACTTCCAAAGAGATGACCAGAAGAATCAAAATTGCGGGACTGAATCGCAGAAAGTGAAGTGCCGGAAAGCGCAGTGCCAGAAAACGAGAGGCCATTGGCATGGTGCGTTACCAAGAAAAGAGAAATGCGGCGTTAAGTACCGCGGGATGAGAAGCTGAATCTCCGACGGGTTGCTTGCGGGAAAGCCTGTTCGCTTGTTTCCGATGCACACTTCACGTCGTCGAATCGTCAAAGCACTCAATGTGCCAAACCCGTTGCATGAATCGGTGTTGAGAAATAGCGGCCCCAATGCGTACGGACACGCCCCCTGATGGAGCCGATTGTGACTTTATTGCGGAAGGAAGCGTCGCTTTTTGCTACCCAACGTCTTCATGCTTCGGAACCAATCTGCGGAAATCAGTAGCAGATGCCTGTTTTTGAGGCGGGCGACGGCTCGTTCAAACGCTTTCCGCAGATTCGCGACTGGCTTTTAGAGTCACAGTCGAAATGGTGGGTGCTGCGATGCGTGAAATTGAGCTCGTGGGCTTCTTGCCGTTTAGGAAGCATTCATCGCAATGGTGTACGGAAGATCCAGGCAGTGGAATGTTAGCTTTTACCGGTCATTCCGTTTTACTGGCCGCTTCGAGGATTCTGTAGTCAGAAGAGCAATGCACCGATAACCCCCTTTGGATGTCACCCGCTTTACCGGAATTGGGGGAGGTTCCAATGTTTGAAGAGATTGGTGCGGACGAAAGCTGAAGAGAAGGGCTGAAGAGCTTCGGCAGAAATCGATCAGAACCGCATCGCGTTTCATTTTAATCAAACTTTCGCCACTCCGATGAGGAAGGATCCTCTAAGTATGACCATCACCAAACACTCGCGGCGAAGAGTCCTTGCTCTGACGCTATTGACCGGTTTTTTTACCGGCGGAAACGCTTTTGCTGATACTCCTTTGGCTGACATCCAAGTCGTCGATCTACGGCCGGATGAAACGATTCAGCAAGCCAGCAACTACGCTCCCCTTCAAGACAGCTACCTAACGCCGGCTGAGAATGTGGTTGCAGCCGAAACCGTAACCGTAGAAGCCCCGGCTGCGATGCCGGAACCTGTCGTAGCATACGCGCCCGCTGAAATGCCCGCCGCGATGCAGCCTGAAATGCAGGCCGCAGTGCCATGTAGTCGCTGTAACAGCACCGATTCCAACAAAGAGAAAAAGGAAGCTGCAACCGCAAAGATGAAGGGCGCTTACAAGGGGCTCTTCTTTCTGAACGACTTCAGTTACTTGAATGACAACTTCTACGACGGGCCAGCCCAGCCCGGCGAATCATTCAAGGGATTGTACGGAGGAAAATTGGACATTGGTGGTGAAGCTCGGGTTCGCTATCACAGCGAGAACAACATGCGTGGGCTCGGCCTGACTGGAATCGATGACGAATTCTTTCTGACTCGATACCGCCTGTTCAGCAATCTTCGCATCAACGATTACTTCCGCGTTTACGGCGAATACTTGTACGCTGATTCCAGCTCTGGATCGAATGACGCGTTTCTGTTCCGTCCTATCGAAGTCAACCGTGGTGAAATCCAGAACTTGTTTCTGGAAACTCAATTGACCGAAAATCTTGCGGTTCGTGTCGGTCGCCAAGAACTGCTGTTCGGTGCACAACGATTGGTTTCGCCATTGGACTGGGCGAATACGCGTCGCACATTCCAAGGTGTCACCGGAACCTACCAGGGTGACCAATGGGCAGTCGATGGATTCTTTACCAATCCTGTGACACGATCCAATGCAACCCGCAGTAAAGTTGATGATGCCAACGAAGACATTGACTTCTTTGGCGTCTACGGAACCAACTCTCAAACAAGTCTCGGAAGTCTTGAGGCGTACTACATTGGTTTTGTCAACGACGTCGCCGACTTCGACTTCCACACCGTCGGTGCCAGGATTTCGGGTAAGTCGGACGGTGGAGTTCTTTACGACATTGAATCTGCATCCCAGTTTGGAACCAACAGCGATGGGACCGATCATGGTGCCGGGTTCATTGCAGCAGGTGTTGGTCGTCAACTGAATTTGGGCGATTGGAAGCCGACCGTTTGGGGTTGGTACGACTACGCTTCAGGAGCGGAAAATCCTCCGTTCGCTGCTGGCGATGATGGATTCAATCACTTGTTCCCATTGGCACACAAGTACAACGGATTGATGGACTTGTTTGGTCGTCGCAACTTGCACGACATCAATGTCCAATTCATCACTCCGTTCATCAGCCCCAAGGTCAAGCTGATCGTTTGGGCTCACCACTTCATGCTGGACGAAGCCACAACGCCGTACGGTGTCACCATGAATCCCTTCAACGCCGCCAATGCCGCAGGCGACCGGGAACTTGGTCAAGAAGTTGACGTTCTGTTCAACATCAATCTTGATGCACGCAACAGCATGCTGGTCGGTTACTCGCACTTCAACGCAGGCGAATACTACGAAACGACCGCCGGTGTCCCAACCGACGCCGACGCCGACTTCTTCTACATGCAGTACCAAACGCGATTTTAATCCAACCGTTTGTCAAGTCTGTTGAAACTCGAACGCCGCGATCAGTAATGGTCGCGGCGTTTTGCAATGGTCCATCGGTCTTTTCGGATAAGAGTCAAACCCAAAAACTTAAACTAAAACTTAAACTTAAACTTAAACTTAAACGTCTCATTCTGATCAACAATCAAGCTGGGGCAGCGGTTTAAGTTTAAGTTTGAGTTTAAGTTTGAGTTTAAGTTTGAGTTTGAGTTTAAGTTTGAGTTTAAGTTTGAGTTTAAGTTTGAGTTTAAGTTTGAGTTTAAGTTTGAGTTTAAGTTTGAGTTTAGGTTTTGTAGTCGTTGGGTTCTTCTCGGGTTCGTTGTCCGGCGACGCTTTTCGCGAGTGAGGTTAGCATTGCGACAATCTGGATGAGAAAGGATTTTCCGGGTTGTATTTCTTGACTTGAAAGCAGATTCATCGCCACCATGACATCTAAACACGCACCGCATTCTAGTGCAGATCCACGGGCAATGTCATAGAAACGGCCTTGGTCGTTTCCGCTCTGCTTGCCCGATCCTTCTGCTATGTTCAGAGGGATGGAAATAAACGCCCGTTTGAATTGGCTTTGAATCTCACCGACAATGCGGTCGTTCGATTCGCATAACGCCGCCGACCAAGCGACAAACTCAATCGAACGCTGGTAAACAGTCAGAGATTCGTGTGTGAGTTTTTTCATGTCATCAAACCCAAATTAAACTTAAACTTAAACTCGAACTTAAACTTAAACGTTTCTTAATTCGATCAACAATCAAGCCGAATCAGCGGTTTAAGTTTAAGTTCGAGTTTAAGTTCGAGTTTAAGTTTAAGTTGATTTTTCCATTGCTAGAAAGCTGATCTCCACATCTTGTCGATATAACGATTCATGCAATCAAGAAAACCGAGAGAGATACTACACTCGAAGCGTGGGAACTTGCAGTATCTCGAACATTGCCGTGTCCTGGTTAAGGAAGGGCGCGTCTTGTTCCTGAGGGCTGAGAAAGGGCAGAAAGAGAACGCCTATTGGAATATTCCCGTTGCTAACACCACCGCCGTGTTGCTGGGGACTGGGACATCGATCACGCAGGCAGCGGTGCGCATGATGGCCGAGGCTGGTGTCATGATCGGGTTCTGCGGTGGTGGAGGAACTCCGTTGATTTCATCCACCGAAGTCGAGTGGTTCTCGCCTCAATCCGAGTACCGACCAACCGAGTATGTTCAGGCATGGCTGAAGTTCTGGTTCGACGATCGTAAGCGTTTGCAGATTGCACGGTTCTTTCAATCAAAACGCATCGAGTTTTTAAAGGCCATTTGGGGCAAAGATTCGCGATTCAAAGAGTATGGGTTCGATGTCGAGGACATGAGGCTCGACCGCGCTTTCGCGGCCCACCAGCAGCACGCCAAGAACGCCGAGAATGTTACTCAGTTGTTGACAGCGGAAGGTCGATTGGCGAAGGAATTGTATAAGCACGCTGCCAACGCGACGGGCCAGCAAGGATTTGTTCGAGATCCCGATAAGACGGATCTTGCCAACCAGTTTCTTAGCCATGGGAACTACTTGGCCTATGGATCAGCGGCCACATGTTTGTGGTGCCTTGGTATCCCGCATGGTTTTGCTGTGATGCACGGCAAGACCCGCCGAGGCGCATTGGTGTTTGACGTCGCAGACTTGGTCAAGGATGCAATAATTCTGCCGCTGGCGTTCATCGCTTCCGCCGAAGGTTTGTTGGAACGTGAGTTTCGTGAAGAATGCTTAGAAGCGATGACGCGGCACCAATCGCTCGATTTCATGTTCGATGTCGTCAAGGCGGCTGCGCAGCGTGGTGATGCGATGCCGGGTGGCGAGGCGATGCCGTGATTGTGACGTTCGTTTCGGAATGCCAAAAGAAATCGTTGAAATTGACTCGGCAAGTGTTGGACGCTTACGCGCATCGAATTGGTCAGCGAACATGGCAAGCCGTAATGACCGAACAAGGTCTGCAGGCGGTTCGATCGCGGTTGTCCAAGACTGCCCGTAAAACGACGGCAGTCGCCTGTCACCGCATTCGCGGCACGCGGCGAACCGAACTGCTTTGGATCGTCGGTAATCGGGACCGGTTTGACACTCAGGGGAATGTGCCAGTCAATCGAACTGGGCGAGATCTATTGCGAGAACATGACGAGGACGATTGGCAGTACCTTTCGATGCTAAAGTCAATCGTTGCGATCGCTGGACTATTTCATGATTTTGGCAAAGCATGGGATCCTTTCCAAGCAATGCTAAAGAATCCACCTAAGCCCGGATCCGACAAGCGAGATCCGGTTCGTCACGAGTGGGTTTCGATGTTGTTGTTCTTGGCTTTCGTGGAAGGAAAAGATGACGCCCAATGGTTGATGGATTTGGCTCGATTGCGGGAAACGTCCGCAAAAGATCGAAAGAAGCAATCTCGCGTGATCCAGGACACGGCTAAGAACATTGCGCAGTCAAATACCTACCCATTTGACCTTGCACACTCAACGCTGACCAATTGGATTGCTTGGTTGATTCTCTCGCACCATCGTTTGCCACGATTAAATTTGGATGGGTTCGGCGAGTCGTGTGTCCGCGACGAGAGCAATCTGTTGGAGCAAATTGATGTGACGACTGGTTTCGAGAAAACACCAGAGTTCCCGTTGGACATTGCGAAGCACTGGAAGTTCAAGCACGAACTCCCTTGGATTTCTTCGGCCTGGTGTAAAGAGGCGTCGCGATGGGGGAGAAAACTGGGCGATGAGATACAGCATTTTGGGCGGACGAGGATCGACTCATTGGCTGAGTGTCAGCGATTGTTGTTAACGCTTTCACGAATGACGTTGATGCTCGGGGATCATCAGTATTCTTCTAAGCCCGAAAGCAAATCTTGGCCTGGTGATTGGCCACCCTTCGCAAACACGTACAGCCGAGATGCGAATGAATCACGTACTGGTCGTGTCATTTCAAAAAAGGGGGCGATGCGACAGCGGCTTGATGAGCACTTGGTTTATGTCACCGAAGCAGCAGTCAATGCCAGCCATTTACTGCCGAAGTTTGAAACGGAATTGCCAACCGCGCAAAATATTCGGCCGCTCCGCAAGCCATCTCCGGCTCCCTATCAATGGCAAAACAAAGCGGTCGATTCGCTACGTCGGTGGCAGCAAGATTACTCCATTGACGAAATGGGATTCTTTGCCGTCAACATGGCCAGCACCGGCAAAGGCAAGACGTTCGCCAATGCCAAGATCATGGACGCGATTAGTCCCCAGGGGCTGCGGTACTCTTTAGCCTTGGGGCTGCGGACGCTGACGCTACAGACTGGCGACGAGTATCGAGAGAAGTTGAGACTCGATCAAAACGAGCTCGCCATTTTGGTCGGATCAGCCGCCGTTCGTGCGTTGCATGCTCAGAGAGGTGAAGCCAATGTGGAGAACAACGGCAATGATGTCGCCAACGAAACTACCGGTTCCGAATCACACATCGACTTGAGTGCGGGATTCGAATTCGCCTACGACGATCTTATCCCCGACGATGCCATCAGCACAAAGCTGCCCGATGCCAAGAGTCGTCAATTGCTGAAAAGCCCGGTGCTGGTTTGCACGATCGACCACTTGATGCCAGCGGTGGAAAATACGCGGGGCGGCAGGCAGATTTTACCGATGCTGCGATTGTTGGCAGCGGACTTGGTGATCGACGAAGTGGACGATTTTGACCACTCCGACATGCCGGCGATCGCACGGTTGGTTCATTTGGCTGGGATGCTTGGCCGAAAAGTCATGATCTCCTCAGCCACGATTCCTCCCGCGATCTCGGAGGGATTATTTCACGCTTACGCGTCGGGCTGGGCACTGTTCGCCAAGTTTCGCAATCGGCAGGCAACGGTTGCTGGTTTCTGGGTAGACGAATATGTCGCGAAAACGGCACGTGTCGCCAATGACGATGAGTTCGCGGAACAGCATCGTGAGTTTGTTCAAAAGCGAGTGAAGAATCTGAATAAGGAAACCAAAATCGCTTGTCGAGCGGAGGTGCGACAGATCGCTGACCCGGTGCCGACCGAAGACCACACACTGCAACAGAACTGGTTTCGTCAAATGACTGCTGCAGCGATCGACTTGCATCGGCGGCATGCGTTGATCGACGGACAGACCGGCAAGCACGTTTCGGTCGGCGTGCTTCGATTGGCCAATGTGGAGCCGTGCATTGACTTAGCCAAACACCTGTTGACGTGCGAGCTACCCGATGACATTGAATTGCGGGCGATGACGTATCATGCCCGACAAGTATTGTTGTTGAGGTCGGAGCAGGAAAAACACCTTGATGCTGTCCTAAATCGAAAACAGGGTCGTTCACCGTTTGATCACCCGGTGATTCGATCGCATATCGACCGCAGCGATAAGCCGCATGTGATATTCGCGGTGGTCGCAAGTCCAGTCGCCGAAGTTGGTCGTGATCACGATTACGATTGGGCTGTGATTGAGCCATCATCGATGCGTTCGATCATCCAAATGGCTGGGCGTGTGAGACGACATAGGCTAACCAATGCAGAGAATCCGTCACCCAACATCATATTGCCGCAATTGAACTTTAAAGCGTTCACGACGACTGCTGAAATTGTTTTCCACCGACCTGGTTTTGAGGGTGGGCAATCCAATCGAGGCGGCGGATATCAATTGCTTACCAAACGCGTTGATGACCTTGTTGACACGACGAAGTTGGCAGAAAGGCTCGACGCGTCTAGCCGAATCGAATGCCCTGATGAATTGTTGCCGGAATCAAATTTGGTTCATTTGGAACATCGAGTCTTGCGGAACATTCTTACGCAGCCCGACTATCGGCCCGCATTTGTGCAAGGCTGGACACAGTGCGCGTACTACTTGACTGATCTTGCGCAGCCGGCATCTCGGTTTCGTCAATCAGAACAAGATTCCGCGTACAAATTGCACCTTGGCGAGACCGAGGATTTGGTTTTTCGGCATGTCGATCCTGACACTGGCAAATCAGACGGTCCGCTGGGAAAAACGGTCAGCAATCTAAGAATCGATGAACTGCCAGATTCTTGCCGTGACCGTTTGTGGCTGTCGCTCGACTACGCGCAGTTGATCGAGATCCAGCAGGAGAAATTGGACAAGGGCAGGCGGCAAACCTGCGAGTTTCTCGGAGAAATTCGTCTTCGAGACGACGAAGGAAATCGCGGATTCGTTTGGACGGGTGTGTCGGGGGCGAGAAGAGAGTAGCCGTTTCAGGTCGCAGGCTCGCAAATGAGAGCACGCAAGGGACCAATAAGCATCGCATAAAAACAAGTGCGACATTTTGGTAGTGGACGAGGTTACGTCAATTGTTGTTCACGCGATGCTACGAGGCTGGTTATTAGTGTGCGATTAGGGAAGATGAGTGTTCCAGATTCGGTAGTCATTGAACTGCGATGCTCGACCGCTTAGAAATGTTTTGTACGTAACAAAAACTGATCTACCGAACAGGCAGCTAACACTAATCACAGGGGGCTGAGATCAATGACTAATGAAATTGTTGCTTTTCTTGATGAACGCAAGCAGACGAAGCTGAAGAAGCCGGGCGGCAAGTCGGTTGAAGAAATTGAAAGCGATTTCCAAATTGCAAATTGGGTTGCCAGTGCTGCACGTCGCGCCGGACAACTCAGCATGGTTTCGCATCCGGGGAAATTCAGTCACCCCGACGCTAAGATCACGCCAGTCCTGTACGTCGGGCAAAGAGTACCGGACGGGTATGTCCGCAGTGGTAATGTTGCGGCACCCCATGATGTATTGGGCAATGCTGCCGCGCTTGATGTTTACGCATTTCTTTCTATCGTGCTTTCAGATGAGCGCAGCGTCCTGGATCATCTGGAATCAAACTCGGCAGTGCTGCGGGGCATGCTGGGCGTCGAACAAGATGTGTTCGATCAGTGGCGGCAAGGATTGCTGGAAATCAAGTCCAGCGACATCGTGCAGAAGACCGATGGCGGCGTCAAGCAAGTCTATTTTCCTGTGGGCGATGACTATCACCTGCTATCGGTTCTGACGCCTTCAGGATTGGTCACCGAGAATCGAAACCGCATTCGGGACATGAAGTTTTCTGAGGAAGCCAAAGCCGCGCGAGAGGCTCGTAAGAAAGGCGAAGCGTCAGAGACGGGATTGGATGATCTATTCGGATTGCTGACCGTCCGGTACGGAGGCACCCAGCCGCAGAACATCAGCAAACTTAATAGCAACAATGCCGGTGAAGCGTGGTTGCTCCCATCGCTGCCACCGACGCTAGCCCGAGATCATGTGCGTATTCCCAAACGTGATTTTTTTGAAACGCTTCGTTGGGACGACCAATTAAAGTTCATCTACACGGCGCTGCACCGAATCTTTCGCAGCGACTACACCAACATCAATATTCGCAAGGCTCGCCAGCAATGGTTCGAATCGATATTTGAATGGGTGTTTTGCCGCGCGGTCGTGTTGCAACAACTCGATCCAGGATGGAGCGACCATGAATCCGTTCGATTGCCAATCGCACAGAAATTGTGGCTTGATTCGGGCCGATTGGACCAAAGAGAGGACCATGATGATTGGCAGCAAGAGATTGCCGAGTCATTTTCCAAATGGACGGTGGTGACGTATCGCAAGCTACGCAAGAATCTCGGTGACGCGGCGGTGCTTGGTCAAACGGAAGAAACGGCGTTTGCGGAAGAACTGAAAGCATACGCCCGTCAAATGCCGGAGGACATACTATGAGTCAGTATCTAGTCATTCGCCGATTGCAGGTTCGTGGTGCCAATGCACTGTCGAGTCCACTGACATTCGGTTTTCCGGCCGTGACTGCGTTCTTGGGTTTCGGACACGCTCTGCAGCGTCATTTTAACGGCGGTGGACCCAGCGGCGATTTTCAAATCGACGGTGTCGGAATTGTCAGTCACCAATTCGAGATGCTCGATCATCAAGCCGGCTATTCCCGTACCCTGCAACTGACCGCCAATCCGCTCAATGAAAAAGGCCAGCGATCGTCCTTCATCGAAGAAGGACGCTGTCACATGACGGTTTCGTTGGTGCTGGAGGTCCGCGGGCTGACCCGAGGCCAACGCGATGCAGATCGTTTGGGCGATATTTTGTTTGCCAGAATGAAGCTGGCGGGCGGAGATCTATTGGTCAAGCCGAAACTGGAGTTCATCAGCGATGACCGAAGGTCGATTCGCTCGCTGATGCCCGGGTATGCATTGATGGATCGCCGCGATTGGATGATCGAGGCAGTGCAGGGCGGTGATGACGCGATGATGGCGCTGCATCGTCATTTACGGGTGCAACATCGTTCGACGATCGCGGAAGACGGTAAGGTTAGTTGGTCATCCCAGCGTCATCGACTGGGATGGGTCGTGCCGATCGCGACCGGTTTTCATGCGATCAATCCAGTCGGTCCTGCAGCCCAGGCACGCGACGCATCCACGCCTCATCGTTTTGCTGAAAGCATCGTCACGCTGGGCGAGTTCGTGATGGCGACTCGTATCCAACGCCTTTCCGAATTGATCTGGCGCTATCACCACGACGGCGACATCTATGCGTGTGTTCAAAATTCAAGTTCTCCCTCAGTCCCGGTAATCAACTAACCTTAAGGAAATCTAACATGGCTAAAAAAACGGTCTCGACGATTCCGTCAGTACTCGCCTTCGAGAAGAAACTTGTCCCATCGGATGGGCGCTTTTCGGGCATCGATTGGAATCAGCGACACGAGCAAGACGGAAAACCACTCACGCTGCAAGAAAAATCTGTTCGTGGCACGATTTCCAATCGTCTTTCAACGAAATTGGAAAGCGATCCCGCCAAGCTGGATGCGGAAGTTGAAAAGCCAAATTTGCAAACGGTCGATATTTGTTCGTTGCCCGCCGATTGCGACACGCTGAAGCTTCAGTTCACGCTAAAGGTGCTCAGCGGCGTCGAAGAACCTTCGGCATGCAATTTAGCGAGTTTCCAAACGACTTACCGTGATGCTGCGGCTGACTACATTCAAACCACTGGGTTTACGGAACTGGCACAGCGTTACGCAACTAACCTAGCCAATGGTCGCTTCTTGTGGAGAAATCGAGTCGGTGCCGAATCGATTGAAATCGTTGTCACGAAGATTGATGGTGATGATCGAAAGTCATCGACGTTCGACGCCAAAGAGATTGGCCTGGTCGGTTTCGATTCAACAGCGACATCCGAGTTGGCATCGATCATTGCTGCCAGTTTATGCGGCGAGCAAGAGTTTGCATTGTTCGATGTCGTTGCGTATTCAAGGCTTGGAAAGGGGCAAGAAGTCTACCCCAGCGAAGAATTGGTGACAGAGAAGGGCGACAAGAGCAAGGTGCTGTATTCGACCGATGGAGTGGCAGGGATGCACTCGCAGAAAATCGGCAACGCGATCCGCACGATTGACACATGGTATCAAGACGAACCGCTGCGCCCGATCGCGGTCGAAGCGTATGGCGCGGTGACCAACCTAGGCACCGCCTATCGCAAGCCGACCGAGAAGAATGACTTCTATACATTGTTCGATCAATTTGGCCAGGGTGGAAAGCTGGAACCTGACCAAGCTCACTATGTGATGGCGATGTTGGTTCGCGGTGGCGTGTTTGGCAAATCATCCAAGTAGAAAGATCGGTTCAATGAATCCAACCTATTACTATCAGGAAGTCACTTGCCTACCCGATCATGAAATCAGCATTGGCTTTGTATTGGGAAAAGTGATGGACGAAATCCATTTGGCATTGGTCGAGTCGGCTGCTGGAACGCAGGATTGTCGGATCGGATTGAGTTTTCCAGAGTACCGAGAAGCATCGCAAGAAGACGTGATGACCGACGCGTCCCAGAAAACCACCCATGATGAATTGCAAGGGCCTCCGATTGGCAGCAAGATTCGGGTGTTCGCGCGGAGTGACGATGATTTGTTGCAATTGAACTTGTCGAACCGTCTTTCGCGGCTGCTGGACTATGTTCATTTGACTTCGGTGCGAAAGCTGGAGCGAAAGATCAATCGCTATGCCGTTTACAAACGTTGCCAAACCAAGAGTTCGCGAGACCGATTGATTCGGCGTCAAATGAAGCGAAAAGGGCTTGATCAGGCCACGGCACAGGCCGAGTACGCAACGTTCAAACCACGGTATTCGCAATTGCCTTACGTCAACATGCGAAGTCACAGTACAGCCCAGCGATTTCGACTATACATCGAGCGCAGCATGGCCGAAGCTGGAGAGGATTGGTGCTTCAGTACCTACGGTTTAAGTGGAACGACGGCCGTTCCAGAGTTTTAACCCTTTTTCCTAAGAGTCGAGAAAACATCGTAAAAACATGCCTTCTTCGATCATTACCAAAAAAGGGTCGCACCACCCAAGTCGTGATCCACACCGCCTTTCACGTTGTTTCTACCCAGAGAAGGCGAGTTCGCTGCCGAGCAGGCAGCTTAGAAAGTTAACGCAATTACCGCGAAACAATCGAATGCGTTCGCTGCCGAGCAGGCAGCTTAGAAAGCAAAGCGCACAACGTGCTCCGGCAGCCATCGGTTCGCTGCCGAGCAGGCAGCTTAGAAATGTTCAGCCACCGCTATCTACGGCAATTGAGCGTTCGCTGCCGAGCAGGCAGCTTAGAAAACATCGCGATCGTTCGGTTCGCTGGTGTTGTTGTTCGCTGCCGAGCAGGCAGCTTAGAAACGATTCAGGCAGCGAATCAAGCTTCGCCAGTTGTTCGCTGCCGAGCAGGCAGCTTAGAAACCGTTCCAGTACGAAAGCAATAACACTGGCATGTTCGCTGCCGAGCAGGCAGCTTAGAAAAATCAGGCCGGACGCCACCTCCGGTACAACATTGTTCGCTGCCGAGCAGGCAGCTTAGAAAACCGACGGGAAATCTACGACAAGATTCAGCAAGTTCGCTGCCGAGCAGGCAGCTTAGAAAAGTTACCGGCGAGCAAGGATGGTTCTCGGTTGGTTCGCTGCCGAGCAGGCAGCTTAGAAAGATTTTTGCGTGCTTTCGCGCGACCCTCCGAGGTTCGCTGCCGAGCAGGCAGCTTAGAAATTGATAAAACCAACACGTCATTCCCTTTCGTTGTTCGCTGCCGAGCAGGCAGCTTAGAAAGTCGATGATGTCGCCGCTCAATTGGCGGAATACGTTCGCTGCCGAGCAGGCAGCTTAGAAAGCTGTTTGGTACTGCTAACAATGCAGGATCAATGTTCGCTGCCGAGCAGGCAGCTTAGAAATCACGGTCCGCAAAGTACTCCCAAGGCCCGTTGTTCGCTGCCGAGCAGGCAGCTTAGAAATCACGGTCCGCAAAGTACTCCCAAGGCCCGTTGTTCGCTGCCGAGCAGGCAGCTTAGAAATCGCGGTAGGTAAACGTGGCATTCGTCAAACGGTTCGCTGCCGAGCAGGCAGCTTAGAAAGCTGACAAAGGTACGCGTTCTAATGCGTGTCGTGTTCGCTGCCGAGCAGGCAGCTTAGAAACCCCATCATCACAAACATAGGATCCGCATGCGGTTCGCTGCCGAGCAGGCAGCTTAGAAAACCATCGTAGAGGCTACGTGAATGCGGAACTTGTTCGCTGCCGAGCAGGCAGCTTAGAAAGCTCGCTTGGTGTCCCGCCGGCGAATTTGACTGTTCGCTGCCGAGCAGGCAGCTTAGAAATGTATCGGCGGCTCGAAAAACTAGGTGTGCCTTGTTCGCTGCCGAGCAGGCAGCTTAGAAAATTGCTAAGGCAGCAAGTTGGGAAATCATGTCGTTCGCTGCCGAGCAGGCAGCTTAGAAAAAAGGACTGCGTCTGAATGTGGAGTTGCCATTGTTCGCTGCCGAGCAGGCAGCTTAGAAATACCTGAAGCTGCTCAAGGAAACCGAAGGCAAGTTCGCTGCCGAGCAGGCAGCTTAGAAAATGAATTGAAATCGGCAAGCGTGGCTAAGGCTGTTCGCTGCCGAGCAGGCAGCTTAGAAATTCTTTGGAGTGCGCGACAGACGAAAGTGCCGGTTCGCTGCCGAGCAGGCAGCTTAGAAAAACCCGCGCCATCGATCATCCGCGACACTGCACGTTCGCTGCCGAGCAGGCAGCTTAGAAATACAGCGGCGCACCGAACAGGGCTAGGCAAATGTTCGCTGCCGAGCAGGCAGCTTAGAAACGCCAGCCGATGCAAGGCTGACGGGCTCTATCGTTCGCTGCCGAGCAGGCAGCTTAGAAATACAACAATTCGCCGATGGCGGCACCCGCCAACGTTCGCTGCCGACCAGGCATAAACACGGCGGAGGGCCGCCATGCTACGTTCGCTGCCGAGCAAGCACGTCGGTCTTGCCACCTATAGTCTTGCCAAGTTTTGAGCATGTATCCCCCCGGCACCTTTTTTCCGACGCGTCGGAAGCCTGCGGCTCAGGGAACAACTAGATGGTTGATGATCTGACTCAACAATTTTCGGCGCATGCGTTGCGCAGTAAAAGTGAAAACGATGTTGCGCTGAATACCAGACTGAATGACGGCCGCGAATCATCGTTTTGCCCCTTCATCGTTTTGCCCAGAAAATCAGCGGACTAAGTAGCCCGCGAAAGGTCTTTGCTTCGGTCTGGCATGGGTAGCTGACAAGCATTAAAACCACTGCTTCGTTGGTGTCGTTTGCCGAGGGAGTAGGGAAATGTTGGGGAGTAGAGAAATGTCAGATTCTAAACCAAGAAAAGTGTTTTTTAGCCGGCAACTGCCTGGGGTGGCACTTGATCGATTGGCGGCGGAGGCCGATGTGACGATTTGGCCGAAGGCTGATGCGCCGACGCCGGATGAATTGTCCGACGTGGTTCGAGGTTGTGATGCGATCTTGACTCTGTTGAGCGATGCCGTGGACGGCCGCGTGATGGATGCTGCTGGTCCGCAGTTAAAGGTGATCAGCAACTATGCGGTGGGTTACAACAATATCGATTTGGCGGCCGCAAAGCAGAGAGGCATTCAGGTTGGCAACACACCCGATGTGTTGACCGATGCAACAGCCGACTTGGCCGCGACCTTAATGTTGGCCGCGTCTCGACGAGTTGCCGAAGCAGCCGATGACGTGACAAGTGGACGATGGCAGAATTGGGAACCGGCAGGGCTGCTCGGCGTCGAACCCAGTGGCAAGACGCTGGGGATTATCGGAATGGGCCGCATCGGAAAAGCATTGGCGAACCGTATGGTGGGCGGATGGAAAATGAATCTGATCTACACTTCCCGGCGCGATCAGACGGACGTCAACGAGTCGCTTTCTGGTCGTCGTGTCGAACTGGATGAACTGCTTCGCGAAAGTGACTTCATCTCAATCCACGTCGCCCTTTGCGAGGCAACCCGAAAACTAATTGACGCCGAAGCATTCGCGAAAATGAAATCTAATGTCGTGTTAGTCAACACGGCGCGCGGCGAGATCATTGACCAGGACGCATTGTTGGATGCATTGGACACATGCAAGATTTTCACGGCTGGCTTGGACGTCACAACGCCGGAACCATTACCCGCGTCGCATCCGCTGGTTCAGCATCAACGCTGTCTGATTCTGCCACACATCGGCAGCGCAACCACAACAGCACGCAGCGCAATGACAGAGATCGCGGTCGATAACATCATCGCCGGCATCCAAGGCAAATCGCTCAGATGCCCAGTAACGCTGTAAGCCGATACGAAATAGAAAGTTGGGCAAAACGATGGAGGGGCAAAACGATATTGTGATGAATACCCGGCCGCGAATCACGGCCGCGCACCATCGTTTTTCCCCTCCATCGTTTTGCCCGAAAAAATCAGCGTACAAAACAGCCGGGCGCTACTTTTTGATTGGCAACGTCGGTGTGATGTTATCCAAATCCGTCCATAGCGTTCCTTCGCCTGCATAGAACAGTTTCAAATCCAGATCCTTGGGCAACTGTTCCGCGAATTCCCATTTGTTGAACGCCGATGGTGACCCGAAGGCCTCGACCGCAAGACGGAACTTGTCCGCGGTGGCTTCTTGGCCGAGTTGATTGGCTTCCGCTTCGGCGCGTCCTAGCATGACCGTCTTTTTAGCATTCAAGTCAGCGGATTCACGATCGATCTTGGCGACCAATTGCTCGGTGGCGGCAGCGATTTCTCGTGCCTTCTTTTCGCCTTCGGCCATCACGCCGGCACGCAAACGGTCGGTATCGACGCGAACGCGTTCGGCTTCCAATTCGACTTTTGATTCAGCTTCACGCAAGTCCGCTTCGATACGTGCGGTCTTGGTTTCCTCATCACGCGTCAGCTTCATTTCGTCTGAAACGTATCCGGTTTGAATTGGCAAACGAACGGCTTGCGGGATGTAGATGTGCCGAACCAGTCCATACATCAGTGTGATATGCTTCGTGGCGAGGACTTCCTTGAACTCATCGCTGACGTCGGTTTGAAACGCTTCACGCGATTCGCCGATCAGCAATTCCACGGCCCCCATTTTCGATCCGTTGTTTCGACAGATCGATTCACTTTGCGGTTCGATTACTTTTTCTTCGACCGCGGGAATGTTTCCAAACGTGCGGACAATTTCTGAAGCGTCTTTGGGCATCACGCCCCAGATTGCACTGAAGTCCAACTGGATATCGAAACCATCGTTGCTGGGGAAGTTGATTCCCGTTTCGGCGACGGCCAGCGGTTCGCCCTGTTCATCGTGCCGTGGTTTTCCGTTGGCATCGATTTGTTCAGCGACCTGAATGCTGGTTTCGTTGAAGCCGATGTTGACGACGTCAACTTGTTGTTCTTTTGGATTGATCGGATACAAACCGGGCTGCAAGACTTTGTCTTGAATGCCTGGAAACAGGTTTAGCTTGGGGTTGTCGGTTTGCATGGTGACGACGCCGACGTAACCGGTCGGAATTTCGACCCAGCCGCCAACCTTTTCTTGCCGTCCAACTTTGACAGCTTCGCGACCGACAATGTTGAATTCAAACGCATACGGATTGGCTCGGTAACGGCCCGGGCCAAACACTTTGCGAAGGATCCCTTTGTGGACCGCGCGATCGGCACCATCCAGATCACCATCGACCAGGAATTTTCCTTGCGGCAGTGGTGAACCGACTTTGCTGGTGACGACGGCGATTTGTCCGGGCATGACTAGGAAGTCGGGCACGATCGTGCGTTCCCAGTAGATCGGATTATAGAAATGACGACCGGGGCCACGCATCTCTTCTTGAACGCCAACTTGACCATCTTTGGCCATCGATCCCGGCGGCGGACTCTCGCCACCCAGGACGATCCCGCCTTTGTAACGCAGTTGCAGCGAATGGCCGTCTGGCACATAGATGCGGCAAAAGAACCACTGGAAAACCATGAACGCCATCAGGCAGATCCAGAGCAAACTGAACACCAACCCGGCCATCGATTTATTACGTGAGATGCTCATTCGTTTTCTCCGGTTTCGGTCTTGCTGTTGGTTGTTTCAGTCGATGCTGTGGTGCTGTCCGCTGCTGTCTTGGGGTCAACATTGAATTCAGTAAAGATGTCCATCAGCGGACTGTCGGCGGTGTTGACCATCATTTGGCGGAACGCAGGTGCCATCTTCTTTAGCATCACCCAGCGAGCGTATTGATCGCCGTCGCCGTCGTAGGCTTCGACTGATTTTCGCCAGCCGGCGGCTTCGGCATCGTTTTGAAACTTGATGACTTCCGCGGCCGCTTCGCCGCGTGCGGTGATCGCACCGGCTTGATCTTCGGCCGCCATCAATTCAACCTCGGCAACCTTGCGACGTTGCTGAGCTTCGATGACGGCGACTTCTTGAGCCCGTTGTGCTTCGGTGGTCAGCTTGACGACCTCTTGATCAACAGCGACCAGCACTTGTTTTCGTTTCACCATTTCCTGTTCGATTTTTAACTGCTGTTCGCTGAGTTGTTGTTCGATTTGCTTGACGAATTGCTGAGCTTCCTGGGCGGCGATTTGACGTTGTCGAACCGGCGACGCGATTTGTTGTGGAGGTGAAATTCGAGTGATCAGTGCTTGAATGATTTCGATTCCTTGCCTTTGACAGGTCGCTTCGAGCGTGCGTTGGAAGTCGAGTTGGAATTCCAGTCGTTTTTCACCCAAGATGAAATCGCGTCCAGAATTGTCGCTGCCTCGAAGCCGGCAAAACGATCGAGCGTTGGGAAGGATGATCTTCGAGATGATCTCTTCTTCGACCACCGCATTGTTGGTTTCGTCATTGTCGGAATCGTTGTACGTCACAAACACTTCCGCGGCACGTTCTGGATCGACTCGGAATTCGATCCGCCCATCAAGTTTGACCCAGAAACCATCGCGGCTTGGGAAACCCATCCCGCCGCCTGTGGAAAGGTCGAACCGCTGGCTTCGGCAATCGACCAGTGAAATGCGTTTGACGTAGGGGTTGATGTAATAGACACCGGGATCGAGTGTTTGTTTCTGAACGCCTCTGCTGCCGTCTTCGACAATCAGTTGGTTGGGGTCATCCGCCATCGGTGCAGAGAGCATCGTGACGACGCCTTTGAAACCAGCGGGGATGACAATGGGTTTGTGCAGTTCAACCAGTTCGATGTAGTTGGTTCGATCGGGATCTGGAACCGTGCCGGCTTCGTAGGTGATCGCGTTGAGCGGGTAACGTCCGGGGCGAAGCACTTCGGCGAAGATTCCTTTTTGAGTCGTATCGTCGGCGATCAGGTTTCCGTAGCCAAGATTTTCGCCATACAGTCGGATGCGAACGCCAAGTCGGTTCTCAGGAACCTCGACTTGATCGACGATGTCCCAATCCCATTTCCACGGGTTATAGAAATATCGACCTTCGGCCAGCACCTTTTCTTGGATGCCTTTGTAGTTGCCGAATTCGGCTTCGGAGACGATTTCAATCTCGTTGGTCAGCTCGGCACCGGTCTTTTTGGTCAGCACGGCGATCTTGCGAGACGGAACTTCGATGCGACAAAACATGAACGCCCATATCGCTAATCCGATCACCACCGCTAAACCAACGAAGACGGCCGCGGCGATGCCACCCATTTTAGAGAGATATTTGCGGTAATCGCTGTCGGGTGGAAAAACAGTATTGTCAGGCATGGTGTCGCTTTACAAAGGAAAATCGTCGGTTCAGGTGACTGCCACCCAATAGACGAGGCCCCGAAGGTTAGCTCGCAGAGGCGCGCCGATCGGGGCAAAATGCAAAAGGATCTTAGAATTCTTGCAATAGGCTTGCCGGTCTTGGCCTTAGCAACTGTCCTGACACAAGTTCCGTGTTTGGCGAAGTCTTTCGTAGCTGGGAAGTTGTTTCGGGACCGTTGCTTACTTTGGACTCGGACAGGACGACAGCACTCTGTCTCTGTAGTCGAGCGTCGGGCCAATCGCCGGTCGTATTGTGGGGAGGATCTAGACAAAAAAATTGGCGTCAAAAAAATTGGGGGCTCGGTTTCTTGGTCGTTTGTTGTGCCTGTGAAGGGGTGAAAGCCGTTGTGTAATCTGGCCCCGTCGCTTTTGTAGGCCGGAACAAGCCGCTTCGGCGCAGTTCCGGCAATTGCATGGGACAACGTTGGATTGCCGAAACTTTCGTAGCTGATCCCGCCAGGGTTCAGTCGAATTCAAGCTGATGCAGAACTGAACCCTGGCGGGATCAGCTACGGGAAAACCGGGGAGTTGTTTTGGGACCGTTGCTTACTTTAGCCCCGGACGGGATGACAGCACTTTGTCTCTGTAGTCGGGCGTGGGGCCAGACGCCGGTCGTATTGTGGGGAGGATTTAGACAAAAAAATTGGCGACAAAAAAATTGGGTGCTCGGTTTCTTGGGCGTTTGTTGTGCCTGTGAAGGAGTGACGGCTGTTGTGCAATCTGGCCCCGTCGCTTTTGTAGGCCGGAACAAGCCGCTTCGGCGCAGTTCCGGCAATTGCATGGGACAGCGTTGGATTGCCGGAACTGCGCCGAAGCGGCTTGTTCCGGCCTACAGAAACTAGTGGTGACTGAACGCTGGCGCGATCAGCTACATTTCCCGGTCGAATTGCTCTATCCTGCACGCATGAATATCAATCAAGAATTAGCCGATCGCATCATGCGGTTGGTTGTCTCGCCCGAATACCGGCCCTGCAAACCAAAACAAATCGCAACCGATTTGAAGCTGAACGACGACGGCTACCGCGAGGTCCGTCGAGTTGTGAAGCAGTTGGTCAACGAAGGCCGGTTGGTGTACGGATCCAATCACTTGGTGTTTAGCGTCGGCAGTGTCGGCGGACCAAGCGATTCGATTCGTGGTACTTTTCGCCGAGCACTTGGCGGCAGCTTCGGATTTGTTCGCCCCAATCACGCCGAAGACGGTGGCGACATTCCCACCGATTACTTCGTACCGCCCGGCAAGACGATGGGGGCGCTGGAAGGCGATTTGGTCGAGATCAAAATCCAAGCCGGCCGGCGAGGCGACGATGAAGCCGTTGTCACCCAGGTCGTCCAGCGGGCACGTCGGCAGTTCACCGGCACTTTCAAAATGTCAGGCAAGAGTCCGGTCGTCTTTCTTGACGGCGTGCCTTACAAAAAACCAGTCTCGGTCGGCGACGTCCGCGGAATGCCACTGGAAAACGACGATAAGGTCTTTGTCGAACTGGTCGAGTATCCCGACGACGATGGAAACGGTGGCGAAGCCGTGATCCTGGAACGATTGGGCAGCAGCAAGAATCCAGCAATCGATACGCTGACCATCATGCGTCAGTACGCGCTGCCCGATGAATTCCCCGAAGCAGTCCTGAATGCATCGCGTGAACAATCCGATCAGTTCAGTGACGACGAAGTCCCGGCGGATCGCAAAGATTTGACCAAGTTGTTGACGATCACGATCGACCCGTTTGACGCGCGCGACTTTGACGACGCGATTTCGCTGGAACGCGAAAAAGGTCGATGGCGGTTGTGGGTTCACATCGCCGACGTCAGCCACTTTGTTCCGATCGGTGGAGCCATCGACGAGGAGGCGCGAGCACGAGCGACCAGCGTTTATCTGCCAGATCGAGTTGTCCCGATGATCCCCGAAATCATCAGCAACCACTTGGCGTCACTTCAGCCTGACAAAATGCGTTTGGTGAAAACGGTCGAGATCGAAATGCTTGACGACTTAACGGTCACGCATACCGAGGTTCACAACGCCGCGATCCACAGCGATTTGCGTTTGAATTACGAACAGGTCGATCAGTACTTGGCCAGCCCTGAAAAATATGTCGAAAAGTGGGGCAGTGAAGTATGCGATTTGCTTGGCCGGATGCATCAATTAGCGATGCAGATTCGCAAGTCACGATTCAAGGGTGGTTCGTTGTCGATGGACATGCCCGACATCAAGCTGGATCTTGATCGAGCGGGCAAGGTCAAAGGTGCTCGTCGTGTGGAACACACCGAAAGCCATCAGATCATCGAAGAGTTCATGCTGGCAGCCAACCAAGCGGTCGCGGCTTGGCTGGATGATATGAAGCTGAATTTTCTGCATCGCATCCATCCGCCACCTGAACGACGAAAGCTTCGTCAGTTGACGAACTTCGTCAAAGACATTGGCATCAAAATCGATTCGGTTGAAAGCAGATTCGAGATTCAGAAAGTGCTCGATACGGTTGCCGGAACACCTCTGGAAGACGCCGTGAACTTTGCCGTGCTGAAAAGCATGAACAAGGCCGTTTACGGTCCGCAGCCCGACGGGCACTACGCGTTGGACATGGAACATTACTGTCATTTCACTAGTCCGATTCGGCGCTATCCCGATTTAACGGTCCACCGCTTGGTTCAGAAACTGTTGGACGGCGAAAAGACGCCTGATGATTCGTTCGGCATGCTGCTGAAACTTGGTCATCATTGCAGCGATATGGAACGCAACGCGCAGAAGGCTGAGCGCGAGTTGATTGAGTTGAAGTTGTTGCATTTCTTGAGCAAGCATATTGGCGATACGATGGAGGCGGTTGTCAGCCGCGCGTTCGCCGACGGGTTGAACGCCCGCTGTGTTAAGCTGCCAGTGGATGGCTTTATCCCGGTCACCAGTTTGCCCGACGACAAGTATAAGTTTGAACGACGCGGAAACATGTTGGTCGGCTTCAAAGAGGGCAACCGCTATCGCCTAGGTGACCAATTGACGGTTAAAATTGCCAAGGTCGATTTGCAAGATCGGCAGTTGTATCTTGACGTGATCAAAAATCACACAGCGTCCAACGAGGTGTCCGGTTCGGGCAAGAAAGCGAAGCCAAAACCGAACTATAAGTCGAAGCGAAAGACCGAACGCCGCGAGAAAAAGAAGAAACGCAAACGTTAGGCGTCGCCCGAGCAGATTGGTTGGTGAGCCGCGATCGCGTGAGCGGCCGGGCATATCGCATTGCCCGGCCGCTTACGCGATCGCGGCTCACAAAGAGATTGCCATCTTCGATGCAAGTAGCGTGTTTTCTATTCTTAGATTTCCATTCCTCAAAAGGTGAACTCAATTGTCTGTTGTTGTTGGAATTGATGTTGGCGGGACCACCTGCACCATCGCGATCGGCGAGGCCGGGCGAAAGGTTCTTTGCATTTCAGATCAGTTTCCCACCCGTTCAGCCGAAGGCCCCGATGCGGCGATTGATGACATCGTTGCGCAGATCGTTGCGGAATTAGATTTGCTCGGTAAATCGCCTGCTGATGTCAGCGCGATCTCCCTTGCGACTCCAGGCCCAGCAACGATGGATGGTGTTTTGCTGAAGACGCCAAACCTGAATCCGCTGCTTTGGGATCAATGTCCGATTCGGTTGAAGCTGGAACAAGCGTTTGCCAAGATCGCTCAGCCAACACCAGTGGTTTACATTGGTGACGGACAGGCGGCAGCGGTTGGTGAGTATGCGATACGCACCGGGCATTTGAACTGGGCTGATTCACCAGTAGCCGACAAAACAGAGCAATTCGATACCTTGTTTATGATTGCCGTCGGAACGGGCCTTGGTGGAGGTGAAGTTCGGAAAGGGCATCCGGTTCAAGGAGGCAAGGGCAGGGCAGGGCACGCGGGACACATCTTGTTGCCAGTCGATGCGTTCCGATACTCGCATGATCGTGAACTAAAGGTTGGCAACACGTTCTGCGCCGCCGAGTCTGCGATTTCGTTGACGGCGCTGACGCACCAGTTGTCCTATCGCTTGACGCTTGATCAATGGAAAGATCATTCGCTTAACGCAATCGAAGGAACCGCGAAGGACAAGGCGAAGCAGTTGCGAGAGCTAGCCGGTGCGGGCGATGATTTGGCGTTAGAACTGATGGACGATCAGGCGAAAGCACTCGGGATTGTTTTGCTGAACGTTCAGTACATTGGTGACCACGATCGATTGGTCATTGGTGGCGGTGTGACTGAGATGGCAACTCAGGTTCGCGATCGATATTTGGCCAACGTGAAAGAGTCGTATCATGCTCATGCGTTGGACGGCTTTCGCGACTTCGATGCAATTTCGTTCTCAGTCTGCCGTGATGATGCGTCGGTGTTGGGCTCGCTCGCCTATGCCTACGGTGGCACGCTCTAAGAATTAACGTAGGCCGTAGCAAGCCATAGCGAGTTACGGCAATGTGCGCACCGCCGTAACTCGCTATGGCTCGCTACGGCCTACTTTCTGGTTCCCAGGCAACGCCCTGCGTGCCATCGGTGCGAACGCCTACCGCCTGGCAACTTTGATTCCGGTGACGATCAATCCGATGATGATTGCAACTAGGACTGCGATCACGGCGGGCAGCGGGACGAGAGGCAGAATCAGAATGGGCAAACCGATCGTAATCATGCCTCCGCCAATGAATGGCGACGACAACGGCGCGGCCAAGGCGTAGTCTTCCGCTGCGCCGGATTGCAATTCGGGATCAACCAGTTTCAGCAGCACAAAACCGGTTGCCGTGGTGCCGGTAGACATCCCATAGTTGATCAGTCCCAGCTCGAACCAGTGTTCGGTCGGCAAAATTCGTGGTGACAGCCAAGCCAAACAAAACGCAGTCCATAGGATCGCGGCCAAAACCAAGACCACTAAACCACTGAGTTGGCCGGAGACGACAGTGACGTTTAGCGATGCGATCGCTGCAACGATCAAGACGTCCATCGCCGATGATGTGATGCGATTGACTGTCATCGAATCAATCAGGTTTCCGGATCCGATTTTGGTTAAGCCAAGACGAACGGCCCAACCGCCAAAGAGCGTGTAGATGAATAGCGGAAAGCTGCCAACGATCGCCGACGCACTGGTTCGATCGGTCAAGTTTGAATCAGGTGAGCCCGACAAAAAGAAGTGTTCGATCAGTCCCGCCAAGGATCCGACCGACCATTGCAAACACCATCCCACCGCCATCGCCAGTGTCAGCCAGATCACCTGCAAAAGAAGCGGGTCGATGAGGTCCGGTTTAACAACGGCGGTTCCGATCGATGACTTCTCAATCGGCTCAGTGGACTGCGTTTTTGACGAAGCGGTGGAGCCCGAAGCCTCTTTCCTCGTCCAACCGCGACGGATGCCGACATTGACCCAGAACACTCCCGAGACAATTCCGTAGACCAGGCCCACGGTCGCCATCAAAACGCCCAGGTCCAAACCAGCATCCAGTTCGACTTGTTCGCTTGCGAAGACTTCGCCCATCGCCGCTGCGGTTCCGTGACCGCCGGCAAACCCGGTTTCAATTAGCATTCCGAATGCACTTGGAACGCCGAACATCGGTTGGATGATCAACCAAGTGGCCAGCAAACCAATCGCTGTCTGTCCCAGCACGATAATCCAAACCATCAATCCTTGACGTCCCGCACGGATGATCGAATCGGAGGCGGATGAAGATGGCCGGCCCAGCAACATGCCGGCGAACACGACAGCGATCAGCATTCCCGGCCAGGATTTCCACTCGGACGAGAGTTCAATCATCTGGTCAGATTCAAACGCAAACGTAGCAATCTGAATCGCAGCGAATCCAACGATGCCTGCGATGACCGAGGCGGGAATGAACAGCACCCCGAGCAACGGAATCAGCCGTCGGATCCCAACTGCGATCGCCAGCAAGATCGCGGTCAGGATGAATGCGAAAGTCATGTTGGTTTTAGTATGCGTGAGGGCACGCGGCTACATCACATAAAAAAACGCACCGCGTGGATTCACAAACGATGCGTCTGAAAAGTATTTAACAACCAACCACAAAGAGAATGCTAACGCGACCTGGATGTAGCTGGGCCCGCCAGGGTTCAGTCGAATTCAAGTTTATGCAAAACTGAACCCTGGCGGGATCAGCTACGGGAAAACCGGGGAGTTATTTTGGGACCGTTGCTTAGTTTAGACCCGGACGGGACGACAGCACTCTGTCTCTGTAGTCGAGCGTCGGGCCAAGCGCCGGTCGTGTTGTGGGGAGGATTTAGACAAAAAAATTGGCGTCAAAAAAATTGGGTGCTCGGTTTCTTGGTCGTTTGTTGTGCCTGTGATGGTTTGATGACGGCTGTGTAATCTGGCCCACGTCGCTTTTGTAGGCCGGAACAAGCCGCTTCGGCGCAGTTCCGGCAATTGCATGGGACAAAGTTGGATTGCCCAAACTTTCGTAGCTGATCCCGCCAGGGTTCAGTCGAATTCAAGTTTATGCAGAACTGAACCCTGGCGGGATCAGCTACATTGAACAACCTTGCTTTGCTTAATAGCAGAGCTTAACTGGGCAGGCGTTTTGAAACCGTCAAAGCTTACAGTTCTGACAGTGCTCGGTCGACGGCTGCTTGGTAGCGTGCGAGGTCAACGGATCCGAGTGCACCATCGACTTCATTAAAGTCGAAGTCATCGACGCCGCCGAAAAATTGAATCGATCGGCTACCGGCAGCCTGAATAAAGAACTCGCTGTCCAGGGTTGCCGCTTCGGGTGCCGAGGCTCCTTCGCGAACAATCACCATGACCGCTGTATCACCAAAGCTACTCAAAATCACTTCGCCAAAGACGACATCTTCAAAGCCTTCGCCGGCGATGAACATTTCCTGGTTGCCATTGGCGTCGAAGCTAACCGAACCACCTTCAAGACCGCCATTGGACATGCCAGCGACGGAACCATTTCGGCGAAGGTAATTGGATGACAACAGGTTGATCGTTTCCAAGCCTGTGTTTTGAGTTCCAGCGACGCTCAGACCTGGAATGGTCGGTGCCGTGCTTGAACTTGGATCGACGACAACGCTTGAGGTTGTGCTGCCCAGCGTACGGATGGTGTCGGGCAGGTCGTAGACGACGGTGTAGTTGCCTGGCGAGACGTCAGTAAACGCGTAGTCGCCGCTAAGCGAAGTCAGTGTGGAGGCAACCGTGGTTCCGGTGCTGGAAACAAGTCGCACTTGGATTCCGCCGATTCCAGCGTCAGGGCCGTTCTTGATACCGTCGCGAACCGGGTTGGACGTGCTCTCGACGTTATCGATAAACAGAGACCCGCTCAGTGTGACTGGAACGAAATCGGTCACGGTAACTGTCACAACGGCTGAATCCGTAGCACCATCGGAATCTTCGATGGTGTAATTGATCGTCGCTTCACCCGCAAAGCTGCCCGTGGAAGTAAAGGTCAGGGTGCCATCGGAGTTGATGTCAACCGTACCTTGCTCAGATGCCGCAGCGATCACGGTGAGCGATTGATCTTCGCCAGCCGGTCCGGCATTGTCATTGCCAAGCACATCGATCGTCGTTGCAACACCGCGAACCGCAGTTGCTGAATCGTTGTTTGCCACGGGAGCGTCATTGATTCCCGTGATTGTGATCGTTGCGGTTTGTGTAACGCTGCCACCATTGCCGTCGGTGATGTCGTAGGTCAGCGTGATGACTTCATTTTGATCGTCGGTCAGGCCGCTGTAGGCCGAAGGTGTCACGGTCAGGGTCGATCCGCTGACCGAAATGCCGCTTTGATCACCGGTGATGCTTGGTGTGCTGATTGAAAGCGGGTCGCCGTCCGGGTCGTTTGCTCCGGACAACAGATTCACTGTCGTGGCTGAATCATTTTCGGAAAACGTTTGAGCGATCGGAGCGGAAACGACTGGATCCTGATTCACAATGTCGGTGATACCGGTGATCGTGATCGTTGCCGTTTGAGCGGCGCTGCCACCGTTTCCGTCCAACACGTTGTAGTTGACCGTGATGGTCTGAGTTTCACCGTCGTTGAGTGAACCGTAAGCAGACGGTGTCAAAGTCAAAGTGGTACCACTGACCGAGACGCCGGATTGTGGATCGCCCGTGACGGTCGGTGCGCTGATTGACAGCGTGTCACCGTCGGGATCGCTGGCATTTTCTAGCAGGTCAATCGTCGATGGTGCTTGATCCTCATTGACCATTCGAGTGATCGCAGCACTGACAACCGGATCTTGGTTCGGGTCAACGTCGGTGACTCCGGTGATCGTAATGGTTGCCGTTTGAGCGACGCTGCCACCGTTTCCGTCCAGCACGTTGTAGCTGACGGTAACAACTTGGCTTTCGCCGTCATTCAAATCGCCGTACACCGATGGTGTCACGGTCAACGTTGTGCCGCTGATCGAGACTGCGGATTGAGGGTCATCGGTAACGACAGGTGTGCTGATCGAAAGCGTGTCGCCGTCGGGATCGCTTGCACCGGTCAACAAGTCAATCGTTGACGCTGCGTCATCTTCGCTGACCGTTTGAGTGATGGTCGCACTGACCACAGGATCTTGGTTTGGATCAACGTCGGTGATACCGGTGATCGTGATGGTTGCTGTTTGAGCGACGCTTCCGCCGTTCCCGTCCAGCACGTTGTACGCGACGGAAATGACTTGGCTTTCGCCATCATTCAACGCGCCGTACACAGAAGGCGTCACGTTCAACGTTGTGCCGCTAACTGAGACGCCGGATTGAGGGTCGCCCGTGATGGTCGGTGTGCTGATTGAAAGCGTGTCACTGTCGGGATCGCTTGCACCCATCAGAAGATCAACCGTGGTAGCGGCCTGGTCTTCGTTGAACGTTTGAGTGATCGGTGCGGCAACGACTGGATCTTGGTTTGGATCAACATCGGTGATTCCGGTGATCGTGATCGTTGCGGTTTGCGCGACCATTCCGCCTTCGCCGTCCAGCACGTTGTACGTCAGTGTGATGACTTCACTTTCACCATCGTTTAGAGCACCATAAGCACTCGGGTCCACATTCAGCGTGTTGCCGACGACTGAAACGCCAGCTTGATTGCCAGAAATCGCCGGTGTGCTGATTGAAAGCGTGTCGCCGTCGGGGTCGCTGGCACCGGTCAGCAGATCGACCATCATGACGGCTTGATCTTCATTGAACGTTTCCGTGATTGCAGCAGCAACAATCGGATCGCCATTCCCGCCGTTGGGATCAACGACATTCAGGGTAAAGGAACTAAGGACCGGATCGAATTCGATCTGATTGTCGGTCAGGATGGCTTCGTCGCCTTCTTCACCGTAGAGCAAAAAGTCATCGCCGCCGCCGGCCAGTCCTAACGAGAACGTCAGATTTTGAACGGCGCTGTTGATTCGAAGCGGGATGCTGAACGTATCAAAGGGTTCTTCAAAACCAGGAACGGCTCCCTCGATGCCTGCACCCGAAAGAGGTCCAACGGCCAAGAAGTTATCAAACAGACTTCCGCCGTTGCCATCGTCGGCAATGTAGGTACCCAAAGTGAGCGAGTTGTAAATCTCGCGACCAAACGGACTGGCTGCCGGAGCGGTTCGGCTGCGGGTGTCCAAGTTCAAACCAACGGCACTGCCGCGGATGTTGCCATTCTCATCCAATGGCGAAGTCGAAATCACTTCGGAGCGAACGGTGACGTCCATGTCGAACGAGACTTGCAGATCAGGAAGATCCTGGTTCGCTAGATCAAAGTCGTTGTAACGAATTCGGAACTGGAAGTTGGAATCGTTGGTGGGCGTTGGGGTGACTTGTCCGGGGAACCGACCTAGCGGTTCACCTTGCAACGGCGTGACAACAATGGTGTCCGGATCGTAATCGCCCAGCGTGACCACGGCGTTCTTGATCGCTTGGTCGAGATCAGACAATTCGTCCAATGTTAGGGTGACCTCTTCGGTTGAACCTTCAAGCGAGAATGTTGCCGTGCCCGACGTTGCACTTCGCAGGCTGCTTTCGATATTGATTTCGTCGGTGTCGGTAACGATCGGCGTCAGCACGTCAGCCTGGTCGACCAAAATGTCGGTCACGACTTGGAACGCACCAATGTCAGCACCGAAGGTTCGCTCATCGCTGTAGCTGACTTCAAGATAAAAGACGTCATCGGTGTTGATCGTGGCCGTGCGATCGGTCTCCGTCGTCAGGGCTGCGTCGTTGACGTCGCGAAGGTTCAAGAACAGTTGCACGCCCGCGCTAGCGGCTTCCCCACGTGACACTGCGTTGATCACCGAAAGCGCGTCACTGGCGGTAACCCAACCATCAGCATTGACGTCCATGTAACCGTCAACCTGTCCGGCTTCGGTGACCTCGATCCCGCCACTGTTGCTTCGTGAAATGGCATTGATCACTCGCAGCGCGTCGCTGGCGGTGATTTGCATGTTGTCATCAACGTCGGCTGGGTTCAGGTAATTGTGGGCCAGCAAAATGTCGCCAGCCAGCAATTCGCGCTTCTCCAAAGACTCACTGACCAAAGCCCGGCGATTCTTCGTTGGCGATGGACGTTGACCGCGTCGAAGCCGCTCTCGGGATGACGTGGTTCCGAAGCGACTAAGCAGTTGACGCAAGTTTCTCATCTTTTATCTCTGGAAGATGGTGTGATAGTGGGGGAAGTCGCACGCGATATTCGTATGCAGCGGGCAAAGTGGTCGTTCAGAGTTCTGTACTAAGGGCCGGGTAGATCGCCCATGCTACTTGCTTTGCCCTGTTTATCAACCGCTGGCTCAAATTCCCTAATCAGTCTCAGTTGAAAATGTTTGGATTCCCAAACCGTCGAAAGGTTCCTCAATTTGTCGGGAAACTCGATTATTGGAGGATTCCGACTCAGCCTCGATCTCGTTGTTTCTATCATCGGCCTGGGCAGCATCGATACTTTCGGCAGGGGCCAAGCCATCCCGATAAGCTCGATTACCGTCAAAGTTCAACATTGGCGGTTCGCCGTTGTCGTTTTGATCCAACTGAGCGTTTTGGTTTAACAGGGCGTTTTGATCCAACTGGATTTCCGGGGGCAGAAAGTTCGCCATTTGGCGCCCGGTCGTGGTCGCCACAGCCTCGGCTTCCGCGGATGGACCGGGACCAACGCCAAACGCAGGAGACATCTGTCCATCAGATTGCTGTCCAGCGATCCGATTGATGACCAGCAAGGCGTCCAGGGCCGAGACCATTCCGTCGTTACTGACATCGATGTCATCGCCACCGACTTCTGTGGGTGACAAAATACGGGTGTCATTCCTGCTGATGTCATTGATCACCAGCAACGCGTCGAGTGCATCGACGACACCGTCACGATTCGTGTCAGCCGGAAGATTCTCGTTGTGCCGCGGACTGTCGACTCGGGCTGCGGCTGAAACAATCATGTCACTCGATCCATTGCTCACTTCGATCAGCATCGAAGACTCTGGAAATTGGTGGATGACCAATTCGGGAACCACCTCGACTCGATACGAACCCTGCGGAAGATCCGTGACTCGCCACACTCCGCTGGCATCCGTAGCCACCGATCCGGCGTGACCAAATCGCAGACCGCTGATCGCGATCCCGGTCCCAGCGTGTCCGGTGACGCGAATCTCTGAAATGCGTCCCGAGGAATCGGTGATCTGGACCTCAATGCTTTCCTGCATTGCGATCGCTTCGCTGGTGGTTCGAGCAACCAAGTTTCCGATCGAATCAAAGGCTTCCAATCGAGCGAACGACGACGCATCCAAACCGATCGCATCGACGGAAACTTGTCCAACCGGTTGATCCAACGCTACTGCGAAAGAGACTTCCGCCGCGCCACCGCTGGTCCATCGCTCGGTATATCGTTGCTGCTGCAGATTGAAGGATTGAAAGACAGTCACGTTACCCGCGTCGGCTGATTCCAGTGACGCAATCTTGTTGTCAAAGACGGTGCCGACGGCTGACAGTGTTGCGTCTGTTTGAAATTCCGATAGATCACTCGGAAGATCGCCCGCGGGAAAATCCGCTGCCAATGAAGCACCTGCAAACAGAGGTGAACCGTCCGGGTTGCTGATGATCACGGTGCTTGCACCGAGGCTGGATTCATCCAGATCGCGCAAGCTGTCGGAATTCTGGTCAACAAACGCGATGCCCGAGACGCTGGTATTGCTGATTGCCGGCGAGGTTGTCGTGCCAGTGATCGTTGGGCTGACGACACCGACGGACTGATCGACGGCTCGCCAGTGGATTGTCGAAAAGTCTGACTCGGCAATTTCAATGGTCAGGTCAAAGTCAACCGTCGGCTGATCCGGCGACGCTGCTACCAACCACGGACCGTCATCGAGTCGGTATTGCAGTTCGCTGATCCGATTCAGCGTGATATCGCTTTGCGTTCCCCAAGAGTTTTGGTTGACCAGGGCGACTGCCGACGCGGTGCCTTTCAATCGATAGACCGATTCGATGGGATCAAAATAGCCAACGGCATCGAGTTCTAGCGGAACGTCGGCGACGTCAAAAATGCCATCGCCGTCGCTGTCTTGCCAGCCCACCATCGCCAGCGTCGTCGCGGGGCTGCGGTTCTGCTCAAACGCTTGTTGCAAACTGAATCCGCCCAGCATGATGCTGGGCTCGGGGACAAAGTTTGGATCTGGATTGTTCTGTAAACTGTTCAGGTTTTGAGTGTTGTAATAACCGCGGTGGGAATCCCAGGAAGCTCCACCGCTGTACTCATCACGGGCCCAAAAAATGTGTCCCATTTCGTGGGTGTACGTTGACGTCGGCCGCGTCGAAGGCGTGATGTAAAACAATCCGCCCGGATAGGCAAACGCGCCCGTGAATTCGCTGCCGCGTGGGAAGACTCCATCCAGGTCGTTCGACGAATCGAGCACGAAGATCGTGAACGCCCAATCGGTTTGATGCTTCAAACGTTGGTCGTGGTTGAACCGTTTGACACCATCTTCAATCGATGTGGCATCGCCGTAACCCTGTTCAGTCAAGAAATCACCGACGTAGCGATTGAATTGGCTGCTTGGACGGCTGATGGGTTCGTAAGGCGTTTCTACCGGATTCCGAGCGTAGAGATCATCGACGACGAAATCGAGCGTGTGAACGGTGCCGAGTTCATCAAGCGTATCGCTCCACCAATCGACGCTTTCATGCACCTTGTCCAAAATCTGATCGATTTCGTTCGCGTCCCAGTCTTCGGTGCTGGGATCGAGCGTCCCGTCGCTTTCAAAGAAAACGGGGGTAACCGCGACCGTCCCCAGCAAGAATTCGCCAGTGTCTTCGGGCGTGACGCCAATCGAATCCGCTGCCAGCAACCGCCGTGACTCCAGCGATTGCACGCTGAGTTTGCGTTTGGGTTTGCGCCCGGATTTCACGTTACGATTAGGCTTTCGCCGCATGCTGTCGAATTTGTTTTAGGAAATAAGTAAGCGAGAAACTCTCACCAACAGTTTGACCATCGGAACGATGTGTCTGTCCGCTCTGTCATCCCTGACAACTTCGCCAATCACGATCCAGTTGTTAAACGCCGCAAATCCGGAAATGTCACCGCAGTTTAGCCGGCCTCGCAAGATAGTCAGCCGAAAAAGCCGCGGAGCGGTGACAGCCCTTTGCCGGGTGCGTCAGCACCCGGCACCGTGCTTTCGTCCCTCCAGGACTGACGTTGTTGATCAAACGAACGCTGTCCCATTCTCAAAACGCTCTTAAAACGAAGCAAACACCTGATCGCGAACATCGGAACCTTCCAGCTCCGACGATCTTGCCGACGATGTGTCCTGGGCAAGTGAATCAACGATCGAGTCTAGCTTCACGGATTCGGCCGAATCAAACACGCTGGTCTTTTCAGCGACCGCTGGTTCGATCGAACTTGTTGTGGTTGTTTCCTGAGTTTCGGCGATCAACAAATCACCGATCCGAGTCGAACCGGACGCCATCACACCGCTGGCGACTGGTGCATATCCAATCGCGTCGGCATCCGAAACGGTTTGCGAAACGATCTGAACTTGTTCGCCCTCGGCTTGGGTTGCAAACACTTGTTCGCCATTGGCGTTGGACAATGTCCTGGCCAGGTAGTTGATAACGTTCAAGGCATCCAATGTGGTCACCACACCATCGCCATTGACATCGGGGAACGGTGGCAACCCGGTGGGCAGCACAGCGCTGTCCAATCGGATACTACTGCCACCATTTCGCGACAACGCATTGACCACGTTCAACGCATCCAACGGCGTCACCGAACCACTATCGTTGACATCATTTCGCAGATCCTGAGCCGGAACGTTGACATTATCCGTCTTGGTATTTTGGAAAGGGTTATTTGCGATCACGAATTGCACATCTTCGACTTCGCCAATTTGAAGCTGACCGCTTAGATCAACCGCGTCGCCGGTGGCAGTGACAGTTCCCACATTCTGTGCAGGTGTTAGTCGGAATCGAGCGTAAGTTTCGCCGGCCACCGCAGTCGCAGGTGCCGCAAGCAAGATGTTGTTGACGCCTGTTGCCAAGACCGCACGCCCCAAACCAGCGGACCCAAATCGTTGAACTTCGCTGGCTTCAAAAACGCCGTTTCGATTCCAATCGAACCAAGCATCCAGGAAGAACGGAGTGTTCTGGTCGTTGGTGATTTGGACCGTCAGGTTGGACGAGAAGCCAGACCTTACGTTGCCAATCGTGACGCCGTCATCATCGTCGCCGTTAGGCAATTTGGCATCAGAATCCGGGCTGACGTTTACTCCGATTGCGAAACCAGGATCGACCGCGTGACGTGGTCCGCCATCGACTGCCGACGAAAGGTACGGTGCTGGTGCATCGCCGTAATCGAATCCGCCACCGACAAAGATGGTTAGTTCGGTTCGGCCGCCGGCTTGATTGCTTTGCAACTGGTTACCGACTTCATCGGAAACCGTGACCGTGTCAACCGCACCGACTCCGTTTACGCCACCGGTTCCTTCCAAGAAAATGCGTCTGTCGGCAACCGAGGTTGCGACGCCGGGGATACCGGCACCGGTGATGGCATCAGAGATCACTTCAGCGATTTGCAGATCGGTCTGATCAATTCCAACCACAATCGGAACCGTGGCTGATTGGCCAGCAAAGCCAATTTGAGTCAACGTGCTATCGACCAGTTCAATCGAGTAGGTCGAATCGCCACCCAAAACAACGCGGCCGAAACCAGCATTTTCAGGAGCCAAACCAAGACCGGAACCACCGATCGCGTTGACCATTTGCAACGCCAATTGGTCCAGCGTGATTCCCACTGGCAATGCAATCGGCGTAGCACCCACATTTTCGAGAACGTTGTCGCTGTCGAATTCAAAGATTCTTTCAACCACGGTGCCGCGTCGGACGACAAACGATTGTCCATCGACCACCGAGGCGGCGACATCCGCACCTTCGGTCGGAATTTGAATGCCAAACCCTTGTTCGGTTCCGATGGCTCCGGAAATCACCAAACCAGTGCTAGCGGTGATCGATGACAACGGATTCGTACCTTGCAACTGGACGCTTAGTCCATCGGCAGTCGCAGTCAGATTCAAAATCGATGCATTGATTGCATCCGCAAGTGCAACCGCAAGCAGCGCGTCGTTGCCGGCCAAAGGCACGGTGACCGGTGTGTTGAGCGGGTCGAACAAACCGTCGTTATCAAGTTCAAAGATGACAGTGTTGGTGCCGTCAAAGGCTTCAAAGATGATGCCATCTGCCGCATCATCAGCCAACGTTTCTTCGTCAAAGTTCAACACGATTCCGGTTTCGTATTCAAACCGAGTCGTTTGGTTTTGCAGGTCCAGCAGGCTGAACACGTCGCCGTCGGTGTACTGATCACCATCGGTCGATTGAACAATCGCATCGCTGCCATCTAAGACTCGAATCACATAGGTTGAATCCTGTTCCCAAACGCCTGCGATCGGCGTCAAGCGGATCACGTTGGTGCTTGGGTTGTAACCGAATCGGTAATCGATTCCTTCGGTCAACGCGACATTGTCTCTTAGCAACAGCACCGAAGCACTGGAAACACTGCGGTCGTCGATACCGGTTCCCGGCACGACATCGGCGGGAGCCAAACCATCGATTAATTGGATGTCAAAGAATGATGGTGCCTGACCAAAGACACTGACCACGCCCGACTGGACATCAAGGTTGTCCGCCAACGGCGTCAACAAAACGATACGTGGTCCAACCAGGTCGCCACGATCCGATGCACCACGATCTTTAAAGACGCGTTCGCCCAGACCGCTTGGCGTTTCAACATTCGGATCATCGACGCGAAGTTGTCCGTTGACATCCAAGCGAGGTGCCAAGATCGGCGAAGGCGGAAGGCCCAGCGGATTCTTGACCGTGGTTAAACTGGCCCGGTCTTGAAGCGAATCAATCGAACTATCGATAATTTCAGAGCCGGCGGCCGGTGCAAACACCAGTTCCGACGCACCCACAAAGACAACTTCGGCATCCGACAATTCTTGTGCGAATTCACCAACCCCGACGCCATCGGGCACGTTGGTGGTGTTTCGGTAATAGGTGTTCGCACCCAAAATCGTCAGCGCGTTGTTGGCATCAACGGAGATGCCGGTCGCCGAATTAGAAATGATGTTGTTCAGCAACGCTGGTGCCGCATTGCCGACCAACTCGATTCCAATCCCGCCGGGATCAAAGGAATCTACCGAGACCGAGCTGATCGCGCCGACGGCGTCGATGTCAGCACCCAGTGTTGCACTGGTGTTGTCGCCTTGACGCAAATCGGTCAGACGCACGAATGCGAATTGGTCCTGAGTTCCAAATCCGAACGCGTCCAGATCAACGGTGTTGGTCAGCCCGCCAACGGTTCCCACGTTCTCAAAGAATTCCCCGTCGCGACTGATTTCGACCGAGACCGATTCCACGGCTCCGGTTTCAAAGACGATCAAATCGCCTCGTGAATCACCGCTGCCGGTCAGCAGGTTGTTGGTGAATTGGATCGTGACTGACCCGCCCAGTCCAAGTGACAACGTGCTGTCCCCATCGACCGGTTCGCCACCACGTCCAGGCAATTCAGGAGCACCCAAGATCGCAGCTTGATTTTGGAAGATCGTATTCGGCTCTGCACTACCAAGGTCAGGTTCGTAGGCGACGATGCTATCGGCAAACGAGATCAAACCTTGTTCAAACAAGACGCCTTGAATCGTCGCAGCCGGTGCTTCGGGGCCCGGGGTGATCGATCCGCCGATGATCGTGTTGTTGACGATTCGGTCAAACGCGATTGGATCGCTTTGCGTTTCGCCTGCTCCTAAACCAATGCCATTGATCTGCAAACCACCGGTTCCGTTGAAGGCGATGACGTTGCTTTGCACGATCACACCCGGCTTGATGCTTTCAGTATTTAGTTCCACCAAGTTGCGTGGGTAACGAACGACCGCTGGTCCCTCGGTTCCGGCAACAGTCGCCGTCAAACCATGATCCAATGCGATTCCGTATTCTGAATTGAATAAGAAGCGACTGTTTTCAACCATGATCACGCCTTGGACATCACGATCCGCGTTGTCGTCTCCACGCAGGTCATTGCGTCCCACGCCGGCAAGCGCGCCGCCGTCATTGTTGACAACAACATCAGCGAACAGATTGACGCGTGAAGTCGTGCCGCCATCGATACCGCTGACAGGCAATGCGGGAACGTTGATCACCGATTGAACTTCGGATCGTGAAATTGCCGCGATGATATTGGCGGCAACTTCCGCGGCGGTTTCGGGCCGAACAATCCCTGTTCCGGCAATCGGCAGATTGGTGATCGGATCAATGGATTCACTGCCTGGTTGAACGGTCGTTAGCGTGAACGGAACCTGAACGTTGCCCGGTGTCGCGCCGTCGGAATTTCCGTCTGAATCAAGTTGGTCGAATTCAAAAGTGACGGTGTTTCGGCCGTCAAAGATCTCGAACGTCGAACCATCGCGAATCTCACTCGCAGGCAATGCATCCAGGAACCGCGATTCTGACAAACGCGTGTTAGTGTCGAAGGTTCGGAACTGTGATCCCGCACCCGAGTTGACGTATTCGGACGCACCGCGAATTTCGACTTGGTAGCTGCCCGTATCCAATTGGCTGGTCGGGTTGGCGGGGTTGGGGAATTCGCTGCGCAGGTCGGTAATGAAGTCGCCGGGTGCGGCAGCGGATCCCGTCGCAATTTCGCCACGTTCGGCAAACCCGATGATGAAGTCGTCTAAGTAGACACCTTCAAATTCATTGTTTTCTGCACCGCCAACGGCACCTGATCCGAATTGATCGCCCGAACGTTGTGAACTGTTCACAAACGGTCCTGGATCATCAATGGTCAACGATGGAATCAAGACCGAACTGCCGTCGGTTGGCAAGACTTCGGTGATCCCGTTGGCAAAACGATCGGCCAAAACTTGTTGGACTTCCGCAGCGACTTGCGAAGCCGTCATCAAACGACTGATTGGAACCGAGATTCCAGCAACCGTGTTTTGACCAGAGATGGTAAACAGGTTGCCCGGTGTTGCCGAAACACTTTCAAGCCCCTGCAATTCGACAAGGTTTCCAACCGACTGAATGGCGACGTTGGAACCGATCGCGAAGGTTGCTTGGTAGGTGCCCGCGGTGTCGTCGGGAGTCGTTGCACTGTCAAACAGCGGGCTGTAAACCGCGTTGGCCAGTCCGCTGATACCGATGAAGTAGGTGCCGGTTTCGGCGATGTTAAACGACTTGGTGTTGTTCTCAGTCGGCTGAGCAAACAGCTCAACACCGCTGGCATCAAACAATCGGATCGCGACATCAAACGGAGTCGCAAATTGATTGACGCCCGTGACATCAACATCCAATGTGCTGAGTTCTTCTAGCTCGATTCGGAACAGGTCCACGTCATCAACGTTGGTCGCATTAACGGCGGCGGATGCCGGATTGTTAAAGTCACCGACGACGGAATCGTTGCCCAATTGGCCTTGCCCAACCAGCGTCACATTGCCACCAGAATAGGGCAGCGAGATCGCTTCAAACGTTCGGTCATCGCGTCCAACAATCGCTACCGGATCGCTGTCCTGACGCTCGCTGAAATTCAGGTTGTTGACGATCGTGTTTGGCGGCGGTGACAGACGGACCGCTTCGGTCACCAGTCCCGCAATTTCGGACGCCGTCAATTGCGAAACCGAAGTCGTCGATCCCGTGATCAATTCGATGCGATTTTCGGTTGTGATTCCCGTTCGGTTGCCGTCATCAAGAACATAGGTTTGACCATCGATGGTGATCGTGGCCAGAGCCGTTGGGTCGGCGTAGAGTGCCGACAATTGCGGGCCGCTAGGAACGCTGATCGCTGGTGACAGATCAATCGCAAAGGTCTCGCCACCAATGCGGAAGGTGTCGCCATCGACAAGCTGATCGCCGGCGGTGGTTCGCAAGCGGAGCGAACCGGTGTCGGTGGTGCCGGCGGTTGAGAATTCGATTCGCAGACTCAGTCCCGCTTGCCCGGCAAAGCTGCCAACGGGCACGCGTGCTTGACGCCATGAATCGGTGTTGTCAAAGAGTTGTTGGACATCGACATCGATGTCGTCGTCGTACTGGCCAACTGCTGCTGGGTCATCAAATTCATCGTCGAACAGTCCAACGCCGCGAGCGGTGTTGTTGCTGGCGACCAAGTGTTGGGCACCATCACTGGTGATGACATAGACCCGCAATGCGTCACGGTCGCCGCTGATCGAATCAGAACCGTCGGTTTCCAGGAAGTAGTTGAAGTACAACATCGGCTCATCATCGGCCGAGTAACCATCCAGACTGAACGCATTACTTTGAATGACGCCCTTGGCACCGCCCGGCAAGTTGTAAGTGTCTTCGACCGCCGCGCCATCTTGTCGAGGGTTCGCGACTGAACCGTCATTATTGAGGACAACAGGACGTTCAGCGGTCGGATACAGACCGTTGAACGCACCCGCTTCGTAGGTGAACGCTAAGCTAGATCCGCCCGGCGATGATCCGCGGGTGCCGTTGAAAATTTCATTGATACCGTGTCCTGGATCGGCACCGCGTTGGTTGGTGGTGTGCCAGAGGTTGAATCCAAGCGTGCTGAAGTCCAATCCGCGAGCACCTCCAACGCCGGTCGAAATCACGCTTCGTCCACCGGCAAAAATGTTCTGCAATTCACCAGCGGTGTTGAAAGCGTAAATGTCGCCAGCCGTGGTGATACCAAACAAGGTTTGCCGAAGTTCCCCGCCATTGAAACTGACGGGGCCACTTCGTAGACCGGAGAACGTGACGCCTGTTTGGCCGATTCGAATCAGGTCGGTCGCCGTTGCAACAGGCGTCCCAATTTGTCGTGCGCCCGACGTGGAAAGCTCGCCGCCAGCGATCACGTACAACCCACCGTTGGTGTCCAAAGCGTAGAGACTCTGGGCTCCGTTGGTTTCGGTCACCAACTCGATTCCAGTCACAATTCCGTCTTGACCCAAACCGCCGGCGACAAGAGCGCCGTTGGCCGAAATTGGTGCAGCGTCAAGGAAACCGCCCGTGATGTTAAGCGATCGTCCTGATGCAGTTGATGGAGTGATGGCGATGTTTGAACCGGCACCGAAGGCATCAGCAACCGCCAGCGAAATCCGCTGAGCCACCGTGGCCGCGGTGTCACCTGGGAATGCCAAGACGGTTTCATTAGTTCCAGTGCCTGCGTCGCCCGATTGTGTCAAAGCAGTCGTGTTAAGCGTGACCGCGTTACCACCAGGAAGCGATAATTGAGATCCGTCAGCGACAACCGAAATTCCAACTGAACGCATCGCGCCGGCCAGTCGCGATATCAGCGTTGCCGAGTTGGAGAACTCGGAAACGTTGACGGCGATCGCACCTGCGGAAACCGTACCGTCACCCAGTTGAGTAACGCCATCGCCGACGACGTTGATCGACGGGGCAACGGCTCCGTTGAACGTGACTTCGTCACCGATCGCTACCGCTTGCAATCCAGGGATGTTAGCGTTGATCTGATTCGCAAACGACGATGCGATCAGGTCAGCAGCGAGTGGTTGTCCAATTTCATTAAGCGTGACGATAGGAACACTGTTGAGTCCGACGACGTCGTCGCGAGTGAATTCAAACTGAACGATGTTGCCACCGTCTCCCACCAATTCGACGATCGTTCCATCCGCCAAGTTGCCGGCGGGTGCTGCTTGGGAAAGCTGCAATCGGGCACCTGTATTGAACTCAAAGACTTGAGTGTCAACGGTGACTTGATCGCCGTCGAAGACAGCAGTTCCGGATGTCGAAAGTGTGACGCCTGATTCAATCTCAAACGTGATCGTGTCGGTGCCGTCGGTCAGCGTGAAGGTGTCACCATCAACCAGCGAAGGCACTCGCACACCGGCGGCGTTGGTTTCCACTGGTGCGGTGATTCCAAGCTGCGACGAGATTCCGCCTTGGGGGGCAGTTTGAATCTGTCCAATTTCCCGAGGAATCGTTCCGGCACCCGTAAGAATACCGTTGACGAAGACAACGTCGTTGCCGCTCGCAACCCCGGTTTCCGGAATGAAATCGTACAAGATATTGGTGCTATAACGACCTACAACGCCATTAAAGTCGGCGGGCCGATTCGCAACAAAGAACCCGGACTCGCTTCCGCCAAAGGACGCAATCGTCGTTCCTTCGACATCAAGACCCACGTCGCCAACGGCCACAGATGGAACGCCTTCGTCGTCGAATGCTTGGCTAAACGTGTCAACGCCAGCACCCGGAAGTCCTAGCGGTGCGCTAAGTGCGGCGGTTCCCGTGTCAATTCGATAGTAAAACCAATTGTTGTCATCACGTACGCGGTTACCGAATCCGCTGTAAGCGAACAGTTCGCCATTGGCTCGGAAGGCAACTTCTTCAATTTCGTCGTCAAAGGTTCCGACCGTTCCGTAGTTTTGACCGGTGAATGGATTCACTAGCACCAAGCTGCTGCCGGTGTTGACGTACAGCAGCACGTCGTCGAGCGAATAGTCAATGATCGATTCATTGTCGAACAACAACGGCGTGGTGGGTAGCGTTGCCGTTCCGCCACCACTGAATCCAATGCGGTCTTCGGCAATGCGAGTGACCGAGTCGATCGGTTCTAGGCGAAGCAGCGGGTTGGCTGAATCGGCGTTGAAGAACTGGTCCAGCGGTGCTGGGACTTGTTGTTGGTTCGATACTGCAACGAAGTAGTTGCCTTCGCTAAGTTCGGCTGCACCGATGTACGGATCTTCGGGCGCGGCACTGCCACGGCTGAGGTCGTTGGTGTTGCTTGATGAAGCCAAGCCGGGCAAGTCGTCGGCGATGTTACTGTCACCGCCAACCAAGATCAGTTCGCCGGCTGCGTTAAAGACATAGATCGCCATGTCGGCCCGAGCAAAACCGGCGGCATAATCTAGGTCAAAGACGGTGGAGAAAAACAGTTCTGCATCACCGTCGAAACGCGTGATGTCTTCGTAGTTGACCGTGAACGAATACCAGTCCACGTCCGTCGCACTGTCCAGGCTGCCGGCGAACGACTTCGATGCGTTGTCGGTCTGCAACAAGTTTGAATTGGCGGCTGAATCATTCGCATTGCCAAAATCACCGAGTGGTTGGGCATTGGCAAGCGAGCCATTGTCACCGGGGACTTCGTACTCTTCACCAAGCAGTGGCGAGTGCAACGGTTGACCGATAATCTGCAGACCGTTGGTTGCGTAACGCACGTCGGCAAAATTGAACTGGGTGCCGGCTCGTTCGTCCACTTCTGATAGACGAATTTGCAATTGGTATTTGCCCTGGGACAAACCGTCGCCAACTTGGTTGGGATCGGTCAGTGTTGCAAAGTCCAGCGGATTGGTTGTGTTGCTGCTGCGAACGCGAACGTGATACAGATTGCGTGTTCCGTTTTCGCCTGGCAAGCGAACTCGTAGCCCCGCATCTTTGGGATTGCTGGAATAAGCGTCTTGGGTTTGCGAGCCCAGCGTCCGCTCGGTGACGGTGGCGGTCACGGCGGTGGTGCCAACGACGCCAACGGTGCTGACCAGAATGGTGGGAACCGTGCGGCCGACAAACGCGGCACCATCGAATCGCAATTGAATGACAAAGTCATCACCGAATCGGGAAATGATTCCGGGATTGCTCGCACTGAATTCTCGAGCCGATCGACGGTTCAGCGAAGCGGTAATGTCGCCGAGTTGGTCGGGGTACGCGGTTTCCAATGCGGTTTCGATTGCAAGAGCCGGGTCAACTAAGAATGCGGCCACGGGAATGTCGATCGTGTCTTCGCCAGCGATGCCAAGCGTGATCACTCCGGCGGTCGCGTCGACGATCGATTCACTGATCGTGATCTCTTGCGAATTGACTCGTTCGGTGACCACGGACATCGCTTGCGCGGCGTCGGGGTTGACGTTTGATGCGACAAACAAAGCAGCAGGATTGGTTTCGGCGAGCTGCGAATCATTGGACGATACGAGAACTCGACCGTTGGCGTCGATGAGTTCGACGACCGAATCGAGCTGGTTGCCGGTGCGGTCAATGTCGAGCCAAACTTCGGTGCCGCTTTGCCCAATGAATGAGTAAACATCGACGTCGCTGCGCTGGGTGATGGCACCATCGACGATGAAACCGAGCCGGCGATTCTCATCGCCCGCTTTTTCGCTAGGTGCAAGTTCACCAACGAACTGAGATTGGCTGGGGATTGAATTGTTGTCGATGAAAGCTGTGCGAACCGGTTCTGATTCAGCAACCGCAACCACATTACGGTCGTCGGCAGCTTCACGAACAACGATCCCGTTCCAAGCACCAGGTTGTGGCAACGCTGGTCCAACCGCCGCGTCGGTTGCTAGGACTTCCAGGAAGCTAGTCACGCGTGCGTTGGTCGCGGTCGGATCAACGACCCAGGAAAACGCGGTTGTCACATCGGCTGGACCAAAACTGATTCCAAAGTCGGCGTCGGTTTGCTGAGGCAAATCAACCAAGTCGATATCGCCGGGAACGCTAAAGGTTTGCGTGCCGTCAATGATCGCGGTTTCCAATTCATTGAACTGGTCTGCAGCCCAGCCTTCGTAGGTTGCGTTGGCGAGGTTCACGCCGTCGTCAATGTAAAAACCGCCTTGCGAAAATCCAACACGCGAAACTGAGTTGATCGTGAAAGCGCGGAAATCGGCTTCGCCCGGTGTGCCTCTGGTCACCAAAATGTCATCGACGGTTCCGACATCCTCATCCAAGTACGAAACAACACTAATGTCACCCAACGCAGCTTCGCCACCGTCAAGTTCAATCAAGCTGTTCAGTCGCGTCGTTCCATTGACGAACGATGACGTTGCGATCCAGGTCACTTCTCCGTTGGGACCGGTGAAGGTACCACGGCTTTCCACCATGTCGTTGGCAATCAACGTGGCTTCTTGCGTAATCGTCGTCGCAGCCAGGTTCACGACGCCGGTCGTCGTAGTCACGAACGTGGTGTACCGAGTCACAAAGTCTTCATCGATCAAAATTTGTGCAGTGGACGCCTCTTGGACCGTGACTCCGCTGTTGAGGACATCGTTGCCGTTTCCGATCAGCGTCGAGAAGAATCCTGGGATTTCTTGACTAACATCATTATCGATTAAGTTGCCCTGATCGACTTCGGGTCCAGTCGGCAAACGAACCAGACCGTCGTTGCGCTGTTCAGACAAATCGACGCCAATGATTCCGTCATTGTTGGTGTCAACCTGCGCGACACCGTCAAGCGTAAATCCGGCACCGGCTGAATCATCGGCAAGCGTCGTTAGAATGACGGGGAAATCTGGATGGCCAACGACCTGCAACGAGCCGCCGATGCGATCGGGGATGTCGCGGAATTGTTCGGTTGCCGAGACCAGTGAACCACCAACGACAATGCCAGCGGTCGAGGTTTCGGTGCTCTCGAATTTGACGACCAAACTGCCGCGAGCATCGCTTTGCAGTTTCAATCCGCCAAAGATGTGTTGGTTGGGGATTTCAATGGAATCGTTAACAACGTGAACGATATCGACATCGTCCCAAACGCCGGCGGTTGCCAATTGGCCGCCGCGAACGATCAAACCGTTGATTGCATTGCCTGACAAGATATTGTCTTCGATCAGCGGCCCCGAATTGCCGACCGTTGCGGAACGATCGATCATCCCGGTGCTGCGACCCGGATCAACGACTTCAATGCTGGAAAGCGAATTGATATCCAGTGACAGAGCAGCGCCTTCGCCACCAACGAAAGAGTTACCCGTGATCACGGGTGCGGCAGCACGAACAAAAATGGTGCCTGACGCGTTGTCACCGCGGCCGACTCGGTCACCAAACAAATCGCCACGGCCATCGGCATTTTGTTCCAGCACGCTGTTGGTCAACCGCAGCCGACCTTGATGAATTTCAATGGCGTTGAAGGAAGCAAACCCACCTTCGACTCGCGTTGTACCGCCGGCACCCGCGACGACCGCTTGGTCAATGCTGGCCGACGACGCGTGACCGATGTACAGACCGCCCCAATCGCCAGGATTCAATTCGCCTGATTCACCACGATCGTTTGTGTCAAAAGTTCCGCCGCCACCGTAGCGTTGATCTTCCAGCGAAGTGAAAACAATCGGCTGACTTGGCAACCCTTCGGCAATCAAGTTGGCACCAAAACGTGCCTCGATCCGAGCGCCGTCAATCTTGATGACCGTACCTGGATCGATCTTCAAACTGGCGTCCAACCGGCTGCGAAGGACGGTATCGTTGATCGACAACACGGTCGTTCCGGTTGCTTGGCGATCAGTAAACGACGTGCTGCTGGCGTTTAGCTGCGCAACCAATTGGAATTGGCCGGGCAATCCAGAGGTCGGGTCGATCGTGGCTCGGTACAACCGTCGCGAAACGAAGTCGTTTCCGGATGTGATCGCTGGCAATTGCTGCAACCGGATGCCACCGGTTTGCGTGGTCGTGACGCTGACGGTCGGTTGGCTGGCCGCGGATTCAATGCCGGATGAATTGACGTTGGTAATTCGGTACGTGTACCGACCGGGGGCGATGTTGCCATCAGCGTTGACTGGATCGGATTTCACCAACAAGGATGACGGAGCCGATGATTGCAAGATCGGGCCACCGGCGGTGCCTTCGATGATCAAGTTTTCGGCCAACACGTGAACGATGTCGGTATCGTCAAACCGAGCAGCGGTGCCGATCGTTTCCAACACGTCGCCCGTTCGTGTCACCACGCGAATGAACAATCCATTGATACTGTTATCAATGATCGTGTTGCCGGAAATGTCCGGGCCGACTCGGGTGTAATCCGGTGTAAACAGATTGCCGGACTGATAGAACGGATCGGTGAAGCGGGTTTCGGTGAAGGTGTCTGGCGTCGCCGCGATCGCTGCATCGGCGCTGTCGCGGATGCGTGAATTGATCACGGTGGCACGAGTAACCGCCATATCGACTGGGGAAACGACTACGGATCGTCCGCCGATCGAAACCGCACCACCGCCGTAGCGGATGTCGGCCATTTGAATGTGGTTTAGGAAGACGCCTTCGAGTTCGCGGTTGCGCCGTGATTCATCGGCAGCGTCCAAGTCGCCGCGGAAATCGATGCCGCCCCAATCACCAGGGCCCGGTTGGCGGATCACCTGTGACGAATTGCCCATGCCCAACGTTGTGTCGTTGATGCTGGTGAAGTAGACGCTGCCGGGAATGATATTGTTGGTCGCATCGCGAGCGGGTTGTCCGGTCGCAGTGATGATCGACGGAGTGCCTAAGACTTGCAGCGCCGAGTCGCTGGCGTCGATCAACGGCGAAACGCTGCCGACTCCGATTCGACTGCCGCTTAGTTTCAAGATGGCACCGGAATCGATGACCATTCGAACGCCCTGAGGCAAGTTCAATGAGGTTCCATCGACCAGTGCAGTTCCGTTGTTGGCAAAGCCAATTTGGTAGCTGAAGTTGTCGGTCACCGTTTCGACTCGGCCGTCGGTGCCCCCGTTACCGATCACTCGAACGGTGTCGCCAGGATCGGCGGCTGCGAGTGCCATGTCGATTTCGCGGAAGGGATTGCCAACGCTGCCAAGCGGTCCGCCGCCCGCGGGCGCGGCTTTGTCCACATAGATCGTGTTGTTGCTGTCGCTGGGGACAAACCAGAAATCAAAGACACCGCCGGGACGATTGTCGCCGTCGCCATCAAGTGCCACGCCGGTCGTGTCCAAAATTGCGTTAGTGATGCTGGGTTTGAAATCGATCGCCAGCTCGTAATCGCCTTCGGTCAAACCACCAAACCCAGATCCTTCGACGGCCGGATCGTAATTGGTGTTGCCGCGCGCACTGACACCGATGACATACGTTCCCGCTTCGACTTCCAGATCAATCAGCGAATCGTTGCTGAAGTAATCGTCGTTCTGAGCGATCTCTTCAAACGCGCCGTTTCCCGTGTCGCGATACAGTCGCAGGCTGGTGTCCAGCAGGCTGGCATCGGCTAATCGTTCGGCAATCGTCTCGATGGACAATTGGCCTCGCGAACCAAGCGTGAACCGATACAGATCAATGTCGGTGCTGTCGGGGCGGTACAGGAATTGTCCGTGCAGGATGTCCGCCAGCGCCGGGAAAGCGGGTTCGTTGTCCGTGCCCGGTGTGAAGATAAAGTCAGTGCTTTGCGTGACAGGTTGCGGCAGGTCATCAGCGTAGCCGTAGCCCAACAATTGCCCGACGACAAAGAACGCACCGCGGAAAAATTCGCCGCCGAATTGATCGTCGGTCGATTCGTCAAAGTCTTGGAAATCTAAAACGCCAAGGTCAGCGATCCCGTCGCCATCACGGTCACGAGTGACAACGGCGATGTCACCATCACCACTGGTGGCTCGTTCGTCACCGCCGTACAAATCGCCAACGGCGATCGAGATGAATGCGTCGCTGGTAGGAGCGCCTTCGACCTCGACGAAGCTGATGCCCAAGTACTCGCTGTACAGTTGCATGACTTCGCGAACACGTTCTCTTTGTTGTTCGCTGATCGTATTGAAATAAGTCCGGTCTTCCAGGATGCCCGGCGCGTTGGGGTCATCGCCCAACCATGATGGCGCAAAGTCATATTGAATGACGGAAATTCCATCGACGACATCGGCACCATTACGCACGTAATCCAGTGGCACGGTTCGTGTCAGTCGCGATGGATCGTCGGGACGAATGTTTCGGCTGCCCGGCAAGTCGGGGCCCGGCAGATCGAGTTCGAAAGGTTGGGTGTTAAAAATTTCGCTGGACAGGCGAGCCGACGAAGTGGTGGTCGCTCCGACAGACCACTGCGAGTTCAAATCAAACGCACTGTCAAACGTATCGCCTGGTTCGATAACGTTCGATGACGATACAGCGAGCGAGACTTCGGTGGGCTGAGCCGGCAGGCCTTCGCTAGTGCCGACTCGTAAACGGGCGGCCCCTTCAAGAAATTGACCGGCATTGTTTGGGTCAGGGATGCGTGACAAAGGACGACCGAAATCGAGCGTCGCAATGTTGGTCACATTGTTGTAGGAAACGCTGGCTGGGATGACCGGTTCATCGTCAACATTGGTCGCCGTGTCATTGGTGAAGATGAGTTGGTAGAAGCTGGGCGTTTGAGCCAAGCTAAGGTTCAAGTCGTCGTCGTTGAAGTGAACTTCGATTTTCCCGATCTCGGGACTGAGCGAACCGTTGGCTGAACGTCGAACGGGTTCGGGAACGACCGCGACGACCTTGGGCCCAAGGTTGATCTCAAATCGCTGCGTCAGATCGGTTCCGTCTTGAAAGAGTTCGCCATCGACGCCACGCAGTCCGCTAGCGGAACTGCCAAGGATGTCGATTTGGTAGGTGTCGTCAGGCAGTGGTTCAGCGAAACGGAACACGACTTCGCGCGGTGAATCACCCAGCCCAACAAAACCAGGATTGACCACAACGTCGGTCACGCCGCTAAGCGTCAAGGGAGCAAACGCAGTGGTCCCGCCACCGATGCGAACATTGATGTCGCCTTCTTGCACCGCCGTGGTGATCAGTGCTGCTGATTCAGGATTGTTGTTGATCGCGTTAACGAAGTCAGCCGCAGTCGATTCAGACCCGGGGGCACTGTTCAACTGAACCCGGATGGTTTGATCAGTCACGATGACCACCGGGTTGGCAGGTCCACCAAAGTTGCGACGTTCCAGTTCAACGATCGTGCCGCGTCCATCGACGCCCGGCAATTGAGAAACGATGCGAAGTCGGACCGCGCCGCCGGTGTTGAAATCAGTAACGGCTTCGGCCGCGTTGGCACCGATCAACGTTAGGTTCAAGTCGTCGGGGACTCGCGTTCCAATGTCGGTTTGCGATGAACCGCTGACCTGGACGGCTTCGACCAAACCGGCCGACGCCGGGTTGTTGGCGATTGCCGAAATCAGATCCAGGACGCGCGTCGGTTGGCCTGGGTTGTTGTTGACGTCGATCGAAACCGTTTTGCCGGTGACCGAAATTTGTGGCAGGCTGGAACCGGTTCGGAAGCTTGACGTAAAGTTCAACTCAACGTCGTTGCCAAGACTGCCGGTTTGAATCGATCTGAATTCGACCAGAATCGCGCCGCCGGTCCCCAAGTCCGATGTGGCCGTCGCTGATTCGAATACTCCGTCTTCGCCGGCTCGCGTGATCCGAATCCCTGAAAGCGACGATTCATCGATTTCGGTGTTGTCGTCGAAACGGAACACCAGTTCGTTGGGCGAGACGTTCAAAACTGTGCCATCGGCCAGCAACGAACCTTCGTTGGGCTGAATTCCGATCAAATCGGGCCCGGCAAGTAGCTGCCGTTGCTCGAGCGTTTCGCTCAAAAGTCGGCGATCCTTGCGACGACGCTTTCGTTTCAATCGGTCCGACAAGCCTCGGATAGAAGCTTTGCGTTGGGTCGGTTCGTTAGCACTGCGAAGACGCGAGTCTCGGAGAGTCATCAAGGATGCCTTAATATGAATCAGGTGCGTCGATTTACGCCTGGAAATGCCTTGCGTGAATCAGCGAACGGATCTGTCAGGGGTTTAGGTCGGGGAATCGTCGGGGAAAAGCCTGTGGGTTACATATGCGATTTGACGCATCTGTAGGTAGACCAGAACCAGCTTTGGAGTGTAGTTAGGGGGTCTGGGCAAGCAATGGAAATCGCGTGGGAGACGTGATCTAGCCTGTTTGTTGCCAAAACGACCATCGGAGGATGCCGATATTCGTTGCAATCGACCGGCCTTTGGTCAGCGTTTGGACGCCCGGCAAGCCTGGAAAGTTCCGGTATTGCGACGGCTGTGCCCTGATTGATACCGTCGGCTCGTCTAAATCAACGCGTACGCGGAAACCTCGCTCATGGCAAATCTGAAAGCTCAACTCACGATCTCGGCTGCAAGCCTGACGCTTTTGCTGTCGATGCCCGGCTGCCAATGGGCTGCTAGTGGACAAAACTCCACCGGCGCGAGGCTCTACGAACAGGGGCAGTATTCGGCGGCACTGCAGCGGTTCCAGAAGGTGATCGCATCGGATCCGACCAACGCGGACGGCTACTACAATTTGGCGGCGACGAATCATCGTCTGGGCAACCAACGCGGCGACAACCAGCAATTGACGCAGGCCGAGGCTTTGTACAACGAATGCTTGGACCACGACCCCAACCACGTCGAGTGCCATCGAGGGCTGGCGGTTTTGTTGGTGGACACCGGTCGTCCGGATCGAGCTTTCGCGTTGATGAAGAACTGGGCCGCCCAAAATCCAAACTTTGCCGAGCCGCGAATCGAGCTCGCTCGGTTGTACGAAGAGGTCAGCGACCCATCGACGGCGCTGAAGTATCTGGAAGATGCCGTCCAAAAAGATCCCAACAACAGCCGAGCTTGGTTGGCGTTGGGCCGACTTCGTGAACAGTCAGGCGACCTGAATCAGGCGCTGCAAAACTACCAGCGATCCTTGGCTTTGAACAACGGTCAGCCGATGGCGGTCGAGCGAGTGGCCGCACTGAGCCGACAAATCAGTGCCAATTTTGAGGCCACTTCTGCACGAAATGGCACCCAAATCGCCAGCCAAAGCGGCATGGTTCGGCAGTACTAGAAGAAGCTCTTAGCGATTAGCCGTTAGCGATTAGCTTTTCATTTGAGCGTGCTCGCTCGACCAGTTTGGTCCCATCGCTTATCTTTTGCGACTCAGCAAAACTGACTGTCACTGTCACCCTCCAAGCTAACAGCTAATCGCTAACAGCTAATCGCTAAAAGCTACCCCCATGAAATCGATGGACAAAATTGTGTCGCTGTGCAAGCGACGTGGCTTCCTGTTTCAATCCAGCGAAATCTATGGCGGGGTCCAAGGATTTTGGGACTACGGTCCGCTTGGCGTCGAACTGAAACGTAACTTGAAGGACGCTTGGTGGCACGACATGATCGCCGGCCACAACGAACTGATTCAACCTGCGACCGCGCCGACCACGTTCGAGATGGTTGGGTTGGATTGCACGATCATCATGCATCCACAAGTCTGGAAAAACAGCGGGCACTTCGATCTGTTTTGTGACCAAATGATCGATTGTCGCGAATCTAAAAAGCGGTATCGGTTCGATCAAGTTCGCGGTCGTTGGTGCGAAGCCAAAGACCAAAAAGTGTTTGTGACCACGCTGGCCGAACAAGAACAGGAAGCCGACGAAGTGCGTCGCCGGGCGATGAAGTTTTTCAAGTTCCGCCCCAAGGACGCAGATAAGCTAACCGTTAGCGACGAATCAATCACCCTGGACCAGTTGGACAACACGACCGATGTGTTGGGGCCGGACGCCAAGAAATTGGATTCGCTGACCGAGCCGCGTGAATTCAATTTGATGTTCAAAACCACTTTGGGTGCGTTGGGCGGCGAAGACGATGTGACGTTCCTGCGTCCCGAAACCGCGCAAGGCATCTTCGTCAACTTCAAAAATGTGGTTGACAGCAGCCGAGTGAAAATTCCGTTCGGCATCGGTCAAGTCGGCAAGAGTTTCCGCAACGAGATCACGCCGCGAAACTTTACCTTCCGATCGCGTGAATTCGAGCAAATGGAAATCGAGTTTTTCTGTCACCCGGATACATCGCAGGATTGGTATCGCTATTGGCGAGACCGTCGTCTGGCTTGGTACAAAAACCTGGGCTTGTCCGACGATTCGTTGATCATGCGAGAACATCACGCCGAGGAACTTGCTCATTACAGCGTCGGCACGGCGGACATCGAGTACGCATTCCCGTTCTTGCCCGAAGGCGAATATGGCGAACTCGAAGGCATCGCCCACCGAGGCGATTTTGACTTGCGATCGCACATGGAAGGCAAGCTGGATCCATCGACCAACCCGATGACGGTGGAACTCAATGAAAAGGGTAAACCAAAGTATCGTGGCAGCGGCAAAGACTTGTCCTACCGCGACGAACTGACCAACGAAAAGTTCACTCCGCATGTGATCGAGCCATCGGCCGGTGCCGACCGTGGTGTGTTGGCGTTTCTGTGTGAAGCGTACACCGAGGACGAAGCACCCGACGAAAATGGCAACATGCAAACTCGCACGGTCATGAAGTTGCACCCGAGACTCGCGCCGATCAAAGCGGCCATTTTTCCGCTGGTCAAAAAAGACGGCATGCCCGAAGTGGCGAAAGAGATCTACGGCACGTTGAAAGACAAGTTCAATGTCTTCTACGACGAAAAAGGTGCGGTCGGACGTCGCTACCGTCGCCAAGACGAAGCCGGCACACCGTACTGCATCACGGTCGATACGGACACGCTGAAGGACCAAACCGTGACCATCCGCGACCGCGACACGCTGGAACAAACCCGCGTGAAAATTGACGATTTGCTGGGTGATTTGGAAAGCCGAATCGGTTCGGCTTAGTGACGTAGGCCGGAACAAGCGCAGCGAAGTTCAGGCAATTGCATTGTACTACGTTGGGTTGCCGGAACTTCGCTGCGCTTGTTCCGGCCTACGACAAAGCCCCGCCCACTATCTCTGCTATCGACACCCGGCTAACAATAAAGCATGCCTAGTGATCCAAGTCGAAGCCGATTTACCGAGTACCGAGAAACCGTCCGCCAGCGGAATGCCAAGGGTGGCGATTCGAGGAATGCCAAAGGTGGCGACCCGAAAAATGGTCAATCTCCGCATGGTCGCGAGAAAAGCAATAAGAAGATCGGTGAACGCGATCGTGGGTTTTGGGAGCTGTTTCGGGCGTTCTGGAGCCTGACGGCTCCACATCGTGGACAAATTTTCGCGGCTCTGTTCTTTCTGACAATCGGCATCGCCCTACGGTTGGTGCCGCCGCTGGGCACCAAGTTGGCCATCGATTGTGCGCTGACCGATCCGCCAAAACCGCTGCCGGTCTGGCTGGAATCGCTGTCGTTGCCCGATTCGCGAATGGGGTTGCTGGTCGTGATCGCGGTGACCGTGATTGTCGTCACCGGGATTTCGACGATCGTCAACTTGGCGGGGCGGTGGAGTGCAACCAAGTCGGTCAATCAGACTCAGGTGTCGGTTCGCCGGCGAGTTTTTGAACATTCGATTCGACTGCCGCTGCACCAAGTCTACGGAATGAAAAGCGGTGGTGTCGCCAGTCTGATCCGTGAGGACGCTGGCGGTGTTGGCGAGCTGATTTTTAGCATGCTGTACAACCCGTGGCGGGCGATCGTGCAGTTCGTTGGCAGCTTGATCATTCTGATGCTGGTCGATTGGAAGTTGATGGTCGGCGGTTTGTTGTTGCTGCCGATCGTTTGGGTGACGCACCGAACTTGGATCAATCGAATTCGACCACTGTACCGCGACATTCGCAAACAGCGTCAACGGATTGATGCGGGGGCGACCGAAACGTTCGGCGGGATCCGTGTCGTGCGAACGTTTGGGCGAAGTCGAAATGAATCGTCGCGGTTTGTTCGCGAGGGTGATTTTCTGGTCCGCCAGCAATTGTTTACGTGGTGGTGGACTCGCATCATCGAAATGATTTGGGAGGTGATCATTCCACTCGCCTCGACCGGACTGCTGCTCTACGGCGGCTACCAGATTATTGAATCGCAACTAACGCTCGGTGACCTGATGATGTTCTTGGTCTACCTAACGATGCTGCTGGATCCTTTGGCAACGATGGCGGGCAGTGCCGTGACGTTTCAGAACAACCTGGCTGGTCTGGACCGCGTGCTTGATGTGTTGGAAGTCGAAGAGGAGTTGCCGTCGCGTAACGACCCAATTTCAATCGATCGATTCGATGTTCAAGGAGCGATGTCGATTCGCGATGTGTCGTTTGCTTATCCCGGCAGCGAGCAATCGGTTCTGTCGGATTTGTCGTTAGAAGTCAACGCGGGCGAAACGGTCGCGTTGGTTGGGCGTAGCGGGGCAGGGAAGACGACGCTGACGAATTTGATTTCGCGGTTTTATGATCCAAGTTCGGGCAGCATCACGTTGGATGGTCGTGACCTGCGAGACATCGAATTGGGCAGCTATCGCGGTCTGCTGGGGATGGTGGAACAGGATGTATTTTTGTTCGACGGAACGATTCGAGAAAACATCGGCTATTCGCGTCGGCATTGGACGGAGGCGGAGATGAAGGCCGCGGCCACCGCCGCTGCGGCTGATGAATTCATCGAGCGGATGCCTGACGGTTACGACACGCTAGTCGGTGAACGCGGCGTCAAACTTTCCGGGGGCCAACGTCAACGGTTGGCGATCGCCCGAGCCATCTTGGCGGACCCAAAGATTCTGATTCTGGATGAAGCAACCAGCAACTTGGACAGCGAAAGCGAGCGGTTGATCCAAAGCAGTTTGAAGGAACTCTTAACAAATCGAACGGCCTTTGTGATTGCCCACCGCCTCAGCACTATCACCGGAGCCGACAAGATCGTCGTGCTCGACGAGGGCAGGATCGTCGAAGTCGGCACGCACGAAGAATTACTGGCACGCGGCGGAAAGTATCGCGACATGGTGCATCTGCAAATGAGCGAACCCTAGTTCGTTTAACCGCGTGGGCATCGCCCCGCGCGTCCACGCGGAACGAACGCGCGGGGCGATGCCCACGCGGTTAAACTGTTTTGTAGCGGAATCATTTGCTAACGGCCTAGACAGCCAATGCGCCGTTTGTTTTGAATGTACATTGACGGCTTCCCGACTCATTACCTTTTCGTTCGACCTTTGTGGCTTCCATGAAACACTGTCTGGGTTGTTTTCTGTTGTTCTGCATTCTGTTCGCGTCCGCTGTCGTTGCCGAGGAAGGTGATTGGCCGCAGTGGCATGGGCCAGAGCGAGACGGGCATGCTGCTAAGCAAAATCTGCGGCAATCGTGGCCCAAGAAAGGGCCAAAGCTAAAGTGGACGTTCGACAAGGCCGAAGAAGGCTTTTCGACGATGGCGGTGGCCGATGGAAAGCTCTACACGATGGGTGCGGATGAAGACAATTGCTTTGTGATTTGCTTGAATTCAAAAGATGGGAAATTGATTTGGAAAACGCCCATCGCACGTGCCAGCAAACGACGTGACTACAACCAACAATGGGGCGAAGGGCCGCGGGGAACGCCGACGATCGATGGCGATGATGTTTACGCGATGACTGATTTGGGCGTCGTCGCTTCGCTGGATAAGGAATCAGGCGAAGTGTCGTGGTCGGTTGATTTGGTGGAAGTTTACGATAGCGAAATTCCGCGTTGGGGTTACAGTGAGTCGCCGCTAGTTGATGGCGATCGCGTCGTTGTTACACCTGGCGGTGAAAAGTTTATGGTCGCGCTGGATCGAGAATCTGGCGAAGAAGTTTGGCATAGCAAAGAGTTTTCGGAAGCGGCTCAGTACGTTTCGGCGGTCGTTGGCCAAGTGGGTGATTGCCGTTTTTATCTGACGGCGGCTCAGTCGGGATTGATCGCGTTTGACTGCGAAAGCGGTGACGTTGCGTTCTCCGATGACATGACTGGTAATGATGTCGCTGTCGTTTCGACACCGATTATCCACGACGATTTGGTTTACCACACCAGTGATTACGGTGCCGGAAACACGCTGTTGAAATTGACGCCAAAAGCGGACGGCGGAATCCGAGCCAAGCCGTTGTATCATTTAGCTGGTAAGACGATGCGGAATCACCACGGTGGAGTGGTCTTGGTCGACGGCGTGATCTACGGATTCACTAAAGTGGACGGCGGTGTTTGGATGGCGCAGGATCTGGAAACAGGCGAAACGCTGTGGCGAAATCGAGTTGGTCGTAACCGCAGCGGTTCGATCAGTTACGCCGATGGCCGACTGTATTGCTACAACGATACTGATGGAACGTGCTATTTGGTGGAACCCAGTCGTGAACAATGGGAACCGCGAGGCATGTTGACGTTGCCCCAGCAGACCAAGTTCGATCGCGATAAGGGAGCGATTTGGGCGACCCCAATCATCGCCGGTGGAACGCTGTTTTTACGTGATCAAGAATTGATCTTCGCGTTCGATGTTTCAAAGAAGTAGCGTTTGGATTCAAGCCAAATCAAGATTCGCGAAAGCGGACGTTGCTGGGGCGAAGATCCAGATAGTAGATTCCGATCGATTCCAAATCACTGACAGCCTCCAGCACGATCGGCCATTGGTCCGGTTCGAACAGTTCTTCACGTTCCCGGTAATAGTCGTCCATGACTTCGTCCGAAAAATCAGGTCGCCGGTCCAGATGAGCTTTGCCGAAATCGATCAGGTACGGTGGGGAAACGATATTCATCTCAACGATCATCAGCTCGTCGTCGTGGTTGACGAATCTGGGAATCGTAAAGTCACCGACTGAAATCCAATCGAGATCCATCAGCCGAAAATAACAATCTCGTTCGGTAAAGTAATTTCTTTCTCGGTAAAAGGACTTCACCGCCGTATCCCGACTGCTACGATACACAGAACCATCTTGTCCGAATCCCAATAGGTTTTCTTCCAACGAGATTCGATTCGATGCCGCGTATTCATTTGCTTTCTCTAACAAATCATTGCTGTCATCCATGATTCAGAAATCTCCTGAGCGATATTCCACAACGGTTGAAATGCAACTGATAGTTGATGGTAACAGCTTTGACGTAGCCCAGGTGGGTAATGGCAAAGCGGTTCTGCGTAATCCTGAAGAGATGCAGCCTTCGGAGGCCGTTTTGGTGATTACGATTGACGGGCAAGAAGAACACAGAGCGGTTCGTTTGCCGAACGGAATTTCAAAATCGCAGCCGGAAGTGGCTTACAAGGCGGTTTAAGAGGATTCTTACCGCTGATAGATCGGTAAGTAACCGCGATCCATTTGCAGCATGATCAGATTGCAAGCTGTCACATACACCGGATGGATTTGACCTTCCCATAAACCGTCGGGGCGTTGTTCGCTGACGATGCGATCGTAGATCCGATCTCGGAATGGTTTCCAAAGTTCATCACCTTGGCGATAGACGACTTGGCTGTAATACAGGTAGGTGTAATGCCAATGTCCAAAGGCTCGCGTGCCGTCGCTGATGTCGTGCAACGCATCCTTGGTGTACGTCAGCATCTCCGGGACATGCTCGCTGTCGTAATCGCCCGCGTTGTAGAGAGCCGCCAGTGCTGCCGCCGTGATCGCTGGCCGACTGCTGCCTTTTTGCCGACTGCTGTAACTGATTCCTCCATCAGGATTCTTGCAGCCGTAGATGTATTCCTTTGCCGAATCGATCACCTTGCCGCTGACCGGGATGCCGGCGTTGCGACAACCACGTAGACCTTGGACTTGAGTGATCGTCGTGGAGCCTTCGTCGAAGTCATTTCCTTCCTTCGCCGAAACGTATCCCCATCCGCCTGCAGCGGTTTGAGCGTTGCCGCTGAACTGGACGGCCTTGGTCAACACGTCGACCAATTCTTCGCGACGATCCAACAATCCTTCTTCGCCCAAAATCTGGGACAAAAACAGCATCGAAAAACCGTGACCGTAGGTGTAGCGTGAATCGGTTTGCGGGTCGCCGATCAAGCCGTTATCGCGCGACTTGCTGATCAAGTAATCCGACGCCCGCGCCAGAGCTTTCGCGTACGGGCCTTGGGTGGTCGTGCTGCCCGATGAAATCAGAGCGGTGCCAGCAAGGGCGGCCATCGCGGTTGGATAGACTTGCGTGTTCCAATGGCCGCGTGAGGACTGAGTGCGACCGAGCCAGTTGAGTCCTTTCTCGACTGCGTCGTTCCAGCGAGCCTTGCGGTCGTTGTCAGCCAGGGCCGATGACGAAGTCACTCCAGCAGCGGTTACTGCGGCAGCGGTTTTTAGCCATGTACGTCGATCGAGAGGATTCATGAACGTGAACTTAAAATGAATGATTATTCGTTTAGCCGCGTGGGCATCGCCCCGCGCGTCCGGGGCCGCGCAACTCGCGGGGCGATGCCCGCGCGGTTTAACGGTTGGATCGCACCGTCTATTGTATCAACCGTTGGCAAGTGATTTGTGTTGACCACGTTTCTGCTGACAAACGGGACAAAAGAATGTGCTTCGCTGGGATTGAACAATTCGGCTGATCGCTGCCAAGCCACATCGACTGCAAGTCGAATCGGCTCGATCGTACACGCGGTGATAGTTCTGGTAGCTGCCTTCACCGTTGATCGCATTGCGATAAGTGCCATCGGATAACGTGCTGCCCTCGTGCCGGATCGCTTCCAGCAACACTTCGCTGGTGCAGGCTTGAATTCGTTTCCATTGCGGGCCGGTCAGTTGGTCACAGCGCGTGCGTGGATCGATTCCGGCTAGGAACAGAATTTCGGCAGCGTACAAATTTCCAATGCCAGCAACGGCGGACTGGTCTAGCAGGGCAACCTTGATCGCTCGACGGCTTTTGCCCAATTTATCGCGTAGCTGATCGGCAGTGATGGACAGCGCGTCGACGCCTAGTTTGGCATCGACCACGGTCGCAATTTCGCTTTTCTTCAACAGCCGAACGGTGCCTAATCCACGTCGATCCCAGAACAACAATTGATGAGCCAATCCGTCAGACAGATTGAGTCGCAATCGCAGATGGTCGGTCGTTGGCGGATCGGACAACAGCACCAAACCAGTCATGCGTGGTTCCATCACGATCGTTTGTTCGTCTTCCAAAACAACCATCACTCGCTTGCCACGGCGGATCACGTCGGCAATACGTTGGTCACGAACACGGCGGTCGAAGGCGTCAATTCGCGGGGTAAACACAATCGGACGACGAGGGCAGGGCGGTCGCTCGGCGCTGCGGATCCGGCAACCGATGATCGGCAGCACACCGCGACGCATCGTTTCGACTTCGGGTAGTTCAGGCATTAGGTGATTGTTGGAACGATTTGGGTTTCGGGCAAGGTCGCGAAAGAAATGGCCCACGGATGGCTTTCGCAGACCCACGGATATTGCGCCCTGAACTACCCACAATATCCGTGGGGCTGCGAAAGCCATCCGTGGGCCAACTCATTTCCCAGCAGTCGATCTTCCAGCCAACGGACTGCACCGGTTAGATTACCGCTGAAAGCTCGTACTTCATAAAATGGACAATCAGTTGACTTCCTACCCACGCTCGCGAATCGTTCTGTTTTTGGTGCTGGCTATTCTGGGCGCGGCGGCTGATTTGTGGACCAAGGCTGTTATCTTTTCCGAGCGAGGTTTGCCGGGAATGAGTCCGCCTTATTGGTTGATCGACGAGATCTTTGGGATCCAAACGGCGGTCAACATTGGTGCGGTCTTTGGATTGGGGGCAGGGAAGGGGACTTTTTTTGCGATCTTTTCAATCGTTGCCGGGATTGGAATCGTCGTTTGGTTGTTCAAGTTTGGTGCCGCGGCGTCGCTTTGGTTGACGTGGGCACTGGGAATGATTTCGGGCGGAATTCTGGGCAACCTGTACGATCGCCTTGGAATGTGGTGGCAAGCCGGGTATCCGGTTGAGTGGAAAAGTGGCGTCCGTGACTGGATCTTGTTTCGCATCGAAGGGTTCCCGATGTTGGACCCCTGGCCTAACTTCAACATTGCCGATTCATTATTAGTCGTCGGCGCAGGCATGCTGATGATCCAATCGTTTTGGCTCGCCAAGGAACCTGAACCGGCGACCGATTCCTACTCGAATAACAACAAAGACAACGATGGCTGATCCAACGACTTGGAACACGATGCACGACCAGCGATGTGCAGCGATGATCGACATCGCGATGGCGGCTGGCAAACATACGCTGAAGTACTACCGGCATCCCGACCTAGAGTATGACGCCAAGAAAGACGACTCGCCCGTCACGATCGCTGACCGCGAAGCCGAACAATTGGTCCGCGACCTGATTGCAAAACAGTTTCCAAACGACACCGTGCAAGGCGAAGAGTTTGCTGAAGCGAAAGGTACCAGTGACTACCGCTGGATCGTTGATCCGATCGACGGAACCAAGTCGTTCATTTGCGGCGTTCCGTTGTACTCAACCTTGCTGGCGGTCGAATACCAAGGCGAACCACTGGGTGGAGTGATCTTTATTCCAGCGCTCGATGAAATCATTGTCGCCGTTGTCGGTCAAGGAAGTTGGACGAAAACGACAGGAACGGCTTGGCAGCCCGCCAGCGTCTCATCAAGGTCCGACATCAGCGAGGCGGTTTTTGTCACCAGCGAAGTCGATTCGTTCGACGACCGCGATGCTGCCGAAGCATACAAGCGTTTAGAAAAATCGGTTCGGATCACAAGGTCGTGGGGCGACGGTTACGGTTACTTGTTAGTCGCCACCGGACGCGCTGAAATGATGATTGACCCGATTTGCAATGCCTGGGACGTTGCCGCGATCGCTCCGATCGTTACCGAAGCTGGCGGGAAGTTCACCGATTGGAAAGGCGTCGAAACGACGCGAGGCGGTGATGGCGTCGGCACCAACGGAGTGCTGCACGATCAGGTGCTTGAGCTGTTGGCTTAGACCGTTTTGTTCGCGTGCCGTATTTCGCTCCACTCAATACGGCCTACTTCAATTACCCGACAGTGTCTGGAACCCTCGGATTCTTGCTCGCGGAGCCAAGCCCTGGGCGTCGATGGGTTTGTCCAGCGTGTAGGTGCCGATGTTGCCGGCTTTGTCCATCGCGTCGAGTCGCAAGTAGAACGCACGAGGCAGACCGGGATCGGCGGGCCAAACGTAGTCGCCGTCGTTGCGGAGTCCGCCTGCGATCGTGGTCCACGGTCCGTCCGCATTTTCGCTGAACGCCAACGTGATGGGACGCTCTTTCAAGTTGGCATCGATGCAGTCATATCGAATGACCAACGCACCGATGCGGTCGCCCTCGCCGTAACGGGCTCCGCTGATGCGAACTTCCGGTGCCTGTTTATCGACGACGACCACCATGTCGGGCAGGTCGCCGGCGAGCGGACGTGCGCTGGCCAGACCGCTGCGGCCGACGACGACGATGCGGTAGCTGAACACGCCTTCTTCGCGAGTTTCAATGTCGAAGGGACTTTGACGATCAGGGTCACGTCCCCACAGCTTCCAGGTCGCGCCTTCATCGACGCTGCCGTACAGTTCGATCGCTTCGACACCGCGTGCGTCAACGGCTTCGAGCACGTAGTCCAAGCTGAATCGTTCGCTGTCGCTGTAGCGAACCGGTACACGCGAAATCGCTGGCGTACTTGGCCGACGGACGATGGTGCGTTTGGGCTGGGACCCAGAGACTATTTCTTTTTTGAGGCCTGATTCTTTTTCGGGGGCCTGGCTTTTTTTAGACAAAGGCCGAAAGGCATCCTTCAATGTTCGCGGACGATACTTGTCCAGGTCCGCTGTCGGGTCGATCGATGGCGTCGGTGCTGGCAGGGTTTCCGGAGTAGTGTTGCCAGCGCTGGGTTTGGTTTTCGGTGCAGGTTTCTCTGGGCCGTTTAGTCCGAAGTTACTGATCTGGTCCGGCGTCGCGGGCGGTGGCAGGATGTTTTCCGGCGGGCGTGATGTTGCAACTTGTTCACCCGATGTTGCAAATTGACGTCGGTACGTCGGCGAGGGACGCGACCACGGGGCAAGCGTCGAATCGGCGTAGCGAGGCCCGGGCTGTGCCGTTGCGATCCGAGGTCGGCGGACCAATTGGTTCGCCACACCACGGTTGCCCGCCTTGTCGGTTGCCACCAATTGAACTGACAACTGATCCCAATCGCCGAGCGGTTGGAATTGAATTCGATTTCCGCTGGCGATTCGGCTAGCGTCCAGCGTCTTCCAATCTTTCATTTGGTCGGTGACGTATTGCAGCACGATGTCGTCGATCGGTGTGGCGTCGTCGATGTCGGCCAACACCTGGACTCTGCCGTCGCCGTCGCTTTCGGCGGAAAGCTGAATCGTGGGCACAGTCGTATCGACGAAGATTTTCCGTTGCGGTTGAATCTCATCGGTCGCCGGTCTTTGCCTGGCCGATGGATCAGACGCGTTGGTTGTCCAGGTCGCAAACCAGAATTCGCCGTCCGAATCAGCGGTGTATTCAAACTGCTGGGCACTGGAATTGCCTGATCGTTTTACTTCGATCCAATTCCATTGTGTCTCTGATCCAGTTTGGCTTTTTGATCCAGCCAGTGCCGCGAAAAGATGAACTTCGACCGGACCGGCAGCACTGGAATCGATCGTGAACGGGATCGAGAAAGACCTGGACCCTAGAATGAAACTGTCAGGGCTAGGCTTAGCAGCCTGGGATTTTCGAGCTGGCATCCTCGCCGCGACCGCTCTAGCCGAGGGCCCCGACGCCACACCGGGTGGCGTGATTCGTGAGCTGGCGGTTTGGAATTGGAAGTTTGCCGGCAACCGATCGCTTGCGCTGACAATTCCTATATCCTCACTCGTTGGCTGAACAGAAGCCTGAGCAGTTGTCTGAAAACCCGGCTGCACGACGCGTTTTCCGGCGTTTTGGTCGGGCTCGATCACCTCGACAGCACCCGCTTTGTCGATCAGCATAGGATTCAGTGTCACCGCGACGGCGATGACGACGACCAAGAACGTTTTGTATGTCGGCAACATCGTGATAGCGAACCCGACTTTAAAAGCGACGAACAGAACTTATTCAAACACAGACCTATTCAATCGGCTTCGGCAATTTTGGGTCTAAAAATGAAATCAAAATCATGAACGCAAGCATTTATCAGTACGACGTGATCGTGATCGGGGCCGGTCATGCCGGTACCGAAGCCGCTGCTGCGGCGGCTCGCGTCGGTGCCAAAACCGTGCTGCTGACGACCAATCTGGATACGGTCGGCCAGATGTCATGCAATCCGGCCATCGGTGGCGTCGCGAAGGGGCAAATTGTTCGCGAAGTCGACGCACTGGGCGGGTTGATGGGCGAGGCTATCGATGCCACCGCGATTCAATTCCGAATGCTCAATCGTCGCAAGGGACCAGCGATGCACAGCCCTCGGGCGCAGGCCGACAAAAAGGCCTATCAACAATTCATCAAGCATCGAATCGAACTGCAGCCGAACTTGGACCTACGTCAGGAAACGGTCGAAGACTTACTGATAGATGAATCAGGCGAGACACCCCAGGTCACCGGCGTGCGAGTTCGTGGTGACGCCGAGTATCTCGCACCGACGATCGTGTTGACGACCGGCACGTTCTTAAAAGCGATCATGCACACCGGCGAAGCACAAACCGCTGGCGGTCGCGGCGGTGAAGGAACCACGTCGGGAATCAGCGGAGCGTTGGCTCGGTTTGGTTTTGAAGTCGAGCGTTTCAAAACGGGAACGCCGCCACGTTTGAACGCGCGAACGATCGACTACAGCCAACTGGAAGAGCAACCCGGTGACGACGATCCGCAGGGTTTCTCGTACCTGACCGACAAAGTGATGCAAGAACAGATTCCCTGTCACATCACCTACACCAACGAAGCGGTCCACGATCTGATTCGTGCGAACTTGGATCGCGCACCCATGTATTCCGGTCAGATCAATTCGACGGGGCCGCGTTATTGTCCTTCGATCGAAGACAAAGTGGTTCGCTTTGCCGACAAGACAAAACATCAACTGTTCTTGGAACCCGAAGGGCACGAAACGCAAGAGGTCTACGTCAACGGAATCTCCACCAGTTTGCCGCGTGACGTTCAGGACCAAATGTTCAAACAGATTGCTGGTTTGGAAAACGCGTCGATCATGCGTTACGGGTACGCCGTCGAATACGATTTCTGTCCGCCGACACAATTGTGGCCGCACCTGGAATCAAAAAAGGTGTCAGGACTCTTTTTCGCCGGTCAGATCAATGGCACAACGGGTTACGAAGAGGCCGCCGGACAAGGATTGATCGCGGGGCTAAACGCGGCTCGCACCGTTGCCGGCCAATCGACCTGGGTGCCCACTCGCGATCAAGCCTACATCGGCGTGCTGGTCGATGACTTGGTGACCGCCGGAACGGACGAACCTTATCGCATGTTTACCAGCCGCGCCGAATATCGTTTGCTGCTGCGTCAAGACAATGCGGACCGTCGTTTGACCGCGGACGCCGACAGGTTGGGTTTGATCGGTGCGGATCGTCGGGATCGGTTCGCCGAAAAGATGCGGCAAGTCGATCGAGGAATCGAATTGTTAAAATCGGTTCGCATTAACAACACGCCCGGCGACGTTTACATGCGCCGCCCCGAAGTCGATTGGCAAACCATGTGCGGACACACGCCGGGACTGGATCAGATCGAAGCATCGGCGGCTCAGCAGTGTTTGTATGACTTGAAGTACCAGGGTTACGTCGATCGTCAAAAAGCGGAAGTCGAAAAGCAACATCGCTTGGCGGGAAAGCGAATTCCGCCGACCTTCAACTACGAGAAAATAAGCTCGCTGCGAACCGAGGCTCGCGAAAAACTCTGCAAAGTCCGACCGCTAAGCCTGGACCAAGCCAAACGAATCAGCGGCATCACACCGGCTGACTTGGCGTTGGTGCTGGCGCACTTGGAAGCCAAGTAGGCGCCGTGCTAGTTGCCGAAGTTTTCGCGGAAGTTGGCAAAGTCGGTAAGACCAATCATTCCATCGGAGTCGGCATCGATTTGATCGAGATAGTTTGCGTCACCCAATGAGTTTCCGAACGCTTGTCGAAAGGCTGCGAAGTCGGCCAAGTTCACACTGCCGCTTAGATCGAAGTCACCGTAAGCCCGATAGAAATTGTCCACTTGACCTGCCCCAAAGACAAAAACACCGCCTTCTTGCCCATCGGTGTCTCCGTCCATGTCAAGCGATGACAATTTTATCAGCTCGGGATCAATCGTTAGCCGGTAATCTCCGTCCAGCAATCCGCCGCCCTGATTGACGCTGGGTCCGGGGGCGAAGGTGACTTCGACGACGGTCTTGCCGCTGGTGTTGTCGATCACCGGTATGTCTTGAACGATTTGGCCACTGGTTTGATTGAAGAATTCAAATGCGTCGCCGGTGGTTAGGTCGATATCAACGACTTGATCAAACGTGATTCGAACTTCGTTGATCACTGAACGTCGATTATCGCCGTCATTAATAACGACGCTTTCAACCACAGGTGGCGCGAGGATTTGGATCACGTAATCCTCCACTTCGCCATCGGCTGCCAATCCGTTTGGGCCGAGTCCACCCTCGCTGCTAAGCCGAACGCGAGCATAGTTTTCGCCAACGGTTAGCGAGTTGGGCAAGAAGAAGTTTAAAGTTTGCATGCCGTTGTTGACGGTGACGTTCTGCAAGACATTCTCACCCGGATCTTCGAAATCTCCATCTCGGTTGAAGTCAATCCAGGCGTCTACTTTTGCCTCTTCGTCAATCGCGTTAGACACATCGATGTTGACAGCCGCCATCGATGCGTTGACTCCGATCGCACCAAACATGACACCGTCGTCGTTGTCGCTGGTTCCGTTTAGCGGTGCCCTGGCATCCTCATCAACGTCTCGCAACGTGCCAAGGATCGGTCCAACGGCAGCGTGCCGAGCACCATCGGATGCCAGTGTCGTGTCGTAGGAATCGGGGGCGTCACCGAAATCGGATGGCGGTTCAGCGACCGTGGTCAGGTCGTCGGCGTATAGATCGGCAAAGAAAGCCAGCTTGTTTGGATTGTTCTGTTCCATCCACTGTTCGACGTAGGCGGGCAACCGACCGGGGTGCTGTAGCATCGTGTAGGCGAAGATGGCGGTTTCAGCCATGTCTTCTTTGCCCGGAATCTCTCTCGCGTATTCGGTGATGAAGGCATTGTCGCCTTGCTGGGCCGACAACCATGCCGACGTGTTTAGATTGTTTGCATCCAACGCCGCGTGGACTGATTCGTGGAACACCGTTTCCTCTAAGTCATTGTTGCTGATGCGAGTGAGCATGTTTTGCGAATACAGCACGAAGAAATTTGCTTGGCTTTCCGCGAACGCGGTTTCGTTACCGACGTGAACAACAACATGGTTAAGATTCTCGCGCATCGATTCGGGCAACTTGCCAAGCGGGCCGCGAAGCAAGTTTGCGTAGGTCGCCGCGTTTTGTTGGCTGCCGAAATTAGGATGTAACCAGATTTGCACTTGGTTGCCGTCGCTGAACGTCGCTTCGAAGATGAAGGTGTTGTTGGCAAACAAACCAGTACCCGGTCGTCTGTCTGGCATTTCACGCCGGGCTCGCCCAAGGTAAGCCATCGACTCGAACGTGCTTGGATCGTCGGCGGTGATGAAGTCCAGGTTGGTCGAAACGATCGAGTTTCGGAACAGAGGTCGAGCCGGAGTTCCGCTGGAGGCTTGCGTAAACTGAACTTGGCCAGCAGTGTGATCGCTGGCGTCATTGCCGACCGAGCCGATGAGGCCAAAATCGTCGGTGTGAGCGGCGGAGCTACCGTGCAGCAAACGTCTCCCTTCGAGGGTCTCGAACCTCACCCGGCGGCGATTGGAAACGCTTGAATTGGAAGTCAATAAACCTGTTCTTAAATTCACGCGAAATCCCGCTAATACAGTCGGTTAAAAAACGTTGCTTGGATCTGATTACTCCTAGGAAGATTCACACATGACCTCGAAACTTTTTTCATTGAAACTGGATCTTTGCTTAGAGATTGATAGTGCCGAAGTTTGACTTGGATTTAGGCATACTGGTCGGAAGCCGTTAGGTCGCAAACTGATCGCTTTGGTTGGAATTAATTCTCAGCTTCTGGCCATCAGTCGCTTAAATCAATGATTCACTTGGACTTACGTCAAACGAATCGATCTTGACCGAATGGGGGAAAACGATAGAATCCGGCGAACAGGCAAGCTTGGAAAGGCAGAGAGGCTTGGAGCTTCTTGTCGCCTGCGGCCTTAACGCAGTTTGGCACGACGAAGTGCTAGTGCGTTGGGACGGCAAGTTTGTTAATGGAGGGCCATTGGTGAATTACCAAGTGTCCGCTTTGGATGGATTCCATCGGTTGGAATCGTCCCCTAGCTAGACGGTATCCCTCCGTTTCTAGATTTGGGGCCAAGGCATCGGTTCACATCGTGACGTCCCCGTCGTGTACTTAGCGACGTCCCGACAAGCAGGGAGGATGGTTCTGACATGACCACGAAAACGGTCTTTACGACAGGCGAAGCGGCCAAGATTTGCAAGGTCAGCCAACAAACAATCATTCGTTGTTTCGACAACGGATCGCTGAAAGGATTTCGCGTCCCCGGCAGCAAGTTCCGTCGAATTCCGCGTGAGCAGCTTTACATGTTCATGAAAGACAATGGAATTCCGACCGACGCTCTGGAAAGCGGCAAGAAGAAGCTTCTAATTGTCGATGACGACCAAGATTTGGTCGATCTGATCCAAGACGGTTTCCAGCGTGACGGGCGATTTGATATTCGCACCGCCAACAACGGATTCGATGCCGGAATGGGCGTCAAAGAGTTTCGGCCTGACCTGGTCGTGCTCGATGTCATGCTTCCCGATATCAACGGCAAAGAAGTCTGCCAACGCGTTCGCAACGATCCCACGATGGATACAGTGAAAATTCTGTGCATTTCCGGGATGGTCGAACACAACAAGGTGGACGCATTGAAAGCCGCCGGTGCCAATGACTTTATGCAAAAACCTTTTGCAATCGACGACTTGGTTCTGCGAGCTTATGACCTGCTAGAGATGGAACGCGGGGTCGTCAATTAAGGGCCCGATCGACCTTGTTAAGTTCGATCTTGTTCAGTGCGATCTTGTTCAGTCTTGTGACGTTGGCAGTTCGGTCGTCATTTGCAATTTGCCGGTCCCGAGGACGGAATCGATGAGGTGGCTTCCTTGTATCAGACGCGGGTCGGATCGTTGGTGGTTACCACGTTCGGCCATCGCGACCGATGTGATTGCAGCAATCATGTTGGGTCAAGGCAGTGATGTTGATCGGTTACGGCAACCGGTCATCACTGCATTGGAGTCCGATCCGGCTTTGCTTTTGTACTGCGCGCTCTGTTGCTCCGATGAAACCAGTAGTCAGTCATCGTTTACTGTTGCTGATCTAGCAGATTGGTTAATCGCGAAGGCGGTCCAGCGTTTTTCCAGCGGCGATGCGATGATGGGTTCGCCAAAATCGATCAATGAACATGATCAAAAAATCCAAAAGCTAAACGAACACTATCTGACGTTACCGATTTCCCGTTGGATGGACGATGCGGTTCTTTGGTTGGAAGCTTTCGGGCCAAAAGTCTCCGCTGCCTGGCAACAGCAATGGCCGACGGTCACAGCGCCCACCAACGGAATCGTCTCCGCTGATCAATCCACGACATCTGCGGATCCGCTTCAGCAACTAGCCCGGACGATGCAGCGGTTGAAGTCGATGGACAACGCGTTCGATGCACGGCTGAAAAAAAGTAAGCTTGGCGCGATCAAACAATTGGCTTACGGATTGAGTCACGAAATCAACAACCCGCTGGCGAACATTTCCACTCGCGCCCAGTCGTTGCAACGTGGCGAAGATGATCCCTCGAAAGTGGCAACGTTGCAGCGAATTATCGATCAGGTCTACCGCGCGCATGAAATGATTGCCGACCTGATGTTCTACGCCAATCCACCGCTTCCCGAACCGACACCTTCTCATTTAAATCCGCTGATCGAACAAGTCGCCGATTCGTTTCGCGAACAAGCCGAACGTCAATCGATTCGGTTGGAATTGAGCTTGCCCAAAGATTCTGCTGATCGCAACGTAGACGAGGGGATGTTAAGCGAAGCCGTTCGAGTCTTGATTCGAAACGCAATCGAAGCGATTGGTTGTCAGGGGACAGTTGTTGTGTCACTGGTCGAACAAGGCTCGATGACGCAAATTCACGTCGCCGACAGCGGTCCTGGCTTGTCCGCGGAAGCTCGCGAGCACGCGTTCGACCCGTACTTTTCCGGCCGCGAAGCTGGCCGAGGTTTAGGACTTGGCCTGTGCCGCGCCTACCGCATCGCTCAACTCCATCATGCCGAAATTTCGCTAGCCGGCGGCCCGGCCGGATGCGTGGCAACGATCACGCTTCGCGACGTTTAGGGATTAGGGATACTCAATTCGGTTAAAGAGCGGGTCCAGCTAGGACCTAAGCATGCCGACGGCCAGGCTCTGTTAGTCCCAAAGGGACGAAAGCTCGGTGCCGGGTGCGCAGCACCCGAAAACAATGCAACCAACAACCCTCTCAGCCTCGATCGATCGGCGGCAAAGCCGCCGATCGATCGAGGCTGAGATAAATAAACATGGGGCGGCATGAACCGGGTGCTGCGCACCCGGCAAAGAGCTGTCACCGCTCCGCGGCTAGATTAGCTGGTTTGCGCAGCATTGATAACGTTTCTAAGCTGGACGATCTGCAAAGCCAAGACTCCAACGACCGCGGTGAATCTTCCTAACGCCGTGAAGGGTCTCTGGACTGTTTAACCGCGTGGGCATCGCCCCACGCGTCCATGCGGGGCGAAACACGAGGGGCGAAACACGCGGGGCGATGCCCACGCGGCTAAACAAAACAATAGGTTTTCACTGGACCAAACTCTTCGTGGCGTTGGAATCTTCCCCGCCTAGCCGCATGCTGATCTCTGGTTGATAATCACTGCACTTGATCCGATTTTCGACTCTTGGACGACGTGTGCATGCTTGATTCTGTTTCTGAAATACTGCGGCTGCAATCCGCTGGCGAAGCCTCGGCGGTGGAGATTGCCTCTGCCGCTCTTGATCGCATTGAAACTGCCGATGGCACCATCAATGCCTTTACGCACCTGAATCGAGAATTGACGCTTGCTGCGGCGGCGGATGTCGATCGTCGTCGGTCGGCCGGGGAAACGCTGGGGCCGCTGGCCGGGGTTCCCGTCGCGGTCAAAGACGTGCTGTGTACTCACGATATGCCGACGACGTGTTCGTCAAAAATGCTGCATAATTTTCATCCGCCCTACGACAGCGGCGTGGTGGAGAAACTGCGTGCCGCCGATGCCGTCATCGTTGGCAAGACCAACATGGACGAGTTCGCGATGGGCGCTTCGACTGAAAACAGTGCCTTCGGCGTGACCAAGAATCCATGGGATACCACTCGCATCCCCGGCGGCAGCAGCGGTGGTGCGGCGGCTTGCGTGGCGGCCAGCATGGTGCCGATTAGTTTAGGTACCGACACTGGCGGATCAATTCGGCAACCAGCCGCGATGTGCGGCGTCACTGGTTTGAAACCGACTTACGGACGTGTCAGCCGCTACGGATTGATCGCCTTCGCCAGCAGTCTGGATCAAGTCGGCCCGATCGGATGGTCGGTCCAGGATATCGCGCCGTTGATGGAAACGATCGCAGGGCATGACAAACGAGATTCAACGTCGTTGAATTTGGATGTTGGTTCCTACGTCGATGCGATCAAAGGAACGGACTTGACGGGAATCAAGATTGGCATGCTCCGTGAATCCATGGAAGCCGAAGGCGTCGATCCGACGATCAAAGAGGCGGTCAAGGAAGCTGCCAAAGTATTCGAGAAAGCCGGCGCGGAACTGATCGACATCAATCTGCCGCACAGCGAATACTGGGTACCCACCTATTACGTGATTGCACCAAGCGAGGCCAGCAGCAACCTGTCACGGTACGACGGTGCTCACTACGGACACCGTGCGGCCGACATCGAAACCGGCGCGGAACTTGGGCCGCTGGTGACGACTTACTGCCGTAGTCGTGATGAAGGATTTGGTGCGGAAGTGAAACGTCGAATCATGCTTGGCACTTATGCACTCAGCGAAGGTTACGCCGATGATTACTACAACAAGGCGCTGAAAGTTCGACGGTTGATCAAGAGCGATTTTGATGCAGCGTTTTCGCAAGTGGATCTGTTGCTGGGGCCTGTCACGCCAACGGCCGCCTTCCCGTTGGGATCGAAAGTGGACGATCCCATTCAGATGTATCTATGTGATTTGTTCACGACCGGTGCAAACCTCGCTGGAATTCCAGCGTTGTCGCTGCCTGCCGGTAAAGACGCCGATGGATTGCCGATTGCGATTCAATTACAAGCACCGGCATTGGAAGAATCACGTTTGTTGTTTGCGGGGTCTGTTTTCCAATTGGTCACCGATCACCACACTGATCGACCAAATACTGAGCGACCTGATACAACGAAAGGAGTCCAGTCATGAGCGATGGTTACCCGACCAAGACTGTCATTGGATTGGAAGTCCACGTCCAATTGAAAACACAGACAAAACTGTTTTGCGGATGCAGCACCGAGTTTGGTGCCGAGCCCAACACGCAAGTATGCCCGGTTTGTTTGGGCTTGCCCGGTGCGCTTCCGGTCATGAACGAGGCCGCGATCGATTTGTCGGTCAAAGCGGGGTTGGCGATCGATTGCTCGATTCCGCCGATGACGAAGTGGGATCGCAAGCAATACTTCTATCCGGATTTGCCCAAGGGTTATCAGATCAGCCAATTCGACTTACCGATCTGCGCTGATGGTTTCATTGAAATCGATGATCCGGCAAGTCCTGGTCAGATTCGCAAGCTGGGAATCATCCGCGCCCACTTAGAAGAAGACGCGGGCAAGAGTATGCATGATGAGGCGGCAGGGAAGGGCGATACAAAAATTGACCTCAACCGGTGCGGCACGCCACTGTTGGAAATCGTCAGCCAGCCCGACATGCGGTCCAGCGATGAAGCGAAGGCGTACTTGAATGAACTAAAGCTTCGCATGACGCATCTGGGGATTTCCGATTGCGAAATGCAAGAAGGCAGTTTGCGAGTCGATGCAAACGTCAACCTGCATATCGACGTAGACGGCAAAAACGTTGCCACGCCCATCGTCGAAGTGAAGAACATGAACTCATTCCGCGCAGTCGAACGAGCGATCCAGTACGAGATCGATCGCCAGTACGACATCTGGGAAGAAACTGGAAAGACCATCAAGGACGAAGCCAAAACGACTCGTGGTTGGGACGATGAATCCGGGAAAACGTTTCTGCAACGCGAGAAAGAGGAAAGCGCGGACTACCGGTACTTTCCCGATCCCGATTTGTTGCCAATCCGATTGCCACGCGACCGCGTCGAATCGATCCGTGCTTCGCTGGGCGAAATGCCTGCTCAGATTCGCCAGCGGTTGCAGGGACAGTACGGCATCAAGCCCTATGACGCCGACGTGATTGTTAATCAAGGCGTGGCGATGATCACGTACTTTGAAACCGCCGCAACTAAATCGGACGATGGCAAGCGGACCAGCAGTTTCATTCAACAAGACGTGATGCGATTGATGAATGAACGGTCCATCAGCATCGAAGACTATCCCGTTGCCGCGGAATCGTTGGGTGATTTGCTCGGTCGTGTTGCCAAGGGCGAACTTGATAACGGACGTGCTCGTGACGTGCTTGCCCACATGATCGATAAGGGCGTGAGCGTCGATGATGCGATCAAAGATCTTGGGATCGAGTCGGTGGATAATAATGAAATCGAAGATCTTTGCCGCGAACTGCTCGCCGCCAACCCAGCGGTCGTTCAGGATTACAAAGATGGTAAAAAGCAAGCGGTCGGTTCGTTGATTGGGCAAGCTAAGAAGAAGAACGCCAATGCGAATCCGCAAGTGGTTCGGCAAACCTTGATTCAATTGATCGAACAGGAGTAGAGACCTGTGCCGAATTTTCTTCGTTTAATCGCGTGCCCATCGGGCCGCGCGTCTGCTGGGAAACGCGGGGTGATGCCCACGCGGCTTAACGAAGTTTTGAAAAACGATATCGGCTTCATTGCGATCTTGTTTTCTGTCGCCGCAATCGCAACCTGGCTGTTGCTAATGCCGATCGTTCCCGCGATCGCCAATGCAACGATGCATCGTTTTCATCTTCGAAGCGGATCGTTTATGCGATTCGCCGCACAGTTTCCAATCCCGGCAATGTACAACTTTGCCAATCGGACGGAGGTGAATGATGTGCCGCCTGGCTTCGTCGATTCCTTCTTCGGCAGTCTCGATGTCGATGATTCGTTTCGCTACATCAACCATTTTCCCGCTCGTGACGCCACGTTTTCAGTGGGCAGGTATGTGAATTTGCGAGATGGACGCGACCGCTGGTTTACGCTTGAATCCGACTACCGCGGCCAGCAATTGCGGACGCAATTGCATTTGAAGAATCGCGGCGAGCGAGATTTTGTGTTGCTGAGGCAACCTGAATCGTGATTGCATCGCCGAAGCTGAGCAGACGAGTTGATCTTGCCTACCGAATCGTACAGGTTTGCTTGCTGTTATCGTTGGTTTGGAAGTACGAGTTCTTTTATCAGTCGATCCAGGTGTATGGGTACATCACGATCGATGATGTTTTCTTCCCACGGATACTGCGATCCGATTCAGTACTCGTGGGCAGTTTTGCCGCCGTCGTTATTTCATCGCTACTATGTATTTTGATTCGCAACCGAGTCGTCCGGAATCTTGGCAGTTTTGTTTCGTTGTTCGGCTTAACGGTGTTGTGTCTTCATCAAGGCAGTTACAACGACGCCACGTTTACGACGGGTTGGTGGACGTCGCTTTGGTCGTGGTGGTTTGTCAGTCGGATGAACTGTGACGATGCGGAAGTCTTACTTCGCAAGGGTGCGTTCTTGGCCCGCTGTATGATTTCGATGATCTTGCTGGCCGGCGCGGTGGGGAAGTGGACACCAGAGTATTGGTCGGGCGAGGTGCTGCACGACATCTATTTTGTCGATCGCAATTTCTGGACCTTCAACTGGCTTCGCGATCGTTACGACGCCGAAGCCCTTCGCGAGATCGCGACGACCTACAGCCGATTCATCATCATCACCGAAACGATCTTCGGTTTAACGCTGTGGATGTTGCCGGCCCGCATCGCGGCAATTTTGGCCATCATCCTGTTAACCTCCATCGCACTGTTTTCAAACTTCTTGCTGTTTTCAGTGCTACTGAGTCTGATTGGATTGGCAGCCGTAGGTTTGTTTGCCAAGACGTAGGCCGTAGCGAGTGAAGCGAGTTACGGCATCGTAACTGCCAAATGCGTTTACAGCACGCCCTTGGTGCTAGGCACGGCGTCGCTGCGTGGATCACTTTCGGCGGCCATGCGAATCGCTCTTGCGACGGCCTTGAAGACGCACTCGGCAATGTGATGACCGTTGCGTCCGTGGTGCAGGACGACATGCAAGTTGCAGTTGGCGTTGGCAGCGAACGATTGCCAAAAGTGTTCGACTAATTCGCTGTCGAAGGTTCCGATTTTTGATGCAGCGATCGGTGCGTGATATTCAAACGCATAACGCCCGCCAAGATCGACTGCGGCGGTGACCAAGCATTCGTCCATTGGCAGCGTGAAGTGTCCGTAGCGGCGGATGCCGGCGCGATCGCCGAGTGCTTCGTGGACGCATTGGCCCAACGCGATGCCGATGTCTTCGGCGGTGTGGTGGTCATCGACGTGCAAATCGCCTTTGGCATCGACGTCCAAATTGATCAATGCGTGCTTGGCTAGCAGGTCTAGCATGTGGTCGAGGAAACCGATGCCGCTGGAACGGGTACCGCTGCCATCACCATCGAGATCGATGGATAGCTGAATGTCGGTTTCGCCGGTTTTGCGGTGAACGTTTGCAGTGCGGGTCATGAGAATCTTTCCAACATCATTAAACAGGCATCGATTTGGTCGTCGGTTCCTACGCTAATCCGTAGCCCGTCGCCCCAGTCGGGAAACGACATATATCGAACCAAGATTTGGTTCTTCTTGAGATATTCGTAACGACTTTGATGATTACCATCGGGGTGCTGGCACCAAACGAAGTTGGCGTGGGAGGGTGTTACCGCAAATCCCATCTCAGTCAAACGGGTTTCCATTCTCCCGCGGGTGGCGTTGAGCTTGGCGACAATGTCCGATAGCCAGTCCTGGCTGGACACCGCCGCGGTCGCAGCGGCGATGGAGATGGCGTCGCAATTGTAGCTGTCTTTGATCTTGGATAGTTCGGCGACGACGTGAGGTTGAGCGACGAGGAAGCCGAATCGCATGCCGGCTAATCCGTAAGACTTGCTGAGCGTTCGAGTCACCAGCACGCGTTCATTTTCCTGAACTAAGTCCAGGCAGTTTTCGTTTGCAAAATCGACGTACGCTTCATCGACGATCAGCGGGCAATCGAGTGAATCGGCGATCGATGCGACTTCGTTTTTGGGCACCAATGTTCCGCTGGGGCTGTTGGGGTTTGGGAGCAACACCAAACGCAAATCGTCTTCGTTTTCCCCAAACGCGGCTGGCAGTTTCCAGTCATTTTCAAAAGGTGTTTGTTGCCACGCGGCACCTTGGATGTCGGCGAGAGTTCGGTACAGGATGTAACTGGGGTAGGGCAGGCGTAGGTGCTGTCCCTCGCCGACAAAACCACGAACCAGGATTGTCAAGATTTCATCGCTGCCATTACCCGCTAGGATCCATTCAGGTCCGGGCAAGCCAAGTGCGTCTGCCGCGGCGCGGCGAAACGACGTCGCAACCGGATCGGGATATCGGTTCAGCGGCCCGCTGGCCGCTTCTTGAATTGCCTTGACGACTTCCGGTGCCGGTGGGTACGGATTTTCGTTCGTGTTTAGTTTGATCGTCTTGCCCGGTGCCGCCTGTTCGCCGGGGGCGTAGGGCTGCATGCGGGAAAGGGCAGGGCGGAAGAGGGATTCAATCATGGAGTTGGAAAATGGTCGGGGTTTGGGTTGACCGCTAGGTGGACAAAGCATAGCCATCGTACTGAGTACTGAGTACTGAGTACTGAGTACTGAGTACTGAGTACTGAGTACTGAGTACTGAGTACTGAGTACTGAGTACTGAGTACTGAGTACTGAGTACTGAGTACTGAGTACTGAGTACTGAGTACTTACGTCTTCTTGTCCTCTTGAAACATCTCTGGTCGCTTCTCTCCGGTAAACTTCTCGTACATCTCCCACACCTCGCTCGACCAGCTCTTGTACGGCGGTTTGATGTGCTTGACGCCTGACCCGTGCTTCTTCATCGATTTCATAAATGCGATCATCATTCTTCGGATCGACGTTCCTTCGTTGAACAATCGGCGATACGTCTCCGCATCGATGTACTCGCGGTCGTATGCTGCGACCAGGTGCGATTGTGTTTCCAGCAAACTGCCCATCGAATAGCCCAAAAACTGAATAAACTCACCTTGAGTTCCGCGACCAAAGCCTTCAGCGATATTTGCCATTGTTGATTCAGACGAGTCGTTGATTTGAGTGACTAGGCGACGGTCGGAGGCAAATGGTTTTTCCTTTGTCAGAAAGAATATCTCTTTCGACCAATCTCTCGCACGTTGCCAAAACAGTATCTCGGTGAATTTCTTAACACCGCTCATTCGCTCGTCCGAATCGAGACGCTTTTTGCGTGCGCGGTCAAACCTTCTTTTTCAGCAACGGCAATTACGTCAGGTGCGATGTTGGTCAGTGCGGTTTGGTCGAACTCCGTCACGCTACCGCTTCGCAGGAAACTGTTGCTGCACAACCCGGCTGCCCAGGTGCAGGTGCCGCCGGTTGGTAGAACGTGCGACGGACCGGCTGCGTAATCACCCAGTGCCACTGGCGTGTGGTGCCCCAGGAACGCAGCACCGCTGTTGTTGATCTTGGCCATTTGGTCTCGCGGGTTGGCCGTTTCAATTTGCAAATGTTCCGGTGCAAAACTATCGGTCAATTCGCAGGCGTGTTGTTCGTCGCGAACTAGGATCAACGCGCCGAAAGATTGGAGTGCATCGAGCGTCAATTCGCTGCGATCAAGCGATTGCAATTGTTTAACCAGTTCTTCGTAGACGCTTTCGATCAGACCTTCATCCCACGTGATCAGGATCGACGATCCGGGCGAGTGCTCGGCCTGAGCCAACAAGTCGGATGCGACGAATGCCGGGTTCGCGGTTTCGTCAGCGATCACGATCACTTCGCTGGGGCCAGCAAACGAATCGATATCAACGGTTCCGTAGACCCGTTTCTTTGCCAGAGCGACAAACAGGTTGCCCGGACCGACAATTTTATCGACGGCAGGAACATCGTCGCATCCGTAGGCCAGTGCCGCGACCGCTTGCGCACCGCCCATGCGATAGACCTCGGTGACGCCGAGTTCGTGACACGTCGCCAGCATGTCGGTGTTGTAAGCGCCGAAAGGCGTCGGCGGCGCGACGACAGCGATCTCTTTCACACCGGCGACTTGTGCGGGCACCACGGTCATCAACACGGTCGATGGATAGGCCGCCGCACCACCGGGGACGCAAACGCCGACACGTCGAAGCGGCACATAACGCTGGGTCAGCGTTACGCCAGGCTTGGGTTGAATCGTGACATCCTGGTGAAGAATCGCTTTTCCAAATTCGGCGACGTTGTCACGGATGCGTCGAATCGATTCCAATAGAACTGGGTCGGCGGCGGCGTGGGCGGCTTTCAATTCTTCGGCGGGGACTCGTAATTGGTCGGCGGTCAGGTCTGCTTTGTCGAGCGATTTCAGGTAACGCAGCAGCGCCGGCGTGCCCTCGCCGCGGACGTCTTCGCAGATCTTGTCGACCACTTGAACCGGCGTCAGCGGCTGGCCGAAGACTTCTTCGGTCAACGCTCGCCCACGCGGGGAAACGACGTCACCATCGGGGCTGAGCTTGGCTCGAAGCTCGTCCAGGATCTCGGCGGATCCAGTTCGAGCGTCAACGCGTTGGATGTTCAGTTGTGCGGTGGGTGAGGGCATGAAATTGGTCGATGGGGTCACGTGGTCGTCGGTAAGATGACATGATAGATGCCAGCCCAGGTCTTTCGTAGGCCGCTCTTTCTCAGGCCGCATTCCATGCAAATCAGCAACATCCATGATTGATCTTCGCAGCGACACCGTCACCTTGCCGACCCCCGAAATGCGGCTCGCCATCGCCAACGCAACTCTGGGCGATGCAGTCATCGACGTTGATCCGACGCTGGAAAAGCTGGAGCAGCGAACGGCGGAGATCCTCGGCAAGGAAGCCGCCGTTTTCATGCCCAGCGGAAGTATGACAAACCAAGTGGCCGTTCGGGTTCACTGCGACCGTGGCAATGAATTCATTTGCGAGGCCGATTGCCACATTTATCACTACGAACAAGGAGCCTTCGCGGGACTTAGCGGTTTAGTCGCCAAGACCATCGCTGGCGACCAAGGCGTCCTTCGCGTCGAGCATTTGCAAGGAGCGATCAACCCCACGGACGATCATCATGTGCGAACAGAATTGCTGTGTCTGGAGAATACTCACAACCGTTGGGGCGGCCGGATCGCACCGCAAGACGATGTCGTGGAGGCTTGCTGGTGGGCGTCCGGTCAAGGCTTAAAGACTCATTTGGATGGAGCCCGGTTGTGGAACGCGGCGATCGCGACTGGCAAAAGCGAAGCGGAGTTGTGTGAGCCGTTTGATTCGGTCAGCGTTTGCTTTAGCAAAGGATTGGGAGCACCGGTGGGTTCGGCGCTAGCGGGCGAAGAAAAATTTGTGCAAGCGGCTCGCCGGGCAAGAAAGTTGTTCGGCGGTGCGATGCGGCAAGCCGGCATCGTCGCGGCTGGCTCGCTGCATGCGTTAGAAAGCCACCGCGATCGATTAAGCCTAGATCATGATCACGCCAAAATGCTAGGCGATGCGGCGGAGTCTTGCAGTGTGTTCAGCATTCGTGGTGGCGACGTCCACACCAACATTGTCGCAATCGACATCGATCCGAGTTGGGGCGATGGCAACAAACTGCAAAAACACTTGGCTGATCAGGGCATCGATTGTTTCGCAATTGGTCCGCAAACGATTCGCCTGGTCACCCATTTGAATGTGTCGGCGGAGCAGATTGAAACGGCTTGCCGAGTCCTCCGAGACGCAGGTCGATAGAGTGTGTCCAGCAAAGCGTAGCGGAAGTCGCCAAGACTTTCGGCATCAAAAGTGTTCGCCGAAAGTCTTGGCGACTTCCGCTACGGCCAAGTCGAACCGGGGCGCTGTCATTGCGGCAGCGATCGTGTTTTTGGTCGCAATGGTGATTCGTTTGCCATCATGCTACGAAAGTTTCTGGGTCGATGAATTGCACTCGGCATGGTGCGTTTGGGATGCACTTGCCGACGTTGCTCCGCGAGCCCGGCTGGGCAATCAGTCGCCGATTTACTTCGGCGGATTGTGGTTTTGGAAACAAGCGTTTGGTTGTGGTGAAGTCGCGCTGAGAATGTCCAGCGTCCTGATGACGTCGATCGCCGCCGCCGTGATGACGTGGGGCGTGAACCGATGGACGGGCAGCCGAATCGGCGGGGTCGCGGCCGGTTTAGTGATGGCCTTGGAATCCAACGCGATCTTCTTCGGAACGGAAATTCGTCCCTACGCCGTCGTGATTCTTTCCGCGTCAATCGCAACGATCTGTTTTGTCAAATTGCTTGAATCGGATTCGCCTTACGCTTGGAACATTCTGGCGATCAGTGTTTTGGTCGCGCTGGCAACGCAGCCAACTTCGTTTGGAGTTTTGGTCTGGCTTCCGGCTTTGGTTGGGCTGAAACGTTTGCGGGAAGAAGGATTCAAACTTCGGTTAAGTTTGTCAAACCTGTTGCTGATCACCGCATTGGTGGCAGTGGGATGGGCGCTGTGGACGACAACACTGGGGTCATCTTGGCGATCGCGTGGCAACTGGGCGACCTTCGCGATGGCACCTGAATTTCGCGACGCGGTAGCGATTTGGGATTGGACATGGTTGCTGGTCATTCCCCTGGTGATTGCTTTGTTCTGCCCAGGCAAACGTCCAGCGATGGTGTGCGTCGCCTTGATTGCGGTCAGTGCAACGTTTGCATTTTGGATTGCATCACGCTTGGATGTGGTGCATTTGTGGCATCGGCGTTATCTGGTTTCCACGCTGCCGATGTTCGCGTTGCTGGTCGGTGGAGCGGTGGGGAAATGTCGGATTGCGAATCGGGGTTGGCTTGCTGCACCTGCATTTGTGGCGATCGTTTTGCTACTCGGTTTGACTTGGTCCCAGGGCGTTTTGCAAACGCTTTGCACTCGTCCGCACCTGCTGGCCTATCGCGGCGAGGATTGGCGGTCGGCGGTGGGTTGGGTGCAGTCGCAGAAAGGTGAAAAAGACACGATCTCTCTGGACCCAGGGCTGATCGAATCAAGAATTTTGTCGCAGTGGAGAACGATCGAACCTGCGCCAACGATCGACGACTTGAGGTACTTGCGATATCCCGTCAGTGGACCTTACCGGCTGGAGAACGTGCGGTTGATTCCGCCAATCGGTATGCGAGTATCCCGGCGCGAAAGCATTGGAGGTTACGGAGTCAGGGTAGGGCACGCACGTTCGTCGTGGATCATCGCAAGAACGTCAGGCGAAACCGCTTCGCAATTCGCTGTTAACGAAAAACAGGAAAATCTTTTTCTTCGATTTGGAAGTACGAAATCAGAAGTTCGTTCCTTCGGGGGTGTCAGTGTCATCCGCTTTCAGATGGATGTTCCTAAGGCAGAGGTCCAAAAGGCGATCAATGAGTTCCTTCGCGCTAGAAACGGTGTTGGCCAGTAACAACCGTTGGTTCGGTTGGTTCAAGAGATGCGATTCTGAATCTGAACCTGCTATACTTACAACGTTCCGTGGAACCAATTCATTTCAGGGTAGATCATGCAAAACGCTGCCGTTACCAACTCTCTTGCTGATCGCTTGATCGATCTGGGGGGCATTTCGCCTGATCGCGTGTTGTCTGATCCTCCGCCGGGCCAAGCGACATTGGTGGATTTGATTCGAGTGAACGAGGTGGAAGGTCGCTTGTGCGAACTGGTTGACGGCACGTTGGTGGAGAAAGCCATGGGATGGGAGGAATCTTTGTTGGCAAGTGCCATTGGTCACTTTTTGATGAGCTTTTTAGACGAGAATGATCTCGGTGTTGTGACTGGCTCAGACGGCTTCTCCAGGTTGTACGGCGAAGTGGTTCGAGGCCCGGACGTCGCTTTTATAAGTTGGGATCGCCTACCTGATGGCAAAATTCCACGCGGGCAACCCATCCCAGACTTGGTGCCTGATTTTGTTGTGGAGGTGCTAAGTATCAGCAACACTCGAGCCGAGATGGCTCGCAAACGTCGAGAGTATTTTCAGGCGGGTGTGCGATTGATTTGGATGGTCGATCCGCGACGTAGAACGGTAGCGGTTTATGAAGCTCCCGAACGTTTCTTTGTTGCCGATGAAGAAGCGACACTTGATGGCGGAAAGGTCTTACCGGGTTGGTCTGTTGATTTGGCAACGCTGTTTGGTCGGCTCGATCGACAGCGACCTGAAAGCGGATCCGACACTGAAAGTGTTTAGGCGAACGAGTCAAGTTGTGTCCCGGGCTTGCTGCCGGTCTAAACTAACCGAGAGCCACTTGTTTTGTGAGACCCATGATTGCTTGTCTAAAACCATACATCTGCCCGGTTGTGCTGTGTTGTTTCGTCACTTTGGGTATCACGCCCGCGATCGCTGAGGTCGGAAATGGGGCCGTGGGCGAGGCGGTTGTTGATCCTGATGCCGCCGCACGCGGATACCGTTTCCTGACCGAAAAGCCAGTTCTGACTAGTGATTTTACTCAGGAAATTCTTGATCAGGTTTGGAAGTCTTGGCCGGAACCGCTGCGCAGTCTTGCGGAGAATGCGACGGTCGAAGAGCGGCGTGCGATGGCGTTTAACCGCTATGGGCTGACAACGCGTCCGGATGATGATTCCGGCAAGCCACTGCAATACGTTGTTGATGAGGCTGGCAAATGGACAATGAACTGCTTTTCTTGTCACGGCGGCAGCGTCTACGGCAAGCCAACGCCTGGAGCACCCAACAACCGATTCGCGTTACAGACGATGACCGAAGAAATCCGAGCGACGAAATTCAAGCTGGGAAAACCGTTTTCGCGAATGGACATGGGGGCATTATTTATTCCGTTGGGTACGACGCATGGCACCACCAACGCAGTCGTGTTCGGCATGGGATTGATGAGCAGTCGAGACGCCGATTTGAACTTGATCGACACGCCGCCGACGTCGTTTACTCACCATGATATGGACGCTCCGCCATGGTGGACGTTCTACAAACGGCCCTACATTTACATCGATGGCTTTGCACAAAAAGGGCATCGCGGTTTGATGCAGTTCACGTTGATTCCTGAAAACGAACGCGAATTTTATCTCGAAAACGAAGATGGCTTTCGTGACGTCTACGCTTATCTTTCATCGCTGCGTGCTCCGAAGTACGAGGGGCCGGTTGAAGCAAAATTGGCAGAGCAGGGCAGGGTGGTGTTCGGCGATCACTGTGCGAGTTGTCACGGTACGTATGCAAGTAAAGTAGGCGGCGACGATTGGACTTACCCGAACCGACGCATTGCGATCGACGACATCGGGACCGATCCGGTTCGTCTGACGGCGCTTCCGGTCGAGGGGCGTCAGAGGTACGCCGAGAGTTGGTTTGCGCACGGCGGTGAGGAAGACGAACAAGAAACGGTCACGGACCCCGACGGTTACGTTGCCCCGCCGCTGGACGGAATTTGGGCGTCGGCTCCCTACTTTCACAACGGCAGCGTCCCCACGCTGTGGCATGTCCTGCACCCCGCCGAGCGGCCCGAGGTTTGGATACGAACTGCCGAGGAAATGGACGAGGAGCGTGTCGGGTTACAGGTCAAGTCGGTTGCGAAAGTTCCCGTCACCGAGCCCGATGTGGCCATTCGACGCAGCCATTTTGATACGCGGCGGTTCGGGAAAAGTAATTCGGGACACGATTATCCTGATCAGTTGAGCGAGGCTGAGAAAAAAGCTGTGCTGGAATACTTGAAGACGCTGTGAAGCGAGTTGCATCAAATAGTCGCCTTTTGCTCCGCAAAAGCTGCGTTAGCGGACGCTTCTTTCGCGGAGCGAAAGGCGACTGACATTGACGCGACCGACCGCTAGCCCCAACTGCTGTTGATTACATCGGAAGTTACTTCGCGGGATCTACTCATTTCCCCAATCTAAGCCTATAGTCTGGGCTACTAATTTAACGTCGTCGGAGCCCTGTTGATCTATGTCTCAAACTCAAATTCTTGCCGCCCGTGCTGGTGAAATTACTCCTGAAATGGAGTTCGTTGCCAAACGAGAAGACCTCGCACCCGAACTGATCCGTGATGAAGTCGCGATTGGCCGCATGGTCATTCCAGCGAACACCGTCCACGCGGCCGGTGCTTTGGAACCGATGGCGATCGGGATCGCAGCGAAGTGCAAGATTAACGCCAACATCGGCAACTCGGCCGTCACCAGCAACGTTGGCGAAGAACTGGACAAGCTGCACACCGCAGTCCACTTCGGTGCCGACACGGTGATGGACTTGTCGACCGGCAAAGACATCGACAACATCCGCCGCAAGATCATCGACAAGTCGCCTGTGCCAATCGGCACCGTACCGATTTATCAAATGCTTGAAGAGCTGGGTGGAAACATCGAAGACATGACGGCTCAGCACTTTCTTGACATGTGCGAGCATCAAGCAAAGCAGGGCGTCGATTACATGACGGTTCACTGCGGCGTCAAACTAGAACACCTTCACCTCAGTGCGAACCGCGTCACGGGAATCGTCAGTCGCGGTGGATCGTTGATCGCGAAGTGGATGATGGTCCACAAAAAACAAAACCCGCTTTACGATTGCTTCGATGACCTGTGCGAAATTTTCCGTCAGTACGACGTCACTTGGTCGCTTGGTGACGGAATGCGTCCCGGTTCGATTGCTGACGCGTCGGACGACGCCCAATTTGCTGAACTGGAAGTGCTAGGTGAATTGACCGCACGCGGTCAAGAACTTGGTACGCAGGTGATGGTCGAAGGCCCCGGCCACATTCCGATGCATCAGATTCAAATGAACATCGAAAAGCAGATCGAAATCTGCAACGGTGCTCCGTTTTATGTTCTCGGTCCTTTGGTCACCGACATCGCCCCCGGATACGATCACATCACGTCCGGCATCGGTGCGGCCATGGCCGGCTGGCACGGTGCGGCAATGCTTTGTTACGTCACACCCAAGGAACACCTCGGTTTGCCCAACGAAGAAGACGTCAAGCAAGGAGTGATCGCCTACAAGATCGCCGCTCACGCCGCCGACGTTGCTCGCGGCCGCAAGGGAGCCCAAGATCGTGACGACGCGTTGTCCAAGGCACGGTTTGAATTCGATTGGAAAGAGCAATTCAGGTTAGCGCTTGATCCCGAAACGGCACAACGCTACCACGATGAAACGCTGCCGCAAGACACGTTCAAGAGCGCCCATTTCTGCAGCATGTGTGGACCAAAGTACTGCTCCATGAAGATCACTCAAGAGATCCGCGACATGGCAGCCGCCGAAGAGCTGGTAGAGATTCAGAAGTAGTGAGTTCTTTGTCGGATGTTCGACGTAGGCCGTATTGAGAGCAGCGAAATACGGCATCCTTACTACCGGCAGAGAAGTTCAAACTCGACCCATTCAGGTTCAACGACCGGCCGAGTGAGTTTGAACTCTTTATTGAGCACATCGGAAGCGAGCCAGCCGTCCTCGGATGGCTCGCTTTCTTGGTACTCATCACCCGATCGTGTCAAGATTTTGAAAACAAGATCGTCTTTCCGGGCATCAGCGATCCAGTATTCACGAATCCCAGCATCAAAGTACGCTCGTCTGAGACGAGTCATGTCTTTGGAGACTGACGAATCACTGACAACTTCAACGACCAGATCGACCGGACCTTCGATTTCAACAAAGTCGCCACTTCGGTTTGACTTGGGTGTTAGGCGAACTGCACCGGATTGAATCGTATCGCGTGCAAGCACAACGATGTCTGGTTCAGCACCGAGATCAGCTTCAACGCACGCAACACGAGTGGAATCAGAAACAATCATCCATTCTGAGCGTTGGACAATTGACAACAAAGTCCCTGAAATTTCAACTTTCAGTCGTCCATGCGCAAATAGTTGTTCAGGTGACATGTCAATCTCGATACTGCCTTGGATGAAATCGATCCGTCCGCTTTCCGGGAAGTCGTCACGATAAGTCCACTGACGAAAAGACTGCAAATCTTTGACGTCCTCGGGAACCAGAACCTGATCTTCGACAATAATTTTCAGCATAGTAACCTCGGTAGTTCGCCCACCTATCTTACTCTGGTTCGCTAGGTGGCTGATACGGATTGCCCGTTTCGACGGCTGGTTTTTCGGAAGGTGATTCGTTGGCGTTGCCCAGCACCAATCCCGTGCCTCGCAGTCGCCACAGAAAGAATGCGGCTCCGGCGGCCATCAACGCTGCACTGACGTAAAAGATGTTTTGCGGCTCGTCGCCGAAGGCTGGTCGGATCGCCCAGTAGAACAATGCGGCGATCGTCATGAACGTGAACGAAACAGCATTGGCGGTTCCCAGAAACCGGCCGCGTTCATCGTCGGGCGACATCTTTTGAAGCAGTGCTTGCAGCGGAATGATGTAGAACCCGGCAAAGAATCCTGCGCCCAGAATAAAAAACGAAACGTTGCTAAGGGCGACGCGAATCATCGGACCCGCATCAGGCATCCACGGCGGGACAGCAGCAAGCAGGGTGAAAAACAGAATCAATCCAAACGCTCCGATAGGAATCAGCTTGGGTTGAATCTGGTTGCCGGAAATGAACCCAGCGGTCGCACATCCAATGCCAATCGCGACACCCAACACACCCATCAACACACTTGCCTCGGCACGGTTAATTCCCAGTACGACGGTGTACTCAGGCACGATGAACAATGCGATGCCCGCCAGCAGATAAAAGTATCCCCAGGCCATCATCACCATCAGCAGCCGCGTCTTGGACATTTCCCCGATTGCATCGATGTAAGTGTGCAACGGATTTAGATTGTATTTCAAGTTTCGGTCACCGGGTTGCAGCGGAGTTAAAAACAAAGCTGACACTAAACCGCCGACCGAGATTAAAAACAGAGTGATGATGGGCAGCCAGACCATTCCAGCCGCACCGTCTTGGGGCGCGTACAGATCGCTCACGACGCCCGCGACCAGCGTGCCGACAATGACCGCCACGTTGGTCATCATGTTGATCGATCCATTCGCTTTGGACAGTTGCGAATCGTCCACCAATTCAGGAATCATGCCATACTTGGCGGGGCCAAAAAACGAACTTTGACAAGTCAGCGCGACCAGTGCGGCCAGGGTCACCCAAAGGTTTCCCAGCCAGAATCCCAGTCCTGCCAGCATGACAATTGGGATCTCGAGTATTTTCACCCAAGTGGTGACCGTCTTCTTCGAGTGACGATCAGCAAGTTGGCCGGCGTACCCCGAAAGCAGAATGAACGGAATGGTGAAGCAGATGCCAACGATCCCTTGACCACCGCTACCCAGGTTTCCCGCCCAGGCACCGTCAATGACCATAAAGGTCAAAATGCCTTTGAGAACATTATCGTTCATCGCCCCAAAGAACTGAGTCGCGATAAGGCTAAGGAATCCGCGTTGGAAAAGACTGCCGGACAAGGGTAGTTCCATTGTTCTTAGGAGAAGAGTCAAAGAGAGACTTTAACACACGGCCTACGGTTGTGATGATCGGTATTTCTTGATTGCTTCGGGTAGCGGGTAACTAGTGACGTCTCGGTCGCCTTCGGTGGCTCCGATTTGCAAAAGCCTGACGTAGCCTCGGGTCACTAATTCGGTTCGTTTGGCAACGTAGTCGGCATCGAGATTGTGTTTCGAGAAATCGCCTTCGACGACCACAGGCTCGAAGTCCTCGTACTCGATGAACTGCGTTAGGACTGGGTTGCAGCGCAGGTGACGTTCGGCGGAGGTGTGCAACACTTCCGGATCCAATTCGCCGATCACGTAGCGGAGGTACAGATCGCTATCGACAATCGATGTGACATCGTTGCCGCAAACGTCGCATCGGTAACCTTCGTCGCATTTGGCCAAGGTAAGTTAGAGTCCAAGGACGTCGAACATGTTGTAAAGTCCGGCCGGTTTATCCTGCAGCCACTTTGCTGCCACGATGGCACCGGACGCATAACAATCACGATTGCTGGCGGCGACATTCATTTCGATCCGTTCACCCATCATGCCAAACACGATGGTATGTTCGCCGGGATTATCGCCGACGCGAATCGCGTGGTAACCAATTTCACCACGAGTTCGCTGGCCCGTTTCGCCTTCACGCCCGTGGACATGCTTGACGTCGCCGTCCATCTTTTCGGCGATCAATTCCCCGAACTTGATGGCGGTGCCGCTGGGCGCGTCGGCCTTGAACCGGTGATGACGTTCCAGGATTTCAATGTCCAGCCCACCGGGGACACCTTTTAGTGTTTCAGTGATTTGCTGAGTCAATTTCATGGTCAGATTGACGGCCATCGACATGCTAGGTGCGAAGACGATCGGGATCGACTTGGACGCTTCTTCGAGCGACTGTTTTTGAATCTCAGTCAACCCAGTGGTCGCCATCACAAGCGGAATCTTTGCCGCCACACAGTTTGCGATGCAGCCATCGGCGGCAACCGGCAGCGAGAAGTCGATGACGACGGCAGCGTAATTTGGCCAAGCATCGGTCAGCGAGATATCGAGTGCAGAGATACCGGCGATCAGCCCGGCATCATTGCCGAGCAACCGATTTTCGGAGTGCTCTATTGCCGCAACGATTTCAATGTCGCTGTCCTCGGCCGCCAACGCGACGACCCGCTGTCCCATCCGTCCGGCCGCTCCGTGAACGGCAAGTTGTAGTTGATTGCTCATGGACCAAAGCTTAGCGTCAAGACTGTTGCGACGGGAGAGCCTCGACTATCCCCGCATCATGCGGATGAGATCTTCGTTGGACAATTTCGCTGCCGCTTGAGTGCCCTGCATGACGCCGGCGACCAGGTCACGCTTGGATTCATGCAACGCCAGGATTTCTTCTTCGATCGTACCGCGTGCAACAATTCGATAAACCATCACGGGTTTGTCTTGACCGAAACGGTGGGCCCGATCGGTCGCCTGATCTTCCACCGCCGGATTCCACCACGGATCCATGTGAATGACGTAGTCGGCAGCCGTTAGGTTCAATCCCGTGCCGCCAGCCTTCAACGAGATCAGGAACAAATCGGCGGAACCATTTTGAAATTGATCGACCGCCGTTTGACGCGACTTCGCTGGCGTTGATCCGTCCAGATATTCATAAGTGAATCCGCGTTGGTCCAATGCGTCGCGAATCAGGGCCAAGTGGGAAGTGAACTGGCTGAAGACCAACGCACGATGCCCTTCTTCTTTCAGGTCAGCCAACGTGCTGCAAAGCTGATCCAGCTTGGCGGAAGATTCCTGCCAATTCTTGTTGACCAAACCGGGGTGGCAGGAAATCTGTCGCAGCCGAGTCATCAGAGCCAGAATCTTGAACCGTTGATCTTGAATGTCGGGCATTGATTCGAGTTGTTCAATTTCCCCGATCGCAGCCAATCGCACCTGTTCGTATTCGGCTCGTTCGGCGGCCGACAAATCAACGTAAAGATTCATTTCGGTTCGTGGCGGCAATTCTTTCAGCACTTCGGTTTTGGTTCGACGCAACACGAAAGGTTGAATGCGGGTGGCCAACGATTGCCTTGCCTCATCGTCGTTCTGTTTTTCAATCGGCCCCGCGTAACGGCTGCGAAATTGTTCCCAGCCACCAAAAACGCCCGGCGAAACGATTTGAAACAGAGACCAAAGTTCGCCCAAGTGGTTTTCAACAGGCGTGCCTGTCAGCGCGACCGTCCAATCGGCTTCAATCGATGCGATCGCACGCGACGTTTTGCTGCGACTGTTCTTGATCGCCTGTGCTTCGTCTAACACCAACGTGTTCCAACTCACCGCCGCAAGGGCCTCTGCATCACGCAGTGCCAGGCCGTAACTGCAAACCACTAGCGTGCCCGGGCCAACCGACGCCAGGAAGTCAGCACGATCGGTTTCGCGGTAAAGATGCACGTCCAAGTCGGGCGCAAACCTTTCGGATTCGCGGGCCCAATTGAAACCCACCGACGTTGGCGCGATGACCAATGCGGGGCCGTCCGCGGCGCGGTCGAGCAGCACGGCTAGGGTTTGCAGCGTTTTCCCCAAACCCATGTCGTCCGCCAAAATTCCACCGACGCCCCAAGCTGCTAGGCGGCTCATCCACTTGTAACCATCGACCTGGTAATCTCGCAGATTGGCATCCAGGTTCTTTGGAACCACCGGCTGCAATTTTTCAGCATCGGCTAAACGCTTCAAGCATTTTTCCCACGCCTTGGTCGCCTTGATTTCGATGTCCTCATCCATCAAATCGCGGATTGCCGGCGCGGAGGTCGCGTCTAGCTTCAGCGTTTTTCGATCGGAATGTGTTGCGTCGCGCAGTTGTTTCAAGCGATCGCGTAGTTTGTCATTGATCTTTGCCCAGCCACCGTCGCCCAGGTTGATGAAGTCACCGATGGCTTGGTCAGCGGCGGGTAGATTTCGCAGCAGGTCCGCCAGCGGCATCGATTGGTTGCCAAACTTGCATTCGCCGGTGACGCCAAACCAATTTCGTTTCGATGCAATGTCGACGCGAACGTTTTTGCTGGACAAATTGCCCAACACCTTGACCGGTTTTTCACTGGTCTTGTCCCATAACACTTCAATGTCAAGTTCTTCACTTTGCAATCGTTCGATCACTCTGAGTGCCACTTGGAAATCATCGATCGTCCCATGGAACGTTTGGTTGTCGGCGACTAGTCCAAGTTCAGCGATCAAATCAGATGCCGCTTTGGTTTCATTTTCACCGCTACGGATTCGCTGGACCGGTTTGCCGTTGGCATCTTTTTCAATTTGAACCAGTGGCGGTGAACCCGGCCGTTTTAGTTTTCCTGATTCGGTGCGAACGCGGACGCCGTAATCGAGTTGCCCATCGCTTCGCGAGCGCAGGATCACAACCGGTTTTGCTGTTTCGGCAACGAGCGGTCCGCCGATTGATTGGGGTAACTGAATCGAAACAAAGGGGCGTAGTACTTCCAGTTGCTTGGCAACTTCGGGAAGCTGATCATTCGCAAACGGCGCTGCCGATATCAAAGACCGAATTGCGGAAATCGCATTCTCGCCGGGACAAGAGAACCAAATATGGTGACGGTCCTGGTCAATGACAGCCATCTGCGTGTCGTCAAAAAAAACTCTCTGAGTTTGTTGCCCATCCGATTCATCCGCCGAACGCGCGAGCGTAAAAGCCATCAAGTTTTCGTCTTTTTGGCCGATCGTGATGACCGGAGTTCGACTGGCGATGGTGCATTGCGAGTCGTTGAATGTCACATTGTCTTGGCCGACCAGTTCGGCAATCGCCGCAAGCGGTGACAGATGATATGTACCACCGTGTCGGTAATAGTCTTGGATTAATTCAATCTGTTCGACCACTTTTTGGTCAACCTCGGAAAATGGCAGAGTGCGGTCGGTTACCAACTTTTCAAGCCGGATTTTCCGGCCTTTGGTAAAGCCCGTGCCACGTTTCTTTTGTTGTTGCAGCATCCCTTCGACGGACAAACCTTCAGCATCACAACTGATGGCCCAACAAATCCGTTGCTTGGCCGTTTCAGCGATGGGTGGCAGCGATTCATCGAGCTGGTCCACCGTCGCAGTCTTCGGTAAAACGCTGATCAGGTTATTGATGTCACGAAACACTCGCTTGGAATAATCAATCTGAAAGAGCGAGCGGTCGGGATTGCCTTTGGTAAATTTTGCTTTCTCAATTTGAGTGCGCAGTTTCGAACGGCGACCATCAAGCTGATCGTCTAGGTAGTCCACGAAGCCAATGGAATGGTGACAGAGATTGTCGCCGGAGATTTCACAGAGGGTGCATCCGAACTGCGGACCAACAATTTTGCTGTCTTTGAATCGAACAAAAACGTTGCCGCTACCGTTGCCGTATTCTTGGACGGTCCCATGAATTTCTTTGTCAGCGTAAACGTTGGTGACGGTGTACCGCGTCAACTCCCGTAGCATCTGCCAATCTTCCACCAAGCTGTCCGGCAACATGTGCAACAATTCGTTGATATCATCGCCCCACTGTTCGACAAGTGGCTGGCTGCTGTATTCATCCAGCATGTCAGGATCTTCATCAACCATTCTCAGCATGCGGCTAAGCTGCGACATGTGACTTTCAAATACCATCAGTTTCTTGTCCGTAGAGCGAGACAGCGTGTTTCCTGATGCAGAGTTTATCGCTTTACCAAAAAAGAGAGTAGTCCATTGTGAATGCGCGCTGAAGCTCGACGCGTTCGAGAACGTCCGGCTTAGAAACGCCATGGAGGTTCACATACCAGCCAATCTAGCCGCGGAGCGGCGACAACCAACGCCGTGAAGGGTTTCTAAATTGTTTAACCGCGTGGGCATCGCCCCGCGCGTCCATGCGGGGCGAACCGCGCGGGGCGATGCCCACGCGGTTAAACAAAGCAATGGGTTTTTCCGGGACCAAAACTCTTCACGGCGTTGGGTGACAGCCCTTTGCCGAATGCGTCACGGTTCGTCGATTAATTCATAGTCGCCTTTCGCTCTGCGAAAGATGCGTCCACAAACGCTGCTTTTGCGGAGCAAAAGGCGACTATAAATTTGGATCTATGATTTAATCGACAGGCCGGTCAGCACCCGGAACATGCTGCCCCCATCTTTGTCTCCGCCTCGATCGATCGGCGGCTTCGCCGCCGATCGATCGAGGCGGAGAGTTTTTTTTGCGTTGTTTCCGGGTGCTCCGCACCCGGCACCGTGCTTTCGTCCCTTCGGGACTAACAAAGCCTAGCCGTCGGAATGCTTAGAATCTAAGGCGGGCGTGCGCGTTCGCGGCCCGGACCATGTCAACGCAACCACAACGCTACGAATACAACTGGATCGCTTTGATGATGTCGTCGAGTTCGTTGGGAACCGCGACGGCTCGGTTGGCGTAGCTGGCTTTGGTGACGCCTCGACTGCCTAGCGTTTTGTTGAACACGTCTTGGTCGGACGTGTGATAGGCGACGGTGGCCGACGGGTCTTTCAGCTCGTGTCCCGTCAGAACGCAAACGACTCGATCGCTTGGTGCGATCACGCCTTCGCGGCGCAGCAACTTGGCACCAGCAACGCTGGCCGCCGATGCTGGTTCACAACCAAACCCGCCTTCGCCGATTTTGGCTTTGGCATCCAAGATGTCTTGGTCGGGAACTTGGCGGACAACGCCGTCCATGAAGTCGAGTGCTCGCAAGCACTTCTTTAAGTTCACGGGACGATTGATTTCGATGGCCGATGCAATCGTGTCGGCGCGAATGTGTTCACGATCCATCTTGTCGTTGTAGTCAACGATCGGATCCATCACCACGCGGCCTGCGTTCCAACGAACGCCGCGACGTTCGTACAGTTCATACAACGTATCAGCACCGCCCGCGTTGATGACGGCAAGCCGCGGCACTTTGTCGATCAATCCGTGTTGTTTCAGTTCCATGAACGCCTTGGCGAACGCACTGCTGTTTCCAAGATTTCCGCCCGGCACGACGATCCAATCCGGAATCTCCCAACCGAGTGATTCCAGCACGCGGAACATGATCGTCTTTTGCCCTTCCAAGCGAAAAGGGTTGACGCTGTTGACCAGGTAAATGCCAAGCTCACTTGCGACTTCACGAACACGCAACATTGCGTCGTCAAAATCGCCTGCGATCTGAACGGTCAGGGCACCGTAGTCGAGTGCTTGTGAGAGTTTGCCGTAGCTGATCTTTCCGCTGCCGATGAAGATGACCGCTTTCATCAATCGGGTCGCGCTGCAGTAAAGCGCCAAGCTGGCCGACGTGTTTCCCGTCGATGCACAGGCGGCTCGTTTGGCACCCATCATGCTGGCGTGCGTCACTGCGGCGCACATGCCGTTGTCTTTGAAACTGCCCGACGGATTCATGCCTTCGTATTGCAGGTGCAGTTGGCCGTGATTCATGCCGACGTAATCGCCAACGCGGTCGGTTTGTTGCAGCAGCGTTTGGCCTTCGCCGACGGTTACCAATTTGTCTTGCGGGGCGAACGGCAACAGTTCGTGAAACCGCCAGACGCCGGAAAACCGAACCGGGTTGGTTCGCTCGGACCAGAATTGCTCGAAATCGCTCAGTTTATTCGGTACCGCGGCGCGGTCCCAATCGTAGGCGATATCCAGCAGGTCGCCGCACTTGTCGCAGCTAGTGCGAATCGTGTTGGCGTCGTAGGTCGCCTTGCAGTCTGCATTGATGCACTGCTGGAAGGCGAGATCGGTTTGCTGGGCGTTGTGAGCTTGAGCGGTCTGCAACATGTCAATTTTCGCGGTGATATGCCTGAATCGGTGAGCCTACAAGATTAGATCGGCAAGTCGGTCTTGTCGCTAGATTCTGGTCCGATGATTCGAGGAAAATGTAACGATCGGCACAAATTTGAGGACAAAATTGGCTGTCAGGGGCACGGATTGGCGGTCAAAATTCGATTCCGTTGACCTAAGTTGGCCTTGGGAAGACAATTGCGGTAACAGGAATTCAAGTTGACGACTCCCTTTCCACCTTTCCAGCGCTGAACTGACTGCATGAGCACCGCACCCCTTACCGACCGAGCTTCGGCTCTGGTGCCCGATTTAAACGGACGATTTGGCGATTTCGGCGGGCGATTTGTGCCTGAAACGCTGACCAAAGCCCTGGATCAATTGTCGTCTGAGTACGAATTGGCCAAAAAAGATCCGTCGTTTCAGGCTGAATTAGACGAGTTGTTGCGGACCTTCGTCGGGCGAGCCAACCCGCTCTATCACGCGAAACGGCTGTCCGGCGAAGTCGGTGGAGCCCAAATCTGGTTCAAACGCGAAGATCTGAACCACACCGGTGCTCACAAGATCAACAATACGCTCGGCCAGGCTCTGCTGACCCTGCGGATGGGCAAGACGCGTGTAATTGCGGAAACCGGAGCCGGCCAGCACGGCGTGGCGTCCGCGACGGCTTGTGCCCACTTTGGTTTGCCTTGCACGGTTTACATGGGGGCTGAAGACATTCGCCGCCAGAAACCCAACGTGTTCAGCATGAAATTGATGGGAGCCGAAATTTGCAGCGTCGAAAGTGGATCAAAGACTCTGCGCGACGCGGTCAACGAAGCGATGCGAGATTGGATGTCGTCAGTCGAAGACACCCACTACATCATCGGCAGCGTGATCGGGCCTCACCCGTTCCCAATGATGGTCCGAGATTTCCAGGCGGTGATCGGTCGCGAAACCAAACAGCAATCGATCGAGTCGTTCGATCGGCTGCCCGATTGTGTGGTGGCATGTGTCGGCGGTGGTTCCAATGCGGCTGGCATGTTCTTTCCGTTTGTTGAAGACGAAGGCGTCCGACTGGTCGGTGTCGAAGCGGGCGGTCGGGGGGCGGGCGCAGGTGACCATGCGTCGCCGCTAACGTTCGGTAGCCCCGGAGTGCTGCACGGAAGTTACAGCTACGTGATGCAGGACGATGACGGTCAAACTTGCGACGTCCATTCGATGAGTGCTGGACTGGACTATCCCGGCGTTGGTCCTGAACACAGCTACTGGAAAGACACCGGGCGAGTCGATTACTTTGAATGCGGGGACGACGCGGCGATGAACGCGTTTGATCGTCTAGCCAAAACTGAAGGCATCATCGCGGCCCTGGAAACGTCGCACGCGATCGCGAAGGCAATCGACATCGCTGCCGAAATGTCGTCCGATCAGCATCTGGTCGTTTGTTTGTCTGGTCGTGGGGACAAAGACGCAATGGAAATCGCTAGGCTTCGAGGAGAAGATTGGTGATTCGAAAACTCCCGCCTTCCAAAGACGCAATCGAACTGATTGATCATGCCGTGGTGCTAGATCAATCGGTGCTATCGTCGTTGTTACAAGAACGCGCGAAGTCGGGTCAGGATCGCTTTGATGAGGTTTGGGAAGGAACTTATATGATGGCTCCGGCACCAAACAACGAACACCAACGTATTGGCACCAAATTGGCACGTTACTTGGACCAACTGATCGGTGATTCCGATCGCGGCAGCGTGATGACGACGGTCAATGTGTCCGATCGCGACGAGGGCTGGGACAAAAACTATCGGATTCCCGATGTGGCAGTCTTCCTGGCCAATGGTAAGGCAGTCGACTGTGGGGCCTACTGGCGGGGCGGTCCGGATCTGGCAATCGAAATCGTTAGCGAGGGTGATCGCAGTCGAGATAAACTAGATTTTTACGCCGAAGTTGGCACAAGAGAATTGCTGGTGATTGATCGAGATCCGTGGCGGCTGGAATTGTATTCACTTTCAAACGGTGGAATGCAATCCTTGGGACTGACAGAAGTCGATGGTGCGGAAGCAATTTCGACTTCGATCGACGTCGGTTTTTCACTCAAGAAAGATCCATTGAACGATCGCCCAGCGATTCAAATTTCTGATAAACAATCGACGAGTGTTTGGACTTTTTAGAAATGGTAAAATTGACTTGGCTCTCCCACGCATCGTGGATCATTGAAACGAACCAGCACCGTGTGTTGCTGGATCCGTTTTTTACCGACAATCCAGCGGCGAAAGTTTCAGCGGATGATTTTCGCGACAACGTTTCGCACATCTTGGTTTCGCATGGTCACTTTGATCATGTTGCCGATGTCGAAACGATCGCGAGGCGTTGCGGATCAAACGTGGTTGCGAATTTTGAGGTCGCAAGTTGGTTTGGTGAAAAAGGAATCGAGAGCACGACGCCGATGAACTTTGGCGGGCAAGTCGATCTGCCGTTTGGCAAAGTCAAAATGGTGCCAGCGGTCCACAGCAGTGGCATGCCCGACGGTAAAGACGGTGGAAACCCTGCTGGCTTTATCCTGACAATCGATGGCAAGCGAATTTACTTTGCCTGCGATACGGCGTACTTCGGCGACATGAAATTTTACGCTGCAGGCGTTGACGTCGCGGTGTTGCCCATCGGTGACCAGTTCACCATGGGCGTCGATGATTCGATCGAGGTCGTCAAGCTGATCGAGCCCAAGATGGTGCTGCCGACACACTACGGAACTTGGCCACCGATCGAACAGGATGCAAATGCCTGGGCAAATCGCGTGAAAGAAACGGGCAGCGATGCAAAGGTGTTGGCGGTCGGCGAGAGCTACGAGATCTAGCACGTGGCGCAAGCGAGAGCGTCGGCTTAGGAACTGTCACGAAACAAGTTCCGTATTTAGCGAAGTCTTTCGTAGCTGGTCCCGCCAGGGTTCAGTCGGGTACAGGTAGTGATGGACTGAACAGGTACTGAACCCTGACGGGCCCAGCAACGGGAAAACCGAGCCAGAGAATTGATGTGGGGCAGCCATCCGGGTGCTCGCGCACCCGGCAGGGAGCTGTCGGCCCTCCGGGCCTTTTCGGTTTTAGTTGTATTAACCGGTGGCTTCGCCACCGGCATTGGGCTTTCGGCCCTCCGGGCCTGGTATGACTCTCAGCCACGAAGTGGCGGCAGCCCCGTGCCGGTGGCGCAGCCACCGGTTTCTCGAAACCAAAACCGACTAGGCCCAGCGGGCCGACAGCAATCGCCCCTTAGCCAAAGCTGTTCACGGCGCCAGGTCAGCACCCGGATTTTGTAGCCCTAATCCACCACCACGATCCAGTCTTGGTTGGTATCTGAAGGTGCTTTTCCTAAGTCAACAACACTGCCGCCTTGAACGCTTGCGATCGATCCGGACTGCATCGGTCCGCCGTCGCGCGGGTTGAACCAACGCACGGAGTAATCTCCGCTGGCCTCGCTTAAATCAAGCTCAGTGGTTCCACCTTCGGATAGATAGACCACGTAGGATTCACCGGGCTTGGCAAGGCAGTACTTGGAATTGCCGTGGTTCGGATTACCCACCAACGCATCTTGATTCGACATTTCCCAGAACGGGATTTTGTTGTCATGGAAAAAGCTGATCGCGATTCGGCAATAATCCCAACTCTGATCGCGGCTACGCCAATCCTCGCAAATCAAATCGTTCTCGACGAATTGATATCCGAAGTAGTATTCCACACCGGCACCGCCTCCCATCAACGTTCCCCACAGGGTCTGCTTGCGAACTTCGTGTTGGGTGTAAGCCATCTTGCCGGTTTTGTCGCGGCCGTCGAATCCGCGATAGCCAAGATCGGGACTTTGGCCATGAGCCGCGGTGCCTGATTCGTCAAAGGCCACGATCCAAGGCTTACCAGCCGCCGCGGATAACTGAACCCATTTGACCGTTTGACGGTGCGTGTCTTTGATCGCGCTGTTCTGCAACGACAACCCGGTCAACTTTGACTTGTCACCGAGCAGCGGTCGGTACACCTTGTCCTGTTGATTGGGGTACGTATGCGTCACGCGATTGTGACCATAGGCATCCAGGCTGGCGATGTAATCAAGCATCGCTTTGATCTGCGGGATCGACTGAGTGTTCTCTTCGCTGATGTTCCAGTTCAATGCCAAGTTATGGGCGTAGCGAGCGATCAATTCGCGGCAATACAGTTTGCGTTGGACACCCAAGTTTCCACCGTCGAGCGATTCAGGAATGTCGTCGTCGTTCTCGGTTTCTTGCATTTTGAAATGCAGGTACATGCCCTTGGCGGTACCGTGATCGAAGACGACGCCCCACTGATCCAGCTTGCTGCAATCGTAATGCAGTTTGTCGTCACGATGAATGAACGGCCACACGTTGTCGCCATCACCGCCAGCGTTGTAGGTCAAAAACGAAAACGCGTTGCATCCTTTGCCGGACAGATAATTGATCGCACCGATCAGCCCCTTGCCCTTACCGTTCTTCCATGTGGGGTCGCCTGATTGCCAGTCACCAACATGTGGCGTCCATGTCTTCAGCGGAACCTTTTTTGGCTTTCCAGCAATCGTGTTGTCGAAATCCGCGTAGCCCAGCATCGTTTCCGGCGCGTCCGCGCCGACTTTCAAGAAGTACTGTTTGCTGCCAGCGAATTGCAGGTAACGCTTGCCAACGATTTGCAATCGACCGCGAGCACGAAGGTCGGTGCCTTGCTTGTCGCTTTGATCGATTGACACTTGCCCCTGTTGAGCGTCAAAAGGGGCAACGGCATCCCCGTCGTTTTCCAAGCTGAGTGCCGCAAGCGGACCTCGCCGAAACGAAACGGTGTAGGACCATTGGCCAGTGCGGTCCGGTGCAAAATGGGCCCGCCATGCGGTCCCCGAATCCGCGGAGGATTCGCCCGCATTGCCATCGGCCGCAAAGTATCCGGGGACCGTGTACGTGGTGCCATCGGAGTGTTTCCATGTGACCGACATGCAAAGATCCGTGTAGGGATTCGGTGCGTTGTCTTGTTCGTGAGCGTAAGGTCCATCCATCGTCAGCGTCACTTTATGCCACTGCTTGGTTTCACCTGATATCTCGATGGAACCATCTCCATCGGGCTGACGAGGCAAAATCAAAGGCAACTTGCTGACAGGTTTGGTTGGGCTGGATGGCTTAGCCGAAACCGCCTTGGCTGGCTTTGGCTTTTGCCGCTTCAAGAATGGTTGTGCGGCCTTTCTTGTTGCATCGTCAGCGGGTTTAAACTTCACGGCTACCCAACGAGCACGGCTGTATTCCAAGCCGTCGCTCGAGCCGATGTTTGCCGTCACGCCAAGGATCGCTCCATCGGTGATTGGGACAGCTTTCCATGTCTTACGAAACTTTGGTGCGTCTTCAAACATTTCCTTACTAAGCGGACATTTGAAATCGCCAACCAAATCATCATCAAGTTCAAGCTTGAAAGTGGACTGACCATCGTTTTCGCCAATCGCTTGCAAGGTGATGTCATACTTACCAGTAGGGTAGGGGAACGTGATGGTTACCTTGCCCTGTTTCCTTTGGTTAGGATTGACCGCCAACCATTTGCCCTGATCAAGATAGAAACCAGTGCCAGCAAGATCAAAGTCACGAGCACCAATCGTCAGCGTGCCTTTCGTCAGCGTGCCATTGTTGCCAGCGGATTGACCATGCGTAGATGCAACAGGTTTCAAACTTTGCTTAGCCTGCCTTGCCGGGGCATCGACCATCGGGAAAGCCGCTGGCATGGTTCCCGAATGAACCTTGGAAACAGGTCCAACACCATTGGGCAGAGCAAAGTTACGGTCGGTTGTCATCAACCATTTATCAAACTCGAAGCCGTCTTCTCGCATCGAGAATGAAATCGTGTGTTGGCCGGCATCTTTAATTTCTAGAAAGATCTTATGAGGCTCGCCGCAATGGACTTCTTTGGTTCGCTGTTTGCTTTCCCATCGCCAACTGTTCTTACCAACACACCACTGTAGACGTTGACCGCTTTCGGGCCACTGACCATCCAGCCCCACGTGAAGACCGTTATCTTCGCCGCCGGTGGAATGAGCGCGAACCCAAACGTAGTACTTGCCAGGCGTTTGAAAGTTAACCTTGTAATGAAGGATCGCCAACTTCCCTGGCTGATCAGAGAAATTTGTTCCCCGAATCAACTCGTCGTCATGCGTGACGCGGGTGTCAGGCAAAATCTCCAGATACGCTCCGCCGCTAGCGCCACCAACATGCGATGGATCAGGGTCAGGTTTGATGCCAGGCTTAACCGTGGAACTGGTCAAATGAAAAGAACGCTTTTCAGTGTGCGTCTGGTCGAAAAAGTGTTCCGCTTCGACAGCAACGATGCCGCCTTCTTCTTGAAAGACAACATCGCTGGCGATAGCAGTCTTCTCAAACGAGAAGCAATAAACGCATGCGAAACACAAGAATGAAAGCTGAGACAAGAAACGCTTCATGGAGGGATTCTCTTAAAGGGAACAGAAAAGGCTTCAGAGCCGCCGGCACTAATGCACTCCCATAGCCTAATAGATCCCACGTACGATTGTTTGATTGCTGAATTAGTTTCTATGAACAAATTGTCAACGCAAGATTCTATCTACTGGAGTCCTTTTTCCATCGCTTCGCGAACGACCGGCAGCACTCGTTCTTTTGCTTCGGCCAGGGTTCCTTCGACGAAGGCACCGGCGGCAGCTTTGTGACCGCCGCCACCAAAATTTCTAGCGACTTCGTTGCAATCCATGCCGCACCGGCTGCGGAAACTCATCTTGAATCCGCCGCGAATTTGTCCGACAAAAATTACCGCTCCCTGGGCACCTTCGACGGCCAGCGTCAAGTTGATCGCGTCTTCGGTATCGTTGGGCAGCGCGCCGGTCGCCTCGAAATCTTGCTTTTCGACCCAGGTGTACATCAACGCCCCGTCCAGTTCGGTTTGCGTTCTAGAAAGCGCCAAGCCGCGTAGCCGCAAACGACCGATCGTGTCGCGTTCGTAAAGGTCACCATAAACTTCCGCTGGCACCACGCCGACGTCGATCAATCGAGCGATCACGCGATAGGTTTCAGAGGTGACGCTTGGGAACCGAAACCAACCGGTGTCGGTTGCGATTGCTGCGAACAGCGGCATCGCCATGGTTCGCGTCAGTGGAACACCCAACGCATCGGCCGCCTGCACGACTAATTGGCCGGTCGCTTCGGCCTGATAATCTTTGTACATCGTGGCACCCAAATCATCTTCACCAACGTGATGATCCAGCACGATCTTGTCACAACTGGCGACGCGGATCACGTCGCCCATGTCTCCCAATTGTGCCCAGGCGCTGGTGTCCAGAATCATGATGCAGTTGGTTGAAATGTCTTCGGCTTCGACGTGATCCCCCAGCACTTCAATGTTGCCGGCGGGGTCCAGGAAATTCAGCGCAGCGGGTGTGCGATGCGCGTTGATGATTCGCACTTTCTTTCCCACCGCTCGCAGGACTTCGGCCATTCCAAGTTCGCTGCCAAGAGCGTCACAATCAGGCCGGATGTGGCTGACCAGAACGAAGGATTCGTAATGGCTGATCTGATTGATGAATGCTTTCCAATTGACGCTCATCGGCGTTTGCCTTTCGGTAGGTTTAGATCACGGACGCTCTGAACGTCTTTTTCGAGCTGCATCTTCAGATCATCCGACGAATCAAAACGCTGAATGTCACGCAAACGATCGACGAATTCAACTCGCAAGTGTTGATCGTAAAGGCCGCCATCATAGTCGATCAGGTGGACCTCAACCTTGACGGCCCCATCATCGTCAAACGTTGGGTTAGGCCCGATGTGAATCGCTGCGGCATACCGGTAATCGTTTTCGCCAGGCAGCCACGCCAGACCTGCGTACACACCCGGCTTGGGCACCAACGCATCAATGTTTTCCAAGTTAGCGGTGGGGAAACCAATTTTGCGACCGCGTTGGGCACCCTTGGAAACGATCCCCGTGATCAGATGTCGATGCCCGCAAAGCAACGCGGCTTCGGCGACATCACCGCTGGCAATGCAACTGCGAATCATGCTGCTGCTGACCATGCGATCGCCGTCTAACTCTGGATTAACAATCTCGATTTCGCGTTTCGATTGCTGGGCCATCTTGCGAAGCACTTCGACATCGCCGCCTCGGTCTTTACCAAAAAAGAAATTAGGGCCTTCGACGATTCCTTTGGCGTCCAATTGGTCACAAACCAGGCTTTGAAAGAACTCGGCAGCGGATAGGTTCAGCAGGTCCGGCGTGGTCTCACAAACCACCAAGGCATCCATGCCGATCTGCGACATTCGCTCGGCACGCACGGCAATCGATGTCAATCGAGTCGGTGCCAATTCGGGGCGAAGCAACTTCACCGGATGCGGATCAAACGTGACGGCGATAGCGGGACCGCCCACGCGATCAGCCATCCGGCGGACTCGACTGAGCAATGCCGCGTGCCCGCGATGCACACCGTCGAAGTTTCCGATCGAAATCGCGCCACCACGGAACTCTTCGGGCAAGCTGGATCCGCCGGTCCCATTCGACACAAGATCAGAGATGGAAACGATAGGTGTCACGAAGTCGCAGCGAACGAGAACAGGAAATCAGTGGGGGGAAATCAACGGGGCAGGGGAGGGCAGGATAACAATTATCCCCTCCCTAGGTAAGCGTTGGACTTAAACCATCCACTGCGGCTTTTCGTTCTTCTCGCTCCACGATCGACTTCGCTGAAGCAGATTCGTGAATGCAGGCGGTGGCTTTACCGCAAACCAAGTCGTTACCAAGATCATCACGATGCCCAGCAGGGCCAGCCAACGCCGGTAGGCGGCCGATTCGTAGACGGTGCCTTCGCCCACAATGGGTGGCGTGGCACCCGCGATCACCAATTGATATCGCTTCGCCATTGAAACCGAATGAACCATATTGATCAGCGGAACATCCCGCTTTAGAAACCGCGTCGCCACGCAGTCCACTTCTTCATCCATCGTCTGAAGCACGTCAGGCAAAATCAAACCGCTGCCCCACAAGTCGTTGCCCTCGGTACCACCGACCGATGCGGCTCCGCCACCAACATTGATATAGGCCTTGATCGTTTCGTTTTCAGCCGATCGAAAGAAGGCTTCCATTCGCTTGTCGACCGATTCCTCCAGCGTTTCACAGCGTAGCAACCTAGCTTTGTTGCGAGCGATTGAATCGTACAACAACTTCTGCGTGTCCTCGCTCATCCCGGCGGCGGCATCGCGAAATCCACCGGGCGATGTCAACAAGCTGCGTTGATTGATCATGCCTTCGTCGTACAGAATTTTTTCCATGTCGGGCCACATCATGCCCGGATCATTCGCACCAAACTGGCTTGACGCGGCACTGCTGACAATCAACGGCCGCAGGTCCAAGCTTTCGCAAGCTTGCAGTACCGAAATGTTCAGCGCTGGGAAGCTGCCCGTCATTCCAATCGCGACACAATCGCCGCGTTGGATCCCTGCATCTAAAAGCAACCGTACCGTCACGGCTGCAAAGTTTGGATTGATCGACGTTAGCTTGGCGTCCAAGTGCCCCGGCAAGGTAGTCACCAACGACATCGACGGGCCCAGCATTCCCGTTTCGTTGGGATCTTGGCTACGCAACATCTGTTGCCCCAAATCGACTCGCCGGCATGCGATTGCGTCAAAGGCGGCTTCGGTGCGATAGGACGCTTCGAGCATGCGTTCGCGTTCCCACTCCGACGTGCGGACTGGCCATTGGCGAAGCATCAGCAGTGCCACCAACGTGATTGCCGCGATCCAAATCAACGCGCGGCTGGATACGTTTTGCGTTCGGTAATAAAGTGATTTCATTTCAGGAACTCGAGCCCCAAAACGACGAGCGTTAAATGCACCAAACCTGATGCGGCGAATAACGGCGAAAGCGTTTGAAGCAGACTGGTGCGATCAATCCACAACGCAATCAATCCCGGAATCACGAAACCGATCACGCTAACGCTGGCGTCCGCAACATCGATACTTGATCCCGCGGATTGAAGCAAACTAGAAGTTGTATCAGAGATGGTCGGGTCGTTGGCGATTGAGTAGCTGGTGTACCAAAGAAAAGCTTGACGAAGTGACTCGCCGATCGCAAAGCCAATCAGCATTGTCAAAACGACTCGCCGACGACCGAAAACGATCGCATGTTTACTGACAAATCGAACGACCACAAAAGTCAGAATTGCCGCAGCGATGGTGGCAACCACGGTTCCGGGCCGATCAAAATGAAGAGCCAAGTATCCTGGCACGATCATCCCGCCCACACTCAAACCGAACGCTTCGGTAAACAGCAGGCTAACGATCAGGCCTAAGCCAATCGAAACGGCGACCCATTCCATCGCTTAAGATGCTCCCGCCACGCTAGCGCGTCCCGATGCTGCTTCTTGCTGAGCAATTGCAACACGCTGGGGAATCCAATTGCTGTGTTCTTCAAAGAACTGATCCAGTGCAAAGCCACCGTTCTTGACGTTACCAATTCCCATCACCATCACACCTGGTTCGCAAAGTGCGTCGTCACAGGCAATCACTTCGGCAACTTGCTCAGGCGATTCGACTTCGCCCAAACATACGAGTTTAGACGGATCAACGCCGCTCTTCTTTGCCGCTCGCATGAAAAGTTCTGTACCGGTTCCGATGACAACCACTTGATCAGCAGCAGACCATTTTCCGATCGCAGCTCCCATGATTTCCGATCGATCGGGGCGATCTTCGCGACAGTTCATCACCATCACTCGGCGATCCGAATCGGGGAACCGGTTGAACGCGGTTTCCCAAAGCTGTTCCGTTGACTCGGGGTCGTTGGCGGCGAAACCGTTGACAAAGTGGAACACCGATGGCTCGGTTGGTTGGCCTGAATCGAACGAGGGCATCGCTTGAACATCGGTGGTGTGTACTTTCATCGCACCCGGATCAGGCGTGGCAGCCCACATGCCGCGAAGGGCTTCTTCGCGACCAACGCCGATCGATTCGCAAACTCGCAGCGCCAGTGCAACGTTCTCGGCATGTTCCAGATAGCTGAACTGCGCGAGTTCTTCTTCGGTGATTTTGGCGCTGTCGTTTTGAGTGATGATCTGCATTTCGCTGCCGCGGTCTTGGGCGGCGTGCTGCATGACTTGCAATGAATCCAGTCGTGATTCGGCGGTGAACAGTGTGCCGGCAACGGGCGTTGTGCCCGAAAGCGCCTTGGCGACGTGCAAGCGGTCTGGGCCCATCACATCCAAGTGATCTGCACGAGCGTTGGTGATCACGCCGTGGGTGGATCGAACCAATTGAAGTTCGCAGGTCGATTGCAACAACGGTTGCAACGCCATGCACTCAATCACCAACGCTTCGGCCTTGGCCTTGGCAGCAGCACGAACGACTCGTTTTTGTTCGATCACGTTGGCACGAGCCGGTCGGAAGATCGGCAGTTCTTCGCCGTTGGGGAAAATCATTCGCGCCAGGGTACCGGTCGTCTTGGCACAAGTACGAATTCCGCCGCCACGCAAACCTGCAGCGATCAAACGGGCGACCGAGGACTTACCGCGAGTTCCGTTCACGTGAACGCGGATTGGGATTCCATTAAGTCGCCGCCTGTACAACCAAGCTTCGACAAGAAACGCGACGGTGGTGACGGTAGCCAATGTTGCGAGAGCACACAAACAATTCACGAAGCCAAACCTTTGAAAGACGGCAAAACAGATGAGTGAAACAAGCGACCGGGCACGCTGGCGAAAGTGGTTCTGTACCGATTCGTAGGAAGCGGAAAGAAACGCACCGATCGCAATGCGATACAGCGGAAACTGTTCAGTGGAAAAGTGGATTCCAGAGCAAAAGGACGACAGTTCAGCAACCTACTGAGCTTCTGTTGATACCGGGAACCGGATCGAACATCAGTCAGCGTTTTCGCTGGTAAGTAGCTGGCATCGTTCCGCAAGGAATGATTCGATAAGCAAAGTGGATAAGGTCGATGGACTGAACCATCGATAAATTTGACGTTACAAGATCAATCCGAGTTTCGTAAAGACCATTTCCGCCAAAAACGCTGCAAAACACAACTGGATCCGCGAGGAGTAAACCATTTGGATTCAAAGAAGTATCATGCAAACTCAAAAAAAGACGATGGCAAATCGTACCGATATTTCAGATATTTCTGCCGCAGCTTTTGATGTGTGTTTTGCAACCATTAACGGTATCGGCAGATGGTCAAGTGTTTGAGCAAAAAATCATCAAATACCATCCTGATTTTCCATGTTTTGCCGACTCAAACGCGTTTTGGCAAGGAGTGGGTAAGTTGTAACAGGGCGACTCTTAGGATTTGACCGTAACCAAACCCTCAAGCTGGGGCGTTTAAGTTTACGGATCAGGTAATCTGCAGGGCATTCGCAGCCAGAATCACGCTACGGGGGACTGGATTGCTGGAAAGCGCTGCTTAGTGAGGAAATGATCTCCATTGCCGTCATGCTGATCTCGCCACACTGGGTTGCAGCGATGTCGCCGGCCAAGCCGTGAACCCAAACGCCTTGGCAACTGGCTTCCCAGGGCGAGAGACCCTGACCAAGCAAACTGGTGATCACACCGGTCAAAACGTCGCCGCTGCCGCCGGTCGCCATTCCCGGATTTCCCGTCTCGTTGACGTACGTTTGCTGACCATCGACCACGACCGTCGGTCCGCCCTTAACCACAATTGTCGCCGCGGTTTCCTTGGCGAATTTGCTGGCCGCGGCGATCTGGGCGTCGCGTTGACCGCTCGAAACACCCGTCAGCCGCTGAAGTTCGCCAGGATGCGGGGTCAGGACGACTCGGTTGAGCCGAACTTGATTTGAGTCTTCCTTCGCTGCCAAGCAATTGATCGCGTCCGCGTCCAACACCATCGGGCGGCCAGCGGAATCGATCAGGTCTTCGACAATCTGCTTCGCCCCCGGACCAGTTGTCATGCCCGGACCGACGGCGATCGCGTCAACCGATTCCAACTTTGGCAACAACTCCGACGCCGCGTTCGATCCAAAGCAGCCACCACCATCGTCACTGATCGGGATGGTCATCATCGCCGGGTGAAACGAAGCAACGGTCTCCAAGCACGGATCCGGAACGGCGACCGACACCAAACCGCTGCCGGATTTCATTGCCGCAATCGCCGACATCGCAATCGATCCCGCCATGCCTCGCGAACCGCCGATCAGAAGGACTCGACCGAACGTTCCTTTGTGTGCGTCGGCGTCACGCGAGGGAATTGGAAAAGGTGGCTGTGAATTCGGCTGTGAATTTGTCTGTGAAATTGGCAGGGCAGGGGACATCGCGTTTCACTGCTGTTGAGATTGTTGTTGCTGAGTGTCTCGGTCTTGGGATTGCTGGCGAACCACCAATCCGGCCATGTATGCTCCTTTGAATCCGGCATCAATGTTGACGACCGCCACACCGGCGGCGCAAGACGTCAACATTCCCAACAGCGCCGTCACGCCGCCCAGGTTCGCGCCGTAACCGACACTGGTGGGAACGGCAATGATTGGCGCAGAAATATGCCCGGCAACCACCGATGGCAACGCACCTTCCATTCCCGCAACGACCACCAAGGCCGACGCTTCGCGAAGCCGGGGAACCGCGGCGACCAATCGCTGCGGCCCGGCCACCCCAATGTCGCTGTAAGATCGAACCGGGATTCCCATCCAGCCCAAGGTTTCAATCGCCTCTTCCGCGATCCCTTGATCAGTGCTGCCCGCGGTAACAACGGCAACATGAACCCGATGCGACTGGTCATCAATCGGCGGATCAATTTCCTGCGTTGCAATCCTTAGCGTCTTGGCCAGCGGATTGGCCCGGCAGTGGTCAAAATGCCGCGACACTTCTTCGGCAACCTCGTCGGTGATTCGAGTCACCAGTGATTGTTGGCCCTGATCGAGCTGGGCACGGACAATTTGAATGATCAAATCCGCCGATTTCCCCTCGCCATAGATTGCTTCGCCAAATCCACAACGAGCTTGCCGCCCCAGATCCACCACAGCGTTGTCAATCCGCTTGGTCTGTTCGGGATCGCTGGTCTGTCCGGGATCACTGGGCAGCGTCGATTCACGGGGCAGGGCAGGGCGGTCGTCGTTGCGGGAGTCGCTACGGGAGTCGCTACTAGAATTTTTGCCGCGGGAGTTGTCGTTCAAGTTCGGGCACCTTGCATTGAGAGAGAATCGGATTCAAATGGTGGCTCAGTTAACCACCTTTATACCTCCTTCGATGTGGACTTTCCTCTGATGACCAAAAGCTGTGTTCTCGCGTATTCCGGCGGACTCGATACCTCGGTCATTCTTGGTTGGTTGCAAGACCAAGGCTACGAATGCCACTGCGTCTATGTCGATTTGGGACAGCCCTGCGAAGATCGGCAAGCGATCATGCAGAAGGCAAAAGATTGTGGTGCCGCCTCGTCTCACCTGATCGATGTCCAAGAAGAACTGTGCAAAGATTTTGCGTTCCCCGTGCTGGCTTGGCAAGCCAAGTACGAACAGATCTATCTGCTGGGCACCTCGATCGCCCGCCCGCTGATCAGCAAAAAGTGCCTTCAAATCGCTCGCGAAGTCGGCGCGACCGCCTACGCTCACGGTGCAACAGGGAAGGGCAATGACCAATGCCGATTCCAATTGGCTGCCGAAGCACTGGACCCCAAGGTTGAAATGATCGCTCCTTGGCGGATCAAAGAATTCCGCGAAGCGTTCCCCGGACGTACGGAACTGATCGCCTATTGCAAAGACAAAAACATCGAAGTCAAAGCGTCAACGGCCAAACCCTACAGCAGCGACGAAAACGTTCTGCACATCAGCTACGAAGCCGGTCAGTTGGAAGAGCTTGATGTCAACGGCGTCGAAACCGTGGACTTCGGAATGGGTGTCAGCCCACAAGACGCACCCGACAAAGTAGAAAACGTCACCATCGGTTTTGAATCCGGTGTGCCGGTTTCACTCAATGGAAAAACCGTCAGCGCTTTGGAAATGGTCAAAGGCCTTAACGACATCGGCGGACGCAACGGAGTCGGCCGAATCGACATGGTCGAAAATCGTTTCGTCGGCATGAAGAGCCGTGGTGTTTACGAAGCACCCGGCATGACAATCCTTTACGACGCGTTGATGTACATCGAACAACTAACGATGGACCGCGACTTGATGCACCTGCGTGATCGCATGGCCCCCGAAGTTGCTGAAATGGTTTACTACGGTTTCTGGTACACGCCCAAGATGGATGCGTTGATGGCGTTCATTCGCGAAGCCCAAAAACCATGCACCGGCGAAGTCACGTTACAACTCTATAAGGGCAACATCATGGTAGATGCCCGCTCGAGCCCCAACAGCTTGTACGACGCAGAGATCGCAACGATGGAAGGCGGCGGTTCGTACAACCAAGACGACGCCGAAGGCTTCCTGCGAATCCACGGCTTGCCATCTCGGGTGCAAGGCGTCGTCGCGCCGCGAACCTACTAGTGGCTTGTCTCAGCTAAGAATTAGGGTGTGCCGTAGTGGATCTTGTTAAAGATCCTCTCGCGATAGGATCTTTAACAAGATCCACTACCCTAAAATTAAGCTGTGACAGACCACTAGAGCGTTTTGATCATTGATGTTTAACCGCGTGCCCGAGTGCCCATCGGGCCGCGTGTTCAACACCTTCTCAATCGAGCGTATCGTCTCTTAGTCGTTCGCCGCCGGTGGGTGTGACCAGCGACAAGAAATCGGCCGGAGCGATCTCGTCGCGGATGAAGTGACCGCGGCCGTCCACCGTTGCCGCCGCTACGCCGCCTTCCAATAACCCGCCTGGTTCGCTGCCGGGGTTGCCAGCCAACCGGCCGGTCATCATCGAAAAGGGCAAGTCAACCGGTTCAGCCCAAGACATCGGCGGCGTGACTGGCGATCCTTCGACCACCAACAACGTTTGCGTCACATCATCGGTCACGTCATTCGGCGACAGCGGTCCGGTGGGCGGAAACAATGTGCCTGTTCCCGTGATCAAGAAGTAAGCTGGTCCCGATCCAAATCCGTTATTGGTCGAACTGGGATGTTGATAGACCAGAGGCGCGGAATACTGCATCACCATCGCGTTCTCGGCATGATCCCACGGCAGTCGCAGGTTGATGCGATCGTACAGATCTTCTTCGCCCAAATACGGCAACAACAGAACTCGCCAAGAGTGCAGGGGAGTGCCGTTGGAATTGACGGTCATCGGTGCGGGGTAGGTACCATGGTCGGCAGCATAAGCGTTCATCGCTGCCGCAATTTTTTCCAGATTGCGCATCGATGTGGTTTGCTCGCGACTGTTCGACAACGTCGCCATTGTTTGACCGCCAAAACGAATGATCGCAAAAAGCAGGCTGCCCAGAATCAACGAACACACCGCAGTCGCAGCAAGCACGCTGATCAGTTTTGAATCACGCCGCGCGGGTTTTGACTTTGTCTTGGTGGCACTCGCGAAACGCGGCAGCGTGATTTCGCCACCACAAGAAACGCACTGGCCTTGTTTGCCGCTGTACTGGTCGTCAACTTGTGTTTTCGTTTCGCAGTGCGGACAAGTGAAAAGGAATGGCATGCCGTTGGACGCTACTTGGCGTTTGCTGCGAGGTTGTGGAGACAGAGGAGGGCAGGGGAGTCTGTTTGGTTGGACGTCCTAATTTTAACCTTTATTGAGTTTGCAGATGAGAGTGGTGATTCAAAGAGTCAAATCGGCCAGTGTCAGCGTACACGATGAAGTCGTTGGCAACATCGATCAAGGGCTGCTAGTCCTGATCGGCGTCGGGCACGATGACACCGAAGCGGAGGCGAAATGGTTGGCCGACAAGACCGCAGTGCTCAGGATCTTTGCGGACGATCAAGGCAAGATGAATCTGAACGTGGAAGAAATCAAAGGTGCGGTCTTGGTCGTCAGTCAATTCACGCTGCTGGGTGATTGCCGCAAAGGCAGACGCCCAGCATTCACCGACGCCGCCGAGCCTGGCCGAGCCAACGAACTGTATCTGCATTACGCCGAGTGTTTGCGTGATCGGGGCATCCCGGTCCAGCAAGGAATCTTCGCCGCCGACATGCAAGTCAGTCTCGTCAACGATGGCCCCGTCACGCTAATCCTTGACCGCTAATTTCGTTCACCATTCACCGCCCCTGCGTGGAACGTCGCATGAGTTACTGCAAGTTAGGCGTCAGGCCCGAAGGCTCGGCAACCCGGTGCCGGGTGCGCGATGGCCTGTCGATTAAAGTGAGCCGCGACGCGTGAGCGGCCGGGCCTACCGCACTGCCCGAGGCAGAGAAAAAAGGGAGATTCAACGCCGACATCCGGGGATTTACATTCCCGGCAGAGGGCTTCCTTCCAACGCCGTGAAGGGTTCCAAAATCGTTTAACCGCGTGGGCATCGCCCCGCGCGTTGTGCGGCCGCGAACGCGCGGGGCGATGCCCACGCGGTTAAACGAACTAACACGTTTTTTTCCGGGACCAAAACTCTTCACGGCAAAGGGCTTCCGTCCCTCCCGGGACTATTCGGCTCAACCTCTCCCAAAGGCAGAAGTGAAACGCAGTAGAACAACAACCAGACCAAACTCAGCGCCAAGGCCTAGGTTCGGGCTGCGCCAGGTAGGTGCGTTCCAACCGAGTGCGGTCTCGAATGCGATCGACAACTTCATGGTCGCCCATCGAAAAGTACAACAACCCACCAAACATCGCCCAGACCATCGTGTTCGCCAATGCACTGTTGCCAAAGAACTTCAGCGCTGTCCCAAATGACTTCTTCAATCGAAAACCACCCGCAACGTCGATCGACCAAATCTCGTCCATCGTCAAGTGAACAATGAAGCCAAGCACGACGGCCAAGCTCTTGTAAACGCGAACCGATTCCGTCGGACAAGGCATCACCAAGTAAGCGATCAAGCCAGCCGATGCCGCCGCAGGGATACTGTGCCACATGCCGCGGTGGACGGTGAAGCGTTTAAAGAATTCGACGCCAACAAATCGAATCCCGATGTAGACGATCATTGCCGCCAGTGCCATCGATTCATGCGACAGTCCTAGATCACGAAAGCGATCGATCATTAACATCGGAGCGATCGCAGCAACAAACATGCTGGTCTCGCGAAGCGGGATTCCCGAGTCGCTGTCCAAGTCCGGCAACATGCCACTGACCGCGCATAAGCCACCCGCCAGCATTCCGCTTTCGATCGACATCGATTGCTCGGCCACGCCCCAATATCCATAGGCGATGCCGACGATCGTGCTACCGGTAATGTGTGATTTGAAGTCCGCCATCGACGGTCGGAAATCGGGCTAGGGCAGGGGAGTTGAAAATTTCCTGTGTGCTCGCTTATTGCTAGCAAGCCAAAGTCAGAAAAGAAAACGCGCAAGGCACCCTTCTCTTCATACGAGCATTTTCAGTTCAAAAGCCATCCCGAATCCGACTCATTATTCTTCGACCACTGACTGCCGCCAAATTTTTTTGACAACAATTTTTTTGTCGAACTCGTCGTGCAGATCGGGTGGAGGATTTAGATGAAAAAACATTGTCAAAAAAAGGAGGTGCTTGGTCGCCCCTTTCCTTTTTCGGGTGTGGTCTGAATCGATCTTCGCTGGACCAGCGCAAGTTGCTAAAAGCGTCTTCGTAGGATTTCGTTCACCCATTTTCGGTTTTGTTTCGATGCAGATTTACGACATCATCATGATCGTTGTTTTGGTCGGTGCCATGCTGTTCGGCGCGGCCAAAGGCTTCGCTTGGCAACTCGCGTCGATCGCATCCATCGTCGTCAGCTATTTTGTTGCCTTGAAGTTCCGCGAACCATTCAGCCGATCGATCGCACTGGACCCGCCACTGAACCGATTGCTAGCAATGCTGATTCTGTATGTTGCGACGGCTTTGCTGGTTTGGGTCGCTTTCCGGATGGTCAGCAAGTCGATCGATCGATTGCGGCTGAAAGAGTTCGACCGACACATCGGAGCGATTTTCGGTCTGATCAAAGGCGGACTGTACTGCGTGCTGTTGACACTGTTCGCGGTCACGTTGGCGGGTGAACAAATTCGCGAAACCGTCGTCAGCAGCAAAAGCGGTCATTACATCGCTGATGTCTTGGACCGCAGCGAATCGGTCATCCCGCCCGAAATTCACGAATTCGTCGGTCCGTACCTCCGACGTTTCGAGCAGCAATTCAACCAACCCGCAGGCGGCGGATTGGTCAGTCCATCGGCAGCCCAGTTCGCGACCGAAGCCCGGCAACAAATCCAAAGCTGGACACCCGAATCCGCCGCGTCGCAGAGCTGGGTTCCGCAGCAAGCCCAGCAACCCAACACACAGCAACAGGGCGGAAGTTTCCAGCGGTAGTGAAAGTAGCACGACGGTCTACGCAGTGAATCGGTGGAGACCATCGGTTGATTGCAAAAAAGCCCCAAACACAGGGTTTTACGCACCTCTAATACAACATAAGAGGCATTATCGGACGTTGTGGGGCGGTCGCGAAATGCCCTGTTTTGGCTCCCCATTCACGATCCTTCCGTAGCTGGACCGGCCACGGTTCAGGACCGAACAAGACCGACTGAAACAGTTCGACTGAACCCTGGCGGGATCAGCTACGGCGGTTGTCGGCTACGCCACCGGCTCTTCTAAAAACACACCGATGCGACGGAACTTTTCGTATCGCTCGTTCAGCAGTTCGTCGGTCGGTTTGACTTCCAATTCTGACAACGTCCGCGACAGATACGACTTCAACCGCGACGCCATTTGGTGATGATCGCGATGAGCACCGCCCAGGGGTTCTTCCAGCACGTCATCGACAACGCCAAAGCGTTTTAGGTTGTCGCTGGTAAATCGAAGCGCTGCGGCGGCCTTGGGGGCGTGTTCGTGACTTTTCCACAAAATGCCCGCACATCCTTCGGGGCTGATCACGCTGTAATAGGAATGCTGAAGCATCGCAACACGATCGCCAACGCCGATACCCAACGCACCGCCTGATCCGCCTTCACCAATCACAACACAGATAATCGGAGTTTTCAGCTCACTCATCTTGAACATGCTTTCGGCGATCACCTGAGCCTGACCGCGTTCCTCGGCACCGATTCCGGGATAAGCACCCGGCGTGTCGATGAAGCAAATCAGCGGCAAGCCATACTTTTCGGCCAGTCGCATTTTGCTCATCGCTTTGCGATATCCCTCGGGATGAGCACACCCGAAATGGCATGCGGCGCGTTCTTTGTAAGTGCGACCTTTCTGGTGCCCGATGACCATCACTTTAAAGCGATCCAGCTTTGCAAACCCGGCCAGCATCGCTCGATCGTCGCCAAAGAATTTGTCGCCGTGCAGTTCGACAAATTCATCGAAAGCCAGGTTCAAATAATCGCGTGTGTAAGGTCGATTTTTATGCCGCGCCACTTGCACAGTTTGCCACGCATCCAACGATCCATAAGCTTCGCGAAGTTGCTTGACCAATTCCAATCGCAAGGTGCGGATTTCGTTGTCACTTGAATCAGTGCGATCGGTTTGTCGTTCCAACACCGCGATCTTTGTTTCCAGTTCCGCGATGTCGTTTTCAAATTCCAGTCCAGGTCCGCCGCTCATTGGTTTATCTCTGATGTATTCGTTGGTTTTGTTAGGTGTGCTGTGTGTCTCGAATTCTTTAAGAACAGAATCCCAACCCAAATGCGTAAGCGAGGGATTACCAGGTCAAACAAGATCCACCGCTTAAGCGTTCGGGTTGGGAAATCGGGAAGTTGTTTTGGGGCAGTTCCTCATGCCAAAGATCTAAGACGGTTCGCCTTTACGAACCATGTCATCTGCGCCGCGAACTCCGGGCATGCTATCGAACACGCTGATCTCTGGCATTTTTGGAATCTTCTTGAAAATCTCGATGCCACGAAACACTTTCAAGAATTCCCACATCGATTCGGGACGACTGTCGGGCTTCTTCGCCATCATGCTTTTAACCAAGTCCGCGAATTCACGACTGACATTGCTGTTGTGAACAATGGGACTTGGGATCGATGCAGTGATGTGTTTGTTCAAAAGATCGTTGGGCGTGTTGCCAGTAAACGGCGGCTTGCCGGTACACAATTCATACAACACGCATCCAAACGAATAGATATCCGTTCGCTCGTCACAAACCTTTCGGCGGATCTGTTCAGGAGCCATGTAGCTGCGAGTGCCTTGAGCCATCTTGGGGCGATGGAAAAATTTGCTAAGCCCAGACTTCTTCTTTTCTGAAATTGTAAAGTCGATCAGCTTCACTACCCCGTCGCGGCTGACCAAAAAATTGTCAGGCTTGATGTCCAAGTGAATCCAATTCTTGGTGTGCATGTAGTACAAACCTTCGGCGGCTTGTTCAACAATTTTACCGAGCATGAAGGCAAGCGATTCAGGGCCGCGGCGAAGCGCCTGTTTCATATTCAGTTCGCTAAACAGTTCCATCACCAAGTACGGCCGACCGTCTTCGCGGTACTCCAAGACCTTGATCACGCGAGGACTGGCCAGGTCTTTGGCGATGTTGTATTCGTGTTTCAGCAACGCGATTTCGGCCTTGTCGTTCTTGATGTTCTCTCGCAGAACCTTCAGCGCGAACCGCTCTTGGCTGTTCTCTTCGATCGCTTCCCAGACTTCGGACGTGGTTCCTTGGCGGATCAAACGGGCGAGCCGATACGGGCCTAGGAAATCGCGTGATTTTGACATATTGAATTTCGACGGAACGAATTTCGATGGGACTGTAAGGAATCAAAATAGTGGGGCCGTTGGACCGCCAGTATTCCTTTACTATTCGACATCATCCGCAGCCGTTTCACCACCGGGTCAAACCGCGGATTTTGCCACCACTTCCTCGTAAACCTGCCTGATTCGCCGAGTCATGGTCTGGTGACGGAACTGGTCCGTAAATCGCAACTGCCCTTCCCTGCCCATCCGATGCCTCATTTCAGCGTCGCCAACCAGGGTCGAGATCGATTTCGCCAAATCATCGGTATCGCCGGGTGCCACCAGGAATCCAGTTTCCCCGGGGATCGCAACCTCTCGCGCACCATCGACGTCATAGCTAATGACCGGGCGGCCGGCGATCAAAGCCTGCGGCAAGGCTCGGGCGAGGCCTTCGCGATAGGACGTATGAACCAACGCATCCATCGCTCCGATTAGTGGCGGGACTTCCGACGGCGGAACCAACCCAGTGAAAACGAAATGATCCGATAGCCCCAGTTCGCCAATCCGCTGCTGCAACGACTCTTTCAAGATCCCATCACCCACCAGCAGAAACCGCACGTTGGGCTCGATCGCAATCACGTCCGCAGCAGCAGTGACCAGGTCCGCATGCCCCTTCAAGTGAAACAGGCGAGCGATCTTCCCAACCACAATGTGCTGATCGGTGAATCCATACTTGGCACGAATGTTTTCACGATGCTTCGTTGCATCAACAAACGGCTGGACATCCATGCCGCTAGAAATCGTGATGAATTTTTCGCGTGGCGCAACGCTTGCCTCCACCATCAAGTCAGTCATCGCATCGGCAACACTGATCATTCGGTGGCATCGCTTGGCCGCCCACTTTTCACAGCGACGAAAGAACTCGCGTGCTGCGAAGTTCTGATACGGATGAAACGGTGCGCCGTGAACGGAATGAATCACAGCCGGAACTTTCTCGCCCCACGCAACATAGCGGCCAATCAATCCAGCCTTGGCGCTATGAGTGTGAACGACGTCGGGCTGGAACTCGCGAAGCACTCGCCGGATGTCGCGAGCCGCCGCAATGTCGCGAAGCTGAATCGCTCGCTGAAGCGAATCCAGATACCGAATCGGTAACTCCCCTGCCCTCCCCTGGCTCAACAAGTCTCCCTCGGGTCCGGTCGATGTGCCGGTAATCAGGATGACGTCGTCGCCGTAATCCCGCATCAAGTCCAAGCAATTCAGCAGCGTGTTTTCCTGCGCACCGCCAATGATCATTCGTGTAATGATATGAGCGACGCGCACGGATGAATTAGCCTGTAGAGAATAAAAGACGTGTCGTTTAACCGCGTGGGCATCGCCCCGCGCGTCCATGCGGGGCACAACACGCGGGGCGATGCCCAACGCCGTAAAGGGTTTCTAAATCGTTTAACCGCGTGGGCATCGCCCCGCGCGTTCGGGTCCAGCATAACGCGCGGGGCGTTGCCCACGCGGCTAAACGAATGCTCTCCCAACATAATCAAAAAACGGCAGCCTGGTGATTCCAGGCTGCCGTCTTGATGTTTTTTTGGGAGAACGAGTTCCGTGCCTAAGCACCAAACTCAATACGTCGGTAGCCAAGCTGTGACTGCAAACGATTGACGATCGAGGTGTGCATTTGGCTGACACGCGATTCGGAAAGATCCAAAGTCGCCCCAATTTCCTTCATCGTCAATTCTTCGTAGTAATAAAGAATGATGATCAGGCGTTCGTTTCGATTCAAACCTTTGGTGACCAGACGCATCAGGTCATTTTTCTGAACGCGAATCGTTGGGTCTTCGCCCTTCTTGTCTTCCAAGATGTCGATCTCGCGAACATCTTTGTAGCTGTCCGTTTCGTACCATTTCTTGTTCAGCGAAACGACACCGACTGCGTTGGCGTCGGATTGCATTTTTTCAATTTCCGAAACCGCCAATTCCATGTGCTCGGACAGTTCGACCACCGTGGGTGCTCGGCCGAACTTTGTTTCAAGAGCTTTCTTAGCCGCAGCCAACTTGCTCGCCTTGCTGCGAACCAAACGTGGAACCCAATCCATCGTTCGCAATTCGTCTAGCATCGCACCACGGATACGCGGAACGCAGTAGGTTTCAAACTTGACGCCTCGTTCCATGTCATACGCGTCGATCGCGTCCATCAATCCAAAGATTCCGGCACTGATCAAATCGTCCAGCTCGACACCGTCGGGCAAGCGTTGCCAGATACGATCGCCGTTGTAGCGAACCAGCGGCATGTAGCGTTCGACCAACGTGTTTCGGAGGTCTTCGTAATCAGGCGAATCCTTGGTGATCTTTTTAAAATCGTTCCAAACTTGCAGGATTACGTCGTCTTTTGTGGCAGTGGCAGCCATTCTATCCTCCGTGATAGGTATCTGTTTCACAGCGTCCTGCTGTGAGCTTTCTAGCCGAACACCGCGGGTGGTGATCGGGCAAGAAATCAATGGTTAAGTTTTCGTTGCTAAGCCGCTTCGCGATTCTCAGGCGGTTGGCCTGGATCGCTAGTCGAATCAACTGCCGGATCCAAACCCAGTTGGACAAGTTCCTTGCGGTACCAATCCATTCGAGCTCGGAAGTTTTGCTCAAGCGAATCCCGAACTAAGTAGTCCGCGATCCACCCGGCGACATATCCAACAACAGCAAAGATCAACATGGCCACGATGGCTTCCGCCGTGACCACCTCGATGGGCTCGCCACCGGCAGCTCCTCGCAAGACCACAAGGGCCATGGCGAGTGCGCTGAGCGATGCGGCAAGGCTTCGAGGCAACGTCGTTTTCTCTGTGTTGAAAGTGTCAAGCGATTCTGTTCAATGCGTCGAGTTGTCTTGCAAAATAATTTTGGCTCAAGCCGTTTTCGTTGGATGCAAGATCCCTCACTATCTGTATCGGATTTCCGATGCGTTGGGCTTTAGCCTAAGTTGCAATCTTTTAAGCAGCTTCGGCCTGAGAAAGTTGCATCCGCGGAGGTAACAACCGGGACAACAGCGCTGATGCGTCAGCGATTGCGATGTCATCGGGGACTTGTTGTCCGTCGGTGGTGTAGCTGAGTGCGATCCCTGAATTTGTTTCTGTCGCCACAATCGCTGACAACACACCGGCCAAGTGCGGCGTCTCGTCTAGCTTGGTGACAATGGCCGAAGTCGGGCGAACCGGTGCGAATCCGCGAATCGTTTGTTCGATTGATGCAACTGAGGATGTGCCGCTGAGCACCAAATGAGTTTCGTCGGGTTGAGCACTTCTTAGCAGTTCAACTAACTGTTCGATCCGCGCGTCGCTGGTTGGACTTCGTCCCGCCGTGTCAATCAAGACTAAATCAACATCGCCAAGCCGTCCAAGAGCCGGACGCATCTGTTCAGGTTTCTCGACGACTTCCATGGGCAAGTCCATGATGTCGGCGTAAGCGCGTAATTGTTGAACCGCTGCGATTCGGAATGTGTCAATCGTTAGCAGGCCGACCCTTCGACGCGCTTCCAATCGGAAACCCGCCGCCAACTTGGCAACCGTCGTCGTCTTGCCGACACCGGTCGGTCCGACCAAGGCAACGATCCGCCGATCGCCGGGCTGTGTTCGGATCGGGCTGCCAATGCGAAGCTCGCGACCCACACTGCGCTGCAAATGTTCTAACCAGGGAATCGATGATCCCAATGAATCACCGGACGTCTCACCTAAGCTGGCAGCAAAACTGACCGTGCCCATGATCCAACGCTCCGCGACAGCGCGAAGCACGCCTTGGGAAAGCAGTTCATCAAAGTAGGAACGAAGCGGCGCGGGAAGGTTTTCCTCGAAAGACGCTTGGGTTTGCAAACTTGGCTGCAGCGAGTCTGAGCCTTGGGAAACCACGTTGAAACGTGACGCTGGACAACCGTGATCGTCACCTAGTTGGGGTGAATCAGAACCGCCCTGCCCTGCCCCGATTTCGTTGCCTTCGCCATCCTTCAAACCCGCAGTCACTTCGACGTACGTTCGCCCCAACCACCCCATCAATCCGTCGCGGACTTGGCGAGTATGAAGCACCGAAGCATCCGCTCCCATCTGGGATCGAATTTGCTCCAAAGCGTCTTGCAAGCTGTTGGCTCGGAAGGTGCGAATGTGCATGGGTAGATGTAAAGGTTAGAGGGATGGAGTGCTTCAAAGGTCAGCGATAGTCTTCGTCAGTGGTTTGACGATCAATCAACGTCGCTAACGACTCCGTAGGATTCAATTTTTGTATCTTGCGTGATCTCGTTGTAGGACAGCACTCGCAATCGAGGCATCGATGCGGCTGTCATCTGACGAAGACCTGGTCGAATCCGAGGACTGACCAAAATAACGGGCGGACGGCCCGCCGTAATTAACTTCTTAACTGCTTCTTGAATTCGATTGCAAGTCGTGTCGATCGCTGCAGGACTCATTCTGACAAAAAGTCCTCGTTCACCATGCTCGATCCCAGCCGCAATGCGATCTTCCATCGCCGGGTCAAGAGCAATCACGTGCAAACGGTCTTGTTCATCGCGATAACGCGAACTAATCGTACGAGCCAGACGGTGACGAACGTATTCGCACAACCAAATCGGATCCTTCGTCTTGCCCGCGAAATCACCGAGCGTTTCCATGATGATGCCAAGCTGGCGAATCGGAATGTCCTCGCGAAGCAACATGTGCAGAACACTTTGCACCTCGCTGACCTTCATCAATCCAGGCACCAGTTCCTCAACCACCGTCGGCAACGTTTCTTTCAGTTCGTCAATCAAGTGTTTGGTTGCGTCTCGTGAAAGTAATTCGTCCGCGTGACGACGGGAAATTTCTTGCAAGTGAGTCGCCAGCACCGCGCCCGGATCCACGGTCGTGTATCCATAGATTGCTGCCTGTTCACGCCGAAGCGGATCGATCCAAACCGCCGGTTCGCCGAACGTTGGGTCGCGAGTCGGTTCGCCTTCAATCACGCCCGTTGTGTTTCCACCATCGATCGCCAACAAGCGACCGGGAAACACGGATGACCTGGCGATCGGGTTTCCGCCGATTCTTATTTCATATTCAAATTCACCCAAGCTCATTTCGTCCCGCACCCGCACCTTGGGCAAGATGATACCGATATCGGTCGCGATCGCATTTCGCACGCCCGTAATCCGCTGCATCAAATCGCCGCCACGCGACGGATCAGCAAGGCTTAACAGCCCCAACCCAATCGACATTTCCATCGGATCAACAGCAAGGAAGTCCTCGACACGCTTCTCTGCGGGCACCGCGGCGGCGGTCGCTTCGGCTTCTGCTTTGTTGGCATCATTGACAACGTTCTGTGCGGTCTGACGATTCATCACCACCGCCAACCCAATGCAACCGATTCCCAAGGTCGCCATTGGAATCGTGGGCAGATTCGTCACGATCAACAGCAGCAAGAATCCACCCGCGACCATCAACGCACGCGGATTACCAAGCAACTGTTGCAAAAACTGTTCGGGAAGATTCGCTTTCTTGGCACTTCGCGTGACCAACAAACCCGCGGCCAACGAGATCAACAACGCTGGCACTTGGCTGACCAATCCATCACCAATCGTCAACTTGGTAAACAGTGCCGCCGCGTCCGTGATACTCATCCCAGCCTGAACGACGCCGATGTAAAGACCACCCATCACGTTGACAATCGTAATCACGATGCCCGCGACCGCGTCGCCGCGGACAAACTTACTGGCACCATCCATCGCCCCGTAAAAATCTGCTTGGCTGGAAATTTCTTCGCGGCGCGATTGAGCTTGTTTCTCGTCGATCAGTCCCGCATTCAAATCAGCATCGATCGCCATCTGACGACCTGGCATTCCATCCAACGCAAATCTGGCTGCGACTTCACTAATCCTCGTCGCACCCTTGGTAATCACAATGAACTGAATCAACACGATGATCACAAAGATGATCACCCCGACTTCGACGCGGTCACCGGCAACGAATTCACCAAAGCCCTGGATCACTCCACCGGCCGCTTCCATTCCTCGTTCATCTGCGCCGGTCAGAATCAACCGAGTGGTGGCGACGTTCAGCACCAATCGAGCGAGCGTGGTGGCAAGTAGCAGCGAAGGAAAGACGCTGAATTCCAGCGGTGTCGAAACGTAAACCGTCGTCAGCAGAACAATGACGCCCACGGTGATATTGCCAGCCAGCAACAAATCCATCACCAGCGGTGGCAGCGGCATCAAAATGACCACCAAACACCCAATGATGCCAAGCGGCAACACCAAGTCACGGTAGCGCATCAATAACTGCATCGGTGGTCCTTCACGTCCGTGTGAAAATATTAACGTCGTTTTCACGACATTAGCTAAAGTTCGAGCGTTCGGTCCATAGCGAAGCGTAAAACAGTCAGGATCGTGTTTCACGCAGCGTATTGACAGCGAGATGCGATTGCCGGAACTGCGTCGAAGACTCCTTGTTCCGGCCTACGTTGCGACGCACAGAGGTAGGCCGGTAACAAAGCCGCTTCGGCGCAGTTCCGGCAGTTGCGAAGGTTTTGTCGTATTGCCGGAACTGCGTCGAAGACTCCTTGTTCCGGCCTACATTGCGACGCTGCTGGATATTGGACGACTGGTTTTGGCGTAGAATAGAACGACAGTCGCCCAGAAACCGTTCGCCGATCCAAAAAACGAGTCAAACGAATGCTTGGCCGATCAACGCTCTTCTTGATTTTCAGCTTTACTGTAATCTCGCTGGCCCATTGCCAATCCAGCAACCCTAAGATCCGCGAAGCGATCGAAGCATTGACTTCGGACCGGTACAAGGATCGCGAGCAAGCGTCGGACGATCTTTGGCAGATGGGGTTGAAAACGGAAGCTGCGCTGAAACGGCTCGCCGAAGGTGCTGATGCGGAAGCCCGCATTCGAGCACGGAGAATCCTCCGCGACTTTCGCTACGGGGTTCTTCCCGACACGCCGCCTTCGGTGCGGGCAAAGATCATTGCTTTCCGCGACGGAGACCCCGCCAAGCAAGCCGAAGCGTTTGGCGATCTTTGTGCCGATGGATCCACTGAGGTTTTGGAACGATTGATTTCGCTGCAACCCAACAGCGAACAGCGTCAAAGATGGATTCGAGTGATGTTTCGCGGAGGAGTCATTGTCAAACATTATGATGATGTCGCCAAAGTCGACGCACTACTCGATCGAACAGGTGACAACCAATCGAAACAATGGCGTGTCCAAACTCGTGCCATCGTTCTCTTCTCGCCAAGCTTTCTGGTAACGCTCAACAAAGCCAGCAAACTCGATACGCTGAAAACGATCGTTGCCGAGACATCGGTCGGCCAACGCGATCTCTATCTCGACGCGATGATCAACGGCAATGGCTCGTTACAAACGCTAGTCCAGATTGCTGGAACAGAATTCGTTTTTGGAATGCTGGACCAATCCAACACGCAACCGCTGCGAGATCGTGCCGTGTTGCGATTGGCATCCAATCAAGCGGTAATGAAAGTAATTGTCGAAGTCGATGGCTTTTCGGCGTTCGCAAGCCGAATCAAAACACTTGGCTCGCCGGGCGTCATCCCCACGGCGATCGCATCGGCTCTGCGACAAACATCCGTCATCGCAGCGATTCATCAGCAAACCGGTTGGGACGGTTTGATTGCCGCAGCCGATCATGTGAACGATCCTAAACTTCGTGCGACAGTGATGGGACGCATTTTGTCCGATCCGGTTGCGCTGCAGAGTCTTCAAACAAAAGATCAATGGTCGAAAATTGTCGGCTACGCCAAGTCTCAACCCACAGGAGAGATCCAGGACGCATATTTAATGGCGTTGATGCAGTCCAAGCTGTTTTCAAATCAATCAGACGATGCCGAGTACCAAGCGTATTTCGAGGTTTGGGAAATGGCGGCTACCTCCAGCAACGCTGCCCTACAACGACTCGCCATTGCACGCATTGCCAACCCGCCGAGCTTTGCAAGGCTGATCGAAGACGATCAAAGATTATCAAAACTAATCGTCGTCTTGGAATCGCTCGACAACAACACCGTTGGCTTGGTGTCGACATCGATTTTTGGTCAGTACAAAAACATTCAACTGATTCGGCAAACGAACAAAATTGATCGCTTCGTTCGGATCATTTGCAGGATGAAGCAAAGTCGGCAAACCCATATTCTCCACCGTCTTTTCCAAGCACAGGATCGGAACGATCCGTTCGACGCAGCCATCAATTTGCGGATCGTGCTCAAACAACTCGATGGCCCTGATCGGATCGATTTCTTAGTCGCGATGGCGAATACCCCGTTGTTGCGAATGTCCAAAAATCAGAACCTTGCAACGCTCGTGTTCGAGGGGATTATCGAATCATCGATTGATGAAGCCGACAGAACCCTCGCCGTGTTTAGCAATGGCGGACCATTGATGAAACGGCTCGCTGAATCCGCCGAGCACCGCGATTGGGTCAGTGATCGAATTCCGTTCGCTTCCCCCGACGTCTCCACCAAGATCGGCGAAACGCTCGTCCAGAACCGCTTGTTTGCTTTGCATTTAAACGAATCTCTGCTGGACCGTTTACTAAAGGAGTCCAGTGAGGCATCGCCAGAATTAGCCGAACGCTTACTTCGTGCTTTGTTTCGATCGACAACGGTCACCGAACTACTTGGGAAATCAGATCGCACCAAGTGGTTCATCACGTCGATTGAATCGCTAGGCAGCGAGGATGCCAAGGCGACCGCTGCTGAATCGTTGTTCAGCAACTACCGTGCGATGCGAGAACTGATTCAAGACGCCCGTTTTGATGATCTGCTCGCAATCGCCAGAAGTCACACAAACGAACGACGCCGATCACAAGTGCTCGGCAAATTCATGGCGGATGCTAGGGTGATTGAACACTTGATGCGCAGCAAAGAACGAGCACTCCTTTTCTCGTTCGCGAATCCGCAGTGGTCGCTCCAGCAGCGAGCCGAGTTTGCAAACCAAGTCGTTGGTCGCCACGCAGCAGCCCAAGCGATTGTCCAGGCTGGTAAGTTCGATGCGTTGCTAGATCTTGTCGATGAACTTGTCGCTCAACCCGGCGTTCAAGGTGACGTTCAACGTGACGTCGCCCCGCTGGTCGCGAACATGATGGGGATGAGCCCATTGGTAGATCAGCTTGTCAAGAAAGACCGATTCTTCGGCTTGGTCGATCTTGCACAATTCGATCTGCCGGAGCATCGTTCACACCTTCAAAGGCTGGTCAACAACAAAGCCGTAATCTCCGAATTTGCAAAGAAAGACCGACTGCCCGAGTTGATCGGTTGGCTGACCACAAACCCAAAACAAGGTCGTTCTTTCCGCAACCACGCGCTGTTCAGCTCAACACACTTGGTCGAAGCGTTGGCCGCAAAGAAGCAACTTGATTTGCTTTATGACATCGTTCGCCACGAGCCCGATCTGCGTTGGCGACATCGATTGCTCGAATCATTGGTGTCAAACTCGCAGAGTGTTCTGGTGCTGGTCAAGCACGACCAGTTGACGCCGATTTCTGAATTGATTGTCCGCTACGCCGAACCGTCCAAGGAAGGAACGATCTGGGGTCGAGTGCTTAATAACCGAGTGATTGATCATTTACTAAAAGAGAAACGCGGTGATGAATTGTGGCGTGTGGTGGACCGAAGACTGGACCTGAAAACGCGGAAAACAATCGTCACTCGGCTTTTCAATGATTCATCAATGGTCAAGCAGCTTGTCGAATCGGGATATCAACAACGTCTGTTTGATTGGGTCAACGATCCGAACTTCATGAGCTCCCAGCAACGGCACCAAATTGTCTCGAAGCTCTATTTGAATCGGCTTTCCGCGATTGAGTGGATTAAGGCCGGGAAGCTCGATCCATGGTTGCGTATCGCGATTGACTGTCCGCCTAGCGAACTCAGGAGTTTTCTGAGCAGCGTCTCGGTTATCAATCCTGAATTATTTACCGATCCCAAATTTGTTGAAGGCTTCGAGAAGCTGGTCCTGCAACAACCCGAAAACCAGCAACGATGGTTGTTCACCCAGGCACTCAACCAGGCCAAGCTGCGTTGGACGATGTTGGGCAGCGGACAATCGCACAAGCTGATGCACTGGATCAAACTGGCCGGTGATCCCCCTGGGGCGATGGCCGATTTCTTGTTTTCCAGTAGTGGCAAAGTTGCGTTTGCGATCCATGAAAATCGCATCGACGATGCACGGCAAATACTCCGCCAAAACGCGGACGTCGATGGTGCGTCAGTACATCTTGCTAGTTTTTATCAACAACTTGGCGATCTGGATTTGCGGATAGAAGAACTAAAGCAAACAGAAACGCTTGAACCGCACCAGCAGCGCAACTTGATTGATTTCCTGAGAGCCAGCGGTCGCTCTGGCGAAGCCGCTCGGAAGGCGATTGAGTTTGAAAAGCTGGATCTCGTCACCGATTTGTTTGCCGAAGCACGGAACTGGAAAGAAGCAGCAGCTTGGCAGAAGAAGGCGATTGATCTTGATCAAAGACGAGCAACGGAAACCGTCGATGACTTGAGTCTGCTCGCAATTTTTCAATGGTATGACGAAGACAAAGACGGGTTCTCCCAAACCCTTTCCGACATGCAAACGCTCTGCGACGAACTGGACAACAGACGTGCGAGTGAAGCCTTGGCGTTGACACTGATTCGCTGCGATCAACCAACCAAGGGATTCAAGTTGCTGATGACAGTGAACCCGTTTTTAGCATTGCAATTGCGGATCGCCCGTGGTCAGTACGACGAAGCGATCAACGAGCTGGATTTCGATGAGATGGACATTGAAACTTGGTTGGAAACATTCCCAACACCCAATCAGAAGTCGGCATCGAAGTGGTCGCGAATTGAACTCGGCACGCTAGCCGCGGAACTGCACGTCGGTGCGGGAAAGACAGAACTGGCAATGCGAATCTACGAAATCCTCCGCCAACGCGCCAGGGCCGCGTCGTCGAGCAACGCGAAAAAGAAGTACCGCATGCATGTGGCACAATCACTTTGGCGTAGCGGCCAGACCGAAACATTCCTTCGTTCGATGATCGAGCTAGGACGAGAACCCAGAAAGTTAAAAGACAATCTGTTTGAAGTGCTGCAATTGGATAAGTCACTCGCCAGCGAGATGCGTCACTGGTGGAACAGGATCGAATATCGAATCACGAAACAACGTCGCGACGCTGGCCAGCGGTACCCGATGAAAAAGCGATGGACTGATGAAGAAGCATTCGCTGCACTGAATCTCTTTGAAGATATCCTGAACCTAGACAGCACGCTTTGCTTTGGCGGCAGAACGTGGACCCCAGCTCAATTCGTAGAAGACATCAAAGCTTCCCAGCGATCAACCAACGTCGATGCCTATTGTCTGCCCTTTTTACGTCGGCATGGTCTTTACGATGACGTTCCAGTTCACAGCAAATTGATCACGGTCGTCGCATATCAAGACCGCGTCTCGCGAGCGATCCAGCTTGCGACGCCACCCTTCCCACCGATCGCCAAGACTGAAATCCATTCGTCACGCAAATTAGCATGGCCAGCACAGCAAGCCTGGCGAGACTTAACTCGCAAGGCTTACGAGCTAGAACAAAACGAATCGATTCGCAAAGAATTGCAACAGGACCTGACGTGGGCCTGCATCGCCAAAAGAATCGAAGAATACCCATCGATCACATCAGGCCAACGCTACCAAGACGTGTCGATCACCAGTGCTAAACCACCGAATTAGCAGGCCGATGATGTCGTCTCTTCCGCAGTGGCCGCGGAATCCTGCCACTACGGTCACTCAGCCGGTGACATGTCTGTATCGGCTTGCTGATCCGCTGAGATATCGGCGTGGATTTTTCGGAGCAAATCGTAATCCGCCACCGTGATCCGATGAGCGATTTTGTCGCCGCGAAACTCAATCTCATGCACGTGTCTCGTCGTGTAGGCTCTTCCCGAGGGAACATGCGTGATCGTGGCATTGGTTCGCTGGAACACATGGTTTCCGGAGACGTCGATTTGAAGCGTGCTTTGGTCGATTTCAGAAATTTGGAACTGCGGAAAGAGGTTGGTAAGAAACACTCGCAATTCTTCGAGTCCCTGGCTGTTTTTCGCATCGGGAAAATCCTCGGTGCCAGGAAGTACCATCACCGTGTCCTCCGTGTGCATGGACACAATGGCATCGATATCGCAGCGTAGCCATGCGTCATTCCACTGGTGAACTAGTGCAATTAATTGCTCTGGCGTCAGCACATTCAACTGGTCGTCAATTGAGATAGATTGATGAGCTATGCCCAACGCATCGGCGATTGCAACGAGCACACTTAGGTCAACACGTTGTTTTTTTGTCTCGGCTTTGCGAATCGTCTTCACATCAAGATCAGCACGCGACGCCAAATCCTCTTGAGTCATCGCTTGTGCTTTTCGCAATGACCGAATTTGAACTCCGTTGGCTAGAATTCCTCGCATATTCTCTGCGTCATCCTGTGCTTAGGGTTTGGTGGATTGGGTATACTCGTGCTCTTTGATGATCTGTCGAAGCTCACCATAGTCAGCAACGGAAACGCGGCGGCTAATCTTATCTTCACGAAACTCGAACTCGTGGACGTGACAGGCCGTGTAACTTCGTCCGGCGGGAATGTATTCAATGGATGCCGTCATCCGTAAGAATACGAACCGTTCAGCCGCATAGGAGTGAGTCAGTTTTTGTTGCAATTCAATCAGGCGAAAACTCTTAAAAAATACGACGGCGTGGTTGAGCAGTTGATCGATGCCGTTGCAGTTCGCAGGCGTGAACAAGTCCTCTGCCCCCGGCATTTCCAGTACAGAATCTTGGGTGTGTAGAGACAGAAACCCCTCGACGTCGCTGGCAGCGAAATGATGGATCCACTGGTCCATTCGCTGCAGAAGATGCCCATGATGATCGACGTTGCGGTCTGGAATCGTTAACTGAGAAACAGTCGTCTCAAAAGCCGAAGCGATCGCTGCGATCACTCGCAAGTCCAACCGATTTGTACCCTGTTCCGCTTTGCGAATGGTCTTAACGTTGCATTGAGCGATCCCCGCTACTTCTTCTTGCGTCATCGACGCAGCGGACCGAGCGAGGCGGATCTTCTCACCATCTGGATGGACTCCCCTCACAGATACAACCTCGATCTCAATACGTTTGGGTGGATGGAAAGCCCCGCTGACGCGATTTTAAGGATAAGGGATTCCATCGACTCGTGTCAGGATGCAGCCCCAGACAGCAACGCCGTGAAGGGTTTCTGGACTGTTTAACCGCGTGGGCATCGCCCCGCGCGTCCATGCGGGGCGAAACGCGCGGGGCGATGCCCACGCGGTTAAACGAACTAACCCGTTTTTTCCGAGGCCAAAACACTTCACGGCGTTGCCCAGACAGGCAGCCACTAAAACGCCAAAGCATCGTCAAACGTAGGAAGGTTGACGGCATCTTCCCGGTATCTTTCCGGTTTAGCGACCTCGCAGAAAGATCGCGGCTAATTCGCCGGCCGAGTTCACATGAAAGTGCTCGTAGATTTGCTTCATGTGATCGCCAACCGTATCAACGCTGATTTCTAATCGGCTGGCAATCTGTTTTCGCGACAGTCCGTTGAACTGCATTATCAACACCATTCGCTGACGGGTCGTCAACGCTACGCTGGATTGCGCAGGACACACGACCTCCAGCGTTGTCCCGAACCATGGAATGCTACGCATCGCCAAGTCGATCAACTGTCGGTCGGCAGGTTGAAAGGGAGCCAAACCAGCTTGGCGTAAAAAGAAAACCCCAGACCAAGTTTCCGAAGACTCGTATTGAAAACTGTGCAACCACTCGTCATAGCCACCCTCAATCAAATTCGCGTACATCCGCGTCGTTTTCCATTGCTGATCATCATACAAATCTGTCCGTAAGTCAGTGCCCCGCGCGGCCACCTTCCATTTTTCGGTAATCGGACGACGAAACTCTTCGAACATTTTGGGATCAAGTCCCATGTTAATGATCGCCGCCGACTGGGATGCCGTCACGCCCACCTCGACCGTGGCGATCGCGGCGATCGATTCCGCGGAATCATTGGCAACGCCCCAAGCCCATGCAGCCGACGTCGCATCGATCAATTCAACCAACAGCGTGAGAGTTTTGGATCGACACTCCCCGACGTCGAGTCGCATCTCTCCGATTCGGGCGACACCAGCGATCAAGCGACCGACCTTATCCAACGCCAGATCCGAATCCATTTCCGACTCGATTTCCGACGTGTTTCGTTGAGATATATCTTCGATCATGATCCGGACGCTTGGGCTTTGATGACGGACGATGATCGCCTGACGGATTTACAAACTACACGATTGAGACGCTAGTCGCGCGTATCGGCTTGCGCGTAGGCGTCAGGAATATGCCAACCGTTCCCGCCAGGTTCGATCCCCGGATTCGGGGATGGAGACGAGAATTTCCCCACGTTAGCTTTTAGGGTCCGTCTCGTTTTTACCGGTTTGCCCAGGAGTCAGGAGTGTTATCGCCCCAGCCGAGAGGAAATTCTCCCTAAGTTCACTTTAACTTTCCTGGAGGTCCAAACAGCCAAAAGGTAGTTTGCGTGGCGACTCTCAGCACAGTCAGTAGCGACCTCCAGAATACGACCCATTCGTTCGTAGTTCGACTCAAATTGCGTTTCAGATCCAGAGCCAATCAAATGACATCTCGCGAGAAAGACGAGCGACGGCGAAAAAAGCGAACCAAAAGCAAGCGTCAGCAACGGCGGAGACGCGTTTTCGCGGAACTGCTGGAACCGCGAATGATGCTAGCCGGCGAAGTCGTGCCGGAGCGTCCCTTGCTGATCATTCCCGATGCGCCCTTGAGCGGTCCGGTGGCAGGTGCCGAAGACACATGGCTATCGACTGTCGGAATTGCGCCTGAGAAACTCGAACTTGATCCAGTCTCGCTGACGTACGCACCCCTGATCGATTCCTTGGATGAAGCTGGATTCACGCTAGGTGAAGATCTGATCGCGGCTCCGTTTGATTGGCGACTGGCAATTGCTCCAACAGATCCCAGTACGTCGTACGATGGTCAGCTTGATGCATTGACTTCCGCGTCTATCTTGGACCGAGAATTCAATCACGCTGTTGACTACCTCGGACATTGGTTGCATGAATCCTCGGATGCATGGTTGCAGAAAACAGGTGCTCGGCCGACTACGGTGGATATCGTTGGTCATGGAGTGGGGGCGATCATGGTTCGCGCCTACGTGCAAAGTAGTGCTTACCAGGCCACGACAGCAGAAGGATGGAATTTACCAGCGGTGAACGACTTAACGTTGATTGGTGCGCCAAATCGGGGAATCGTTTCGGCGTTGAATCAACTTCAGAATGACTTTGCAACGGAACTGACCAGCGACGCGACACCTCGGATCATCACCGCCGCGACTCTCGATGCCGCCTATGGGCAACTGCAAAACGGTTCAACGATTCTCACACCCGGCGGCGAAATACTGAGCAGTGAGAACTTGTCCGAGTCGGACTTCATCGGCCGCTACTATCCTGGGCTCATTGATGTTTTGCCCACGTTTGATTACGTCGGCGCTCAAGACGGCGCAATTGGTCAGCAATCCAGCAGCCTGCTGCTGGATTTGAATGACGGTTTGGATGTCGACTACACGCTACAGCAGTGGATCGCGGCGGGATCAGAAACGATCGTAGTCTCAGGTATGGCGCGCGACGCAAATCGATTTGCAGATCCGAGTCTGATCAGCGGCGATGTGTCGGTTGTTGCTGGCATCGACCAGGCAACCGCCACCAGCGTCCAACCACGTGTTGGCAGCGCGGCCGGCACGTTAATTTTTCCCTTTACGGAGCAGACGCCGCGAGCTCCCCTCGCCGGGGAAGCTTGGTCAGAGCAAGTCGTTGCTGGCGGCGCCAGTTTGCCCGGTGATGGATTGGTGACACGTTCATCATCTTTGGGGCAATTTGCCGGCGACCCTGACCCGCAGCTCAAAACCATCGAAATCTCGGGGTCAATCGGCGATTCGACGCGACTTGGAATCGTTGCCGATCCGCTGGTCTTAAGGACGGTACTGAGGAATTCTGGTGTTGATCCCAGTTCGGTCGATTCGTCTAGTTCACTGCAGCGAACGACAGCTCAAGCAGCGGTTGCCTCGGCAAAGTTAGGCATCTTGCAACTCGATCGTTTGACAGAGCTTTCGTCGGTTTCAACCAGCGATGTGGATGACCTGCAGACAGGTCTTTCGCAAGTCTCCACGCTAGTGACAGACGTCCCCGCTGCGATCTCAGACGCTGCAATCAAGTTGGACCGCGAGACTGAATTGCCCGTCAACGATTTGGCCGATAGTACCGGTAGTTTCTTCTCGGAAATCTCCGCGCAAGTCGCCCCGTATTTCACAAGTCTCGCGAATCAATTCGACGCGATCAGTGCTGCAATTGGCGGCGCCTCCGATTCCGCAGAAATCGCAGCGGTCATCGAATCCCAACTGCAATCCGCTGATGTCACGCGGCTGAATGTTGTTGGTGGCGTTGTCGATCTTCATTCTTTGTCTTTGGCGGAGGTTGTGGGGACGCAACCTGACTTGCAGCAAGATCCGCAGCGAGAATTGATTTGGCGGATCGATCGAACGACCGAAACGGCGATTAGCTTGCCGCTGGCTTTGGGACAGCAACTTGGTATTTCTGGGTTGACGATCGACGGACAGATCGCTGCCAACGTGGTGATCGACGTCGATGTTGAATTTGGATTGCATCTTGACGAAGGTGTGGGTGACGAGCGGTTTTTCTTCCGAATTGCAAAGCTGGATGGATCGGTCGTCGGTCAGTCGGATGATCTGTCCGCTGATTTAAATATTGGCCCGCTTGGATCAACCATATCCAATGGTGTGATCGACATCGACTCCGGTTTTAACGTCAGGCTGAGTGACGAGAGTGATGACCGTCGATTACGAGGGTTTTCATTGATTGATCTTCAGACACCGCCAAGTGATCTAATGGAAGTCACACCCGAAGTGTCGATCGATGCCGCTTTGCCAGCCAGCGTAGCACTTGGCTCCTTTAGTCAGAACGGATCTCTGAATATTGAAACCATCGATGGCCTACCTAGTGGAACTCTGTCGGGACTGGATGAGCTTTCGGGATTTAGCGAATTCGACATTGAGTCGATCGTGGACTCATTCGTTTCGATTGATAGCGTGCTGTTAGGCCTTTCTGATTCGCCGGTTCTGGATGTTGGCGTGCCGTTTGTTGACGCAACCGTTGGCGATGTGGCAGAGACAGGATTCAATCTCGGCACGCAACTTCGTGACAATGAGGGCAACGCGACAGTTGGAACGGTGCAAGAATTAGCACAGGAGTTGGCGTCTGTGCTGGGCGTTGACCCCTCGGCAATCGTGCTGGACTTTGATCCAGTTCTCCGCAACCTATCAATCAGCGTCGCAGCGAGTCAAACCGCTAGCCCCAAGCTCATTGACTTTGCCGATGACTTCAAGGAGGGTTCGCTAGAACTAAGTACAAACGAACGTCTCAGTCTTACCACCACGATTGACACCGGATTCGATTTCATCTTGGATGCCAGCCCGCTGTCAGCCACGATCCAGGCCATCGGTAGCCCCCTAACGGATGTTACCTTCACCGAGGTTCCTGAATTCCAATTATCGGTCGGTCCGGTCGTGCCGGTCACGGTGACGCTTGCTGCCAACCCCAAAGCGTCGATTGATGACTGGGTCATTGACCTGCAAGCTGGATTGGACGCGGCTGGACTTGGCGATTCCGTCATGGCGGGTCGCAACGCCAATGTCCTGACATTAACTTCCGCCGATGGCGAAGGCGGTTTTTTGGTGATCTCGGCGACCGAAGAAAACCCGCTGGGATTCCCGACCAGCCAAGCTGAAATTGATTCGGTAATCGATCACGCCTCTATCCAGAATGTCAGTCTTGACGTCGGTGTCATGATCAGCGGCGATGTCGATGCAATCGCGTCAATGGGAATGGCCAGTGTCGATGGCAACTTAGATGCTAACGGACAGATTGACGTCGGGGTTCTTTTCGGCAGCGGAAATCAGTTTGCAATCTCTGACTTCGCAGCCGTTGACTTGACCGATCTGTCACCGACATCCGACATCTCGCGGCAATGGACCGGCCAGGGCAATCTTGAGGTGTCCGAGTTGGCGTCCCGTGGCGGCTTCGACTTTGCGTTACCTGACCCTGCGACACTGGCCGCCGCCGTTGTTCCAATCGGACTTGAATTGACGGGGCTATCGGAATCTAACCCATCTGGCACGACCACCATCATTCAGGATCCGGGGGCGACCGGAAATCTGACCGCATTCCAGAATTTCGAGTTCGATGATTTTGTGTCGACGCTCCAGTCTCTGGCGAACGGGCTGGTCGCAATCGGCAGCGATCCGATTCAGGGGACAGCGATTCCCATCATTGGAATCCCAGCAGGGGAGCTATTGGACCTGGGCGAAGACATCAAAAACTTGGTTGTAAAGCTTAGTGACGAGGGTCAAGGAAGCGAGCGATTGGAAGACCTGCAAACGAGAATCATGGAGTCTTTTTCTCAGCTTGGAATCAATACCGACGCACTGAGCCTCGATGTACACGGTCAGGATATCTTGCTCACCGCCCAGTGGAATCGAACCGACACTCGGCAGGTCGATTTTGATTTGGATTTACAAAGCTTGGGTTTGCCGCCTGGCACGCTGCTGGGCAACCACGGCCAGGATCAACTAGATGTCGCTGCCGGGGCGACATTTGATTTGAAGTTTGGAATCGAGTTGTCACCCAGCGAAGACCCCGTCACTTACCTACGCGGCGACAGCGAATTGGTTCTAAGCGCCGAAGTCTTCGTCGACGACTTGGACATTGACGTTACAGCTCAAAATGTGTTGCCTCTCTCGATCCGTGGCGGCCATTTGATTCTGGACGCCGATGGCATTGACGATGCCGGGGATGGATCCGCCGACCAACAGCCGGCTAGCTATTCCATTGCCGTGGGATCGCGGGATGCAAGCGACGATACGGTCAAATACTATTTGGACGAAACCGGTGGCACACCGACGATTGACGCGTTGGACGTGATGACCGTTGGCGGGATGTCGTTTGACCTACCGGTCTTCTTTTCGGATGGCTCGACTCCCTTTGCCGACGGGCTGGGAGGTCCATCAAGCCTAACGGGCAACATTGAGAGTCTTGAAGAATGGCTGCTTGGCAATAGCGGGCCGTTTACCGGAAGTTCCGGCGACAATGTCGAAGTCACTTCACCCAACTTCGCATCGGCTGCCGGTGACCTGCAATTGGAGGATTCCTATCGATTGTTGGCCGATGGAATCGAAGCCTTTTTTCCGGGATTGGCTTCCACCGTCGACGATTTCTTTCAAACGCCTCTGCCCTTGCTCGGCAGTACGCTTGCCGATTCTGCCGACTTCAATTTTGTAGAGAGCTTTCTGCCGACACTGGTATCACAATTGCGTGGGGAAATCGCTTCTGCCACGCCGACGAAGGCCTCGATCACAAGCGCGATCCAAACTGCTTTACAAAGCGTGTTGCCGTCCAGCGCTGTCACGCTGGACACGACTTCGCCAACCGATGAGTTCTTCGTCACGATCGAAATCGGAACATCGCTTCCAACTCGGTCGGTTCCCATCGGGGACAACTTGGGGCCAAAGGCGTTGAACATCCAAGTTGATGGTGACATCGATGTTGATTTTGCATGGTCGATCAACTTGGGTTTGGGGATTTCAACGACCGACGGCTTCTTCGTCCAAGTCGATCCGGCTAAGGAGATGCTTAGCATTGAGGTCGACGCGGGCTTTGCGCCGGATACGCAGTTGCCAGGCTCGATCGGTTTTCTGCAAATGGACTTTTTCGATTTGGGAACCGAGCTGGATGCCGAACTATTGATCGATTTGACGCCTAGGATCGGAACGACCCGAATCAGCCATGCGCAATTGGTTGATGGAGATCTTAGCGATGTGTTAAGTGCGTCTTTTGACGGTGATGCCAACGTCGATATGCAGGCGAAATTAAGCACCTCGTTTCTCGGCGGTGTCCTGCCCTATCTGGCGACCGACCTGGATTTTGCGTGGACGCTGACGACCTCGGTATCTCGGCTAGACCACGTCAGGTTTACCAATGCACAGATTCACATGGGTGATCTGTTCGGTCAACTAGGTGACAAGTTTTTTGAAACAATCGATGACGTGGTCAAGCCGTTTAAGCCTTTGATTCGAGTGCTTGATCGGCGTGTGCCAGTCCTATCAGACATCGACGAAATTCGGTACGCATTGGATTTCGACTCGGACGGAAAGGTCACGCTGCTTGACATCGCGAAACGGACGAGTCATTTCAATCCGGGATTCTTCACCGGCTTGGACTTCATCATCAAGTTGCAAAAGCAAATCAAGACAATCACGACGGCCGCAGAGACCGTTTCCTATGCATCGCTGCTGATTCCCGTCCCAGACATCAACTTTCCGACAGAAATCTTTCAAAGTGCTGAGTCCTTGGCGGCTTATGAGTTGCCCAGCTTTGAGCCATTTGATCCCAATGTGATATCGGATCCCGAAGTGCGGAAGGCGACGTTCGCGTTTGCAACCAGCCAAGTGGCCCCGGAAGGCAATCATTTTAGTTTTCCATTCTTCAATGATCCAGCGAGCCTTTTTGGCTTGGTCCTGGGACGCAATGTGCCACTTCTGCAACTTGATCTGGCACCGCTAAGCATAGGTGTTGGGTTGCCAGCCCTTCGCATGCCGATTTTGCCGCCGTTGTACGGACGGCTTGGTGGGCGATTAGCGGCCAGTGCGGATTTGGCGTTTGGCTACGACACCTATGGCATCCAACAGTTTGCCGATGCTGGCTACCATCCAACAAAAGTCAATTTGCTGAGTAATGGATTGTTCGCGTACGACCGGATTGATATCTACGGCCAGCCAAGTATTGACCCGAAAGACCAAGACATTGATGAGCTATCGCTTTCGGCGACGATTCAAATCGATGCGCTGCTTGACGCGGGGCTGGCGAGCGTCTTTGGCGGAGGCTTCGTCAAAGGCGAACTTGGCTTCAACCTAGCCGACATCGACGGCGACGGTGCCGTCCGATTTGATGAAATGAACAGCGGGTGCTTTGTCGAACCGAGCGGGAAGTTGAGCGTCGGTTTGAAGGCGGGATTCAAAATCAAAATGCCGTTTGGAATTCCGGATATCAAACGTAGCAAGACGCTTGCCAAAGCGACGTTGCTTGATATCAGCGGATCGTGCTCGCCGGGGGAAGTCAGTCATTTGGCCAGCCTCAGCGACGGCGAATTGATCCTCAATCTCAAGCCCGACCGCGACGACGAAATGCATGTTTCCATCGACAAGCGAAAGGTTGCGGTGGAGGTCATCAACGAGGAGGGTGAGAATGACGTTGTCGTCGAAGAACAACCCGTCTATCGGGTTTGGCGAAAAAACAACTTCCAGGACTTTGATTTTGCGGACGTCACTCGTATCTCTGGAGTCGCGGGAACCGGCCACGACACGATCTACATTGATGCCGATGTCAATGTCCCGGTACAGCTTGATGGCGGCGAAGGGAATGACGTTCTGGTCGGTGGAAGCGGTGTCAATCATTTGACCGGGGGCGATGGAAATGATGAGCTTCACGGTGGTCCACTGGCAGACACTTTGATCGGAATGTCAGGGAATGATTTGATCATCGCAAACGCGGGAAATGACCTGATCTATGCCGGTGGTGGTGACGATCTCGTATCGGGGCAAGACGGTGATGACGTGATTCATGGTGAAGGCGGTGCCGATGAAATCTATGGCGATGCCGGCGATGACAACATCGATGGCAACGACGGCGACGACACGATCTATGGAGGCGCTGGCAATGATTCGCTGCGTGGTTTGTTAGGGTCCGACATTCTGGTTGGTGGACCAGGTAATGATTGGATGGAAGGTCATGCTGCAAACACCTCAGTTGCCGACGATGATGCACCGGATTTTCTGTACGGGGATGCGTCGCCGGGCGAAGATTCGGTCACGGTCATCGGCGGCAATGACTCGCTCTTTGGCGGTGGCGGTAACGATCAGCTTTACGGGGGAACCGGAAATGATGATCTAGACGGCGGCACCGGCAATGACCAACTACGGGGCGGCGATGGAGACGACCAACTGTTAGGCCGTGATGGCGATGATTCTGCTTGGGGAGATGGCGGTGATGACTATGTGATCGGTGCCGATGGGAATGACTTTCTCTACGGAGGTCGCGGCAACGATACGCTGGTCGGTTTTGCAGGACTCGACACGATACGCGGTGATGCTGGGGACGATCTTCTTTTCGGATACAACACGATCGGAATCGTTGACGACGACGTGACCGACATTTTGATGGGTGGATCCGGCGATGACGTGCTACGCGGGCAAGGTGGCGACGATATCCTTCGCGGCGACAGCGGTGCAGACCGTTTGATTGGCGGCGATGGCGACGATTCGCTGGACGGTGGCTCTGGAAACGACAGTCTGAGCGGCAACGATGGAAACGATACCGCTCGCGGAGGCGGTGGGACGGACGAGGTTCGAGGTCACGATGGTGACGACGTTCTCTACGGCGGTTCTGGTAGAGATTTGATCGAAGGCGGATCGGGCAGCGACACGATTTTTGGCGGTCTTGGCATTGATCGCCTTTATGGTCACGCGATCGATGACTCCGATGACGATCTGGCGTCCGACGTCATCTACGGCGATCAAGGTATTAGCCATCCGCTTGGCGAGGTGACAACCTTTGTGTTTGGCCATCGCGACATCATTCTTGGTCAAGGCGGTGACGACCAGTTGTTCGGCGAACAGGGGCGTGACGATCTGTTCGGTGATGTTGGTGATGACACGCTGGACGGAGGCGATGACGAGGATTTGGTCGAGGGCGGCCAGGGTAATGACACGGCAACCGGCGGCGGTGGAGACGATGAGGTCTTCGGTGGCACTGGCGATGACATTCTCAGTGGGGGCACCGGGAACGATCGCGTGTTTGGCGGACTCGGTGATGACAACATCACTGGGATCGCGGGGGCCAACATACTGCTTGGTGAATCCGGCAATGATACGATCGTAGGCGGTACCGGCAACGATCAGATCGATGGCGGTGCTGGCGAAGATGACCTGTCCGGTGGCGAGGGTGACGACTTATTGTTGGCTGGTACGGGGATCGTCAATGTGCTTCGCGGCGGCGGCGGCAATGACCATTTGGTGGGTAGCGATTGGGGTGCGGATGACCCTGACTTGCTGGATAACGTTTACTTTGGCGATCAGCTGTTCGGTGATTCCGGCGATGACCGCATCGAAGGCCGCGGTGGAGCAGACATTGTAGACGGCGGCGAAGGCGATGACTGGATCGACGGTGGTGCGGCTGGTGATTACCTGATGGGCGGACCCGACAACGATACGATCTATGGTGGGGTCGGAGATGATTTGATCGAAGGCAATCTGGGCAACGACAACCTTTATGGTGAAGCCGATGCTGATACGATTTCTGGTGGTGACGGCGCGGACTTTATTGATGGTGGGGGCGACGCCGATCAGCTGACTGGTAACCAGGGAGATGATAACATTCTTGGTGGCGGCGGTGTGGGTGACGTGATCCTCGGTGGCGAAGGTGCGGATCGGCTGGAAGGCAGTGACGACGGTGCTGACATCATCGACGGGGGTGCGGGCGACGATTGGCTGCAAGGTCACGGTGGCAACGATACGTTGATCGCGGGTGCGGGAGACGATCGTGTTGAAGGCGGTCTGGGCGACGATCTAATCGAAGGCGGCGCGGGCAGCGACATTCTGATTGGCGGCGTGCATCACGATGTGATTCATGGTCACTCTGCTGACGGTGTGGGTGATGACAATGCCGTCGATTACTTGTACGGTGACGCGGGCGACACGACGATCAATGTGGCCATGGGACGCGACCAATTATTCGGTGGTGGCGGCAGCGATTTGTTGTTCGGTGAAGACGATGATGATTTCATCGATCCCGGAACCGGTGCGGCCAATCGCGTCGACTATGGCATGGGCGAAGCCGTCGATCCAGCAGCGTTTGTCGCTCCCGCAGTTACACCGCCACCAGGAGTTCAGCCCACCGCGCAGGCGGCAAGAACGTTCGCGACGCTGCCGACTGGCCCCGTCCAAGCGGGAGGCTGGCGTCAACTTGGACCATCGGCCGTCGGTGCCGGTATCAGCGGTCGCAGTGCAGAAAACGCGACCCCGTCCATCGCGATTGACTCGGCAGGCAGGCATGTCGTCGCTTGGTCAGACAACCGCAACGGCAACTCGGAAATCTACGTCGCACGCTACGAAAATGATGCGTGGAACGAACTTGATGGCAGCGCATCGGCTGGCGGAATTAGTGCCTCGCTCACACCATCGTCCAGTCCCCAACTGATCGATTCGGCGGGTCAGCCGGTCGTGGCATGGTTGGAAGGCGAAGTTGGCAGCGCGGACGTGAAACTGGCCACTTTTGATTCCGCGACCAGCCAGTGGTTACCGCTGGACGATTCGATGATGTCCGGTGGGATTAGCAACTCAGCGAACGTCGTTGAACTCGTCGCTCGGCAGTCAACCGCCGGTCCGGTCGTCGCGTGGGTCTCGCAAACCGGGGCGACACGAGAAATTCATGTTCGCGTTTTCGATGGGACGGATTGGCAGGCATTGGGCACGCCGGTGGCCGCAAACGGAAATGCGATCGCCGAACTGGGAATGACGACCGACGGTGAGACGGCGATTGTATGGACCGACGAATCCGGCGATTCGCGAGACGTTTATGGTCGGCAGTTGGTTGCCGGTGCTTGGCAAGCTGTCGCCGCTTCCGATTCTGGATCGGGGATCAGCGACACGCTTGGCGATGTCGCGTCACCAACGATCGCTTGGCATGATGGCGTTCCCTTTGTCGCTTGGCAACAAATTGATCAAACCGAAATCGGATCACGAACGTCGATCGTCGTCAAACAGTTAGATGATTCGCAGTGGGTTCCAACCACCGTCAACACCGTCGCAACAAATGTTGATAACGGTTTTGCACTCTCGCGCCAGCCCCAGTTCACGCAGGGCAGCGAACTCGATTTGATCTGGATCGAAACGCTGGACGAATCCGGCGATGCGAAATCCGACACAATTTATCGCATGCGTTTGATCGACGGTGAATTTAGCGAACCGCTGGTTGGAGCAAGTGATGCGGCACAAACCGGCGTGCTGCCAAGAACGCAAAGCCTTGGCACACACATCAGCGACTTTGCGGTTGCCAATGATGCGTTGGGCAACCCGGCGATCGCCTGGACCGCTCAGTCAGTACAGTCGGCAACATCGGGTGAATTGCCGGCGATCTATCTTCGTAGCGAAGGCACGACACCGACCAATCAGTACCGCGTCACTGGCAACGCAGCGCTCGAATCGTTGCTCGATAGCGGCACGCTGGTTGCTGGCGATTCCATTCTTCTATCACCCGGAAACTACGCCAATGGCATCAATCTGGACGCGACGGTAACAAACCTGACGATCGAGTCCGAGCCGGCCACGCTGATTCGAGGTCCTATCACGATCACCGGCGCGACGGATGTTTCGCTGCAGGGTTTTGATGCCCGAACCATTAGCATCGCCAGCGGGACGAACATCACGATCCGTGATTCGCAGTTCGACCAGTTGTTACTCTCCGGTGGAACCGGGCATCGAATCACTGGAAACCAAATCGACTCTGGCGACATCGCTGTCGATGTTCAAGCGGACACGCAAGCGACCATCGAGTTCAATGAAATCGACGGTGATGTCGGTGTCCACATTGGTGTGGTCGCAACCATCGATCTGCTGAGCAACCAGATCGTGGGCAGAACGGCAGGGATTCACGTGTCCGCCGACAACGCGGGCTTGATTGCGGGTAACGATCTGCAAAGTGAGAACATTGCGGTTCTCTATCAAGCCAACGCGAATGTTTCTGGAAACGTTGTCCACTCCTCGCCAGTCGGTGTCCAAGTCGGACCGGCGATTGGTGGCGGCAGCTTGACCTTTGGCGGCGTTGCTGGATCAACGGCCAACACCATCCGCGGCAACACGATCGGTGTGGACGTTCGCGACCAAGTCGTGGGGCAGCGCGTGATTGCCAACGACGTTGGCGTGACCGGCAGCGGGCAACTTGGTGATGACGACTGGCAACGGCCCAACCGCATCGAGCGAAACGCAACCGGTTCGCTGGTGACCGGAACAGTGCAGTACAACCACTTTGTCGACAACGGCACCGCGATCCAAATATTCGACAGGCAACTGGTGGCCCACAACACGGTCGCCAGTCTGCGTGGCGATGATTCTGCAATCGGCATTCACTCATCCGATGCAACCGGCAGTCGTATTTTTCAGAACACCGTCGTGATGGATGCGGGAGTCGCGATTCAGATCGACAACGATTCCAGGGAAATCGAACTTCGCAGCAACATCTTGGCATCGGAAACGTCCACGGTGATCCATGTCGCCGACGACAGCCAATCCGGCTTCGCCAGCGACTACAACGTCCTGCACACGGGGCCAAGTGGCACGCTAGTCCATTACAGCTTGGACTTTGACGACATTTTGGACTGGCAAGAGGATGTCGCGCGGTTTGATTTGCACTCACACGGCACGACGCGGGTCAATCCCGACGGGGCAAGGCCTCGATTTGAAAGTCTCGCGCAAGGCGATTTCTCGCTCGCACCGATATTGGCGAGACTTTCGTTGTCGTCGCCAGCCATCGATGCTGGTCACACCAGCGCGGACTTGGCGGTTCCCGGTGGGGACGCGGCGAACTTGTTGTCGAACGTCGATTTCGCCAGTTCGCTGACCGACTGGTCCAGCAATGCGGAAGCGTCGACCGGCGGCGATGCCACATCATCGTTTGTTGGCGAGAACCATTTTGTCGCTGGCAGTTCGCCTTTGGCGTTCTTGGAACAAGAGATTGATTTGGTCGCAGCCGGTTATACGACTGCGGAGTTGGACTCGTTGGATTTGCGAGCCGTGTTTGGTGGGCGGGTTCGACACGCTGAAATCGATTTGCTTGGTTTCAGTCGCGTCACGCTGACGCCGCTTGACGCTAGCGATCAGCCGCTGGGTTCCCCCGTGATTGTCAACGCGACCAGGGAAGCCGACGAGCGATGGGAATTGGTCGCCGGCGAGACCGATCTGCCAATTGGCACGCGAAGCCTGCGCTTCCGCTATGAGGGATCGCGGTTAGCGAGCACGGGAACAAACCCGTCGTTGTTTGACAATGCGTTTGTGCGCCTGGTTGCCGACACCAAGGCCGCTGACGCAGGTGCGTATGGGTTGACCCACCACGATGCGGATACCAGCGGCGTCCGACCGACGATCAACCTGCGGTCGCCCGATCTGTATACCGATTGGAGTCGCGAACTGCCTCGCGACATTTTGTGGGATTCCTACGGCAATACCGACGACAACCCTGTCAGAATTGTCTTGCTGCAAGACACCGCCGACGGGCCAGTGATTCATCGCACGATCACAGAAACCACCGCCGATGATGGCAGCTTCACTTGGATCCCGGCCACATCGAATGTCGATTTCGGAACGGAAGGTTTACGGATCGAAATTCAGATCGCGGGCCAACCACAGGTGATGGATCGGGCGGTGGAGACCTTTACCGTGCCACTGGACACCAACACCTATTACGTCAATGACGATTCGTTGACGGATGATCAATACGCGACCGCCGTGGGCGACAATCGCAATACGGGAAAAACAGCCAGTGACCCCAAACCCAATCCGAACAACGTGCTGCGAATCTATTCGCTGGGTTCTGACCAAACGCTGTACACCGACGTAGGGTCTTACCCACTGTTTGATCCGACGGTCATCTCCAACAACTCCGTTGACGGCGATGACGAAGGGTTCACTTGGACCGGTCCCGTAGGACAGGTTGCAAGTCTGTATCACGTTCACCCCGACACCGTCGCGGCACTGGTCGAATTGAACGACGCGGATTTGGTCACGGTCCGGAATTTGACGCTCAGCGATGCCGAGCGGGGCATCTACGTCCATTCGGGTAGCACACGTTTCACGGGCGAAGATCTGATTTTGTCAGGTCACGATTTGGACGGAATCACGATCGTCGATAACTCAGAAGACACAGTGCTGCGAAATCTGACCGTCACGGACAATGGTCGATACGGCGTTTATGTCAATTCGGCGATCGCCGAAATCTCCGGCAGCGTCATCACTAGCAACGTTCGTCGTGGCATCTATGCCACGGATCAAGAAGGCTTATTGATTGCCAACAACACGGTGGATGACCACTTGGACTACGGCATCTACTTGGAAGCGATCGCGGGCGAGCCGTCGATCATTTCCGGCAACACGGTTAGCGGCACCGACACGGGCATCTACGCGAGAGCCTTTGCTGGCAGTGCCGAAGTTCGTGGCAACCACGTGTTTGGCAATCGCGTCGACGGCATCGAAGGCATCGACAATGTTCTGATCATTCAAAACGCATCTCACGACAACATCGGCCGGGGGATTTACACACGACGTGGTGCCGACGCGATCGAGAATGTGGTGTTTACCAATGCAATTGGTATCGAAGCGTTTCGGGGATTGCCGTCAGACACAAACTACAACCGCGTCTACGATAACTTGTCCATCGGTATTTTGACCTATCACGACAACGATGTGATCGGCAACGTCGTCTATAGCAATCCGATCGGCATCGATGTCGATTCGCCACAAAGTACTGAATTCTCCGGAATCATCGGCGGAAATATTGTTTATGGAAACGATTCGATTGCCGTTGATGTCGAATTTGGATCGAACTTCCGTCTACAAGGCAACACGATTCATCAGGCCGATGGGACTGCCGTTCGCATCGATACAAATACAAGAGGTGCAAACCTGTCCGACAACATTTTGTGGCTGCAAAATTCCGTCGGTTTCTCGATCGCCAGCAATAGTCAGGCAGGATTGCAAAGTGATTTCAACCTGTTCCATCTGACTGGCATGAGTTCCGTTGGCCAATGGCAGAGCATCGGTCGCCCAAGTTTGCTGAACTGGCAAAACGCGACAGTTACCGACCAGGACAGCACCACGCAAAACCCACTGTTCGTTGATCCGCTGGGGGCCGACGGTACCTTGGGTTATGTGGATGCGACCAATGATGGACGCGACGACGATTTCCATTTGCAAAGCACCGAAGGTCGTTTCACTGGCTCGTTGGCTCCCGTTTTCGAGGCGGCGACCGGGCAAGTCGTCTTTTTGAGTTCCGTCGAAGTGACCGATATGGTTCAGTCACCAGCGATCGATCGCGGCGACGCGGCTTCGCTGCTGACCAATGAACCGACACCGAGCGGTGGGTTCGTGAACTTGGGTGCGTTTGGAAATACGACGCATGCATCAAAAAGTCCCGCGCAGTACGTGTTGGTGACACAGCCCGACGGTGGCGAAGCCTGGCCAGCGGGCCAAACTTTCTCGCTGGACTGGCGAACCGAATCAACCGGAACCGGAACGGTTTCGTTGGAAATAGTTCGCGATAGTGATCCAGGATTTACTCACACAATCGCCGCTTCGACACCCAACGATGGGCAGTTCGATTGGGTCGTTGATGCGACGGTTCCCGAAGGCGATGACTTTCGGCTGAAAGTCACGCGTATCGACTTCCCAACAATCACCGACACAAGCAATAGTGCATTCGAGATCTCAGCGGAGACAAACACGTACTACGTCAACGACGGTTCCACAGCGAATGACGAATACACCAGCGCAGCTGGATCGGAATCCAACACGGGTTTGTCTCCGGCGTCACCGATGGCGTCGATTCAGTCGATCTTAGCAGCGTATGATCTGGGACCAGGTGACACGATCTTGGTCGACACCGGCATCTACAACTTAGCAAGCAATATCGTTATCACCGCGGATGATGCCGGAGTGCGAATTCTGGGCGCCGTAGAGGCCGAAAATGAAACCCTTCTAGACCGCGGCAACATGGCAAGCGGAAGTTACACGATTCTGCTTCAGGACGCAGACAATGTTGTTTTGGAAAGTCTTTCCGTCACCGGCGGCTATCAAGGAATCGTGTCTGGATCGTCCGATAGTGACAACGTCACCATCCTGAATAGTCGAGTCTTTGGAAACGCTCGCGAACAGATTCGATTTGCGGGCACCAACGACAATCTCACAGTGATGAACAGTGAAGTGTATGGCACGCTGACCACGTCAACGACCTACGACGGCATCTCCGCATCGGGCGAGAACACGACTTTGGTCGGAAACGAAGTCTACCGATCTCGGTATGGCATCAACATCGATGACAACGGCGCGATCGTTTCCGACGCGACGATTTCGGGCAACGTCACACACGGCAACACGTATGGTATTCGTGTGACAGGATTCCGAGGCGAGATCGTCATTGCCGATAATGTTTCGCATGGAAACGTCGAGGGGATCTATGCGTTTGGCGGCACGACCGCGGGATCCAGCATGGTTGTCGAAAACAATCACGTCTACAACAACAGCAATGACGGGATCGTCGCGGCGCGAGGCACCGTCAGAAACAACACTGTTTGGGCGAATGCTGACAACGGAATTTTTCTCAGCGGGTTTTCAACGGTTGAGTCCGTGGCGGAGAACAATACGGCATTCGACAACACCAACGGAATCTTGTCTCGCGCGGATACGATCCTGAGGGGAAACACAGCCTACAACAATTCCAATGCGGGCATTTTTGGAAGTGAAGACGCAATCGTGGTTGGCAACACAGCCTATACAAACGGGGTCGGAATCACTGGCGCCCGCCAGTTTGGAAACGACTTCGAGGGCCAACTGACGAACAATATTGCCTACGACAACTTGAACTATGGAATCGTGGTTGATTACGGCCTGGGGACTCTGGTCAGCAACAACACCGTCTACCAACCGATCGGGATTGGAATTCAAGTTCGTGACTCATCTTCCGGTGTGAAGCTTCGCAACAACATCATCCAGACGAATTCCGATGCAGCAATCGAAGTCACCAGTGACAGTCAAAACGGTTTTGCGTCCAACTACAATCTGATCTACACACCCGGTGCGGGCACGCTGGGTAAATGGGGTGCGACCGAGTACGATCGCCGAGCGGATTGGTTTTATGATCTTGGACTGGATGCCAACACTCTGGCGGGCGAGTCCGCTGAATTTGATCCGCAATTTGTGGACCTGGACGGTGCGGACGGAGTTCTAGGGTTCGACTTGGCAGCCTCCATTCTGATCGACGATGGCGATGCTGGTTTCACCACGACGGGAACCTGGAACGTCAACACGACCGGCGGATTCAACGGCGATGTTCTGGACATCACGACATCCGATGAAAAACTGGCGACTTGGACGTTCGACAACTTGGTTTCAGGAGCGATCTATTCAGTCGCGGTGACCTGGCGAACCAATCAAAACGGCACTACGAACGGAAGCAATACAACGGCAGCCGTTTACGAAGTCATTGGCGGCGACGATGTTCTGGCATCCAAGAGCTTCAACCAATGGTACATGCCCAATGACTTTTCCACCGATGGCGTTTGGTGGGAAGTGCTCGGCGCGGCAACCGTTCCCACGTCGGAAACCTCGGTGACGGTCGAATTGACCGAGCACGATGGAAACAGGCTGGTCGCCGATGCCGTTCGCTTAGTACGAATCGACGATGGGGGCACAGCGCTGGATGATGATTTCCGTATTCAATCGGGTTCGCCCGCGATTGACCTTGGTTCCCTCGATGATTCGTTTGAAAATGAAGTCGGATCTAACGGCGGACGCATCAATGTGGGCGCGTACGGAAATACCGCCGACGCGGCCAGCAGTTCGCCCGAAGTGATTCAGGTCCTTGCCCCCAACGGATTAGAAAAGTTCCAAGTCGGGCAAGAGATCGAGATCAATTGGCATCAACATGGAGCATTTAGCGAAGCACCGCAAAGTGCTCATCGGTTGTACGTCGACAGCCTCAGTCCGGTCGCATCTTGGCAACTAGATGAATTGGCTGGTGCGACCGTGGCGTTAGACGCGGTGGGAGATCGCGATGGAACCTTCTTTGGTGATCCGACGCTGGGGGCCGATGGAGTTTTTCAAGGCGACTCTGGTAGTTCGATGCGATTCGATGGCGTCGACGACTACGTTGAAATTGCCGACGACGGCACGCTGGACCTGACGCATAACATGTCGTTCTCGTTTTGGATGTACGCCGAGCAGCCGTCCCCAATCCACCAGCAATTCCCGCTGATTTCTAAGGATGCTACGGGGACCAGCTCAGCAACTTATTCCATGACGCTGGATGGCTACGGCCGTTTGCGGATGCAGACACGCGAAGGATCGACGACGCGCAGCGTTCAGACGGCCAGTAACGCGTACGCACCAGGTCAATGGCATCACATCGCAGGCGTGATCGATCGCGATGCGGGCGTGATGACGATCTATGTCGATGGAGTGCAGGTAGTCAGTGGTGAAGTCTCGACCACCGTCGACGCGGTCAGTCAGACGAGTCCACTGCGAATTGGGCGATCTGGGGGATTCAGTCCCAGATACTTTACTGGTCGGATCGACGAACTTGCGGTTTTCGACCACGCGATCACGCCGCGCGATGTGAACGCGTTGACACGGCCGCTCGCCGCGAACGTGACATTGGAATTGGTCAGCGGCGGCAACCCGGCGGGCACGGTGCAGACCATCGTTTCTGACACTCAGCTACTGGGGGGCTATTACGACTGGACGATTCCAGAGAGTGTCCCTGCGGACCAGGAGTATTTGATTCGCGTCACCGCTGAAGGTGCTCTGGGCGATCCGTCGGATCTGTCTGGCGGGCCGTTCTTGATTGCCAATTCGGGTGGCAACTATTACGTGAACGACTCGGACTTGACTGGCGACCAATACACGACCGCAGCGGGTGACAATTCCAACACGGGAAAATCGCCCGATTCGCCGCTCGCAAGTCTGGGAACTCTGTTGGCAGCGTATGAACTTGGCCCTGGCGACACTGTTTACGTGGATACGGGCGTCTACGAACTGGAATCCAACATCGTCATCACCGCGAATGATTCGGGTGTACGAATCGTCGGAGCGACTGGCGATGGACACGAAACGGTGCTCGATCGCGGCAATACAGCAGTCGGTGCCTACACGATCCTTTTGGATAATGCAGACGATGTGACTTTAGAAAGTCTATCAATCACCGGTGGGCGGTACGGCGTGATTGGCGGCAGCACAGACAGTGACAATGTCACGATTTTGAACAGCCGGATCTATGACAACACTCGCGACCAGATTCGTTTTGCAGCGACGAACGATTTCCTGACGATCCAGGACAACGTGATCTTTGGCGTGGACACGAACTCGACTCGATACCACGGTATCTCGGTATTCGGAAATGATGTGTCGATCATCGGTAACACGATTTACCGTCATCAATCCGGCGTGAATACGTTCCAAAGCAGCGTACAAGTCAGCAATCTAACCATTTCCGGTAACACGCTCTACGACAATCGAGGCTCCGGGATTGATGCACCGACTGTGTACGGTACTTCGTCGATTGACAACAACTTGGTCTATGGAAGTTATACGGGCATCCAGGCATCAGCCCCCCCACCTACGTCTTCATCCGCGACGTTAGTCATCCACAATAACCAAGTCCACGGTAATCGGGACGGAATTGTCTCAAATAACGCGACAGTTCGAGACAACACGGCCTGGTCCAATCAGGACTCCGGTATCGTCCTGCATGGGACAACGGTCGCTGAAGACAACGTTGTGTTCGACAACACGGACGGGATCCTGGCCATTCACGACAGCATTGCTCGCGGAAATGTTGCCTATGACAATTCTGGCGCTGGTGTTTACGCTGTCAACAATGCGACCGCCGTTGGCAACACGGTGTACTCCAACAACATTGGTGTTCGAGGCGGCCACACGTTCTACAGCGCGACTTACGATGGAGAGATTTCAGGCAATATCGCCTACGCCAATATGACGGTGGGAATCTCGGTCGAGCGAGGTTCAACAGTCTTGGTCAATAACAATACTGTTTATCAACCAAGCGGACTGGGAGTCGCGGTTTCAGACGCGTCACTGAATGTGGAGCTTCGCGGCAACATCATTCAAACCGGTGCTGACGCGGCTATCGAAGTCACCAGCAACAGCCAACACGGATTCAAGTCGAATTTCAATTTGATCTACACCCCCGGTGCTGCGATCTTGGGACGCTGGGGATCGACGGACTTTGACCAGCACGGCGATTGGTACTACCAACTAGGGCTTGATGGAGACAGTTTGGCAGGCGAGACGATCGCGTTTGATCCGCAGTTCATCGATATCGATGGCGACGATCAGATTCTGGGATTTGCCGGGGATGTCAACGGCGGCGCGGATGATGATTTCCGTCTACAAACCACCTCGCCAGCCATTGATCGTGGCTATCGCGAAGATCCGTTTGCGAACGAGCCAGGTGACAATGGCGGACGTATCAACATTGGAGCTTACGGAAATAGCGAGCAAGCTGCCAGCAGTGATGCCGAAATCGTTCAGGTCTATACGCCGAACGGATATGAGAAATACGAAGTCGGACAAGAAATCGAAATCGGCTGGCATCAGTACGGCGAATTCAACGAAACGTATCAAGACGCCTATCGTCTTTACATCGACAGCTTGAATCCGGTCGCGGCGTGGCGGTTTGATGAAGTTGTTGGCGAGACGACTTTCGTGGACCAATTCGGTGATCGGGATGGAACGACATTGGGTGATCCAATCCTGGAAGCCAACGGCGCGTTTACGAATTCAGTCGGACGCTCGATTTCGCTGGACGGCGATGGCGACGAAATTCAATTTGCTGACGATGGCACGTTGGACTTAACGCACAATCTGTCATTCGCGTTCTGGATGAATCCGGACCAGTTGCCGGTCAACTACTGGCAAAGCAACAAACTCCTGCAAAAGGGCGGGTCTCATATATCATCCGCAACGTATGCGGTTTCGCTGACGCACTATGGCGAAATTCTGCTTAGCACCCGAACCCCATCGTCGAACGATTCGGTGCGAACTGCTCGTGATATGATCCAAGCGGGTCGCTGGCATCATGTTGCCGGAGCCATCGATCGCGATTCCGGACGCATGGTGATTTACATTGACGGAGCCCAGCAAGCCATTGGCGATATCCAGCCGGGCGTCGATGCCGTCAGTTCCACCGATCCGCTGACGATCAGCGAACTGGGGTCAAGTCAGTATGCAAGATACAAAGGACGCATTGATGAACTGGCGCTGTTCGACTATCCAATCACCGATCGAGACGCCGACTCACTGGCAAATCCCCGAGCCGCGAATCTGACGCTGGAACTGGTCAATGCGGACACGCTCGCAACGGTCGAAACAATTGTTGACAACACGCAGTTGCTGGGACGATCGATGGACTGGACGATTCCAGAAACGGTGCCAACGGATCAAAACTACTTGATTCGTGCAACGGCCACGGACGCTGCTACAACGGTTTCGGATCTTTCGGACCAGCCGTTCCGTATCTCGCATTCTGGCGATGAGTACTACGTGAACTTGGCCGGCGATGGTGATCTGTCTGACAACGAATACACGACGGCGGCTGGCGACAATGCGAATTCAGGAAAGTCGCCCGACGCGCCGATGGCCGACTTGGCCGCACTGTTAAGAGAGTATGACCTTGACGCTGGCGACACGGTATACGTCGATACTGGCGAGTATCCGCTGTATCGCAATCTGGAGATTACGGACAACGATAGCGGTGTCCGCATCGTGGGTGCGACCGGAGCAGACAATGCAACGATCTTGAATCGCGGCAATACGGATGTGCGGGCGTACGGCCTGTATTTCTTGGGTGCCGACGACGTGACGATTGATTCACTGGAGATCACCGGCGGCTATCGCGGTATCCAAGGAGCCAGTGACAGTGACAACATTCATATTCTGAACTCGCGGGTCTACCGTAACGCCCACGAAGAAATCGTCATTGGTTCTGATAGTGACAACTGGGTGATCGACGGCGTTGAAATCTTTGACATCGACGATACCTCTGACGATGGGTTGGTGATCTACGGCAATGGCACACTGGTTCAAAACAGCAGTTTTCATGATGTAAGCGATGGCATCTCGTTCACGGGTGTTGGTGCGACCATCCGCGACAATGAAGTGTTTGAAAATGCCAATCGCGGGATCTATTTCAACGGTCAGTCCGGCGATAGCTTGAACATCGACAACAACCGCGTTTTTGCAAACCAGACTGGTATCGAGGTGTACGACACGGGAACTGGCTCAGCCGTTCAGGTGTTCGGCAACGAAGTCTTTGACAATAGCGTCAATGGAATTGATGCCACACGACAGGTCCGCGTTTTTGACAACCATGTTCACGATAACGTGGGAATTGGTGTTTGGGTTAAGAGCGAGGCAATCGCTGAGCGAAACGTGGTTCATGCCAATGCAACCGGAATTCAATTAGGTAGATCCAGCAACAGCATTTTTGCCACTGCAACGGCGATGGATAATCGCGTCTTTGGCAACTCCGCCGTTGGTATTTATGCCTACTACAGCAGTGACGTGCTGAACAATTACGTCTACTCCAATTCGATCGGGATCCAAACCAATCGCAGCAGTTCGTCTGCCAGCTATTACTATCAAGGCGACATTGCAAACAACGTCGTCTACGCCAATACGAATCAAGGCATCTTGGTTCACTATGGACGCAGCGGGGCCGACATCGTCAACAACACGGTGTTCCAAAGCGTTGGCGAAGCTGTCCGTATCGAAAACATTTCGTCCAATGTCCAGGTGGCTAACAATATTCTGTGGGTAGATTCGGGGCACGATTTATACGTGGCTGATAACAGCCAAACGGGTTTGATCAGTCGACACAACCTATTTCACACTGGCGTTGCCGCCAATGCGTTTGTGGGGCACTGGGGAGGCGAAGATCACAGCGGTCTGTCTGACTGGCAAACCGCATCTGGCTTAGACACGACCAGTTTGGAAGGCGAACCGCTGTTCATCGATCGCGATGGTGCAGACAATCTGCTTGGGTTTGATTCAACCAACGGAATCGATGGTGGACTGGATGACAACTTCACCCTCCGAAAGAACTCGCCGGCGATCGACGCTGCGTTTAGCGCGACCGCGTTGCCGGCCGATATCGCGGGCTCACCGCGTCTGGATGACCCCAGCACGATCAACCAAGGGAGGACCGGCTATGTGCAACAAGCGGTCGCGAATACCGCTTACCCACCCGGTGCCAGCGAAGTCGCACAGAACTGGCGATCCGGCTTGTTTCGGTGGGACTATGCATTGCCGTTTGACTTCACCTTTTATGGCGAGCTGTATTCAAATGTCACGGTTACGTCTAATGGACTGCTGCAGTTTGGATCATCCAATGGGGCAACCAACACGCCGAACACGCCGTATGACTTTTTGCAGTATCCACGAATTGCGCCGCTGTGGGACAACTTGATCAACACGGGCAGATCCGGGGACAACATTTTCGTCGATGAATCTCAGACCGATCAAGTGACGATTCGCTGGGATGGATCCAATGCGGTTGACAATAGTGATGTGAATTTTGCGGTGACGTTGTTCGCGTCTGGCGACATTGAATTCCATTACGGCGATGGCAATACAACCTTGACACCCACCGTCGGCATTTCCGCAGGCAACGGACGCACGCATCATCTAGCCGTGCACGACGGTCAGGCGACGCTGACGAATGCCACATCGATCCGACTTGAGTCCGTCCAAGGCTTCGTCGACATCGGTGCTTACGAATTCCGTGGTGACTCCGATGATTCTCTGGCACCGACCATTGTCGGCTCAGGTCCGCTTGGTGTGGATGAAGAAACGCTGATTGAAATTACCGATTCGATTCGTATCGATTTCAGCGAAGAGATCAATCAGGTCGACGCGGAGGCACCGGCGGCTTACGAGCTTCGTAGCAGCGGAGCAAACGGAGTCTTTGATGACGGTGACGACCAGATTATTTCTTTGCTACCCGAATTCGAGTTTGGTGGTACCTCAGTCACCTTGAATCTCGTGGAAGGAGATTTGCCCGCTGGTGACTACCGTTTGACGCTGTTCAGTAATTCTTCGGCCAGCCAGCACGACACCGCCGGAATTCGGCTCGACGGTGACAATAACGGCACGGAAGGCGGCAACTACGTTCGCGAGTTCGTTGTGCTACCTGTAAATACAGATCCCACCGTCGATGGTCCTGTTAACGCTGCGGTGAACGAGGATGAACCACCGAGCGCGGTGGATCTGTTGGCAGGTGCGACCGATGTCGATCCGTTTAGTGTGCTTAGTGTCGCGTCACTCACACGAACCGAAGGTGATGCATCGGGTGTGGTTGTTTCTGGGAACACATTGCAAATCGATCCATCGGCCTACCTATATTTGGCATTGGGTGAGGCCGAAGTGATCCACTACAGCTATGACGTGACCGATGGACGCGGCGGTGTGGTACCGCAAACCGCTTCGATTACGATCACGGGTGTGGCGGGTGAGCCGACGCGAGATTACGGCGACGCTCCGTTGCCGTATCCAGGTTCGGCAAGTCACCCAGATGCCGGGCCGCGACTGGGCAATACGCGTGATCTGGAACCAGGAATACAGCGAAGTAATGTTGCTGATGGAGATAGTGGGGATGAAGATGGTGTGCTGTTCGGACGGATTGTGGCTGGATCTAGCGCTGGCATCAATATCGACGTTCAAAACCTGGCAGCGACTGAAAACGCTCTGGTTAACGCATGGATTGACTTCAACCAAGACGGCGATTGGGACGACGTGGGCGAACACATTCTGGCCAACGCTCCTGTGATCGGCGGACTACAAACACTCAACTACACCGTGCCATCGGATGCCACCGACGGTGTCACGTTCGCCCGGGTGCGAGTGAGTTCCCAAGGAAATCTTATCCCATCGGGTGCTGCCGCCGATGGCGAAGTCGAAGACTATGCAGTTACCGTTGGGGAACAAGACACCGCTCCCGTTGCCATAATTGACAACATTGATCCAACGAGCCGGTCGGAAATAACGACCGTCGAAGTGCAGTTTAACTCACTCGTTGACCAAGTTCTGAGTAGCGACTTCGTCCTGGAAAACAAAACGACCGGCGAATTTGTAACCGGCATCGCGGTGTCTTTCCTGCAGGATACCGCCAACGACAGAACGATTGCGACCTTAACTTTCACCGGTGGCAACAGCGTGATCGGAAGCATCACGGACCCAGTTCCGCCAACGCTAGCCAACGGGGTGTACCAGCTTCGCTATCGCCCGAATGATCCAAGTGAAAATGATTCAGAAGTTGCGATCGACGACTTCTTCCGTAAGTACGGCGATGATGACGGCAGCGATGTTGTGGGGCTGATTGACTTCGCGGCTTTCCGAGCTACTTTTGGCTTGGAATACGACGCCAACGACCTGGATAACGGTTTCAACAGCGGACTGGACGCCAACCGCGATGGAACGATCGGGCTATCCGACTTTGCAGCGTTCCGGGCTGGGTTTGGTCAGTAGCCAGTGGTCAGTAGCCAGGGGTCAGTAGCCAGGGTTGCCCTGGCGTTCATTCCGGATGATTACCAGCATCGGATCAGTCATCAACCGCAACGCGTTAGCAATTTCCTGAGCTCACTCAGACCTTGAAATAGCCCTGCCTAGCCAACTGCTGGCAAATGACGCAGTGAGAGGACGCCTTCGATGCCTCGCAGTGAATCCAGGGTCGATTCTTCGACCGTTCCATCGACGTCGATGATGGTGTAGGCGATTTCGCCGCGAGATTTGTTTAGCAGGTCAGCGATGTTGTTGCCGGCTTCGGCCAGGATCGTTGAAATTTGTCCGACCATGTTGGGGACGTTGGCGTTGGCGATGGTGATTCGACTGCCTTCGCTGCGTGGCATGACGGCTTCGGGGAAGTTGACGGAGTTTGTGATCGTGCCATCTTCCAAGTACTCGCGAATGCTGTCGGCGACCATGACGGCGCAGTTTTCTTCCGCTTCGTCGGTCGATGCACCAAGGTGAGGAAACGACAGAACCTTTTCATGCGTCATCAATGCAGACGTCGGAAAGTCGATCACGTAAGAATGAAGGTGACCGCTATCGAGAGCCGCCAAGACTGCTGTGTCGTCACAAATTCCGCCGCGAGCCAAATTCACGATAACCCCGCCCTTGGGCATCATCGCAATACGCTCTTTGTTGACGATGCCTTTGGTCGCGTCCAACAACGGAACGTGAACCGTGACCGCATCACACTGTGAAAACAAATGATCCAGGCTGACCGCCTTCTCGATCTTGCGAGACAATTGCCAAGCACTTTGCACTGAGATCAATGGATCATAACCGACCACTTTCATGCCCAATGCCGATGCAGCGTTGGCAACCTTGACGCCGATCGCTCCCAGGCCGATGACTCCCAGTGTTTTCGATGGCAATTCGGAGCCAACGAAGTTCTTCTTGCCAGCTTCGACTGCGGTAGAAATTTCAGCGTCGGTACCACGGACACCAGCGGCGAACTGCATCGCGGGGCCAATGTTTCGCGAAGCCATCAACAGGCCTGCTAAAACAAGTTCCTTGACCGCGTTGGCATTGGCACCGGGGGCGTTGAAGACGGGGACACCGCGAGCGGTCATTTTGTCAATTGGAATGTTATTGACGCCCGCGCCCGCTCGCCCAATCGCAGCGACGGTGTCAGGGATTTCCATGTCATGCATCTTGAACGAGCGAAGCAAGATCGCGTCGGGATGCGTGATTTCTGACGCGACTTCATAGCGGTCTTGCGGCAGACGTTGGAGACCTTTGACGGAGATATTGTTGAGCGTCAAAATTTTATGCATAAGGAATTACTGAGTTGGTTGTTGGCCGTGTTGAACTGTGGACCGTATTTGCCGGGCCAAATACGGCCTACGGCAAGGAATCAAAAACCTAGCTGTTTTTGGCTGCGAACTCGGTCATGAACTTCGCTAGTGTTTTGACGCCTTCGACTGGCATCGCGTTGTAGATACTCGCTCGAATTCCACCGACGCTGCGGTGGCCCTTCAAGTTTTCGATTTTGTGAGTCGCAGCTTCCTTCACAAACTCCGCCAGCAATTCATCGGAAGGCAAGTTGAAAGTCACGTTCATCTTGGAACGACAATCAGCCTGAGCGTGGCCTTTGTAAAAATCTGGATTCGCGTCAATGACTTCGTAAAGCATGGCCGCTTTTTCAGCGTTCTGTTTCGCCATCGTATCCAAGCCACCAATATCATTGAGCAACCACTTGACGATTTTGCCGAGCACGTAGACACCGAACGTGGGCGGAGTGTTCCACATCGATTCAGCCGCAGAATGATTTTTGTAAAGCAGGTAACCTGGCAGATTTTCGTTGCCGCGATCGATTAGATCTTTGCGAATGATGACAACGGTCAGTCCCGCTGGCCCGGCGTTCTTCTGCGCACAGGCGTAAACGATTCCGTGATTGGCGATGTCGATCGGACGGGAAAGAAAATCGCTGGACGCGTCACAAATAAGCGGCACCGAAGTCGGTGCGGCAGGCGGCGTGGGAAACTGGACGCCTTGAATCGTTTCGTTGCTGCAGTAGTAAAGGTAGGCGGCATCGTCAGAAATTTTGCAATCACCTTCGGCCGGGATACGATCAAAGTTGGTGGCTGAACCGTCAAAGGTCGCCTCGACCTCGCCTTCTTTGCGGGCCTCACCAATCGCTTTTTTGCCCCAGGTTCCGGTCACCAAATACTGGGCCGTTTTTTGGGAGTCTTTTAGCAGGTTGGCCGGGATCATCGAAAACTGAAGCGCCGCACCGCCCTGCAGGAAGAGAACTTCGTGGGTTTCGGGAATCGATAACAGCGTTCGCAGGTCCGCTTCGGCCTGCTGGATAATGTCAACGAAGATTTTTCCGCGGTGACTCAGTTCCATCACCGATGCACCTGCACCGGGCAGGCAGACCATTTCGGCCTGGACTTCCTGCAACACCGACAATGGAATCGCGGCCGGACCGGCTGAAAAATTGAAGACTCGCTGATCGGTCGTTTGGGAAACGTCGGTTGCCGTCGCGCTCATCGTCGGTTGAATTCCAGTGGGAGTTTTCGGGGGGAACGCCAAGTTCGGGGCCCAATTCGGGGACCGCCCAGGACGTAGAAAAAGCTCATTCGACTTACTGTCGCTTCAGATTCTAAGCATCGAGGCAACCTTACGGAAGTCGCTAAGAATTGACTTTCAGTGCCAACTGCCTTGTCAAACTGGAAATTGTCAACTTGGAAACGTGAGCCGCGGGCGCGTGAGCGGTCGGGCATACCGCACCGGCCCGAGAAGTTACGACCGGCGGCTCACCAGGAAGTTACCGCCGGCGGCTCACCAGGAAATTGCACATCTCAATAAAACCGAATGCCCTGGGAGTTGCGTGTCAGTGATCAACTGAATCTCCACCGAACATTTCATCGTCAATTTCAAGACGATCGCATAGACTCCAGGCTCCTTGCGTCGATTTGATCCAGGGAAGAAAAAAAACAATTCATTCTGGGATGACACGATGTCCACCACCACTCCCCTGCCCTTCCCCGCTTTGAGTGCCGAAAAGATCGATTCGGCAATCGATCTCGCGCGGACCTTGCTCGATCGAGCTGCAAAATTGCAAACGACCACCGAACGTCGGCAGCAGGCCGAGCTTGATCGGATGATTCAGCATCCCGATGACAAGGCGACGATGGTCGAAATCACCGACCAAGCGTTTCGCACCCACTGCTCCGCTCGCGTTGCCGATCAGTTGACGCACTTGCTGGACGTCCAAGGCGTGCCGCGTTTCTTCAGCCCCGTCGAACAGGCAATGCTTCGCGGGTTCCAGGCCTTTGGCGAATACCTGCCCGGCGTCGCCGTGCCGTTGGTCAAAGAAAAGATGCGGCAAGAAACCGCAAACACAATTTTGCCTGCGGAACCTGATCTGCTTCGGCCTCACTTGAAAGCGAGATTAGCCCAGGGTGTTGGCATGAACGTCAACTTGCTTGGCGAAGCTGTCTTGGGTGAGGAAGAAACTCGCAAGCGAATGGTCCACTATGTCGAGGCGTTGCGGTTGCCCGAAGTTCAATGCGTGTCGATCAAAATCTCGACGATCGACAGTCAGATTTCGTCGATCGCACGCGAGCACACGGTTCGCAAAGTGTCTGATCGGTTGGAACAACTTTACCGAACCGCTAATCACGAAAAGGTTCCGGGAACCGACGATGGAAAGTTCGTCTACCTGGACATGGAAGAGTATCGCGATTTGTACCTAACGTCCGAAGTGATGATGGAAACGCTGGACCGACCTGGTTTGGAAAAAACTCGTGCGGGCATCGCGTTGCAGGCGTACATTCCGGACTCTTACCAGGTTCTAATGACACTGATCGTTTGGTCGCGAAAGCGTGTTGCTGCCGGAGCAACGCCGTTGACGATTCGATTGGTCAAAGGTGCCAATCTGGAAATGGAACGCGTCGAATCATCGATCAGTGGTCATCCGCAAGCACCCTTCACCACCAAAACTGAAACCGACGCGAACTACAAGAAAATGCTGCGAGAACTGTTCATCGCAGCGGCCGATGGCGTCGTTCGTGTCGGGCTGGCGTCGCACAATCTGTTCGACGTTGCCTTGGGAATGGTCTGGTGCAGAGACAAAGATCTGTCCGGGCGCATTCAGATGGAAATGCTGGAGGGAATGGCCAATCATCAACGCCGAGCCATTTCCGAACACTTCGATTCGATGCTGCTTTACGCACCTGCATGCCGACGCGAGCACTTCATTAACGCTATCGGCTATTTGATTCGACGGCTCGACGAAAACACGGGCGAGCAAAACTTTCTTCGTCATGCGTTCAAGCTGAAAAGCGATAGCGAAGAGTTCAAACGACTCGCTGACGATTTCCGCCAATCGGTTGATCTGGCACCAAGCCTGGATACTCGACCGAGACGCCGAGATGAACGTCGCAACGCTCCGGCACAACCTGTGGTTAGCGATTCATGGCAGCACTTCGAGAACGAACCCGATACGGATTGGGGTGTTCCCGACAACGCCGCCTGGATTCAGGAAACGTTGGACCGATGGAGGAAGAAAAAGAACGTTTGCATTGATGATGATGGCGACCAGACGACCGATGATCCTTCGCGTCCAGGCGTTGTTGTTTGTCGCTACCGAAACCGCAGTATCGCCGAAGTGAAGGAAGCCGTTCGTGTCGCTGATCAGGATCCCAGCGGCTGGCAAACGAAGTCGATCGGTCAGATTCACGAAATCCTGCGTGCTGTCGCGCAGCAAATCCGGGTTCACCGCGGCGACATGATCGGTGTGATGGTTGCTGAGGGTGGTAAGACGGTGTTGGAAGCCGATCCGGAAATCAGTGAGGCGATCGACTTTTGCGAGTTTTATCCTTTGACAGTGATCGATTGGAAAAAACGTTCGAGTCTTTCGATTGAGCCACGCGGGGTTGTTGCCGTGATCACGCCTTGGAACTTTCCGCTGGCAATCCCGTGCGGCGGAATTGCCGCGGCGTTGGCGATGGGGAATCGAGTGCTATTGAAACCGTCCGCCGAAACGACGCTGATCGCCAAAATGCTGTGCGATGCGTTTTGGGATGCGGGAGTTCCGCGGGACGTTCTGCACTTCGTGCCCTGTGACGAATCGGTTGCTCAAGAAGGCTTGGTCGAAAACGAACTGGTGGACACCGTCATCTTGACTGGTGCAACTTCCACGGCGAAGAAGATGTTATCGGTTCGCCCCAGTCTGCATTTGCTGGCGGAAACAGGTGGCAAGAATGCAACGATTGTCACCGCAATGGCCGACCGAGAACTTGCGATCAAGCATGTGCTGCATTCGGCGTTCGGTCACGCGGGACAAAAGTGCAGTGCGACTTCATTGCTGTTGTTGGAAGACGAAGTGTTCGACGACGAAACGTTTAAACAATCGTTGGCTGATGCGGTGAATAGTTTGGACGTCGGTTCCGCCTGGAAACTGCACAACAAGATGGGGCCACTGATCGCTCCGCCGGGACCGACGCTGACGCGAGGACTGAAAACGCTCGAAGACGATGAATCATGGTTGGTCACTCCCCAGCACATCATCACGGGAAAAGCCGATGGCAACGCAAAGCTCTATCGACCAGGCGTCAAATGGAACGTCAAGCCGGGTGGGTTTTCTCACATGAATGAAATGTTCGGACCGGTGCTTGGTGTGATTCGTTTTTCAAAGATCGAAGAAGCGATCGCGATCGTGCAAAGCACCGGCTACGGTTTGACCAGCGGTTTGGAAAGCTTGGATGATCGCGAAATCCAGCTTTGGAAAGAGGCGATTCCGGCGGGCAATCTGTACATCAATCGTCCGACCACCGGCGCGATCGTGCTGAGGCAACCTTTTGGCGGCGTTGGCTTGAGTGCGTACGGGCCAGGCGTTAAAGCCGGTGGACCGCATTACGTGCTGGCGCTCGCCAAAATCGAAAACGGCAACTCCCCTGCCCTGGCCGACAATTCGCCCTCGCATCCGCTTCTTGATTCACTTGACAACTGCATCGATCGTTCGGCCTTGGACGCAAGCTTGAAGACCAGATTGTTGACGGTCAGCCAATCAGCACGCGTTGCTTACCGTGATGAGTTTTCTCGTGAACACGACACGTTGCGATTGCTCGGGCAAGATAATCTCCGGCGCTATCGATCGCTTGCGTCAGTGACGGTTCGCCTCGATCGTATTGATTCGCTGGACGACGCATTGGTTGCAGCAATGTGCAGCGTCGCGGCAATGACGCCGATCAGCTTGTCGATGGACCCAACGCTAAAAAGTGACCTGCTAGCGACATGGAATCCAATCGCGGATGCCCTGCCCCGTTATGTGCAATTGATTGTTGAAAGCGATGCTGAATTGGCAGACCGAATCCAAAACAATGAAATTGATCGCCTTCGATTGCTAAGACGTCTTGATAGCGATTCACCGATTGCAAAGGCGGCGACGCAGCAGTTTGTCACGATCATCAGTGAACCGGTCGTCGATGAAGGGCATGTGGAAATCCTGCGTTACATGAACGAACAATCGATCTCGCACGACTACCATCGCTACGGCAACCTAGGCCGTCGCGCCGGCGAAGACCGTCGCCCACCAAGCTGACGATTGGTTGGGAAAGATCAATCACCACTCGCTTGTCGCTGTGAAAAGTTTTTCAGGGGTGATCAAAGAGTGTTCCTTAAACGCTCAAGCGGCTAAAGCCTGGACTCGAGCGGTGCGGACTGCAAACGGTCAGGTGTACTCGCGATCAAACGGCAACCGAGTGTTTTGTAATCACAAAACCACTAGCTGCGTCGTCGCCGTCGCACTGCTGCCAAAAGACCTAGCAACAACGCGGCCGTCGAACTTGGTTCTGGAACGGCTTGCGGTTCACCGAAGATAATGTCGTCCATGACCACCAAATCGACACCAGCACTTAGGTCTTCAAGGCCACCGAGCGCATCAGTGCCCGTCGTGATCAGAGCACTGCTGATGATTGGATCGTCATACGCAACCCCTAGGAAACTAAAGTGTTGATTCGGGTTTTCAATTCCATTGACGGCATAGTTTTCAGCAAAGTAAACGCCCAGGGAAGCATCGTTAATATCAAACAGTTCAATGCTGGTTGTGTCAGCAAAGTCAACGTCGCTGAAGATGACACCAAAACCATTTGTTAGCGCCGGAGTCGTTTGATCAGACGGGCTGAAAAACGACACTTCGGTCACATTGCTGCTCAGCGGTGTGAACAGACGCTCTGGACTAAACGCGTCAAAAACCTGACCGTACTGAGAATTGATATTCGCGAAATACTCTCCGACGCCGCTGGCCTCCGTTGCGCTCAATTGAAAGCCTGTTCCGGGAGTCGAGAATTCGATGCCTCGAGCACGTGGGCTGGAGCTAAAGTTAAAGAAGTTTCCAGCGAACGGATTCGGTGCGCTGACCGCATCTGGGGCCGCATCCCAGTTGATCTGCCTTCGACCGGAGGGAAAGTCCGTTGGCTCGAAAGGGTTCAGTGTTCCAAGTGCGGTTCGGAAGCCATCAACGGTATCGGTAACATCGGCGGCTGTCGCACCGGCTTCCGAAAAAACGGTCTGTGCTTGTGTATTAGGTAGCCCGATAAAGACAACCATCATTGCGGGGATTGAGATCGACAATAGTTTTCTCATGTCTGTTCCTTGGATAGAGGGGGGGAATCGCGGGGAGGTTGTTCCAGTTACTTTGCAACGCCTCACGCAAGATAGAAACGCAAACGGAAGTCTTTACCCTTCATCAATCTTCAAATGCAAAGGGTGGCCAACGAACAAAAGACTCTTCCTGATGAGGGCCACCATTTACCTTCACCTCTCCCGCAAGCGGGAGAAGTGAAATGCCGCGAAAAATGACACTTCTCGGTGAACGCCACTTCGTAGGTCGTGTGGAGCCCCGCGACACACGGCCTACATTTAATCGCAACGGAAATCAATTCATGACATTGTCTGTCTTACGTTTCAGTAATCGATTGCGACGCCGACTTAGGTCAGCCTTCGCGTTCGGAATTTCTGAATCGACTAAAAACGGGATCTTTTCTTGGGCCTGTTTGAGCCAATGCACCGCCTCACAATGTCTGCCCTGCCCTGATTCGGATTCCGAGAGGCCGAGATAGGCGGCAAACTGAAGTGAGCTCAATTCAGGATCACTCCCGCTGCAAGACCCTTCCATCGCAACGATCTTAGAAAGTTCCCTGTTTGCCTTGGTGAATTCACAGAGCAGCAAAGAAAGTTGCCCGTCGCGTAGTATCGCACCGATGGTTGCGGGGTGCGATTGACCAAGACTTGTTTGGAACAAACGGACGGCGCGTCGGATGTCTTTCCTGGCGTTGGCGAAATCGCCCGTTGCAATCGATGCCGACGCAAGTGACTGGTGCAATCGAGCCTCAATGACGGGATCATCGAAGTCTCTTGATTCGAATCTCTCCGTAAACTGCTGAATCAAGGTGCGGGCTTGGAAGTCACGTTCACCGGCTGGCTGCTTGTCAGTTCGCTGTTCGCTGGTTTGCTGCTTGTCGGTTTGCTGGGGGGCGATCGCAACCAGGATCTCGTCGAATAGCTCGGCGACTTCGTTCGCTGTTTTCTCTCTCTTTTCTGCGATGCTCCGCAACTCGCGATCTGAACCAGCGGAGATGATGGCGAGCAGACGTTGCGTTTGCGCGGCTTCTGCAGCACGCCTCTCTACCAACGCCAATCTTGACGTGATCGTGATGCCCAATAGCAGCATCAACAAGAAACTAGCGGCAAGTGTGACGGCAACGGCGTTGCGACGTACAAACTTCTTCACGCGATATCCAAGCCGATCAGGCTGTGCTTTAACCGGCTTACCATCAAGGAAACGCTGGATGTCCTCCGTCAATTGCTCGACCGTCGCGTAACGTCGTTCGACTTGTTTGTCGATCGCTTTCATGATGATACGATCGAGATCACCGCGAAGATCGTATTGCAATCGTTTCGAGCCGACACCCCGCAGTTCACCCAGCATCGCCGGGGTGGACTCTGCGTTGGAGTCTGCGGACGGCTCGTCACCCGGAAGGACATTGACGATTTGCTTGACCGCGCTGCTTGGTTTGGCAGGGGTGATGTCGCAGGTCAGCTTGACTGTCTCTGCAAGGGACCGACCGTCCATTCGATGCGGTTGTCGTCCCGAAAGGAGTTCGTAAAGGATGACTCCCAAGGAGTACACATCGGTGGCGGTGGTTTCGCACTGGCCGTTGATCTGTTCGGGACTTGCGTAGCCCGGTGTGAAGGCGTGTTGCAACGTTTGAGTGAGAGCAGGCGAAGACACAGCAGCATCCGCGGTAAGCTTGGCGACGCCAAAATCAATCAGCATCGGCTGCCCTTCGGCCGTGACCAACAGATTACTGGGCTTCAAGTCGCAATGAAGGACGGCATTTTGGTGGGCAAATTGGACCGCTTCGCAGGCTTTGCAAAACAATCGCAAGCGATCCCGAATGGTCAACCGCTTGGTGTCGCAGTACTCATTAATTCGCAGCCCATCGACATAGTCCATCGCGATGTAAAGCTGCTCCGTGTCGGTTGCGCCGGCATCAAGGATACTGGTGATGCCGGGGTGCGTTCCCAAGGTTGCCAGAAACTGCATTTCACTTCGGAAACGCTTCGTAATTTTTTCGCCATCGACTCCCAATCGAATCAGCTTGACCGCCGCCTGCTGCTTGAATTCGTCGTCGCGCACGCCCAGATAGACATCGCCCATTCCGCCGCTGCCAATGTGACGGATCAGTTCAAAGGCCCCGAGACGCTTGCCGCACATCACCCCGTGCCCGACCGTCGCATCGAGAGGACGACTGGTCGGTTGCTCCAGGAAAGCGGAATTTTCAAGTTCACGATCTCGCTCAATCAGAGACAACACCGATTGCTTTAGCTCAATATCGTTGCCGCATTGCTGAGCAAGATACGAATCCATCTCAGTCCCATCGCGCCCGGTCCCATCGAGTTCGATGGCGACGCGAAAGATACTTTCGATTCGCTCTAAACGCTCAGCACTCATTTCGGTCATCCGCGTGTATTCCCAGCGATACGAATCCTCTAACAAAAAGCAAACTCGGTGGGCTTCAATTCTTCCGCCAACCAGGCGCGAGCGAACCGCCAATCTCGTTCCACGGTCGTCTTGGAAACACCGCGTCGCTCCGCAATTTCCTCGACCGTCATGCCAAGAAAAAAGCGAAGCTGGACCAGTTCTGAGTGCCGCGAATTCGACCTCGCTAGTTTTTCCAACGCCTCATCGAGCTCAATCAGATCCACCCGATTGAAGTCCTCAAGTTCCTGCAACACAAAATCCAAATCGACTCGGGCATAGTCGCCACCACGCCGTTGCGATTTGCGTTTGCGGGCATGGTCAACGAGCACACATCGCATCGCTTGGGCCATCGCGGCAAAGAAATGATTGCTTCCCGATAGCCTCTTGAAAGTCTGTCCGCCCAGCAATCGCAGGGTGGCTTCATTGACCAGCGCAGTCGCCTGAAGCGTGTGGCCCGCGGCCTGTCGCGACATCATGTGACCAGCCAGGTTTTTCAGTGTTTGGTACGTCAAGTCAAACAGTTCCCCTTCCGCGCCAGGTTTCCCTTCCGAAGTAGCCTGCAGGATCCAGGTGATGCTGTCGTCGTGTTTGCAAGCTGTCGCCAAGGTGACTCTGCCTAGTGTGGTGGCAATCGCCGGCGAACGTCCGATGCGGGACGATTGGGTGCCGACATGGCGAAGCAAAACCGAATGGATCTGCAACGCATCTGATTGAAATTACGGAACACACTTAGCTCGTATTACGAACCAATTCCCCGCCACCCACTTCGCGCGAGTTGATCAAAAAACCTCCGAATGCGAAGATTGTTTACCTGGCCATCGCCACCCAATTGCTGCTCTTCGTTTTGAAAAACGATGCGATTTTCGCAGTATTTCACCTCTCTCGCTTGCGGGAGAGGTCGAGCCAAAGCGAGGGAGAGGGTTCGCATCGAATTGCGTTGGCCTTCCTCTTGGCCGCCAGAAAGCGTTACCACCGGAATCGGTTGTAACACACTCGCTTTCATCTTTTTCGACGTCTGGTGCCGATTGTCCAGACGCCCGCGATCAACAACAAAGTCGCCGTCCCAGGTTCGGGGATCACCTGCAATCGGACCCGCGATAACGCGAGTTGAGCATCGAGCCGACCGAAGCCGCTTCGGTTGTCAAAGCCAGGTGATTCGATATCGACCGTGGAAGCGTATAGCAATTCGTAAAGTTGTTCCGGCGAGAGGCTAATGCCCTCGTTTTCTGCTTCTTCCAACACCAATGCGGCGACGGCCGCGACGTGAGGCGCGGCGGCCGATGTTCCGAAGAAGTTTGGGAATCCGTTTCCATCAACGTCCGTCGCGAGTTCTGCTGGGAAGAACGACGTATCGGTGCCATCAATACCAGTAATCAGCGGAGTGGCACGGAACTCCGGTACATCGAGTGGATTTCCAGCCAAGTCAAACAGAATCGTCGTCGGCCCCTCGGCACTAAACGCTTCCACCTCATCCAATCCAGCGTCGCCAAAGAACTGGGCGGCCACCGAAACGGCTCCCCTCGCTGCGTTATGTCCGTGGATCGTGGGAGAATTAGTGTCAGAATCATCCTGGATTGGACTTCCAAATACCTCCAGGCTAATTAGTTTCGCTGCGTCACCCGCGACACGGTCAACAACAAGCCCAACTTGAATGGGATCGGTGATCGGGTTGGTGATACTAATAAACTCGAACGGATCGGCACCGGCCAACTGATTTTGGTCGGCCTGCACTAGGTCTAAGAAGTTTCCATCGCTATCGAATGCGAGTAGTGATAGCGATAAGTCAGTCGATGGCGTTCCACCAACGCTTGCGTACGGGTCTTCCCACTTGAGCGTTGCACGAAGATCACCACCTGGGGCGACGTCACCCAGATTCAAAATCTGATCAAAGGAGTTTTCGGGATTGAGATTGAAGTCGTGGAGATCGTTGAATCCGGCTGCGGGCGCAGAACTCTTTTGAAAGCCCTCGTAGGCGTTGTTGCCATTATTGCCAGCACTGGAAAAGTAAGGGATTCCGGCGGCAAAGGCACGGTCAACGGCCTGGGCAGCCGCACCATCCTGATACTTCGCCGCGGTCAGGATGGCAACATCGTCAACAATGATATCGGCACCCGCTAAACGAAGCGAATCAATCGCATTGGCGATCGTGGTACTGGGGGCGGTACCAGCAGATCCCGGGTTGTTGAACGCGGAATGAAACAAGATTTCGGCACCCGGAGCGAGGTCATGGATGAGTTCGGCCATGGCGCGCCCCTCGTCCGTCCCGAAGTTGGCATCTTTGACAACGTTGACCGGCGACCGAAATCCGCTTGGATTGCCGACACCGGGCAGGTCGCCCGAACTGATCCCAGCCGCTGCACCATTTAAGACATTGAAAGAGTCCGAAATGACGCCGATTCTTAGGCCCGAACCTGTCACCCCAAAATTGGCCCTTGCGGAGTCGACATTCATCACCGTGTCGGCCTGACTGGTGGCGATACCCGACCAGGTGATCGTTGGGTCGGGAGCCAGATAGTAAGGATTTGTTTGGTCCGTGCTGTCATAACGCACGACAGAAGACCAATCGACTGTGTTGATGTCCTGAGCCTGAGCGAAGTGCCCGTTCAGGATGGCAAAGGCAACGATGGACGATGCCAATACCAATCTGAAGACTGTAAACCTAGGCATGACGCCAAAAGATATGAAAGATGTAAAGCGGACCTTCATTTTTTCCCGTTCCTGGCTTTTGACTTTGTTACTGCGATTGGAAATTTGTGATGCTCCACCCAAGCTCCGACGACTCAGAGATCGCCCACAAATGTCCTAACGAAGAATGTTGCAAGAACCCTTCAGTTTTTTTTGATGGCTCTTCAATTGAGGGCGTTTTAGAAGACACACGAGCACTCGGTTTCCAGGGAGGTCATGCGGTTTTCCACCTCGCCCGCACAGGGTGTGGAGACCGGACGCGATACGGCTTGTCGATGAAATCGACAAGTCATGTATGTGGCGGGTCAGCGATCTAGATTGCGAGCAGGTGATAGTCCCATGGCATCGTTTCGCGTCGCTCCCGCCGTAGTGGACGTTTCTTACCCGTTGTCACACAACCATCGCAAGACAATGAAAAACCTAAAACGCTCTCGATCTCGCAAACGCCGAGTCTGCTTTGAATCACTCGAAGACCGCCGGTTGCTGGCCGCCGTTACTGGATTTACCGATGATTTTGAGCTAGGAAATTGGTTCAATAATCAGGTAATCGACAACGGCATCACGTCGATTTCGCCCGCAAGCGGCCCTGCCCAGCAGGCGACGTTCGGGTACGAGCTGGAACTGGACAGTGGAGGATTTTCTCAACAGCAAACCGTCAACTTTCTGACTTCCGCGGCGTCGGCCGGCACGGTCTCGCTAGACTATCAATTCTCGGGCAATTCACGCTTCTTCCGGGCCGGAGCCCAGTTCGACACTGTGTCAGGTGATGATGCGACCACGATCGTCGATGAGACGACAAACGGTGGTTTTTCGTTTAGCGGTTCGGCGACGATTGACGCTCGGCAAGGCGAAGAGTTCGGCTTCCGTATCGGTGGCGGCAACAGCGACACTAATCGAAACATCCTTGGAAATCTGACGGTGACCAACATCGTCTTCGATTTTGATAACACGATCGTCGTCGATTCCGGCACCGACATTGATGACGGCGACATCACGCCTGGCAACGTGTCACTGCGCGAGGCCGTTCGGATGGTAAACGAAGTCGGCTACATCGACACGATCACTTTTGATGATAGTTTGGCCGGTTCAACGATCACACTGACCGAAGGCGACCTTAGAATCACCAGTTCGATCACGGTCCAGGGTCCAGGAGCGGACCAATTGACGATCAGCGGTGGCGGTCAAAGCCGAATCTTCAATGAGGTCGGTAACGGTGTGCGAATCATCACGATCAATGACGTAACTCTCGCCGACGGCAACTCGCCCAGCGGCGGTGGCGGTGCCTTGTTCAGTAATGGTGGTAACGCGACCTTCAATCGCGTGGTGATGACTGGTAACCGTTCCCAGAACAACGGCACGGCGGTCGTGGTGGGCTTTGGTCGGCTGACGATCAATGACAGCGCGATCATTAACAACCTAACCGCCGGTATCGGTGCCGTCCGGGTGCAAGAAAGCATCACGGCAATCACCAATACCACGATCAGTGGCAACAATTCGCGCGGCATCAGTTTATTCAGTTCCGGAGTCAGTCGTGCTGATAGCCTTTCACTGACCAACGTCACGATTGCCAACAATGCCGGCGATGCGATCGAGATCGTTGCAAATGCTGGAACGGTCTTGTTCGAATACCAGAATACGATCTTCGCCGATGACGGTAGCGGTAATGGCAATGGGGCTGAACGATTTTCGGCTCGCGGCAACAGTTTGGAGGGGCTGACAATCACCTCACTTGGGCACAACCTTGTTCAACAAACACCAACCGGCAACGCGGCCCATGACGCGGCGACGGGTGACCTTCGCGACGTTGGTGCATTGTTGGCCCCGCTGGCCGACAACGGCGGTCCAACACCGACGCATTCACTGCGCGAAGGCAGCTTGGCGATCGATGCAGGAAGCAACGCTTTGGCAGTCGACTCAAACGGCGATCCGTTGTTGTCAGATCAACGCGGTGAAGGATTCGCTCGGATCTCCGGTGGCACAGCGGACATCGGAGCGTTCGAGCTCGACAATTCAGGTCCGCAAGTTGAATCGATCGTGATTAACAATGGCGATGTTCAGCGTAGTACCGTTCAACAGATCACTGTCGGCTTTAGCGAAATCGTGGCCACACGTGCAAGTGACTTCCTGCTTGAGAATCTCGATAGCGGATCGAACATCACACCCGAGGTTTCCACGCAAGACATCAACGGCAAAACCATTGCTACTTTGACCTTCAGTGGTGACGGAATCTTCGGAGGCTCACTGTCCGACGGCAACTATCGATTGACCGTACTCGACACGGTCAGTGACGCAAGCGGCAACACGCTCGATACGGATGGAGTTGCCGGCGAGAACGCGACCGACGAATTCTTTCGTCTTTACGGCGACGCAAGCGGGGACGGTACGGTTGGCCTGCAAGATTTTGCAAGCTTCCGTAGCGTATTCGGAAATGCCGACGCTGCATTGGATTTCGATAACGATGGCGTTGTCGGCTTGACCGATTTCGCCGCCTTCCGCAGTAATTTTGGCAAGTCAGCTTAAACGTCGCCTCGCTTGGCGAGCTGGGGGATCTAGTGAGGCAGCGGGGCGATGGTGGGCCTTAGCGGTTCGGTAGCGAAGACTAGCGATCGCTGGTTACAAGATCCGATCGCTAGAAAGTATATCGGTGGATAGATCCATCGAACGAACTGGAATCTGTGTGCCGAGTATGAAGCGTTCAATCATGAAACTCAATTTGTCATCGGTACTGCTAGTTCTTCTTGCGATCGGCTCGCCCGCTTTCGTGTTCGCCCAAGATGATGATCCGCCTTTCAGCACATCGGATACCAACGTTGGCTACATCGATTCGGCGATCCCGATGACTCAGGTTCGCGTTCGGTTCGATTCAGCGTTCGACAACCCGACACCGGATCGTGCGGAATTCTTTTACCGGGCATCCACCGCCGCCACAGGTGTGCCGCTGTCACCCGCCGAGACCGGTGTCGACTACCAGGAACTATGGTCCTATCTCGAACTAGCGCTATCGTCGGAAGTGTCGGTCTTTGTCGACATTCCGTTTCGTTTTATCGATCCAGAATTGAACCCAAACCGATCGGGTCTGGGCGATATACAGTTGGGTATGAAAGGAGTCCTTTGGTCGCAGCCGAATCAAATTTTGTCGGCTCAGCTTCGGACCTACCTTCCCACCGGTGATGCCGATCGGTTGCTCGGGACCGATCACGTTAGCTTGGAACCCGCGCTTCTTTACGCACGGCGGTTGAGCGATCGCACGATCATCGAAAGCGAATTTCGCGTCTGGGTTCCGATCAACGGAACAGTTGTCCCCGAGGGCGATTTCGCGGGATCAATTTTGAGGTTCGGCATGGGTATCGGCCATGACCTCTATCAAACTTCGGATTGCTGCGGCCAGAACCCACGACGCTTGACCGCCGTTGCTGAATTTGTGGGCTGGTCGATCCTGGATGGCTTAGCAACGGTTCCCGACACGCCAACCCAGGCCCAGATCATCGACGTCAGCGGTGACACAATCGTCAACGGAAAATTCGGTCTGCGTTGGACGGACTCCGATCGCAGCATCTTCGCTGGCTACGGTCGGTCACTGACCGGTGACGTCTGGTACAACGACATCGTCCGATTGGAATACGCGATGCGATTTTGATCGACCGCGACCGGTTTAAGGCTGGGATTCAGAACGAAGTTCGGCTATCAACTGCTGAAAGTCACTGCGGTCGGCAAGCGGTTCAAATGCGACGGCCACTTCATCACCATCAAAGATGGATGGCATGTGTTCCTGTTCTCTCGCCGAGTCGAGCAGTGAAACCGCTTGTTGGCCAAACTTCTCAACCAAACGATTGCTTGCACTGGAGTTTTTGTCGTCCTGACCACGAAGCATCTTAATTCCGCTTGCCAACCACTTTGCCGCCTGGACGCGAATCGCCGCGTCATCAGGAAACGTGTCCAAACACTGGTCGATGGTCCGCTGCATTTCAGATAGCTGACCAATCGCGAGTTGCGATTTGACCAACAACGAATAGTCGTTGCGTAAATTGCCCGCGAATTCGACGTTGTTCGGATTTGAGTCGAAGGCATAACGATGCAGCGTCAAGGCTTCGTTTAACTGCGTGATGGCGGCATCATGAGTCGCCTGCATGTACGACACGACGGCATGATTGTACTTTGAATTTCCCAGCCGATTGGAATAGATCACATTGCCGGGATAGTCGTCCAATAGTTGCTGGAACACGACTTCAGCTTTGCCGAAAAACTCGGCTGCCTTGGGCAGTTGACCACCGCGACCCGCGAGCGATCCATGGCTGTTAAGGGCGTTGGCAAGTGAGTTTTTTAGATCAGGGTAACGAGGGTAATCCTGGACCAATCTTTCGAGCAGATCGATAGATTCCTGATTGATCGTGATCGCTTCATCGACCTCGCCCGTGGAGGCGTAAATGTTGGAAAGGTTGTTGAAATAGATCGCCAGTTCGCGACGTTCTTTTCGGCTCTCGCTAATATCGGCCAGCAACTCGATCGCGTTTTGAACCTTGACCTTCGCTTCCTCGCAGCGCTGGGTCATCTTCAACAGCATGCCAAAATTGTTCAGCGTGTGCGAAAGGTAAAGCCGACACTCACGCTGCTTCGCCGCGTCTAAATCCAGCAACACGTTCTTAAATCCCCGCTCGGCTCGCTGGTAATCTTTTTCGGCCGATTCGACGTCGCCACGCTCGCTAAGCAGCAGGCCACGGTTGTACAGCACTCTCGCTAAACCGTACTGGTTATTGGTTTGCCCAGGTGCTGACTTTGACAATGCATTTTGAATGTTGAACGCTCGGTCGATCGCACCGATCGCACTTTCCACCTCGACCGGTTTCAGTAGGACGCTCAGCCAAAGGTGGCTTTCACGAAGCTGTTCTTTGTGCCGCACATCATCGGGTTGGCTCATGACTAATTGGCGAAGCAGCTTGATCGATTGATCGTAAGCCTGATGTGCAGGATCAACTTCGCCGAGCAAACGGAAAATGTCGCCCATTGAACGGTGCAGGACCGCTGCTTGATGCTGCAGCTCGGGATCGTCCGGGCGTTGTTCCAAGAACCCTTCGTAAAAATCGGTTGCGTTGACCAAAAACTCTTTTCTCTGAGTCTCGGTGCGCGGGATGTCTTCCAGTAATCTTGCTTGGTCGACCATCTGGTCCACCGCGTTTTGAGCAATTGCAAAATTGGTATCGTTCTTTTCGCGTTCTACAATCGCGATCGAATTGTTAGCGCTGCTGGAGACGGCAAAGTAGGCGGTCGTTGAACCGAAGATCAGAAACGTGACCAGCGAGCATGCTGCCAATCCAGCGATGAGAGGTTTTCGTCTGCACCAACGAATCAGTTTTTGCGTCCTGGGTGTCCGACGAGCGATGATCGGCGATCCGTCCAAGTAACGGCCCAGGTCATCGGCGAGCGCGGCGGCGGATTGATAGCGGTGGGCGGGTTCTTTCTCCAAGCATTTCATGCAAATCGATTCGATGTCCGTGTCGGCGGTGGGACTGAGCGACCGTAGCGAATCGGGGTTTTTCGAGCAGACCTGTTCCAGCATTCCGATGATGCTTTCCGATTCAAACGGTGTGCGACCGGAGACGAGTTCATACAACATCGCACCAAGCGAATAGACATCCGACAACGGCCCGACTTTCGACGTCTGACCCGCAGCCTGTTCTGGTGACATGTATGCCGGCGTTCCCAGCAATTGCCCCGTGCCGGTCAAATCAGTTTGGCCCTCCAGGATTTTTGACAGGCCAAAATCGGTGACGCGCGGGTTGCCATCTTCGTCGATCAAGATGTTTGCTGGTTTCAAGTCACGATGAATAATGCCTTTGGAATGGGCGTGGCTGATCGCATCGGCAACGGCCTTGACGATTTCGGCAGCACGTTTGGGACCGGGCGAATGGTTTTTCTGGTAGCCCTTCAAGCTGGGGCCATCAATGAATCCCATCGAGAAATAATGCATCCCTTGCGATTCACCGACATCGTAGATCGGCACGATGCCCGGATGATTCAAACTTGCGGCCGATTCAGCCTCGATCTTGAACCGGGCAACTTCGCTTTCCCCGGCCAGCGTGCCGCTAAGAATCATCTTTAAGGCCACGACACGATTGGCATCAATTTGCCGAGCCTTGTAAACGATTCCCATACCGCCGCGAGCAATTTCGTCAATGATTTCATAACCTTCGATCGACGCGGTTTGACTCTGGACCGGTTCGGTCAAATGAAAGGTGTCGCCAGATGCGGAGAAGTTCAGTGTTTCTTCGATTTCTGTCGATGAAGTGCCGCTTGAACGACGTTGGTCCTGAATTCGGCTCAATTCACCGCTGTTGAAAAAAACTTTGTCGATCGCGTCTTGGTGATCGGGGTAACGAGCCAGATAGAACTCTCGGTCGGGAGTGTTGCCCCGTTTGCAGGCATACTCAAAATCGAGCCGAAGAAGCTCGTAGAACAGTTGCGATTGTTCTTGCGGCGGAACCTCCCTAATGAAGTCATCGATCGATGGTTTTTCACCATTCAGGCATTGGGTTTCAAATGCGTCGCAAACCCGGTCGATCCGTTGCAGCGGACGTTGCGGCGTTTGCATTTCGGGTCGATGATCGGTCTTACTCATTGCTGTCAAATTCCAAAGACCATAGATCGCGAATCACTTCCAGCTTTCGTTCGACCGAGCGTAGCGAAATCCCAAGCTGGTCAGCGATCTCTCGGTTTCGATAGCCCGCTAGTTTTTGTCTTACGATTCTTGCCTGGACTTCGTCATCCAACATCGCCATCAACCGATTGCATTCTTCATCCATCGACACGAACAAATCCGGCGTCGGTTCTTCCTTCAGCAGATCGTCAAAGCATTCGACCGCTCCGCCCGGTTGACCGAACACCGATTCGCCACGAACTCTACCGCCGCCACGCTTATCACTGGTTTGACGACGAATCTGGTCAACGCATTTGTGTTTGGTGATCGCAATCAGAAGCGACCATAAATCGTCTCGATTGTCTAAGCGATCAAAACGATTGTTTTCGACTCCTTCGCAAAGTGCCTGGAACACCGAGATCGCTAAATCCTCTTCATCAAAAACGCGTTTTTCTGACGAAGCCAATTTTTGCTTCGCGAGTCCTTTCAAGCGTTCAAAGTAGCGATCCCACAACTCAGTCGCCGCACGCGACCGACCCGACTTGAGTTGTTCAATCCAGATCGTGATTGATTGAGAACTTGAATCAGACATCACGTATGGCGACTTTTTGATGGGTATAGTCGAGCGACTCTTCTGAGAAGACTAACGAGCCGGTGACGCCCGTTCCACGCACCTGAACGCAACCACACGTATCAGCTAGTCTTCGCCCGTCGAGCTGAACTCGCGAAGCGAGAGTATAACGTTGACCGAGCATGGAAGCGAAGCCAACAGAGATCAAAACCCATTGTTTTGTTAAGCCGCGTGGGCATCGCCCCGCAGTTTAACAGTTTAGAAACCCTTCACGGCGTTGGGCCAAATCCCGCAGAAAAGTTGTGGGGTATAAAAAGGCTGGAAGCCTATGCCGCTTATGGTTTAGATGCTCCTAACTGCGACGATTATTCGGTATCGTCGATCAACTTTTTCGGGGGCGGGTCAGACAGCTTACGGATTCGCAAACCCTTGATCGCGACGGTGGCTGACACGGGGACCAGGTAGGGTATTCCGATTGATAGATTGTCGGTCTTCGGTTCGAATTCCGGGTCGGGTCCGTCGGTGTCCGGCTGTCCGTCAATCGAAATCTGCCACTGGTGCGGTCCCCAAACTTGGATACCGAATCGACTGGGCTTTGTTTCGGGTTTGAACACGTGGCACAGCTCGCCGGTGCTGTAGACGTCAACACGTTTTTGACCGGGATCCATCGAAAAGAATCGACCGCCTTTGCCAGATCGGCAATCACCAAGTTCGACACCCGCCCGCCCACGACTGCCGGACTTGTGCAGGACTTCGATCATCATTTCAATCTCCCTGGGGCCGGAGAATGACAACTGATGTGTCAGCATCGCTTTGCCGGTGATCGTTTCCGTTGATGCAACTAACGTGGTGGGCCCATCGACCCGAAAGTGTTGATGGGCACCGTGCCAGTGATCCAAACCTTCGTCGAACTCGAATGACACCCAACGGCCTTCATCGAAATCGATTGCCACGGTCGCCAAATCGATCTTGGATTGCAGATAACGAATCGTTCTCGTTGACTTCGCTGTTGCCTTCATCGTTTCGCATACGTCGATGGACTGCTTCCACCGGTCCGCTTGGCTGGCCTGCGAACCCAATTCTGCTTCCATCTTTGAAATGCGATTTCCAAACTCATTCAACGCATCAAGCTTGTCACGATCGATCCGGCGAGAGAGACTGAACTTCGAAAGATTGTGTTCGTTCAAGAAGTCGGCTTTGGCGTCCCAAATGGCGATCGCGGCTGGATAGTCTTCGTTGTAATAAGCAATCGCCAGTTCCATTCCATGACAGGTGCATTCCAGCCCTGACATACCCGACTTCGTGCGAAACCGATCATTCTGTTGGATCTGACGGATGACCTGATAAGAAGAATCCTTGATCCGCGGCGAGCTTAAGATCATTTTCCAAGGGAGGCCTTCTTTGTGAATGAGCTTGAGGACATCAAAGTAGTAAGACGGAACTAACGAATCAGGCTGAGTGCAATCGGCGCACTGAGTCGCAAACTTTGCCATCTGTTCGACGCTGCCGCCCCATCGCGGAAGCATGGACCAAAGCACTTTGTGATAAGCGGGAAAGTAGTCGAGTTCCGCAGCAATGGATGCCTCAAACCAATCCTGGACTGACTCAGAACCAAGGTTCAGCATCGCCAGTTCAATCAGTGCAGCCGGGGCGAGCGGGCATAGGGGACGAAGCTGATGGGCCGCCTTGTAGTTGTCATACGACAGCGTCATTTCACGCTCGAAATCCTCCCATCCCTTCGGCGTTACCTCTGACGCATAGCCTCCGCCGCGAAGTTGCCAACCGTTATGACGATGAAAGTGCCCCTTCATCATCGCCAAGATCCAAGGATCCACATCGCCAGCCGCCTCGCACACCCGCAGATCCTCGGCCAAAAGATCAGTCGTCATGCGGACGCGACTGATCGTTCTTAAATACTGTTGATACGCAATCCGCAATCCATCAGGAAACGAAGATGCATAGCCAAACCACTGCGGCAAAGCTTGGCTGACCGATTTGCGTTCCTTCGCAACCGAACGCCACTGGGTGGCGCGAAGACGAGCCTGAATCAACCGATCGATCATTAGAAGTTTCAGACCGGCTGGATACTCGGACGCTTCCAGACTCTTGATCGACTTGCGTGCAACGGCCACCGCGGTGGACGGTCTTGCTTCATTGAGCAGCGCGTTGACCGCGTGCATTTCCACCATCGCATCGCGGCTTCCCGCCTTGTAAGCCGCTGCATTAAGCGAGGGCAATTCACTGGCACGAAGTAATTCATCTTCACTCTGCTGCCAATCGTTCACTGCTGTTGCAATCGCAACTTCAAGAAACGTCTCGGCCAGCTCACGAACCTCGGGATCCGAATCCGTGGTGTGCTTTCGATACAGCTCTAGTTGCTGACGATGAAACGCCAACTCGTTCTCTTGGAAATCCGATAAGGTAGGTGCGTCTTGCGGCCACAAGATCGTTTCAAAGTCACTGGCTGAAGTGACGCCGATCCAAGAGCCTAGTGAAACAATCAGTCCCACCACGGTCATTCGTAAAAACATAGATCTTCTCCGGTGCTTAACGTCGCTTTAGTATCTCTGTGCGGTAATGGCCATACGCAAATGTTCACGCGGTCATTGACACAGCAGATAATTCGCGGCAGGGGCAGTCAACCCAATCCACCCTTTTCGGCATGGAAATCTGCGCTAACGGTTGCATACGGAAAAGTGACACGCACAAGGCGTTAGGACAGTTCCATCGCTTGTGCTTTAATCGAGTCCTAACCCCTTTTTTTACCGGGATGGGGCGAGCGTTGTCGCGAGCCCTCTCCCTCGCTTTGGCTCGACCTCTCCCGCGGGGCGGGAGAGGTGGGATCCAACGCCGTGAAGAGTTTTGGTCACGGAAAACACCGATTAGTTCGTTTAGCCGCGTGGGCATCGCCCCGCGCGTTTCGCCCCGCATGGACGCGCGGGGCGATGCCCACGCGGTTAAACAGTTCAAAAACCCTTCACGGCGTTGGGTTTAGACCCAACCAAAAGAAACAGTACAACCACAGAGTCGCAGAGACGCAGAGTCGCATGTTTTACGTCCTTCATCGCTGTGCCCCTCAGTGACTCCGTGGTCAAATTCCTCGCCCAACCAAATCAAAGAACCTGATCAAGTTCGGCCATGACAGTGCTTTTTCCATTGCTCGTGTTGGGCGCAACCAGTGCTGCACCCCGCGTCGTCAGACGCATTGATTTGGTGTTGTCGAATAATCCATCCAAACGTTAGGAACGTACGACTTTTTAGAGTCGCGTTTCGCTCGGGACGTTGCATCCGTTGCTGCGAGTTAGGCCCGGAGGGCCGGCAGCTCCTTGCCGGGTGCGCGAGCACCCGGATGGCTGCCCCAGAGAATTGGTGAGATATAACGCTGCCATCCGGGGATTTACATCCCCGGCAGAGAGCTTCCGTCCCGCCGGGACTATTCACTCAGCCATTATGGAAGCGTCAACAAAAGATCGCGAAACAACGAGCCAAGGATGCTCGCAAAGTGCGGGAAGCATCGCGTCTGAAACAAATGACTCGATCGCTTGCAGGTTCGATGAAGTTGAGTGCCACGGGTGAGATCCTTAGGAACGTGCGACTTTTTATAGTCGCCTTTCGCTCCGCGAAAGCAGCGGATTCGCTACTTTCGCGGAGCGAAAGGCGACACTAATTTCCCGCTCGTTCCTTAGTTGCTATATGGGCGATTCGAGAGATTCGGAATTCAATGGAATGACTTCCATCTTGATCACAAGACGGGCTCCGAGATCAATGGTGGCGAACGCCCACTTCTTGGTCGACAGGTGGTGCTTGGGAGTAAAAGACGTTGTCGCAGGAATCCAATCGCCCGCGTTCGCGAAAGAAATGATGGAAGAACTCAGATCGAAAATTAACCTTATCGAGTGCTCGCCCGAACGGGGAAGGTCCATCGTGGAGGGTGGCGTCGCCTACGCCGCTTCGCTGGGACTGAAACCACACCCGGATTACGACAAAGTGAGATGGATTTGGGGCGACGTCGATCCCAATCAATCTGCCGTTGAAGAAGAGTTCGGATTCGAGGGCAAGCCGACCTATCTGCCAGGCCCCTACGATGACAAATCGCGACAACGAATGATCTTGCAGACGCTCAATGATTCAGTGGGAGTAGGAAACTATCAACTTTTGACTCCGGATCGTTCACTGATCTAGCAATCGTCCCGGATTCACTTCACGTGTCATCTTTCCGCTTGCCCCGCACTGAATTGAGTTCTTTCTTTGTGACCGGCACGCTGGGCGATTGATGGTCGGTTGCTGGGCGATTGCTGGGCGATTGGGGAGCCTTGAGGGAATGAAAGAACGTGTTAAGGCGAGAATTCGTCCCCCCACCTTGGCGATAGCGGCGTTTTGGAGGTTGAGACTTTTACCTAGGATCAGACGCGGTTAAACTCTGGCATTCCGTGAGGCGGTTACGGATCCGACGAGCTCAGCTTTTTGGCTGGGCCGTGTTGTCGTTTACACTTTTGATCGCTCCATTGGCCCCCCGATGTCTCAACAGTCGCAATCTCAAACGCAATCCGCTCCACACCCGCAATCCGCGTTGGCTGGTTATGACACAGGCGGCTTTTTTGATGAATTGGTTTTGCAGGGCGGTCAATCTCGGCCCGATTCGACCGCATTAATAAATCTGATCAATGGATTGGCTCCGGGCGAACTGTTCCGCCGACAAAATGCGATTGAAAAAGCCTTGTATCAGATGGGCATTACCTTCACCGTCTACAGCGACGATGCCGGTACCGAAAAGATCATGCCGTTCGACATTCTGCCTCGAATCGTTCCTTCGATTCTGTGGCGACATATTGATGCGGGACTTCGTCAGCGAATCAAAGCGCTGAACATGTTCCTGTCGGATATCTATTCAAAACAGGAAATTGTCAACGATGGCATCCTGCCGCGTGAGTTAATCGATTCAGCACCGACGTTCTTGCCGCAGTGCATGGGGCTGAAACCATTCAATGACGTGTGGTGCCACGTCACCGGGACTGACTTGGTACGCGACGACACCGGCGCTTTCTACGTGCTGGAAGACAACCTGCGTTGTCCATCGGGTGCATCCTACGTGATGCAGAATCGATTCTTGATGAAGAAAAACTTTCCGCAGGCGTTTCAATCTTCGCAGGTTCGCCCGGTGAATGATTACCCAGCTCGGTTGTACCAAATGCTGCGAGAGATGGCTCCTCCGACGGTGGATGACCCCAAGGTCGTCGTGCTAACGCCAGGGATGTACAACAGCGCCTACTACGAGCATTCGTTCTTTGCCCAGCAGATGGGAATTGAATTGGTCGAAGGTCGCGACTTGATTGTCGAAAAAGACTTCGTCTACATGCGAACGACCGACGGATTGCAGCGAGTTGACATGATCTACCGCCGGGTCGATGACATCTTCTTAGATCCAGAAGTCTTCCGTTCGGATTCGATGCTAGGTGTCGCTGGTTTGATGCGAGCCTACCGTGCGGGCAATGTTTCGCTTGCCAATGCACCGGGAACAGGCGTTGCCGACGACAAGGTGATCTACGCCTACGTCCCAGACATGATCGAATACTACCTCGGCGAGAAGCAAATTCTTCCCAATGTGCCGACCTATGTTTGTCTGCGAGAAGACGAACGCGAACACGTCCTGAAGAACATGGACCAATTGGTGATTAAGGCTGCGAATGAATCAGGCGGCTATGGTATTCTGATCGGCCCGCACGCGACCGATGCCGAGCGAAAAGATTTCGCTGATCAGATTCGCAAGAACCCTCGCAACTTTGTTGCTCAGCCAACGCTTTCACTTTCGCGAGCCCCAACGGTGTTCGGAGACAAGATCGAGGGTCGGCATGTCGATCTGCGTCCGTATATCTTGTGCGGCAAAGATGACGTTTGGGTGATGCCTGGTGGACTAACGCGTGTCGCCCTTCGCAAAGGCTCGTTGGTTGTTAATTCATCTCAGGGCGGCGGCAGCAAAGACACCTGGGTCTCGGCAGAACCGGGACAAACGATCGCCGAAGTCTAATTCCGAAATCTATTTCGCGGCCAAATTCGCATTAAAACCCGCAGGGAGTCTCGGCATCCCTGCAGAGCCGAAAGTCCTGGCGACTTTCGCTACGCTTCCACCCCCACTCCTTCACTGACAAAGTATCGCTTCATGTTGTCACGAGTTGCTGAATCAATCTATTGGATGAGTCGCCAAGTTGAGCGAGCAGAAAATCTAGCTCGTTTTCTTGAGGTCACGCACAACTTAATCTTGGATCAACCAGAAGACTTGGTGGACCCCTGGGCACCGCTGATTCAAGTCACCGCCGATCAGAAAAAATTTGACGAGCGGTTCAAAGTCATGGACGTTGAATCGGTGACGCATTTCTTGGCGTTCGACGATACGTATTCTAATTCCATGATCTCGAATCTATGGCACGCTCGCGAGAATGCCCGCAGCGTTCGCGAATCGTTATCGTCAGAGACCTTTGAACAACTGAACGAATTTTACTATTTCGTTCGAGACTCCGCGGCAAGTGCGTCTCAACTTTCGCACACTGATTTCTTTGATTCTGTTCGGCGATTTGCGATTCGCTGGACGGGTGTCCTGGACAGCACGATGTCACGCAACATGGGTTGGCACTTTGCTAACGTCGGTCGATTGCTGGAACGGGCTGACAAGACGTCGCGTATTTTGGACGTCAAGTATTTCAACATCCTTCCGCAGCTCGATGATGTGGGAACAGCGGTTGACGACTTGCAATGGTCAGCACTGCTTTCAGCCATTAGCGGATTCGAGCCTTATCGGTCGATGCACCGATTGATTCGCGTCCCCACGGTTGTCGAATTCTTCCTATTCAATTCTACCTTTCCACGTTCAGTATTATTCTGCATCGATGGTGCCTGTGAATCGTTGTTAAAAATTGGCAGCATGTCCAGCGATGATTCCGATCATCATGCGTTGGAATTGGCTTGCGAGCTTCAGGTTCGGTTGTCTTCGGCGGATGTCGATGAAGTCTTAGATCAGGGGATGCATGAATTTATCGACAAGACACAAACAGACATCAATGACATCGGCATTGCGATGAATCAAGACTTCTTTCACTCGGCGGTTACCACATGACGATTCGCGTCGCACTTCACCACAAGACTCAATACAACTACGACCGACCGATTGAAGTCGGTCCGCAATTGATCCGCCTGCGCCCCGCCTATCACGGCCGGACGCCGATCGATTCATACGGTTTGGACGTTTCGCCAGGCAAGCATTTCTGCAACTGGCAACAGGATCCGTTTGGCAACCCGATCGCTCGCTATGTGTTTCCTGAACTGTGCGATCACCTCAGTATTACGGTCGATTTGATCGCTGACATGACGGTGATCAATCCGTTTGATTTCTTCATCGAAGAAGAATCTGACCATTGGCCTTTTGTTTACGACCCTGCGTTGAAACTGCAGTTGGCACCCTACCTAGAGTGCGAGCCGATGACGCCGGCTTTGGAAAAGTGGGTCAGCCAGTTGCCCAAGTCCGCCGACCGCATGGTGGATTTCCTGGTCGAAGCCAACCAAATGGCCAAGGACCGCGTTGAGTATCTGGTCCGGATGGAACCGGGTGTTCAAACGCCCGAAGAAACGCTGACGATCAACAGTGGTTCATGCCGCGATTCGGCTTGGATGATGGTCCAGTCTTACCGGCAAATCGGTTTGGCTGCACGATTCGTATCGGGCTATTTGATTCAGTTAACTGCGGATGAAAAGCCGCTTGATGGACCATCGGGACCGACCGAAGATTTTTGTGATCTGCATGCTTGGGTCGAAGTCTTCTTGCCCGGTGCAGGTTGGGTTGGACTGGATCCCACCAGCGGTTTGTTTGCGGGCGAAGGTCACATTCCATTGGCTTGTACGCCATCCTACGAGGGCGCAGCACCGATCACCGGCGGGCACGAAGCATGCGAAGTCACGTTTTCGCACGAGATGTCGGTGTCACGTTATTACGAGACGCCACGCGTCACGATGCCGTACTCCGACGATCAATGGAATGACATTCTTGAAGTCGGTCGCAAGGTTGATCAGCAACTCGACGAAGGCGACGTGCGTTTGACGATGGGCGGCGAGCCAACGTTCGTGTCGATCGACAACATGGAAGATCCGCAGTGGAACACGGATGCGGTTGGCGAAGAAAAACGCGTACTCAGCAATGTGCTGTTGCTTCGTATGCGAGATAAATTTGCACCGGGCGGTTTGCTGCATTACGGACAAGGCAAATGGTATCCCGGTGAATCGTTGCCACGGTGGGCGCTGACCTGTCTTTGGCGAAACGACGGCGAACCCATTTGGCGCGACCCGCAATGGTTGGCTGACGAAGGACACGATTACAATTTCAAATCCGAAGATGCCAATCGATTCGTTCGTCACTTGGCCCGCGAATTGAACATTAGCGCAAAGATGACGTTCCCGGTCTACGAAGACACCTTCCATTACTTGTGGCGTGAACAACGTTTACCGATCGACGTTGATCCGACCGATCCAAAACTGGAAGACCCCAACGAGCGGGCGATGATGATTCGCACATTCCAAAATGGCTTGGGAACGCCCGTCGGTTTCGTCATCCCGATGCGACGTGCTTGGTGGCAAGCGCGTCCCGGTTGGATCGGTGGTCGCTGGCCGGTGCGTGGTGGCAAGGTTTATTTGTTGCCAGGTGAATCGCCGTTGGGATTACGATTGCCGCTTGACACTTTGCCCGTTGCTTCTGCTGAGTCCGATGCGATCTACACGTTACCGCAGGACCCAACGACTCTGCGTGGTTCGTTGCCTTCTTCACGTGGGATGCCGTCTCGCGAGATGCCAAAGGGAAACGAATACGAAGTCGTCCGCGATGGTGCGTCAAGCGACGATTCGGCATCCAACGCTGGCTACGTCAACGAACAAACCCTTGACCTAGAAGACGATGACGATCTGCCGACCAGCGATGACATTGTGCGAACCGCGCTGTGCGTCGAATGTCGTCACGGTCGCTTGCATGTCTTTATGCCGCCGACTCAGCGGATGGAAGACTACTTGGACCTGATCAGCGCGGTCGAAGACACCTGTGCCGCGTTGGAACTGCCAGTGATCATCGAAGGCTATTTGCCTCCGTCAGACCACCGCGTTGAATTTTTCAAGGTGACACCCGATCCTGGTGTGATTGAAGTCAACACACAGCCATCATCGAGCTGGGATTCGTTGGTCAACCTGACTGAAACACTTTACGAAGAAGCCAAACAGTGTCGGTTGGGAACGGACAAGTTTGATCTGGATGGTCGCCACACCGGTACCGGAGGTGGAAACCACATCGTGATGGGCGGTGCGACGCCGATGGACAGCCCGTTTCTGCGCAGGCCTGATTTGCTGGGCAGTGTGATTTCGTTCTGGAACAACCACCCTGCCCTGTCGTATCTGTTCAGCAGCCGGTTCATTGGCCCGACCAGTCAAGCACCTCGGTTTGACGAAAGCCGCCGCGACTCGGTTTATGAAATGGAAATTGCACTGTCGCAATTGCCCGAACGAGGCGAATTTATCCAGCCCTGGTTGGTGGACCGACTGTTCCGTGATTTGTTAGTCGATTTGACCGGTAACACTCACCGCGCCGAAATTTGCATCGACAAACTCTATTCGCCCGACAGTGTGACTGGCCGACTTGGCCTAGTCGAACTGCGTGGATTTGAAATGCCACCGCACGCTCGGATGAGTCTGGCGCAGCAGTTGTTTATTCGCTCGATCGTCGCAGCGTTTTGGAAACAACCTTACGCTAAGCCGCTGACGCATTGGGAAAACAGTTTGCATGACAAGTTCATGCTGCCGCATTTTGTCTGGCAAGATTTATGCGATGCGATTGGTGAAATTGCATCGGACGATGCCAAGATGGATCCGCAATGGTTCGTGCCTCACTTTGAATTCCGGTTCCCCAAGATTGGCGAGGTCAATTATCAGGGCATCGCGATGCAGCTTCGTTCGGCGATCGAACCGTGGTACGTCATGGGCGAAGAACCCGGCGGTGGCGGTACTGCTCGGTTCGTTGATTCGTCAGTCGAACGGGTGGAAGTATTGCTGGATCACTTCGACACAACTCGTTATGCGGTGTTGTGCAACGGCGTCAACGTGCCGCTGCATAGCACGTCGGTAACCGGCCAATATGTTGCGGGCATTCGTTTCCGTGCATGGCAGCCGCCGCGTTGTTTGCATCCAACGATTGGCGTTCACACACCGCTGCGGATTGAGTTGGTGGACACCCGCAATCGACGATCGATTGGTGGTTGCACTTACCATGTGGCGCACCCGGGCGGTCGCGGGACCGATCGTTTTCCGATCAACGCCAACGAAGCCGAATCACGTCGTGCGGCCCGGTTCGAGGACTTTGGCATGTCGGGGGGCACCATCGAAGTGCCGGCCCCAGTTTCGCCGCACGTCCATCCACTAGGTTATCGTCCTTATCCGGTGACTTTGGATTTGCGTAGACAGTTTTAGGAAGCGTCACGTTTTTGGTTTTGAGAATAGTTGTCGGTCGGAACAAGCTTAGCGCAGGTCCGGCAATTTGATTCAATACCATGCAATTGCCGGAACTGCGTTAAGCTTGTTCCGGCCTACGCAGTTTGCAACCGATGACCCACCATGTCGCTAAGTTCAATCGCGAACTAAGATTGATGGTTTCCCATTCCATGTTCGGCGGCTTTGGAATTGAACCAGACCATTCTCCCCTCTGATCCCTTTACGAAGTACATGCCTTCCGGCGACCAGTATGACGAATGTCGTGCAGCCGACGGTACCGTTCGGCCGGCTTGGAAATCATTGATTTCTAGCCTGGACGACCTTGGTCCCGCTGGCATTTCCAAAGCTTCGCACGAAATCGAAAGACTTGTTCGAGAAAGCGGTGCGAACTTTCAATTCGCTGACATTATCAAGCGATCGGCGCGGCCATGGAAACTTGCCGCGATCCCATTGGTGTTGGACGCGCAGAAATGGCAATTGCTTGAAGCCGGATTGCAACAGCGCGTGCGATTGTTGGAAGCGATCTTGGGCGACCTGCTGGGCGAACAAAAGCTGTTAAAAGCCAAAGTCTTGCCAGCGGAATTGCTAAGCGCCAATCACAACTACTATCGCGTCTACCACGAACTGCCTCAAACAAAGCTTCGGTTGGATGTTACCGCGACCGACCTAGCACGCGACAAGGACGGCACATGGTGGGTGACCGGTGATCGCACGCGGGCACCAAGCGGATTGGGTTACGCACTGGAAAACCGGATCATCACCAGCCGCGTTTTTCAAAAGCTGCTGCGTGGAAACAACGTCGTCCGCGTTGCCTCGTTTTTTTCAGCGTTGAGACAACATCTCAATTCACTTGCAGCCGGAAGCCCCGAAAACCCGCGAGTTGCAATCCTGACGCCCGGTCAGCACAGCTATCGTTATATCGAAGACGCCTATCTTGCACGCTACCTTGGTTACACCATGGTCCAGGGGCGGGACTTGGCCGTCCGTGGCGGCAAGCTGAATCTAAAAACGCTTGGCGGATTGTTGCCGATTGATGTTTTGTGCCGACATATCTCGGACCGCAAAAGCGATCCACTTGAATTGAACCCTTCATCACAACAAGGCGCGACCGGGTTGCTGCAAACGATCCGCAGCGGCAACGTCGCTGTGGCCAACAGCATCGGCAGCACGCTCGCTCAGATGCCGGCGCTGATGCCGTTCCTGCCTGCGGCATCCAAGTTTTTGTTTGGCGAGGAACCTTCGCTGCCAAGCATCGGGACGTATTGGTGCGGTGGACAATCCGAACGAGCCTTCGTTTTGGAGCATCTTGATGAACTGATTCTAAGGCCTGCGTTCTATGTTTCTTCTGAACCACCCATTTCACCAGACGAAATGACCGCTGCGGAGAAAAGCGACTTGGTTGACCAAATCAAAGCTCAACCACACAACTTTGTCGCTCAGCATCGACCTTCGCGAAGCAGCACACCGGTTTGGCACGAGGGCAAGTTGGAATCGTGGCACGTTGCGTTACGATCGTTCCAAGTTCAAACCGCGGATGGTGTGGAAGTGATGCCCGGCGGACTGGCTAGGGTCAGTCCTGATCCGCGAACGTTGGACCAGAGTCCGACCAGCGGTCGCCTTGGGCTGGATTGCTGGATCGCGAATGATAAGCCGGTTGATCACGAAGTCACGCTGCTGAAGCAGTCCCATGCGCCGATCAATTTGGTCCGCGGTGGTGCAGAGATGCCGAGCCGAGTTGGCGAAAGTCTGTTCTGGCTTGGGCGCAGTGCCGAGCGCAGCGAATCGATTGCTCGACTGCTTCGCGCCACCCTGATTCGAATCGCTGGCGAGACTCAACTCGAAGACATTGTCGAACTTCCTCGCATGGTTGCCGCCCTCGCCGCGCTGGGGCAACTGGAACCCGATCACGCGATCGCGGGACTGGGGGAGAAATTGCCATCGCTGGAAAAGGTTCTTCCGGAAAGCCTGTTTGACGCCGAAAAACTAGGTGGTTTGCTTGCCGGGATTCGTGACATGGGCGAAAAAGCCATGTCGGTCCACGACCGAGTCTCGCTGGACGCTTACCGAATCATCAAAAAGATTGGCGACCACTTGGTTAGGGACAACCATTCCGATGCAACCGACATAGCAGCCGTCATCAACCGGCTGGATGGAATCATCACCGACCTACAGGCGTTTTCGGGATTAGTGATCGAGAGCATGACGCGAACGCATGGATGGCGATTCTTGCAATTGGGACGTCGAATCGAACGCGCCTACCAAACGGCCGAACTGCTTTCGGCAATGTTGGTGAATCCGATCGAAGACGAATCACCTGTTCTGGAATCAGTTTTGCAAACCACCGATAGCATGATGACGTATCGGTCGCGTTATCTACTGCAAATGCAACCTACCGCAGTGATTGATTTGCTGGTTAACGACGAAACTAATCCGCGTTCAATCATGTATCAATTGCTGATGATTGATCAACACGTCCGCGAGCTACCCTCGGATCATCACGAAGTAGGCTTGGGGCCGGACGAAAAGATGGCTCGCAAACTTTTGCATTGCGTCACGATGGATGACCCAGCCGAGTTGTCCCACGCCAATGCACGAGGCGTCCGCGTCAGCTTGAATGAGTTGTTGACGAAGCTAACCAACGAATTGCCCGATTTGTCTGATGCCATCACCGCAAGGTATTTGATCCACACCGGTGCGACGGTTGAATTGACCGGTCGCATTGACCCCATCGCGTCGCGACCTGGATCCGCCGGGTCAGGGGCAATCATCCCCAAGCTACCTAACGTCGAGTAATCGCATTGACTGATTCCGCCAGCTACCGCATCAGCCATCGTACTGATTACCGGTATGAATCCGCCGTCGCCATTTGCCAGAACCAATTGCGAATGATGCCGCACAGCATTGATTCGCCCTGTTTGTCGATGAACTGTCATCAGGCGGAAACAAAAATTACGCCCGAGCCAACTTTTGTCGAACATCATTTCGATTACTTTGGCAATCAGGTGACCTCTTTTTCGATTGAGCTGCTGCACCGCGAACTTACCGTGAACGTTGTTAGCGAGGTGACGGTATCGCGTAAGCAGTCCGTGATGAAACTCGATTCGCCGCCGTGGGAAATGGTTCGCCAACGGATCAGCAGTGGCGAGAATCCTGGCTGGCTTGAAGCTCAAGAATACCTGCATGATTCGCCGCGGATTATGCGCAGCCAAGCGTTTGCTCAGTACGCCGCTCCGTCGTTTCCACCAGGACGCCCGATCTTGCAAGCGACGCTGGATTTGACCAAGCGAATTCATCAGGACTTTCGTTATGATTCGGCAGCAACCGACGTCAACACCGCAACGGATGCTGCTTTCGCTTTGAAGGCCGGTGTTTGCCAAGACTTTGCTCATGTGCAGATCGCGTGTTTGCGATCGATCGGAATCCCCGCACGCTACGTCAGCGGTTACTTGCGAACGATTCCGTTGGAAGGTCAGCCACGCTTGGTCGGTGCCGATGAATCGCACGCCTGGATCAGCGTTTATGCCGGCGAAAAATGGGGCTGGGTTAGCTTTGATCCCACCAACGCGTGCGTTTCCGAAATCAACCACATTCCGATTTGTATCGGTCGCGATTACAGCGAAGTCAGTCCGATGCGAGGCGTGGTAATCGGCGGTGGTTCGACGAAGTTAAGCGTTTCGGTCGATGTTGCACCGATTTCACTGTAGCTGTAGGCCGGAACAAGCCGCTTCGGCGCAGTTCCGGCAGACAGGCACCGACAGGCATCCCAACATGCAATTGCCGGAACTGCGCCGAAGCGGCTTGTTCCGGCCTACGTTGAAACGATCACCGTTTCAAAACCCAAACTTATCCATCCATTCGTTGACTTCATCCTGATCGACCGAGGGCTTCGAATCGTGATCGATCGATTCGTTCTCACCGCCCTGCCCTGCTCCACTCGCTTGGCTGGACAAACGGATCTTTCCGTCAAGCAAGTCATCGATCCATTGCTGCGAATCCAAGGCGGTCGCGCCGCGCCGCCGCGCGGCTGTCTGAACGCGATGGTCCGATGAAATGACCGTCAATTTTTTGGGAACATGGTGATCACGAATCATCTCTTCGATCAGATCATCGGCTTCGGGGTGATCGACCGCAAAACGAATATCGATCCCGCCGATTTCAAAACGATCGGGACGATCTGGGGGCGGGTTGGCCGCGTCGAAGACAACACAGGTTCTTTGGCAAGTTTCCGGTGCAAGGTGAGTCGTCAAGCGAGAAATCAATTGCATTCGTTCGCGGTGCAGCCACAACGGATCACTTCGGGTCGGTGCAGCAGCAGGCGATAAGACGTTGTAGCCGTCGATCAGTAATAACAAAAATGCCATGCAACACTACTCAACGATTGTCGTCCAACGTCATTCGGAAAGCTTCGATGATGCGGTCGGTGACTTTGGCGATTGAAAAACGGTCGTACATCAAGTCGTTAATCTGACCGATGTTTGTGGGCGACAAATCCAGTGCCCAATCAAGTGAACGCGCAAAGTCATCGACGTCATCAATCGCAAATTCGCCCTGATGTCCCATTGGGTCAATGACTTCGGCGACCGACGTACCGCCGGCGTAGCAAACCGGTGTCCCGACATAGTACGCCTCCAACGCGGGCAAGCCAAAACCTTCTATTTCACTGGGCAACAACAAGACCGATGCTTGCCCAACTGTCTGTTGTAACGCGTCAATTTGCTCGGTGGGCTTCATTTCGACATTATCAAGTTGATCAAAGATTTCCTGACCTGTTTGATCCAGCTTTCCCACCAACGTCATTCTAGGCAAGTCTTTGTTTCTTTCCTGCAAAACTTTCCACAGGCCAAGCAAACGGTTGGTTCCCTTGTGCGGCGAAGCCGAGGCAAGGTGAACGGCATTGCCCTGTTTTTGAAAAGACTCGCCGCGTCTGTGTTCCCAGCAACTGCCTTCGTAGGTAATGTCAATTGTCGGGATCGCTATTTTGTAGCGATCACAAAACTGACGCAATTGATTGGCAGCCGTTTCTGAAATCGTTAGCACCCGATCAAGTTTGCGAAGACTTCGCTGGGTATTTCCAATCCAATAATCAAAGGCTCGAGAGCTACGGGTTTCAGGGTAACGGTCAGCGTAGTATTGCACGATCGTGTCATGCATCGTGCCAATCTTAGGGACACTCGTCTGACAAAAATGAGCAACATAGCCCTTGGGGTAATACCACAAATCCACCTCAGGATTTGTGAACATGTTATGCCCTTTGTCCGCAATCAATCGACCGATTGGGTTGTCAGTTCGAAACGGTAAACGTCTGGTCCTGCTGGCCGCCACATCGTCCCTGAATGAACTTTTGGAGATCACCTGCGTGATTTCCAAATCGTCACGTTTGGCAAAAGAATTCAACAACGATTGCGTCATCGACGTGATACCCAAACTCCGATCACGTCGCGGATTTTGGTCAGCCAGATACACTGCCAACGATATAGTTGCGGTTGCCGTCACGGTGACACAACCGCTTTCATCGCAGTCACCAATTGTTCCGCAGAAGCTTCGGCGGTTCGTTCGGAAACGCTCTCGCGAGCGGTACAGGTCATTTGTTGATACGCGTCGCCGAAGACCGGCTGGACGTCGCCAAGAATCGATGACAGCCCGCCGGGATGTTCGGGATCGTAAGTCCAGCCATTCTTTCCGTTGGCGATCAAAGTTTCAGCCGCTTGGCTGTGTACGCTGCCAAGTACCGGCAACCCGGAATGCAGGGCCTCATCAACGACCAGCCCCCATTCGTCGGCCAGGGTCGGAAATAACAAAAAGTCGTTGTCGCGATAATGGTCGATAATCTGCTGTGGCGATTGGTGTCCATGCATGACTAAATTTAGATTGGCAGGCCGGCTGATCGTTTCCAAATCACCAGCGAGCGGTCCGGTTCCAACCACATTCCACCGCACCGTCGTCGCTGGATTCTGGGTGGCCCAATCGGTAAGCTGCTCGGCAGCCGTGATGATCCCTTTGCGCTCGGTGAGTTGTCCCACGGTCAACAATTCTAGCTGCATCGCGTCATCACGACCACGCACTTCACCAGTGAATCGTTTGCAAGGATCCGAGGCATAATTCCAAGGCAGAATTTTGTCAGTTTCCGCACCATAACTCTTTAGCAGCCTCGTACAGCTTGGGCCGTTGGACGTGATCACTTTTGCTTTTGCGACCAGTCGTCGCCTGAGCCATCGACGCAGCGGACCTCGACCAGCTTCACTACGCTCGGAAGCATAGACCGCCAGCACGTGTTTCGTCTTTCGTCTCATAAACCGACAGTGCAGCGATGCCAACAATGAACGCGCCCCCATTTCCAGTGACACGATCACATCTGGTTTCAGCCGTCTCAACTGCCCGAATGTATCCAATGGAATGTGGATGTAGTTGATCTCTTGGTAACCAGATGGATGAACCGGCTTTCGTGTCAGCGTCCAAGTATTCTGGACCACCACCTCCAACCCCTGCCAATCGGCTTTCCAGTCCCGATTTGCCTCCATGTCAACCGAAGACAAAATTGTTAGCTTCCCAACTCGCTTCGCCAGTTCCTGCATTACTGCGATGAGATTTGGCGCGACAAAATTGACTTGAAAAACGACGTGCAAATTCTGGACGTTGGGCGGCGCGATTGGATCCGATTTCATGGCACAATCGTAACTAGGGCTGCGACTCGGCGATATCCATGCTGGGATGGTTACGACCAACATCGCCGTAAACAATTGCGGATAACCAAATCAAGCAAACGACCTGTCCGGCCAGTGCGGCCATCGCGATCGCGACCGTGCCATAGTGCGGTACCAACGTCATTGCGGTGACAAACATCACCAACATCGCGCACCCACGTGCTTTGATCGGTGCCAACGGGCGACCGCGACCCTTTAGGTAACTGTCCAGCCCCTGAAGCACACCCTTAATCGCGGACGCAGGAGCCAACCACAATACAAACTCAATCGCGGGCTCAAAGTCCTGTCCATAGACCAACACCACCAGCGGCCCAATTAACAGCATGAACACAACGGTCGTCAGAGTTTGCACCGCGATCGACGAACCCAGAATTCGATTCACATGCGACCGCGTTAGGTTCTTATTTTTATCTGCACCTGCGTTAAACAGGAACAATCCAAGCGTGTTGGGAATCACCGTCAGGGGGTAAGCGGCAGGGACCATGGCGGCGTAGAAGCCCTGTTCGACCAGCGGAGCGAGCCAAAGAACCAACAGCAAATCAAGCCGCTCAAACAGATCCGTCACAAACATTGAAAAGCCATAAGGGCGGCTCTCTTTCAACAATTGTTTGGTCGGAATCGCGGTCGGACCGCTCAATGGTTTGGAAACGCCAATCACGCACGCGGCCATCGAGACCAGCGAGGCAACCACGAACAGAATTGCCGCAAGCGGGACCGTCATCTCGATCAATAATGCAGCCCCAAGCAACAACGTGGGAAAAGCTGCGGCGGCGATAAACCGTCGCAAATTGTATTTGCCAAACTCGCCACTGCCACGATCGACCGCCGTCATGATCAGCATGACGTGTTGACCCACCAGGCTAAGAGCACAAATCAGCGCGATCGGCAGTAATGATTTCTTTTCTTCGGGAAGTGCCACAAAGTTTAGCGCAACAACGATCAGGGTGGTGATCGCACCGGTCGTCAGCCCAACGCCGTGAAGGGTTTTATGCAGCCGTGTTGTTATCAATTCGCTGTAGCTTTTCGCGTTCTTCTTTCTCGATGGGGCGGACTTCGGGTGGTTTGATTTTCTTCTTCTTTTTCTCGGATACCTTG
>NZ_LWSK01000199.1 GCF_001642955.1 Rubripirellula obstinata | reverse complement strand
AAAGGTGTAGCGCAGCTCTCGATAGAATACCGCAGCCAATGCCGTTGCGAAAGCGATAGCAAGCAGTCCGAGCAGTAGGTTGCGCATTGGCCTTGGGGTGTCGTGGGGTATTCAGTCGGATAACGGTAAGCATCACCGAGGTGGCGGGATTTGACGTGCAAGCAGAGAGAAAAGTGTGCGGCCGCCACTCCGGTGCATGCAATGGTTATCCGCAATACACCATTGCGATGCGGTCCGTCAGCGCGGACTTCGTCCACGTGGGTGACAGCCACCGTGTTGAAAGCGTAACAAAGAATCGCCGGCAAAGCAAGTTTTGGCGGTCAAGAGTAAAGGGAGACTAGAAGACAGGCGTTGGTTGGTGCCACGCAGTGCATCCGGCACTTCGGCGTTGTTCGAGTATTGCAATTCAGGCGTCGGTTGGTGCCCCGCAGGGCAGTCGGCATTTCGATGTTGGTCGAGCGTTGGGGGAAAAGCGGTTTTGGTCGAGCATTAGAGATGCCCCGCAGGGCGCGAGGAAGGCAGCAAATGTCCGCGGCTCAGTCGGATAACGTCCGGGATCACCGGGTGGGGACGGAAAAGGCGACCATCAGAAAGCGGCCGCAAGCCCCACTCCGGTGCATCCCATGGTTATCCGCATGTGCCTTATTCTGATTGTGCATTTGAACGAAGTGAGGTTATTGTTTTACGAAAATGGAAGGCTGCGAGCACAGGCAAAAGAACGCCGGTTAGTACAGTACACGCTTTGATAGCGAATTGGCGCATCCCAACAAAAGGGGTCAAAATCCGAGTATCGGCAAAGTTTTCACCGATGGATTGCAGCTGAATCAAGTCGCCCGCTTGATACCAACCTGATTCTAGGCTCGCCTTGCCGGACCGCATCTCCGTGCCGTTGTCGTAACTGTACTCAACATCCGCTACAATCCGCGGGTTGGTGCCCCGTCCTGATCGGTATCCCGCGAACCGCTCTTCGACGCTAGTCACTCTTGCAGTTATGATCTCCGCGAAAAAGGTGTAGCGCAGCTCTCGATAGAATACCGCAGCCAATGCCGTTGCGAAAGCGATAGCAAGCAGTCCGAGCAGTAGGTTGCGCATTGGCCTTGGGGTGTCGTGGGGTATTCAGTCGGATAACGGTTCGGTTCAGCGGGTGGCGGGAGTGCCCATGCAAGCAAACAAAAACGCCGACCACCGCCACTCCGTTGCAACCGTTGGTTATCCGCCATTGTGCGTTTTGGCGTTGGTCGTGACGAAAGAGCGAATGGAGGCACACCAAGCATGGTAAGCAAGCTCTACAGCGGCAGCAACTGCGATGCCACCAATCAGTGCCCCCGCAGCCAGTCCATCGGGCAGGTCACGCAAGAGTCGGTCAATCCCGTCGCGATAGTTGATTGCCACGAAAGCAAGCGAACAGGCAAGTGAAGTCATGAGAAACGCTAGTCCGTGGCGAGCCACATCTCCGGGCGGCCAACAGATTCGATGCCCAATCGTGCGAGCGTTAATGCCGACAGCCGCAGCGGTGCCCCAGCACATGTTGAGAGGGCATGATGCGTCGTTCATCCGTGAATAGATAAGCAAACCGATCGCGGTCATGGACAACAGTGAAGTAGCGGCGATTGCGGTAAGCCAACCCAGTCCAACATTGGATTTGGTCGGGGTAGCGTTTGGAGGTGAGTATGGGTCAAGCAATGGGGCTGGGCCAACGAGAGATCATTGCAGGCCTGTCAGTCGGATAACGTCCGGGTTTTCCGGGCGGGAAGATTTGACGTGCAAGCAGAAAAAAAAGCGTGCAAGCCCCGCTCCGGAACAACCCATGGTTATCCGTCGGTATTGGTTACGAAGTGAGCGAAAGTTGACGGCAGCCAACGGGCATTCGCCGCGCGAGCGGAAAACAACGACGGAACGTCGCCAGCATCCACCGCGAGAGCGGAAGACAACGGCGGAACGCCGCCACGATGATCTGCGCGAGCAGAAAACAACGGCGGGACGCCGCCAGCCTGGACTTCGTCCACTTGGGTGACAGTCACCTAACCACTTGAGTGTAGCGAATCAGAGAAGTCAGATTGCGCATTCAATGCGCAAAACAGTGATTAAGTATCGGAAAATTGGAAGGCACTTTGGCCAGCGTTAAAAGCGTCGCGCACATTGGCGTCGAATCCAGGCAGCAAGTCGCATGCATCGGAGTGAAGGATAGCCTTACGAACCGAGTCGGATAACGTCTAGGATCACCGGGTGGGGACGGAAAAAGTAACCATCAGAAAGCAGCCGCAAGCCCCACTCCGGTGCATCCTTTGGTTATCCGCGATTAAGTTTACGAGACGGACTGCCAGCGGGCATGGGCCGCGCGAGCGGAAAACATCGACGGAACGTCGCCACCAGTAATTGTGTATGCAGGGCATAGGGCTATAGAGGTGCACCGCGTATGAACGACGTCAGGAAGTAGGTGAAGGGTAGGGCCGCCGCAACACCTCCGGCCAGCATCCGACCGCAGTTGCGCAAGTTCTCGCCGCGATGAAAGTCGGCGCTGGGTGTCACCCAGATCGAGAATCCCATGAAGACCGAGAACACCAGTAGTGCAAGCCCTATCAGAGCAAGCGGAAACGAAAGAATGGCGACAACCAAAACGGCGTCAGGGAACCGGCGGACAGGCAGTTGGGCGACCGCGAATAAGATCGCCGCGAAGAAGGTCAACCAGAGTAGAGATGAGAGTCGGAATTGCATCGGGTAACGCGATGGGGTGCAGCGCCCAGTCGGATAACGGTAGCGATCACCGGGCGGCGGCGAACGACTTGCAAGCAAACGAAAAAACTGGCCACCGCCGCTCCGGTGCATCGAATGGTTATCCGCGATTTCGATCGTGTGGGTTGAATTGAGTGAATGGTGAACCCACTGTGCATATCGCCGAATGTAATCGCGATCCGAATCGAAGGCAAGTTGCGCGGCGTCGGATAGGCGGTCCGGCGAAAAGCGAATAGCCATAGCAAGTTGGTCTTTGAATTGCTCGTAGAAGTTGCTATCGAGTAGACGTTTAATGATCGCGTCGACAAGCAGGTCGCAATCGCGCTGGGGTGGCGGGTGATTCTTGAAGTGTCGGCAGAGCCTTGCACGGGCGCGATTGTGCCACATGCCGAAACGTTCCGCGCAGACAAATGCAACGGCCTGGGATACCGCGGTGGGATCGTCCCGTTTCACGTCCGCAACCAACGTGAGGAGTTCGGGTTTGGTTAGCGACCGAATCCAAAGTGCGGCAAAAGATGAACGCATGTTGTGTCGGATAGCATCGAGGGATTTCAGTCGGATAACGTCTAGGATCACCGGGTACGGAGAGAAAAGTCAACCATCACGAAAAAGCGTGCAAGCCGTACTCCGGTGCATCCCATGGTTATCCGCGATCATGTTTACGTTGGTGACCGCCACCTACGAGGCGGTCAGTCGGAACGCCAGTGTAGCGAAGGGATTGCGGTTACGTCAAATTTGCCGACGATGATGGCCCGGAAGGGACAAAATCAATCGTCGTCGGCAAATTTGACGTTACCGCAAAGGGTTGAATCAGGGAAAAACGTTCCAGTGCGGTCGCCCGTGACATCAGGCGTCGGCTACGAAGTTGCGGTGGAAACCACCTTGGAGGCGACGACGTTCCGTATCGGCGGCGATCAGTGAAAATGCGTGACCAAGGAAGATCGCCGCCGATACGGTACGTCGTCGCCGGTCGTGCAAGCAAAGGGTAAAGCGTGGCATCGCCAACACGAGTATGAATTGATCGAGGAACCGTCAACGTTGGTTCAGTCGTCGTTTGCATTGAGTGAATCATCGCCCATCTGAAGTCATCGCGTTGGCGTGGAACGATCGGGATGGAATCCATGCGTTGGTTGTGCCCCGCAGGGCGCGAGGCGGGCTGCAAGTGTCCGCGGCTCAGTCGGATAACGTCCGGGTTCACCGGGCCGGGAGGGAAAAGTTGACCATTAGAAAACGCTCGCAAGCCCGGCTCCGGTGCAACCCATGGTTATCCGCTTTGCATAGTATCGAGGAAGTTATATCGTCGGTCAGCAACCTCGTCCGGCGTCAAATTCCGAAAGCCGTTGTTTGCCGCTGGCTTTCCGAATACAAGAGCGAAAAGCATAGCAGACAGGGATCCGATTGGCGCAGGCGCGAGAGCAACCCACCAAATATGTTCCAGCAACCGCAGTGGATCCGAAGCGAGCCAGCAGTAAGCAGGAACGAAAACGGAGAGGATGCAGGTAACTAGCGCGAGGGCCATTGGCCAAGAAACCCGTAGGAACAATCGCGTTCGACAGTTCGCGCACTTGCGAAAGGGTATCGCGTGGCGGAAACGGTTGATCGGCAGATCGCACACAGGGCACTGATTGCGTTTCGCCGTTTGAGGCGGCTCGCAGCTTTCCAGCGACGGCAGGTATGGATTCGTAGTCAAGCGAGGATTTCAGTCGGATAACGGTATGCATCACCGAGGTGGCGGGATTTGACGTGCAAGCAGAGAGAAAAGCGTGCGGCCGCCACTCCGGTGCATGCAATGGTTATCCGCGATTATGACGGACATTGGTAGGTGTTAGTCGTGGCCCAAATTATACGCTCAGGAACCCAATCAGTGCAAACAGCGGAAACCCAACGACGAGCACAGACAAGAACCATGCGAGAACCGACATGATCCCAGAACAAAGGTAAATCTTGTGCAGGCGTCCAACGTGCCGTGCGTCTTGCATCGCAATCCGAGCACTGTCGGCTCGAGAAAGCACGGTTCCGGCAAGTGCGGAAAACGTCGCGAAAAACACAGCGACCGTTAGGCACACTGCGTTGGGCAATTGCCCTCGCAATTCCCAGCCAATCGCGATGCCAAGCACGACCCCAAACCCGAGGGCGTTCTTGAAGTTCATCTGAGGAAGATGTTTGAACATGGTGAAAGCTGGCAATGCCACGGAGTCAGTTTACGGCAAGTCGTGGCCTAGTCGTTGCCACTATCCGAGCACCGAGTCGGATAACGGTTCGGTTCAGCGGGTGGCGGGAGTGCCCTTGCAAGCAAACGGAAACGCCGACCACCGCCACTCCGTTTCAACCGTTGGTTATCCGCCGCTTTGGTCCGCACTGGGCGCATCAACCAATGCGTCGAGCATGGCGGCCAAGGCGACACCGCAAGGAAACGCAATCAGCCCGATTGCAATCCATGTTGCCCATAGCATAGCAGTGGAAGCAACTTGTTCCCAGTCTACGGAGTACGGGAATCGAACGTGGGGTCTTTCCGCCTGCCAGAGTCCGTTTGATCGAAGGAGTCGGTATGTTTCGATGCGGCATCGGTCGAGAGGGAAATCCGTTAGCCGACGATATTCCTGGATCGCAGCGTAGCGTCCATCGCTGCGTGCAACTGCGAGAACCGAATCACGGACAGCGCCAAGTCGCTTGCGCTGGCAGCGGAAGTAGCGGCGCGGCAAGTCAAGCCATGCGAAGAAGATTGATGCGAACAGTTCTCTTAGTGCCAGCATAGGTTACGAGGATTCAGTCGGATAACGGTATGCATCACCGAGGTGGCGGGGTTTGACGTGCAAGCAGAGAGAAAAGCGTGCGGCCGCCACTCCGGTGCATGCAATGGTTATCCGCAATACACCATTGCGATGCGGTCCGTCGGCGCGGACTTCGTCCCCGTGGGTGACAATCACCGTGATGAAAGCGTAACAAAGAGCGGGCGTTCAAGCAAGTTTCGGCGAG
>NZ_LWSK01000198.1 GCF_001642955.1 Rubripirellula obstinata | reverse complement strand
GGTCGGCGTAGCCGCGAAACCGAGCCAGAGAATTGATGTGGGGCAGCCATCCGGGTGCTCGCGCACCCGGCAGGGAGCTGCCGGCCCTCCGGGCCTGACGCTTAGTAACTGTTCCGACGGTCCTAATTCGATTGTCTGTCTTGATTTAGACATCGCAATCGCAAACGAGGTGGTCAGTGATTCACTATTTTCGTTTTCGACGTAAAACGCAGACGGTATACAAAATCGAAACCACTGCAGTGGATGTAGGTTCAGGCATTTCCACACCCGACCCTTCTGAAAGAAACACACCAAGTCATTAAAATTCAGTATCGATCACTTCTTTACTTGCCCGCGTGCCCAGTGCACCCCATAGTCCGTAGGGGCTTTGGGAACCGGGGGGAAGAATACTGTTGGTTTGGCCGCTGAGTGCTTTGCAATAGACACAGGGCGAATTGCTGTCGCCGGCTTCGATCGAATCAGTCATAAATTTGACGGCTCCATCGGCAAACAACAAATGGCTACCGCCTTGATGCCGACTGCTGGTGCCCGCGGTTCCGTAGGTGTCCGAACCACCGACTAAGCAGATCTCGGAGTTGGGTGGCAGGATGGTGTTGAACTGAGTTTGCAGCGTGTGAAAATCAGCCCAACGGAACCCGCGATGCGACTCGGGACCGTAGACCGAATTCACAACGGTCATGTCCCAAAAATTTGGGCGCAGTGGATCGACGAAGCCGAGCACCTTGCAACGGTTGGGGTTGTTGAGCACTTCCAACGCGCCGCCTTTGCCTGGGCTGCTGGTACCGACCGTTCGTTTGTCGTTGTCATTGAGTCCCGTCATGATTTCACCAACCGCAATCGTGTTGGACAGGCCGTCCGTAAAATCTCGAAACCGAGTTGCCAACCGCGTCACGAAAGCACCTCGCAAACCACATCGAGTTCGTTCCATTGCCAATCGGTCGGATTGATACAACCAACGACCGCTTGCCGACGACCCGTTCCATACCGTGGCACCATCCTCGGCATTGTAAAAACCATCTCCGGTGCAAGCGGCGTAGTTGGTGCGTCCATGCGCGGGCAAACCAACACCTGGGTCACTGGGACATCGGAACGTGGCCACTTCCGTCAACCAAGGCGGATAACCTTCTGAATTGAAACTGGGGCGTGGACCGAACGCTGGCCATTGGTCACCGTCTTCTTCAATCATAGGATTACTAATTTGATCCCACAAAGATTGCTGTTCGACGTAAGGCAGTAAGCCCACCAAGTAAGAAAGTTCCAGCCGCGTAAACCCGGTTCCGTCGTTGGCTTCGGCGGCACCAGTCGTTCGAACGGTTTCATTGGTGGGCCCCGTTCCTTGCATCGGAAGTTGATTGAACGCGGAGTGATAGTTGTGCAAGCCAAGGCCGATCTGCTTGACATTATTGCTGCAACTCATCCGCCTTGCTGCTTCGCGGGCCGCTTGCACCGCTGGCAAAAGAAGCCCGACTAGCACACCGATGATCGCGATGACGACCAACAATTCGACCAGCGTGAAAGCCTGGCGACACGAGCGAAATTTACGCCTGAGGGCAGCATGCGAGGTCGCAACGAAGTGATGGTTCACGGCCAAGGCACCTTGTGTTGGAACGAATAAATCACGCCGTTATTGTTACGGAGCTATCGCCACTCGCAACAACTTTTCAACTTTCGAGACCAATTTCATCGAAGTTTTATGTTACCGAACCTCGTGATCCAAAGTCATTGCGTCGGCAACGAAGAGGCTCCCAGCCAAACAAACGCAATGCAAATTCCAACATTCAGTGCCACGCACAACGCGAACTTCACTCGGTAGCTTGTTTTGCGAGTCTTGTGATGCAGACACTTTCCGGCCACCCATCCGCCCGGCCAACCTCCCGCCAGCGACCACATCAACAGAGTCTGTTCAGGAATCCGCGGTTCATGATCCCGTGCCCGACGCTTATCGATTCGATAAAGAATCGCAGTGACGATGCTTGCCACCGCAATAATTAATCCGAGAACAGCTATGATGTGCATCCGATCCATTTCTAATTTGAATTTACAATTGATGCCGACAGCGAAAAACCAAACGTCAAACCACGTTCCAAGATTGGAAAATACCAACTCGGTCGATGCTTACTATGACACTCTTGGGGTATGGCTTGATTTGGAGGCGGAAGCCGAGCGAGAACGACTCGCCCAGCGACGTCAAATTCGTAATCAAACTGATGTCGAACGAACCGGGGAAACGCTCGTTGCGATGTCATTAGCAGACCATCAAACTGGACTCGCGGGACGGCTGTTACTGGATTTTGTTAAATCTGGCCAACAATCTTCCACAAACAGCGATTCAACATCAATTTCGTTGCCCATGAATCGATTGAAGGTCGGTTCGCCGGTGGTGGTTTCGGACCACAATCAACCTTCCGATAAAGGTGTCGCGGGAGTCGTCAGCCGCCGTAAGCCTCATTCGATTCAAGTCGCGACCGACCAATGGCCCGACGGCAAACTGTTTCGAATCGACATGTCGCCGGACGAAACGACGCGACGACGACAATTGGCCGCGATGTCTTGGATGCGTACCGCGACCGGTCGAACCAAGACGCTTCGCGATGTGTTGATGGGAACCCGACCGCTACGATTTGGCGAGATCGAACCCGTCGAATTCTTTACGCGACTCAACCCGCCTCAACAGGAAGCCGTTCAGTTTGCTTTGTCAGCCAAAGACGTTGCGATCATCCACGGACCACCGGGAACCGGAAAGACAACGACGCTGGCAGAGCTAATCTACCAAGCGGTCCAACGAGGCGAATCGGTGCTCGCGTGCGCCGCCAGTAACACTGCGGTGGATAACTTGTTGGAACGTTTGGTCAGGATGATGCCGGATGTGTTGCGAGTCGGTCACCCGGCGCGGGTCTTTGAATCGCTGCGAGGTCACACGTTAGATGAATTAGTGGATTCAGATCCATCGACCGAAGTCGTTCGAGAAATGCGCCGCGACGTTCAAGACTTGATGCGCGAAGCGTCGCGAGATTTTCGCGGAAGAGATGGACACAAACGGCGAAAGCAGATTTTAGCCGAGGCTGGTCAGTTGCGAAATCAAATCCGCGGCTTTGAGCGGTCGGTCATTCGTGCGGTTTTGGATCGAGCCAACGTGGTCTGCACAACGACGACGATCGACGATGACTTGCTGGGCGACCGTCACTTTGACACGGTCGTTATCGATGAAGCGTGCCAGGGAACGTTGCCCAGCATTTGGCAAGCAGTTCGACGTGGCGATCGCTTGATCTTGGCGGGCGATCATCAACAGTTGCCACCAACCGTGTTGAGTAACGAAGCGGCGGCGGCTGGTTTGAAAGAATCGTTGATGCAGCGAATTGCCGAACGTGATGGTCAAGAAGTGCTTCGTCGTTTGAAGGTTCAATACCGCATGAATCAATCGATCATGAAGTTTTCGTCGGACCATTTTTACGATGGCGATCTTATCGCAGACGCGTCGGTAAAGTCACATCGCTTGTGTGAACTACCCGGTGTTGATGAAAACCAATTCACGACCGACTGTTTGATGTTCGTTGACACCGCAGGTGCGGAGTTCGACGAACAATTGGAACGCGACGGGAACAGTAAGCTGAATCCCAAAGAAGCAAATCTAGTGATCCAGTTTGTTCGCGAATTGATGGAGTCAGGCGTTGAACCGGATCAGATCGCGATCATCGCGCCGTACGCGGCGCAAGTTCGACTGCTGCGCAATCGATTGGACGTCCGCGAAATCGAAGTCGATACGGTGGACGGATTTCAGGGCCGCGAAAAAGAGGTCGTGATCATTACGATGGTGCGGAGCAACGAGATTGGCGAAATTGGTTTTTTGGCGGACGAAAGACGCACCAACGTTGCACTGACACGCGCCAAACGAAAACTGATTGTGATTGGTGACAGCGCAACGCTGGGGCGACATCCGTTCTACGCCAAATTGCTGGACTTCTTTGAATCCGAATCGGCGTACCGCAGTGTTTGGGAATTCGATTCTTAGTGCATTTTTAGTCACGTCGTGGCACGTAAGACTGGCACGGGCAAAACGCAGTTCCGGCAATCCTATACGGTCCAACACGGTCCAATGCAATTGCCGGAACTGCGCCAAGCTTGTTCCGGCCTACACCAATGATTGAAATTTGAAACCAGAGCAGCATCTGGCACGTTCGCGCTCGGATCTCTATGCTGGGGGGCTGCTGAACGGTTGAGCACAATGAACAGAAATTTGTCTCATACGGCTCGCGTTTAAATCTCATCTCACACTTTCGATCGAAGCGGCGGTAATTGCTATGTCAATGAACATGATGGAAATCTTGAAGGGACAACTTGGTGGCATGGTTGCCGGTCAATTGGGGAAAGCCGTTGGGCTGGATTCCAAGCAAGCTGAATCTGGCATCGGAGCTCTTTTGCCGGTGATTCTGGGCGGTTTGATGAAGCAGTCTTCAACGCCCGAAGGTGCCAACCAGTTGGATGAAACGCTGAGCGGTGACGATTTTGATGGCGGAATGTTCGACAACATTTCAGACATGTTTTCCGGTGGCGGCGACACATCATCGATGTCAAACATGGGTGGCGGATTGGTCAAGATGATCTTTGGTGACAAGATCGGCGCGATCGCTGACATTGTTGGAAAGGTCACAGGAATGAAGTCGAGTTCAACGACTTCGCTGCTAGCGTTGCTGGCACCTTTGGTGATGAGCTTTCTTGGAAAACAGAAGCGTTCACTTGGCCTTGATGGTGGTGGCATGGCGAACTTGCTGATGAGCCAAAAAGACGAAGTCGCCAAAGCGATGCCCGGCGGGATGGTCGGTGCGCTCGGCCTGACCGATCTAGGTTTCCAAGACACACCTGCCGGAGCTCCCGCTCAAACACCAGCGGCTCAACCTCAAGTTTCCAGCGGCGGCGGTGGCGGCGGCGGCGTCTTGGGCAAACTGTTGATTCCGTTAGTGTTCTTGGGTGTGCTTGGGTTCTTGGGATGGTCGATGCTCGGGAAGAAGGCGCCCGAAATGAATGTGCCTGACGTTAATGTGCCGGACGTCGATCTTGGTGCCGCCACTGACGCACTCGGCATGTCGGCCGACGACGTCACCGGAAACCTTCAAGAAGTGTTCGGTGGTTACAAAGAAACACTTTCAGGAATCACCGACGCCGATTCTGCGCAAGCAGCAGTGCCGGACATGGAAAAGCTGAACGATCAACTTGGTGGCATCAGCGGATTGATGGACAAGCTGCCTGCTGGCATCAAGGACACCGTCACCGGCCAGCTCGGTTCGATGATCGAACCCATCAAAGCGATGTTGGAAAAGGTGATGGCGATTCCCGGTGTCGAGCCGATCTTGAAGCCTTACGTGGAAAGCATGCTTGATAAAGTTGACATGTTGAGCGCGTAGAGCGTGAACGCGTAGCCGATCTCGCCAGGGTTCAGTCACCTGCACTTCATCAATGACTGAACCCTACCGGGCCGGTGCTGTGGAGTGCATCTGACGATTGCACCCCCGCCGCGAACAGTTTGTAGTCCGTGTTTTCTTCACGGCGTTGGGCGATGCCCAATGGCACTTACCGAAGCCCCGGACGGGGCAACGCCGTGAAGAGTTTTGGTCCAGTAAAACCCATTGTTTTGTTTAACCGCGTGGGCATCGCCTGGGCTGACGAAAATGTTTGCGTGGAGGGAAACTGGACGACTTTGGGGATTCGTGGCTGACCGGCCTCGGTGTTGATTGCAAATTGCAAAATGAACACTGAAAAATGTAAATTGACCAGCAAATACCGCTTCCCAAGAATTTTCA
>NZ_LWSK01000197.1 GCF_001642955.1 Rubripirellula obstinata | reverse complement strand
TAAACCGAGCCAGAGAATTGGTTACAGAGAATTGATAAGGGCAGCGATCCGGGTGCTCGCGCACCCGGCAGGGATCTGCCGGCCCTCCGGGCCTAACGCGCAGTAACGGCATTTCGGCCGAGGTTTGCACCTCGGCCGCTTTTCTTTTGCCTAATGCCTAAAACCTAGCGCCTAAAAACTACTTTCTCCGGCCTGGGCAAACTTTGTGGTCTATGTTTTCGTGGGTCGTTGCATTGCGCAAGAGGTGAACCACGTTTGAAGTGGTCCCGATCGTCAAAAACGTTACGACCCGGCGTCCCAGGTCCCCCCGCACGTGTGTTTCGGGGACTTGGAACAGAGCACGGGAATTAGCGACATTTTTGTCACAGGGAAAATACAGCGATGCGTACTGGCACACCAGAAACACAAGAAGCAGGCCGTCAACAAGAATTCGAAGACATCAAGCGCCGCATTCACGGCAAGCTGGTTGATAAGCTTGACCTGTCACGCGTCGGCGACCTAAAAGGCGACACGCTAAAACGTGAAATTCGCATGGTGGTTGAACACCTATGCGACGCAGAAGACACGCTGCTGAACCGCCAAGAACGCGAGCGGATCGTTGACGAAGTGATCGACGAAGTGCTCGGACTTGGGCCTTTGGAATTGATTCTGAAAGATGAATCCGTCAGCGATATTTTGATCAACGGACCGAAGAACATCTACGTCGAAAAAGGCGGCCAGATGCAAAAGTCGGAGGTTGAATTTCGCGACAACAAGCACTTGCTGCAAATCATTGACCGCATCGTGTCCAAGGTTGGCCGTCGTGTCGATGAAACATCGCCAATGGTCGACGCTCGATTGGATGACGGTTCGCGGGTCAACGCGATTATCCCGCCACTTGCTCTCGACGGTGCCTGTGTTTCGATTCGTCGTTTCGGATCGAACCCATTGCGACTGGAAAACCTGCTCAACTTCAAAGCCTTCACACCTGAAATGGTGATGCTGCTGGAAGGCTGCATCAAGGCTCGACTGAACTGCATCATCTCTGGTGGTACGGGTTCAGGTAAAACGACGCTGCTCAACACACTGTCATCGTTCATCGGCCACGAAGACCGAATCGTGACGATCGAAGACGCGGCTGAATTGCAACTGCAACAAGACCACATTGTCCGTCTGGAAACTCGTCCGCCAAACATCGAAGGCAACGGAGCCGTCAGCGCGACCGACCTGGTCAAGAATGCCCTGCGGATGCGTCCTGAACGAATCATCATCGGCGAATGTCGTGGTGGTGAAACGCTGGACATGCTGCAAGCGATGAACACCGGTCACGATGGATCGATGACCACGATTCACGCAAACACACCGCGTGACGCGATCGCTCGTTTGGAAACCTTGGTGATGATGAGCGGTTTTGAATTGCCGGTCAAAGCGATTCGCCAACAGGTCGCCGGTGCGGTTGATGTTTTGATCCAAGCGAACCGTTTGCAAGGTGGTCCGCGTCGCGTGACGGCAATCACCGAAGTGGTCGGCATGGAACAAGACACTGTCATCCTGCAAGACATTTACCGTTATGTCCAAAAGGGCATCAACGAAGAAGGCAAAGCCTACGGACACTTCGAGTGTACCGGCGTTCGTCCTTCGTTCATGGACAAGTTGGAATCCGCCGGCGTGCGATTGCCCGCCAGCGCCTTCCGCGAACGCGTGATGATGCAAGCTTAAGTAGCTAAGAAGCTTTTAGCGATTAGCTCTTAGCTTTTTTGAACCTGAATGACTCGAACCGAACTAACTCCAAAGCTAACAGCTAATCGCTAAAAGCTAACCGCTAACCTGCTAACACCTACCCATGTCCGGACTACTCTTTGCTCTCGTGATTGGCGTTGCTATCGCATCTTTTGTTGCGTTTGCCGCTCACGTCCTGATGCCGTCTGCGGAAGCTTCGGCGACCGAAGACCGACTCGCCCAGATGGCTTCACGCCGTCGCGGTGGTGCGGTCGAAGATGAAAAGCAAGAGTCGTACTTGCGGTTTGGTAGTGAAAAGGATTCCAGTCCGTTTGGTCAGATCCTTGAAAATCTGCCAGCGTTGGGAGACTACTTGGAACAGGCCGACATTCAGATCAAGCCTGGCAAGTTTGGTTTCATCTGCTTGGCGTTTTTCGGTTTAGGGATTGTCACCTGCGTGGTCACCCCCGTTCCGGTTTTGCTGGGGCCAATTTTTGGTTTGGTGTTGATGGGATTGCCAGTGGGATGGTTGTTCGTCAAGCGCAACCGTCGATTGCACAGGTTCAGCATGCAAATGCCTGAAGCACTGGAATTGCTGAGCCGAAGCCTTCGTGCCGGCCACTCGCTCAACGCCGGCTTTGGTCTGGTCGCTAGCGAGATGGAAGCGCCTTTGGCGACTGAATTTGGTCGCTGTTTTGAAGAGCAGAACTTTGGTATTCCGTTGGAAGAAGCCATCGAAGACATGGCAAAGCGAATCCCGAATATGGACTTGCGATTCTTTGCGACCGCGATCGTTCTTCAGCGACAAACCGGTGGTGACCTTTCAGAAATCTTGGACAAGATCGGGCACCTGGTGCGTGAACGAATCATGATTCAAGGTCAGATTCAAGCACTCACCGGCGAAGGTCGAATGAGTGGAATTGTATTGTTGGCAATGCCACCAACATTGTTCTTGGTGATGCTGAAAATGAACTACGACTATGTCGTGCTTCTGTTCACCGACCCCATCGGCAAAGTCATGATGGTGGGGGCCTTGGTAACGCAAATTATCGGTGCCTTGGTCATCAAAAAGATCATCACGATCAAAGTCTAAAGCCCCAGCCGCGGCAACGAAGTCGCTTGCTCGTCATTCACCATCAGATCAAATCAAAACTTACTAGACAGTCATCTCAATCATGTCCACGACAATGCTTTCGACGACACTGATCCTCGCATCTTTCTTCGGCCCCGCCGCCTTGGTTTCGGTCGTCGTTTTCGTCGCTGTTACCGGTGCCGCTTGGCTAGTGCTTGGTCGCGTCAGTGGCGAAGACAAACCCAACGCCGAAGCTCGCCTAGACATGCTTCGTCGCGGCGGACGTCCCGACGGTGCGGTTGATGTTGATCAAGCCGACAAGTCAAAAGCCAAGAAAGATGCGTTGGCAGCAGCACTGGAAAAAGCAACCCAGCCGCTCGAAAAAACGGTCAGCGGCAACGCCGAAGAAATGGGCAAGATCCGTGAAAAGCTGATCAACGCCGGTTTCCGTCGTGAATCCGCACCCGTGATTTTCAAGAGCATGGAATTGGTTCTGGCCGGTGTCTGCATGTTCTTCGGCGGTGTCTTTGGACTGATTTCCGACGGCCTGAGCATGGGACTGGTCCTAAAGATTGCTTTTGGTTTCGTGATCGGTTTCGGATTGCCTCGTGTGATTCTGGGTTTGATGGCCAGCAAGCGAATGGAAAAAGTCTTCCTTGGATTGCCCGATGCATTGGACCTGATGGTCGTGTGTGTCGAAGCAGGCCTGGGGATGGATCAAGCTCTTCGTAAGGTCGCCGAAGAGATGATGAAGAGCCACCGGGAAATCGGCGAAGAGTTTGGAATCGCAAACCAGCAATTGCAATTCGGTCGTCCACGAGCAGAAGTTCTCCACCAGCTCGGATTCCGCAGCGGCGTTGATGACTTGAAGCAACTCGCTTCGATTCTGATTCAAGCCGACAAGTTCGGTTCGTCGGTTGCCCAAGCGTTGCGAGTGCAGTCGGATTCAATGCGAACCAAGCGTCGTCAAATTGCCGAAGAGAAGGCTGCGAAGACGGCTGTGAAAATGATTTTCCCGCTCGTGATCTTCATCTTCCCCGGCATCTTTGTCGTGCTGGTTGGTCCAGCGGCGATCAGCATGTATCGCAAGGTCTTGACTCAGTAGTCTGCGGTGACTTGCGTGCGCTCGCTTAGCGATTAGCTGGGCCGCACTCATTGGCTTGCGATCAGCACGTCTTGGGCGACCGTTTCGGTGGGGTCCCAGGCACGAAACTTGCGTCCGATTTCTTTGGACAGCATCGTTAGGTACAGCTTGGTGAAACGCTTTTCAGTCGTTTCGCTGGTGTGTTGACCGGTTGATTTTGGAAACGTGTATTGATCGATGTTTTGTGTGTACACCGATTCTCCGGTGGCAACATCGACGACTTGCAAGTGAATATCAGCACTGCCTTGGAACAGCGTCGCGCCATCCCGAAGTGACAAGTCTGTCATCTCAATCACCAAGACCTTGTCAGCTTTGACTTCCTTGCCGATTTCAACAAAGTCGTTGGACTCGTAACCGTGAACGTCGCGGTACTGCTGGACCAAGTCTTCACGGATTAGGGTGATGTCCTTGCCCTCGGTGGTCAGTTCCGCACCCACGCGGCGGCTCAGGTCTCGAGCGGCCGAATCGTTGGTGTACTGGCTGCTATCGGTCATCGTCACGATGGCGACCGTTGATTTATTCAGCCCTTCGTACTCGGCGGGAATCAGGTTCATACCGGCGACTCGCATCACCTGCGACGCCACGCCAAGGCATCCAGTTTGGCAAACAGCCGCGGCGATGCAGGTCGCAATCGCGACGCACCAAAGTGGGTTGCTGGCTGATTTTGGCTTGGGATTGGGGATAGTTTGAGTTTGATCGAGTCGCATCAAACGGATCCTTTAAGAGGCGGTAGCAAAGAGGTCAAAAGCGGCAAGTCTCGACAGATAGCAAGTTTGCCGCCAGCAGCACCACACCGAAAACCAAAAGCTTGGCTAAAGGGCACCGGGCAAATCGCAGTCATTGCGTAGGCCGTAGCGAGTGGAGCGAGTTACGGCATCGTTTGCCAGCCTGCCGTAACTCGCTTTACTCGCTACGGCCTACATCGGGGCCCTACAGGATCAACCGCCATGCCCAATCGGCCACGGCGATGACAGGCGTAGGCCGGCAACGAGCCGCTTCGGCGCTGTTCCGGCAGATAGTTTCGGCGCGGATTGCCGGAACTGCGTCGAAGACTCCTTGTTCCGGCCTACCTGACTTGTCGTTTGCCAGCCTGCCGTAACTCGCTTTACTCGCTACGGCCTACAATCGGGGCCTTACAGGATCAACCGCCACGCCCAATCGGCCACGGCGACGACAGCGACGGCGACCAGGGCGAGCACCATCGCGTTTTGCGTTTTGACGCTTGGCGGTGTTGAAATCCATGCCGCCTTTAACAGGATCGGCGCGGCTGACACGGTCAGGATTGCTAGCAAGAATCCGCCTAGATTGCTTTGGACGCTGCTGATCCACTGTCCACGTGCAAAATGCGACCATGAAGTGGTCATGCCGCAACCTGGGCAGCGTATGTTGAACATCATTCGCATCGAACAGGGCGGCAAACCGAGTTGTTGGTGAGTGCCGAGGCCGTCGGGATCAGGCGTCAACGTTCGTGCGACTAATAACAAAGACAGGGGCAGAATGGACAAGCCCACGGCGGCCAAGCGAATTAGCCAGATGCTCGATCGGTTGGCAGTCGAATGCCCGGCAGTTGTGGCGGCCGATTGATCGGGCTTGATGTCGCTTTCCATTTCAGGATTCTAACGCAAATTCAACAGGTTCCACCCCACGCCGTAAAGGGTTTCTAAATTGTTTAACCGCGTTGGGCATCGCCCCGCGCGTATGAGGCCGCACGACGCGTGGGGCGATGCCTGGGCCGCTAAATCTTTGGTATTGACATAGTATTTTGCAATTAAGAATTTGTTCCGCTTTCAGTCCAATGCGGCCATTCGAATCGTAGGAGGC
>NZ_LWSK01000196.1 GCF_001642955.1 Rubripirellula obstinata | reverse complement strand
GGTTTCGCGGCGTAGCCGCGAAACCGAGCCAGAGAATTAATGTGGGGCAGCCATCCGGGTGCTCGCGCACCCGGCAGGGAGCTGCCGGCCCTCAGGGCCTAACGCGCAGTAACTGATGCGACGTCCCGCGCGAAAGGCGACTATAAAAAGTCGCATGTTCCTAAGCAACCAATAAGTCGTCCGCGGCGTGACCAACCAGAACGCGTTACCGAAGCGTTGGATGTGACCCACCGAAAGATTGTCCTAGGACGAAGCCGCGGCCTTGCGGCCAAACCATGTTAGGCGACCGGCACGAGTCCAAAGTTGCCGCAATCAAGAGAAATGAGACCGCGCGGCCTGAGATCCACCTCAATGCCCCAATTCTCCGATTCGCGTTTAGTGAACGTGACGTCCCATGCAGGCATACCACCGGACAGGTTCGCGTAGTCCAAGTCAACGACAAAGCGACTGATCCATTCACAATGCAGATTCAAAGTTGGAAATCTTGGGAGAGCCAAATGGAGCAGTAGTGACGGTGCGGCATCGGAGGAATCGTCGTTGAGCCAACGAAAACCCAAGAACCAAGCATCACCCCACGAAAGTTCTGCGAGCTGCTGAGGTGACAGTGTCTCGTTCATGGTAGGTCGCCCAACGGAAGGTTTTGCCGACGCCGTCCTGAACGAAGCGATGGAATTTGAATCCCGAGAAATCGTACCAGTGCCAGCGCCCGTTGCCAAACAAGCGAAGGTGTGCCGAAGGCCTAGCGTAAAAACCATGTTAGGCGTCGCGCTGACACCATGCCAATGCATCCATCGCGCCGAATGCAGCGGTGACTGATAATCCAGCGTGATGAATGAACCACAGAGGCACAGGGAAACACAGAGTCGTTGTGCGGCGCGAGCATTTGCTCTGTGACCCTCCGTGTCTCTGTGGTTCCATGCCCGCAGCATCATCGCAACACCGGCCAGCAACTACCGCCAGCATCGCCTAACGGAAAGTTTTTACGACACCGCCCCAAACGAAGCGGTGGAGTTTGAATCGCGAAAAGTTGTACCAATGCGAGCGCACGTTGCCTACCAACGAAGGCCTAGCGTAAAAACCATGTTGGCGGACATGGCTGACAAATGGTAGACGTTGTGCGTATATTGCGTTAATGAAGAAATACAACCTTTACCTGACTGAACCCCAGATTGAAGCATTGGGGAGGATTAGTGACGAGAAAGGACTGTCTGTCTCGGAAGTCATTAGGCGCGCGTTGGATGAATTCATCGAAACGGAAGATGAAAAACAATTGAAAAGAATGGAACGGAGCCAGAAACGATGAACCCGATACCCGAGAATAAAATCCATTGTCGTGATGCGCTGAGATTTACCGAAGGTATGCCAAGCGAAAGCGTTGATCTCGTTATCTGTGATGGCCCGTATGGAGTTACCACACACGAGTGGGATCAAGTTGCGAACATTCAGGAATTCAACCTCGGTCTCATTGAGCGATTTAGCCGGGTAATGAAACCGGGGGCTGCACTCTACCTTTTCGGGAAATGTGACTGCGTTGACTTTGTTGACTACCGCCCATTCTTGGATCTGGCAACCAAGATTGTTTGGTACCAGCCTAGTCGCTTGGCTCAAGGACGGCGGTCGTACACCAACAATTACGACATCATTTGCTATTTTACAAAAGGTCGCGTTGACCAATTCAATTTGGATGACATCCGAGTCGCCCAGCTTGTCGAGCTGGAGCATCGACGCCGTTGTGAAAATGTTCCGTCCGTGAAAAATGGGCGTTACGGAAAAACGGCATTCAACGAAAAGGGTAAGAATCCGGGGGATGTCTGGGGAGATATTAAGCAGTTGACATACAAGTCAAAAGAACTATTGAGTCGGGAACTTCTCAACACGGTGCAAAAGCCCGAGAAATTGATCGAACGCCTCGTAAGAGCCAGTTCGTCTGAAGGTGATCTGGTATACGACCCATTCTGCGGTAGCGGAACTGTGCCAGCCGTGTGCACGCGACTAAATCGGCGATTTGTTGCTTGTGAGCAGAATCCTGAATATGCGAAAATCGCGAGGCAACGCATTAAGGCGACTGCCAAAGCGGAGCGTCAACTATCGTTGCTGTAAACCTGAGTTCCGTTCTCACGCGCCCAGCGACGAGCGAAACCAATATGCGAAATGTCGTTCTGGCTTGCATCAAGTTGGCGTTCTGCCTCGATCAACATTGCGTCTGGTGTAATCTCCCAAATACCAATCACGGTTAACGGATTTGCCCGCTCAAAGACGGCGCAATAAATCATTGCATTACGAGAAATCCGACGAAGCGACTGTTGTCGCTTATCTGGTGGAGCCTTGAACATTCGGTCAAGCTGAAAGGCTCCATCCTCAAAGCAGCTTAGATATTCAAACTGCCTCGCTGGGTCGGCAGGATCGAAGGCGTCTGGTTGATGCTTGTCACGAGAAACGCCGTGACCAAGAATGTCGGCGACAACCATTTCTTTGACGAGACCGGGCTGCAGAAGGTTTGGGTAACCGTTTTGCGTGGCAATTTCTTGAGCACGGCTGATTAACTCAACGATCCGGTGAATGAAGTTCATACGCGAATGTCCGCCAACGGTAGGTTTTTACGTCGCCGCCCTAAACGAAGCGGACGATGTCTGAACTACGGAATTTGTACCAAGGTCGTGGCCCGTTGCGAAAGAGCCAAGGTGTGCCGAAGGCCTCTGCGTAAAAACCATGTTAGCGGACGCGGCATTGACACCAGCGGCATTGTGTTGTGATATATGTAAACACCAGTGAGCGAGCAAGGAATGGCATAATCCGAGATCATTTGGGACGAAGAACCCGGCGGAAACGTCGAGCACATTGCCGAGCATGACCTGTCGCCAGAGGATGTCGAAGAGGTGATTTTCAATCCGGTAGATCATGATGTAAGCCGATCCTCGGGGTTACCAATGGTTTTTGGTTTCACGCCCGATGGACGCTATATCTTGGTGGTGTACGAAAAGATTAGCGATGTCATGGTGTACCCAGTAACGGCCTACGATGTGGAGGAATAGCAATGGCGAATGAACGTGGAAAGCGGATATATCGAAAGACCACGGAAGAAGAGCGTGCACGGCACGCGAAGGTGCGCGAGCAAATTGCCGATGAGTTGCCGGATATCCGACGGCGAGCAAAGGAGCGTCTCGCTTTGTTGAAGCGTGAAGGTACGCCATTGCGTCAGGTTTTGGCAGCACTGCGAGCGGAACGCGAGCGCCAAGGTTTAAGTTTGGCGGACATGCAAGAGCGAACGGGGATCGACCGGGCCGCGTTGTCCCGATTGGAGAACAACGAGGACGCGAACCCGACGCTAACAACGCTCGAGCGCTACGCAGAAGCCGTTGGGCGTCAAATGGTCGTGTTGCTGTCTGAACCAGCAGCGTAGGAAGACTAGCGTCCGCCCAACGGGAGGTTTTTACGACACCGCCCCAAACGAAGCGGGGGAGTTTGAATCACGAAAACTTGTACCAATGCGAGCGCACGTTGCCTACCAACGAAGGTGTGCCGAAGGCCTAGCGTAAAAACCATGTTAGGCGACCGGTGCGCTAACGACTCATCCAATAACCGGGACGACGTTTTGCATGGGCAATCGCAATGACTAGAATTCGTCCAGCAGCTTGTCGGAAGACGACTTGGAACGGAAACTTCCTTACCGCACACGATTGGTGGCGATCGTCGATGTAGGCGAAGCGGTTTGGATCGGACACGATGGTGGCAATGGCAACATCGACGGCAACCAAGAAGTTCCGTGACGCAGTCGGACTACGTTCGGCGTACCAGTCGGCCGACAGGTCAAGTTCGGCGATTGCGTCTGGATGGAGCTCAGCCGACATCGCGAACGCCATGTTTTGCAAACAGGCGTTCACGGATCGCGGACCAGCTCTCGGTCTGGACGCTACCATCGTCGATCGCGTCGCTGCGGCGTTGAATTTCAGCCAGCCACTCAGCGGAAAGGTGCGGAGGTTGGTCGTCGGGAACGGATGACGCCAAGTCGTCGATCAGACGAAGCTGATCGCTGATCGGGAGCCGCGTTGCATCGCCAAGTACGTCGTGATATTCCGGCATGATTAGGTCGCCCAACGGAAGGTTTTGCCGACGCCGCCCTGAACGAAGCGAGTGGCTTTGAGTTACGAAACATTGTACCAATGCGAAGGCCCGTTGCCAAAGAAACAAGGTGATCGCGGGTTTGCATCAGAGGGAACGTGATCGAAGCGATTGACATGACCCACGAACGATTCTCCAAACACGACAGCCGCCACTAGCGTAAAAACCATGTTAGGCGACCGGTTAGCACCGATGCCACCATCGAGCTTCCGATTAGTGTTCGATTAGCGAAGATTAGTGTTCAGCGCAGCCCGGTTTTTTGGGAACACTAATCCGCACTAATCGAACACTAATAAAACCCACTAGCCGCCCAAACCCTCGATCTCGGTAGGTCGCCTAACGGAAGGTATTTACGTCACCGCCCCAAACGAAGCGGTGGAGTTTGAATCACGAGAAGTTGTACCAATGCCAGCGCCCGTTGCCAAACAAGCGAAGGTGTGCCGAAGGCATAGCGTAAAAACCATGTTAGGCGTTGCGCTGACACCATGCCAATGCATCCATCGCGCCGAATGCAGCGGTGACTGATAATCCAGCGTGATGAATGAACCACAGAGTCACAGAGAAACACAGAGTCGTTGTGCGGCGCGAGCATTTGCTCTGTGACCCTCCGTGTCTCTGTGGTTCCATGCCCGCAGCATCATCGCAACACCGGCCAGCAACTACCGCCAGCATCGCGTAACGGAAGGTTTTGCCGACGCCGTTCGTAACCGAAGCGAGAAAACGTGGCAATCCGATTGATTCTAACAATGCGAGAAAGCGTTGCCAACCAAATGAGGCGTCCGCGGGGTTGAATTGCCAGTGGACGCAACCGAAGCAATCGAATTATCATAGCAGTGAAGACCTTCCAATGTGGAACCCCCGGCCTTGCGGCAAAACCATGTTGGGCGACCGGCAACCCCATTGGAGACCTCCATGTCGACAGACGGCAGAACCATCACAGGCATCGTCAAGGATGGCGTCATCGTACCGCAATCGGGCAATGGATTGCCGGACGGCATGGAAGTTAGCATTGTGATTCCAGAGGAGGCAATGACGCCAGAATTGAGAGAAGAGCTGGCCGCATGGCAGCAGGCCGGCATGCAGAGCTGGGGTATGATCGACGAGTGGGAGCGTGAGGAACAATGAGTGCTGGAGATATCCATTGGGTCGATTTGCCCGGCGCTGGCGGACGTTCACAAATGGGTCGCCGTCCTGCAATCATCATTCAAGACGATGTTTATGGTGGCAAGCTGCCGACGATTCTTGTTGTGCCACTCACCAGTTCAAAGGCTGCGATGAGATTTGCCGCAACGACGTTAGTGGCAGCAACAACCGATTCCGGTTTGCGTAATGACTCGGTCGCGTTGGTGTTTCAGTGTGTGGCGATCGACCGCCGCCAAGTGCTAGAGCAGATGGGCCAAGCATCCGGTACCGAACGAGTGGCAATACTCGCCGAACTCGCAAAGCTGACAGGACAAAGCGGTTAGGTCGTACAACGGAAGGTTTTGCCGACGCCGTTCGTGACCGAAGCGGAAAACGTGGCAAGCCGGAGGATTCTACCAATGGAGTGAGGTGTGAACAACCAAAACAGGCGTCCGCGGGGTTGAACTGCCAGTGGACGTGACCGGAGCATTGGAACTATATCGAATCGAACATTTTCCAATGTGGAACCCGCGGCCAAGCGGCAAAACCATGTTGTGTGCCCCGGTAGCACTGGAGACAGACTATGAATTTGAATCTTCCCGTTGAAGCGAATGATTTTGTGAAGAGCCTTGTTGCTCAAGGTAAGTACCAGTCTGAAGAGGCGGCAGTCGTCGATGGCATCCGATTACTGAAAGGGCAGGGCGATTGCGCCACGATAGGTAATCTGGGAGACTGAGCGAAGGTTCGTGTTTGGACGGCTGATTTGCAGTTGTCGGGCGAATCGCTTCGTACTGGTGACCTTCGATGGAACGCTCCGCCTCGCT
>NZ_LWSK01000195.1 GCF_001642955.1 Rubripirellula obstinata | reverse complement strand
TATCATGATAACATTAGACATAGGTTCGGTACCTTTTTGTGGAAGTTGGTAAAGCTATTCAAACTCCCAAAGAGTGTGCCGAACTTTTTCTCGTTAACCAAGCCCGCTCATAGTTTCTCCGCGAAAGCAGCGGATTCGCCACTTTCGCGGAGCGAAAGGCGACACTACTTTCCCGCCCGTTCCTCAACGATCCTTGTTGAACGTGTACGAAACCTAATGAGCAACCTGCGAAGAAAAGCCGACCATGACCACGACCGTAGAATCCATGCAGGCCGAAGCGGAACAGTTTCGCGATCGATACAACGCCGTGCGAGAAATGATTGGCCGCGTGATTGTTGGTCACGATGACATCGTCCACGGAGTGCTGACCGCGATTCTGTGCGGTGGACATTGTTTGCTCGAAGGCGTGCCGGGCTTGGGAAAGACCATGTTGGTGCGGACTCTTTCGGAAGTGCTGGAACTTGATTTCAATCGCATCCAATTCACACCCGATTTGATGCCAGCCGATATTCTGGGCACCAATATGATTGTCGAAGACGAACAAGGACGTCGTCGATTCGAGTTTCAAAAGGGACCTGTCTTTACTCAGATTTTGTTGGCAGACGAAATCAACCGGGCCACACCTAAAACACAATCAGCGATGCTGGAAACGATGCAGGAAGGCACCGTGACCGCGGCCGGGCATCGTTACACGCTCGACCAACCGTTCTTTGTACTGGCGACACAAAACCCGATCGAACAAGAGGGCACCTACCCGCTGCCCGAAGCACAACTAGATCGCTTCCTTTTCAAATTGGTCGTCGGATACAGCAACCGCGAAGACCTCAACACAATCGTCGAACGAACGACGCGTGGTGATCAAGCCAGTTTAGAACGGGTGATGGATGGCCCCGAAATTCAGAAATGGCAAAAGATGGTGCGAGAAGTCATCTTGGCTTCACATGTGCAAGACTACTTGGTGCGACTAACGCTGGCCACGCATCCCGACGGACCACACAGCGTCGATGCAACCAACAGTTATGTCCGCTGGGGCGCGAGTCCACGCGGTGCACAGACGTTGGCATTGGCATCAAAGGTCAGGGCACTGCTAGAAGGCCGATTCAACGTCAGCTTCGAGGACGTACGGCGAGTCTTCTTGCCGGCAATGCGGCACCGAGTTCTGCTGAACTTCGAGGCCCAAGCCGAAGGCGTCGAAGCCGATCAAGTCCTATTGGACATTCTAGAAAAAGTGCCAGAGAAAGCCGACTGATTAGGTCTGGCCGCTCCGCTGGGATACCGTATGCAGTGCAAGCAAATGCAGATGTTCACTAAATCTGGTTTTGTTGGATGATCGTAGGTGCTGGCTGTTATGTTTTTCGCTTACGAAAGCTTGCACGCAACTGCGAGATCCCGCTACTTCGACCGTGGATCATTTCATGCGCACTCCAACGCATCGTTACACCACAGGTATTCCTTATCGAATTGCACGTGGTCGTCAATCCGAACCGCCGGCAGTTTCGGATCGCTTGGCTCGTGACCTAGCCGTCATTGACCTGGATGAAAAGCGACCGCGACCGTCCATTTTTCTGAAGACCGTTCGACGCGAATTGAAGATTCGCTGTTACAGTCCACGAACGGTGAAAGCCTACGTTCAAGCTGCGACTTCGGTACTTCGCTGGCTTGGTTGCCCGCCCGATCAACTCCGTCGCGAACATGTTCGCCGATACTTGGAGTATCTGCATGATGCGGGCCACGGTCCTTCGGACATGGGCGTCCAGCTATCGGCGATTCGGACGATCTGGGACAAAATGTGTTATCGCGATGTTACGCTTGGTTTGGAAACGCCAAGAAAGAAGCGGCATCGTCCAGTTGTTCCCTCTCGTGATGAAGTTCGGCGTTTGCTGGCGGCGGCTCCCTCGCTACGTGATACGTTGTTGCTGGGTTTGATGTACGGGACTGGAATGCGTGTCAGCGAAGTGTGCCAAGTTCGGTGGCGTGATGTTGACGTTGACCGCCAGCAGATCTTTATTAAACAAGGGAAAGGAAACGCGGACCGGCACGTTCAGCTACCACAACAATATCAAGACCTATTTAAAAGCCTGCTTAAACGATCGCAACGAAACGAATTCGTCTTTGCTGGCGAGTCGCAATCTGATCGCCGTCAAAACCGACATTTATCGCCACGAACCGTTCAGCGATTGGTCAAGACGGCGACGAAGATCGCGGGGATCACCAAGAAGCTGACGCCTCATTCTCTGCGGCATGCGTTTGCTACTCATTCTTATGAAGACGGTTGTGATATCCGTCGCATCCAGAAGGTTTTGGGGCATGTTCGATTGGACACAACGACGATTTACATCTCGGTCGCCAAAGAGCGAACCAGTTTTGCGAGCCCTCTGGATCGGCTTTCAGATGCCGCCACTTCACAGAAGCAGTCGCACGGCCAGCAAACTCAATCGCAGCAGACTGAACCTTCGCGGCGACCTGCCAACCCCGTCGGCGGCCTACGGTTGCATTGTCGAATGGACCCCAGTGATGATCGTGACATTCACCGGTCTCGTAAGCGACATCAATTCACGATTGAGATTCGATCTGGCGGACGACGCGAATACCTGCTCGGTTCAATAGCCCAACAAATCAGACCGGGTTTCGTTCAAATTGACCTTCCCCCGATTGAAGACTGGCAAGCATCTCTTTCACGCCTGCCTTCGTCGGTGGCGAAACGAATGGATCAACCCGAATTCTATCAAACGTTGCAGCAATCAATTTCGGATCGCTTGATTCGAGAAACCGCCGCCGCCAGTGACACCACCGATGGTCCAGTAGCCAAACAGGGATCGCCTGATCATAGGCCACCCGAATCATTGCCCCATGGGCCGAGAAAGCCACGGTAGAAATGATCACACCAGAATCGAGAGTTCGCTTGCAGCAGCGAGAATGGTTACTACTGCGTGATAGGTGAAATTCAACGCTCAAAACCTTGATTCAAGGAGAAACAGCGAGGCCAAATTGCATCGCTCCAATTGCAACGCTAAACTTACGTAGTAGTGCGAGCATCTTAACCCCACCATTCTGGTAGGGGATGTCGCACAAAGACCCGTTATGCGTCCCTAGAATGCACGAAGCCATCCTTTGCGACTTCTTCACCGGCGATGCAGACGCGCAGACGCTGGCCAACGATTTACGCGGTGCAATCATTTCTGATGGCATGGTCGCTCGCCACCCGATCGTTGACATGGATCGCGAATTTGACGTGACCGCTGCTCATCTCGCGGCATTGTGCGATGCCGTCCTGAACAACAGCATCCCGCCTGATGACCTTCGTGCCATTGGCTTCTGCCTGTTCGCCTCCGAGGCCTTTGAATGGGACGCCGACACAACTGACGGTGAGCGTGTCGCGGAGGTCTGCAATCATTGGTCGTCACCCGAAATCAACTTCCCACTGACGCTAGACAATGTCCAGAAATGGAAGCTCTATCTCGAAACTGGCGTCGATGAGTTGCGCTGACGGGACGCATAACATGGTTTTTACGCTGAGGCCTTCGGCACACCGCTGGCGTTTGTTCAAGCCTCTTTCTGGTGGTAGAATCTTCCGTAGTTCAGACATCGCTCGCTTCGTTCAGGGCGGTGTCGTAAAAACCTTCCGTTGCACGACCTCAGCTAATCCATGGATGTCCGTGACCATCTCTCGCGCTATTGGATCACGTTTCCAGATGATTCTACGTTCCCCATTGGGCAGGGCGTGACCGCTTATTCCCACGACGACGCTTTTTCCATGCTCGCCGCCCGTGGGTATGACTTCCACGTCCGTGCCCAACGCGTCGAGGTTCGCGAGATTCAATCTTTTGACGACATTCCAAACTACGACGTTTCCGGTGCTTCTGGGCCACTGAGATTTCGCGGAATTTGGTATCCTTGCCTAAACATTGGCTTGGATGCGTCGGGGCGCTGACCTTGCGGCTTTACCCGAATAGATCGCGTATTGGCAATTCGACGGTCGTGCAACATGGTTTTTACGCTAGGCCTTCGGCACACCTTCCTTTGCACTTCAAGCGGGACTGGCTTATCATTAGCTGTTCGTGATTCAAACTCCACCGCTTCGTTCACGGCGGTGTCGTAAAAACCTTCCGTTGTCGGTCATAAATCAAAAGACTCACTGTGACAACCAAAGAAAAGGCGATTTCGCTAATTCAGACACTCGATGACGATGTCTCACTTGACGATGTGATCGACCGTCTCTACCTCCTACGCAAGATCGAACTGGGCATCGCCCAAGCCGATGCTGGCGACGTGATGGAACATGACGAGTTCATGGACGAACTTGAGGCCGAAGATGCCCAGTAGGATTTACTGGACGCGACAATCTCGCGAAGACTTGCTGCGGTTCGCGCTCATATTGCTCGTGATGCGTCGGCCACGGCGTCGGCCTATGTCCGTAAGCTACGATTGTCCGTTGGGAGATTGCGACAATTCCCATACTCCGGCGAGGTCGTTCCGGAGATCGGCCGCGAGAACTTGCGTGAAGTGCTGCAGGGCAACTACCGCATCATCTACCGTGTAGCCGAACGCAGGGTTGATATCCTCGCTGTGTTTCATGGTGCGCGAATCTTTGACGAACGCGATCTTGGCAGCGGTGAATGACCGACAACATGGTTTTTACGCTAGGCCTTCGGCACACCGCTGTCGTTTGTTCATGCCGCCCTCTGCTGGTAGAATCTCTCGTAGTTCAGGCATAGTTCGCTTCGTTTGGGGCGGTGTCGGCAAAACCTTCCGTTGTCCGACCTCAGTCGAAAGGATAGCCATGACCTCTCTGCCGCCAATGGATCGGTCTGTCGTGAAACTCACAACGCTCGACCAGCAAGGTCTCGACTCAGGTGTCCCCAACGCAACGCCCGCTGAGCGGTTGCTAATGGTTTGGCCCCTGACCATCACCGCATGGGCATTCAAGGAGCCAAATGTTGTTCAACCCCGACTTCAAAGACATGTTACTCGCCTTATTCGAAGCGAAAGTTGATTTCCTGCTTGTTGGGGCCTACGCCGTAGCTGCTCACGGACATCCTCGCGCCACCGGCGATCTCGACCTTTGGGTACGCCCGGATGCCGAAACGGCTCCCAAAGTTTACCGGGTGCTCGCCGAGTTTGGCGCTCCGTTACATGACCTTACCGTCGAGGATTTAGCGAAGCCGGGAATGGTTTTCCAGATCGGTGTTGAGCCTTCCCGTATTGATATCCTGACTGCCATATCTGGGGTTTCATTTGATGACGCTTGGCCAAATCGACTTTCGATTAAAATGGACGGCATCCAGCTTTGCGTTTTGGGACGCAATGATCTTGTTACAAACAAACGTGCATGCGGACGCCCCAAAGACATAGCGGATGCCGAAACACTTGACCCTGGCGATGCTTGAGGTCCCGGTCGGACAACATGGTTTTTACGCTAGGCCTTCGGCACACCTTCGTTGGTCGGCAACGTGCGCTGGCATTGGTACAATTGTTCATGATTCAAACTCCACCGCGTCGTTAACGGCGGTGTTGTAAAAACCTTCCGTTGTGTGCCCCTAGAGAAACGGGAATTCGAGATCACCGCGCACCACGCGAACGATTTCCAAGGCACTGTTCTTCTGGCGGCACTAGATGATGTAACTGCCAACGTACGTCGAACGAATGCCTTCGCCAAGATCGCCGCGGTCGTCCCCAATGTCCGGGTGCTTTGCAGCCAACCGACACTTCTCACGAATTTTCGCTACCCATTGCCGTGCGGCAACGGGCTTATCTTCGGCGATAAAGCGAGCGATCTCTTTCAGTCTTCTTTCGATGCCTCAGAATACCGGAGCCTTGGCATCATTCTAGCCTTGCTTATTTGACGACTCGATGCGGGCAATCTCCGCTTCGACTTCGTCGAAAACGGATTCTTCATCAAGCGATTCGCCACGATCTAATTGGTCGACGCCCGTCGCGATCTTCGCACGCAATACTTCTCGCCCTTTCAGCAGGGCGATTGCACGGGGATTTACCGACTGAAAACGACTTTTTCCATGTAGTCATCGTCCCAACCAGCGGTGAGCCGCTTGTTTTTGACTCCGCACTTGGCCGTTTTCTCTTGCTTGAGCAAGCTT
>NZ_LWSK01000194.1 GCF_001642955.1 Rubripirellula obstinata | reverse complement strand
GACCATGATCGCCAGTATGTAGGCCGTAGCGAGCCATAGCGAGTTACGGCAATTTGCGCACCGCCGTAACTCGCTAAGGCTCGCTACGGCCTACTTTCAAGGGTCGTGACAAGTTGACAACGACGCATTTTCATCAGCCCAGGCGATACCCACGCGGCTAAACGAACTAACACGTGTCTTCCGGGACCAAATCTCTACACGACGTTGGGTTCAGTCCACGATCGGATGAAGCTCGACTGAACCCTGGCGGGATCAGCTACGGGGTGGTCGTCGGCAACGCCCGAGGTTGTTCTGAAACAGTTCTCTAGTTCAGGTTCTCGCTGCTTGGATTGTTTTCCAACACACCTTTGACCTTGGGCCAGAGGATCACTGCTTCGATAATCATCCAGGCTTCCAAAACGAGTGTGGCGGATCCGACGAAAATGACGATCCAGTTGGGGTTTTCGGCAGCCAGCCAGCCTGGCAAATCACTGATCATGGCCCAGGCAGGGACCACCAGCATCAAAACCATTGGCACGACGACGAACCAAACCGGAATACCGCGTCGCCACAGGAAGAATGAAATCACCAAGAATGCAAGTCCCGCCAAAAGTTGATTCGTGGCACCAAACAACGGCCACAAAATCAACCCGCCCTTGCCCGCATAGGTTGACAACCACCACAATGCACCGGAGATCCCACCGGATGCAGACGCTTCCGCCGGTATTTCGCCCGCCCATGCTTGCGCAAGCGTTACGGGCGTGCCCGGCGCGGGTAATCCTGCAATGACCAATGCCAACAGCACTGCAAAAATTGTTGCACCGTGTTTGTTGGTCAACCATGAAATTGGATTCGCCGTCACCAGTGTTTCGCTAGCTGATTGACCGCCAACGAATGTAGCGGCCAATTCTTGAACGACATAACGTTGCAAACGACAAGCCGTGTCCAGGGTGGTACCCGCAAACGATGCCACCAAGACTCCCATGATCGCGACCGCGATCTCGGCAGGCACAGAAATCGCCTTTAAGAAATTTGCTGATCCATCGACAAACGCTCCCACTTTCGCAGCCAGCCCGCTGGCGGAAGCCCACGTTTCGTATCGCGCGTTGTACGCCGCTTCACCAAAAACGGTTTCGCCGCCCGACCCAAACGAATCCGGACCAACAGATCCTAATCCCAATCCTGACACACACGCCAGGATCACGATCGTTGCCAAGAAACCTTCGGTGAGCATTGATCCGTAGCCGACAAATTGAGCATCGGTTTCTGTTTTGATTTGTTTGCTCGACGTGCCCGAGGACACCAAACAGTGGAAGCCACTGCAAGCTCCGCAGGCGATTGTGATAAACAGGAACGGGATTACCGATGGAGCACCTTCGGGGCTGGCGCGAATTATCGGTGCAACGATCTCCAGCGGAATTCGTTCTCCGCTTGACGTTAAGCCTCCGATCAAACCTGCCGTTAACAACCCAACCAAAACCATTCCGAGCGCCGAAATCAATTGCAGCGAATTGATGTAGTCACGTGGCTGCAACAGAAGCCAAACCGGCAACACCGACGCGACGTAGGAATACGCTAACAGCAAAACGACCCAGGTCAGAATCGACCAACCGGCCATGGCTTCGTTGATCGATCCAAGGATGCCGGTGTTTCCGAAGATCAATGTCGCGTACATCGTGGCGAGAGCGACTAAAGACGGCACCAACAAACCGGATCCTTTGCGATGCAACCACATTCCGATCACCACCGCGATCGGAATTTGAACCAAGCAAGGAATGATCGACGATGGATACTGTTTAAACACAGCCGCGATCACCAAACCAAAAATCGCCAGCACGATCGTCAACGCCATGAACAGCACCAGCAGAAACAGCAACCGCACCCGACGATTTAGGACTCGTCCGGCCACGTCGCCGACGGTTTGCCCGCGACTGCGCATCGAAACGACCAACGCACCGAAGTCATGGACCGCTCCGATGAAGATCGAACCGACAAGCACCCAGACCAGCGCGGGCAGCCATCCCCACATGACCGCGATCGCAGGTCCGACGATAGGCCCGGTGCCCGCGATCGATGTAAAGTGATGTCCAAACAAGACGCTGCGGTCCGTCGGCACAAAGTCACGATCGTCTCGCAAGGCAACGCTTGGCGTGACTGCCGTTGGATCAAGCCGAAAGATCGTTCGTGCCAGCCACCGACCGTAGGTGTGATAGGCGATCAGGTAGGCAATCATCGCGCCCAGGGCGATCAAAAGTGTCGGCATGAAAGAAGACTAGAGCAGTTTGCGTATCGATGTAGGCCGGAAAAGGCGGAGCGAAGTTCCGGCGGCCTCACAGGATACCATGCAATTGCCGGAACTGCGCTTTGCTTGTTCCGGCCTACTTCGCGTAGGAGTCACGCTAGGTGCGTTTCACTCCTCACGCAGGCCTTCTTCGACTTGCGGAAGATCTTCCAGAGTTTCAATCCCGAAGAAATACAGAAAACGCTCGGTTGGATAATACTGCGGAATCGCACGCCCACCGCCATCGGGTTTGACTCGTTGGATTTCCAGAAGCTGGCGACGGACAAGCTGGTTCAGCAGCGAATGACTCTCGCGGCCGCGCTGGTCTTGCACCTTTTGAGCCGTAATGCCTGGCTGATAAGCGACCAACGACAAGACCTCAATCGCAGATTGACTCAATCGGGTTTCGCGAACCTTGCCCAAGAAAGACCTGCGAACCGATTCAACTTCCGGCGCGATCGTCATCTTAAAACCAAAGTCGTCTCGCACGATTCGCAAGGCCTGATCCTGATCACGATAGGACTGATTCAGCCCGTCAATGATCGACACCACTTCGTCAGGTTCGACTCCGCGGATCAGGTTTGCCAAACGTTCTTCCGTCAGCGGCTTGTTCTCGGGATGCCCAACGAATAGAGCTCCCTCGATGATCGCTTCCGGTGAAACGACTTCGTCAACCTCCAGATCTTCCAGCACAGCATCAGGAAATCCCTCCGCTGCTTCGTCTGGGTTTTCTAGCGATTCGTCTTCCAACGGCGGTGCAAACGATTCCGGATCGTGCTCCGCCGCAGCCTTTGCATACGCGGCACCTAAATCGTCCAACGAAAACCCATCCAGCGGTTCGTCGCTACTGACATCTTCCGTTGATTTGGATGGATCGACGTTGTCTGATTGCGTCATGAACGACTACCTGGTCGTTGATGATCCGGGCTGGGTTGCAATTTGGTACTCGGGATTAAACGGGAAGTCGGGTGTTGCGCTGGTACCGCTTGGTTTGACCATACGCATGTCCGAATGTGCGACCGTTTTCGCTCCGCCGAACATGCTGCCACCGACACCATTGAAACCGATGGCCTGTTCACGCTGTTCCAGCAACGTACCGCTCTTGAACGGACCAATTCCAAGGTAGTAGCTGTCGTTGTTGTGCGTCAACGCCGTGGCTTTTCCACCGTCGCCCATCACGGCACCCGTTTTGGCGTCGTAGCAAACTAGGCCGATTTTCGCTGTGCCCATTTGAGTGTTTCGCGAAGCAAATTTGATCTCAGGCATCTCGATCGGCAAGCCAGGAATTCCGATTGCTGGAATACCGACAAAACTCTCTTGGCTGTCCGTTCCAATGCCGCCGCTTCGGGCTTCCAGAACGATATCAGCCGCATCGGCTGAATCAACGATCGATCCGCCGTGCTTCAAGATTCCGTGCCGGATCGAACCGACCAGGTATCCCTTATCGACGCCGTCCAAATAGGTTTCATTGATGAAAACCTTGTAGCCCTCGAAATCGCTGAAGTGAACCTTGGAGATCGAGCGGTCAATCGCCGCCGAAATCAACAACTGCTCGCTACCGGTGCGAGCGGTGTTGGAGGTTTTTGTGGTGGCACATCCTGTCGCAAGCGATCCGCCAACGACCAAAGCGGCGGCAGCGAACGCGTGCCCCAATTTTACGATTCGTTTTTGATTCTTCATCTCGGCGCATTCCTTCTTTAGTTCTATGAAAGGTCGCCATTCATCAATGAAGCAGACCTATGATCCCTTGAAACGGTGAAACAACGTTCATCTCGACTTTTCTTCGTCGTTCTAGCTTTAATCAATAAAGGTGAACATTTGCTAGACTAAAAGTTGAACAAAATCCCCCGCCACCCCGCGTTTCGCCAGTCTCCGCAGAGCCCCTGGATTAACCTCGATTCGACCTGTTTATCCTTGCCCCGAAATGCAAGCCGTTCGGTTAGGCACTGTCCCGAAACAAACTCTGTCCCGAAACAACTTCCCGGTTTTCCCAACCCGAATGCGTGAGCGAGGGATCTTGTTTGACCTGAAAATCCCTCGCTTACACGTTCGGGTTGGGATCTGGTGGAATTCAGGCAACGTAGGCCGGAACAAGCGGAGCGCAGTTCCGGCAATGGCATGTTACCGTGTGAAATCACAGCACCAAAATTCAAAAATCGCCAACATGAATCCGACACCAAACATGACTCGCATCAACACTGTTCGCAAATCACTTTTTGCTCTGACGACGATGCTGGTAACGATCGCCATCGCATCGTTTGAATTCTCCTCCACCGCGTCTGCGAATGATGTTGTTACCGACCCACCACCCAACATTGTTTTGATATTCGCCGATGACTTGGGATGGAAAGATGTGGGTTATCAAGGTGACGGTTTTATCGAAACGCCCAACATTGACCGCTTGGCAACCGAAGGCATGGTGTTCTCATCGGCATACGCATCGGCGGCCAATTGTGCGCCCAGTCGCGCGTGTCTTTTGTCCGGCACCTACACGCCTCGGCATCATGTGTACGCCGTCAACAGCACTCGTCGAGGGCCGATCAAAAACATGCGATTGATTCCGCCACAAAACCGCAGCGGAATTGCGGCTAAGAACTTTACGATCGCCGAAGCAATGAAGTCGGCTGGTTACGCGACGGGACATTTTGGAAAGTGGCACTCCGCTGGAAAAGACGGTTCACTACCAACCGTTCAGGGCTTCGACACGACCTACAACACTTTTGGTGACGGGCAGGTTCACGCGAGTGCAAGCGACAACAAGCCGGGGCCGCCTTCTGATCCCAAAGGCGTCTTTACGTTGACTGAAAAAGCTTGTGAGTTTATGCAGAATAACCAAGACCGCCCGTTTTTCTGTTACCTGGCTCACAACGCCATTCACACACCGCTGCAAAACCAAACAGCAACGCTCGAAAAGTTCAAGCAGAAAAAACAGAAGGTTGCATCGGATGGAAACGGTTCGGCATCGGTCAGCCCAAAGTATGCCGGGATGGTGTACGATTTTGATGTCAGTGTTGGGCGATTACTAGAAAAGATCGATCAATTGAAACTGACGAAGAAAACTCTGGTCATCTTCACCAGTGACAACGGAGCGATCAACCAATCGCCTCAAGAGCCGCTTCGCGGCAGCAAAGGCGGCTACTACGAAGGCGGAATTCGCGAGCCATTCATCGCAAGATGGCCAGGCGTCATCGATCCAGGCAGTCAATGCGATGTACCGATCACCAATGTTGACTTTTATCCAACCTTTGCCGACGTGGGCCGAGTAAAGCTGCCGGCCAGCAAAGTGCTTGATGGCGAAAGTATCGTGCCACTGTTCAAGGGTAAGAACCTGACGCGGAAATCTGTCTTTTGGCACTTCCCCGGCTATTTGAACCGCCCAGTCGTTCGCGGACGTCCCTCGGATGTGCGACTTAGGTTCCGATCGCGTCCGGTGACGGTGATTCGCAAAGGCGACTGGAAACTGCATTTGTTTCACGAAGCTTGGCAACTCGATGGTGGCCGCGAAAAGATTGACACTAACGAAGCAGTGGAACTTTACAATCTGGCCGAAGACATCGGAGAACGCCGCGACCTCGCTCTTGAAGAACCCGACAAACGAGACGAATTGATTGACGATTTATTAGCCTGGATCGAGTCAACCAACGCGGTCATTCCATCGAAGCCTAATCCCGATTACGAACCCAAGCGATAGTTTCAAAACGTAGCTGATCCCGCCAGGGTTCAGTCCATGACCGGGTTAGTATTCCGAGTCACCTCAATTTTCGGGTAGCGGAACTCGCCAAGAGTTTCGGCTACGAGGGGGACGCCGAAAGTCTACGCGACTTCCGCTACCTCCTAACCGAAGATTGAGCTGACATGGACTACTAAGCTCGACTGAACCCTGGCGGGATC
>NZ_LWSK01000193.1 GCF_001642955.1 Rubripirellula obstinata | reverse complement strand
GTATTTGGCGAAATCTTTCGTAGCTGGGCCCGCCAGGGTTCAGTCGGGTACAGCTAATGATGGACTGAGCAGGTACTGAACCCTGGCGGGCCCAGCTACGAGAAAACCGGGAAGTTATTTCGGGACAGTCACCGATTGGCGTGCCTGCAACTGCCACGAATCGATCTTTGCCAAAACATCTTGTCGTGACGGACCGGCTACCCGTAGATAAACACTATGGGATCGGCTCATTATCTAACTTGTCTTTGGCCGGGTTTGCCGGAACTTTGGTGGCGCGGGCGTTTGTCTGCACTTCCGATGGCGATCGCGTTCGCACTGGCATTAAACTTTGTGCTGGTGACCTGCTTCATTTTTCCGGGTTGGTTGCCCAGCGGATTAGCCAAGATGGCATTCTGGGTCGGTCTGGCCGTGTGGGGTTTTTTGATCGTTCGCAGCAGTCGTGAATTGCCCGAATTGGTCGCTCCGCGTGTGATCAGCGAAGCACCGGATGAATTTCCGGCCGCGCATGCTGCTTATTTACGAGGCCATTGGGAACGGGCTGAGCGTTTGCTGGGCGATGTGCTAGCAATTGAACATCGTGATCCGCCGGCGTTGTTGTTATTGGCGGGTGTGTACCGGCAAACCGATCGACTGGAATCGGCAAGGATGTTGATGAAGGAAATTGGCCGCTTAGAAGTCGCTGATCATTGGTTTTTGGAGATTGCGGCCGAGCAACTGCGGCTTGATCGGGCGGCCGATCGGCTGAATCAGGCGGAAATCGAGGAAGAAAAGTCACGAGAAGAACGGCATACTGACAGACAAGACGACACGCCAAGCGATTCCAATGCTGCCGATATGACAGATTCGTCACGAATGGCAGCGTAAATGGTTTGATGAATTTGATTTGACTGAAAACTTCTAAATTAATTCGTTTCCTTCCCCACTTCCCTAGAAGCTCCTATCCCCGAATTTTGACTTCACCGGTAGAATTCAATGACTTGAACGATCATCCGCATGTTCTGCGTTTCCTGGCTTAGCGTTTGCATTGGGTGGGGACTGCTTCGGCAAATTCGCCAGACTGACAGAGAGATAAACTTATGTACGAACGATTTACAGACCGCGCCCGCAAGGTCATGCAATTGGCCAACCAAGAGGCTCAGCGGTTCAACCATGAATACATCGGCACCGAGCATATCCTGCTTGGGCTGGTCAAAGAGGGCTCCGGCGTCGCCGCCAATGTCCTGAAAAACCTCGAGGTCGATTTGCGAAAAATTCGCCTCGAGGTCGAAAAGCTGGTCCAAAGTGGTCCTGAAATGGTCACCGTGGGCAAGTTGCCACAAACTCCGCGAGCGAAGAAGGTCATCGAGTATTCGATGGAGGAAGCTCGCAACCTGAACCACAGCTACGTCGGCACCGAGCACATCCTGTTGGGTTTGCTTCGTGAACAAGAAGGCGTTGCGGCTCAGGTGTTAATGAACCTGGGTCTGAAATTGGAAGACGTCCGCGAGGAAGTCTTGAACCTGCTTGGGCACGGTTTGGAAGGTGCGGAAGTCGGCGAACGCGGCGGACGTACCGGCGAAGGCAGCGATGGTGGATCGTCATCATCGGGCAAAAGCGGCAAGAGCAAGACGCCTGCACTGGATTCGTTCGGTCGCGACTTGACCGAGCTAGCCAAGAAGGGCGAACTGGATCCCGTCATCGGTCGTGCTCGTGAAATCGAACGAGCGATTCAGATTCTGTGTCGTCGTACCAAGAACAACCCGGTCCTGTTGGGCGAAGCGGGTGTCGGTAAAACCGCCATCGTCGAAGGCTTTGCACAAAAGGTGATCGAAGGCGAAGTGCCAGAGATCTTGGCCGACAAACGAATCGTTGTGCTTGACCTAGCGATGATGGTCGCCGGTACCAAGTACCGCGGTCAGTTTGAAGAACGAATCAAAGCAGTCATGACCGAGGTTCGCCGCGTCAAGAACACGATCCTGTTCATCGACGAACTCCACACCCTGGTTGGTGCTGGTGGTGCCGAAGGTGCGATCGATGCTGCGAATGTGCTGAAGCCTGCTTTGGCTCGAGGCGAAATTCAGTGCATCGGTGCGACGACGTTGGACGAGTACCGTAAGTACATCGAAAAAGACAATGCACTGGCACGGCGGTTCCAAGAGATCATCGTCGAAGCGACTGGGAAAGACGAAACGATCGAGATCCTGAAGGGGCTTCGCGGTCGTTACGAAGAACACCACCGAGTTCAGTTCACCGACGATGCGGTTGTCGCCGCAGTCGAAATGAGCGAGCGATACATCACTGCACGTTGCTTGCCCGACAAGGCGATCGACGTGATTGACGAAGCCGGTGCACGGGTGCGACTTCGCACCATGACTCGTCCACCAGATTTGAAGGAAATCGACGAAGAAGTCGAAAAGCTGAACAAGGAAAAAGAAGACGCCGTTGCGAACCAAGACTTCGAGAAGGCGGCCAATCTGCGTGATCAAGCTGAAAAGCTTCGTAAGAAGAAGGATCAGATCACCGCGGAATGGCGCGAGAAGTCTCAGCAAACCGACGGCGTCGTCGATGAAGAGATCATCGCCGAAGTGGTCAGTAAGATGACCGGCATTCCGTTGACCCGTTTGTCGACCGAAGATTCGCTGCGTCTGATGCAGATGGAAGACGAACTACACAAACGCGTCGTCAGCCAAGAAGCGGCTGTATCGGCGGTGTCCAAAGCAGTGCGTCGTAGTCGCAGTGGATTGAAAGATCCGAAGCGTCCGACCGGTTCGTTCATCTTCGCTGGTCCAACCGGTGTCGGTAAAACGTTGTTGGCGAAAGCACTTGCCGAATACATGTTTGGTGATGCCGATGCGCTCGTGCAAATCGACATGTCCGAGTACATGGAAAAGCACAACGTCAGCCGCCTGGTCGGGGCACCTCCCGGATTCGTCGGTTACGAAGAAGGCGGTCAGTTGACCGAGAAGATTCGTCGCCGTCCTTATGCGGTTGTCCTGTTTGACGAAATCGAAAAGGCTCACCCCGACGTCTTCAACATGATGTTGCAAGTCATGGAAGAAGGTCGTTTGACGGATTCGTTCGGTCGCAACATCGACTTCCGAAACACGATCCTGATCATGACCACCAACGCGGGTGCCGAAGCGATCAAGAACGAATCGTCGTTTGGTTTCCAGAAACCCGATGGCGACGCCAGCTACGATTCGATGAAGGCTCGCGTGATGGATCAGATCGAACGCGTCTTCCGACCGGAATTCCTAAACCGTTTGGACGACACGATCATCTTCCGCCACTTGAACAAGGAAGACCTGAAAACCGTCATCGACTTCGAGCTTTCCAAGGTTCGCGAACGTTTGATCGATCGTGGTTTGCAGTTGGAATTGACCGATGGTGCCAAGGAATTCTTGATCAAAGAAGGCAGCAACCTGGATTACGGTGCTCGCCCGCTTCGTCGTGCGATCGAACAACGAATCGAGGATCCGCTCAGCGAAGAATTGCTGCAAGGCACCTTCGAAGGCAAGGACACGATCACGGTCACCGGCATCATGCACAACAAGGATGGTGATGTCATTGATCCGTCCAAGGTCAGCACCGATGAGAAGACTGGCCGTTTGGTCGATGAAAACGGTGACAAGGTGAAGGTGGTTCGTCTGGATTTCCAGGGCGAAACACGCGGAGTCCCAGAACAAGAGCCCATCGCGGCCGGTTCAGGTTCAAGCGAGGAATAATGTTGCTTGCTTGAACGCTGGGCTTCGGCTTGGGTGTTTTCAGCGAGTGATACCGAGTTCCAACAAAGCGTTTCAAACGCCAAGTCTGATCAATCAGGCTTGGCGTTTGTTCTTTGGTTGGAGCCTGACAAGCGTAATCGGACGCAAAAATCCGCAATTTTTTCTCGTTGGCCTAGGTTTTTTTACTGTCATCTTGTTCACCAATCACAGCGAGAAGACCGTTAATCACGCTGTTAGATGCGGATTAAGCGATAGCTGTCGCTCCGAAGCCCGCAACCCAGTTTAGACGCTTGACGCAATCCATCCGATCCTTAAACTCTGCGCACCTTGCCCATTTCACGGGCGTGTCACTTCACTACTTAAGAAATGAGTGTTACCGATGGTACGAATGATTTTGGCTTTGACATTGATCGCCAGCGCAAGCTTCGCAACTGCTCCTTCGGCCGACGCCGGATTGTTCGGTTGTTTCAAGAAGAAAGCCGCTTGCTGCCCAGCTCCTGAGCCATGCTGCCCAGCACCAGAACCTGTTTGCTGCCCAGAGCCAGAACCGGTCTGCTGCCCAGCACCAGAACCAGTTTGCGCCCCAGCACCGCAACCAGTCTGCTGCCCAGCTCCTGAGCCAGTTTGCGCCCCAGCACCGCAACCAGTTTGCTGCCCAGCACCTGAACCAGTTTGCGCCCCAGAGCCTACCTGTTGCGCACCAAAGAAGCGTTGTGGTTTGTTCGCAAAGCTGAAGGCACGTCGTGCCGCACGCAGCGCTTGCTGCCCAGATCCTTGCTGCCACTGAGTTCCTTGCTGGAACTGAGTTCCCATCTGGAACTGAGGTCCCATCTGGGACTGAATTGTTAAATCCCACAGCCAATGATGGCTGTGAAGTTTGAAAGAATCATTGAACGAATCCCATTCTGCGGGGTTCGTTTTTTTTTTGCGCCTTTCCGTAAGTGTGATTAGCGCATCGCCGTGAACAGTTTCTAGTTCGTTTAACCGCGTGGGCATCGCCCCGCGCGTTCGGGGTTGCATGACGTGCGGGGCGATGCCCACGCGGCTAAACGAACTAACACGTGTTTTTCGGGATCAAATCTCTTCACGGCGCTGGGCGTTACCCAAGCGGCTAAACTTTTCATCGCCAGACTGGCGGGATCAGCTATGAAATCAGCCGTCAAAATCGTTTCAAGTGCGCCATGGTTACCATGGTGAACAAACGATGCTGTTGCTGAAACATTTGAAGCAGCGTTTTCCTGGGTCGATGAATAGGATGTCGGCAACTACCATCCCGTCAAACCCGTTTCTGCAACTATGTCCGAGCGATCTCATCACCAGAAATTGCCCGTCAAAAAAGGGCATGCCGATCTGTTTCTCCACGCGGTAACGATTTGCATTGGCTTGGCCGGCTTCATCATACTGGGAACCTATGTGATCGAAGGCCGCACCAATGCGACGCGAGCGGCGACCGCCTTGTGCATGCCGCTGGGTCTGTTGTGGATGCTACTGTTGGGAAGTCTGATCGCGTTCTGCCGCCGAAAACGCAAATCGGTTTTTGTTGCGTTCACGATCGCGTTTGTGTTGCTGACCGTGGGTGCGAACTCGATTGCCTCGCAGATTTTTCTGCGCCAGATCGAATGGCCCGAAGAACAGCCAACGGCAACGACCGCCACTCCGTTCCGCAGCGTCATCGTGCTTGGTGGCGGAATCGGCGTTACCGCAGCGGGCACGCCCGAAGCCGGACAAGACGGCGAACGCGTTATCTCGGCGGCCCAGCTTTGGCACCAAGGATTGACCAAGTCGATCATCTGCACTGGTGAAGACCCAGGTGGTGAGTTCCATCCCAAAGATCTTGGCGAGCAAATGTTGGCCAGTCTTGGTGTGCCAGCGGAAGCGATCTTCCGTGTCGGCGGCGAAAACACGGCTCAAGAGATGCAAAAGCTGAGGCTGTTTTTCAAGCAACCGCAAGAAGGATTTCCTGAACGATCCGAGTTAGGCAAAGTGGCTTTGATCACCAGCGCTTTTCATTTGAAACGAGCTGTCCGTTTAGCCGAAGCCGAAGGTTTGGATCAACAGATCGAATTGGAACCTTTGGCGACCTGTTTTCGCACGTCAACCTTCGGAACGATCTCACCAAGAAGACTGATCCCGGACGCAGACGCAGCCGCCGACTTTGGTCGTGCCTTGAAAGAAACACTCGCAAAGTTCGCTGGACGTTAAAAACAAGCGGTTTTCTATAGTCGCCTTTCGCTCCACGAAAGCAGCGAGTCCAGGGCAACTCAGTTTTTCAAATTGAGTTGTGAGCCGTGATCGCGTAAGCGGCCGGGCCTACGCAAATGCCCGAGGCGTTACCTGGCGCCGTGAAGAGTTTTGGTCCAGTAAAAAACCCAAACGTAGGCAGTAGCGAGCCATAGCGAGTTACGGCGTTGCGCAAATTGCCGTAACTCGCTATGGCTCGCTACGGCCTACATACTGGCGATCAGGGAAATGTGCCG
>NZ_LWSK01000192.1 GCF_001642955.1 Rubripirellula obstinata | reverse complement strand
GCCGTAACTCGCTATGGCTCGCTACGGCCTACATGCTGGCGAATAGGAAAATGTGCCGTTGCCACAATGCTTCGCAGCGCTGCAGTTTGTGTTGTCTGCCATGGTGCAGCTTGCCCAATCTGCTGCGTTGCAATGATTTTCATCAGGCCAGGCATTGCCCCGCGCGTTCGGGCCGCACAACGCGCGGGGCGATGCCCACGCGGTTAAACGGTTGAGATCCTGAGCATGCCGACGGTCATGCTCAGTTAGGACCATCGGAACAATAAGTGGCGTAGCGAAACTCGCCAAGAGTTTCGGCAGCTCGACAAACCGAAAGTCTTGGCGGCTTTCGCTACCAATTTTTCCGCCACTCATTGTTCCGACGGTTCTTAGTCCTGGAGGGACGGAAGCTCGGTGCCGGGTGCGAAGCACCCGGATACAAAGCAACAACAACACTCTTCTCCTCGATCGATCGGCGGCAAAGCCGCCGATCGATCGAGGAGAAGACAAGCATGAGGCGGCATGTTCCGGGTGCCGACCGGCTTGTCGATTAATTCGATAGGACTGTGCGTGGTCTGATGAAAATCATTGCAACGCAGCAATTTGGGCAAGCTACACCATGGCCGACAACACAAACTGGGACGCTGCGAAGCATTGTGGCAGCGGCACGTTTCCCTGATCGCCAGCGTGTAGGCCGTAGCGAGCCAAAGCGAGTTACGGCAATGTGCGCAACGCCGTAACTCGCTATGGCTCGCTACGGCCTACTTTCAAGGGGCGTGACAAGTTGACAGCGACACATTTTCATCAGGCCAGGCAGTGCGCTAGGCCCGGCCGCTTACGCGTCGCGGCTCACTTTATCAGCTGTCCGTGACCTACCCGGTAAATGCCTGGCACCGCTGCGCGGCTAGATTGACTGGCTGGCGGCGATGCAATCATTGCACCATCGAAGCTGGGCGTGCTCTGTCGCGTGGCGGTTGGACAAAGTGGCGCTGTCCAGCGAGGGAACTGTCGCGACATAGCTTTCCGGTTTTCCCGTAGCTGATCCCGCCAGGGTTCGGTACCTGCTCAGTCCATCACTAGTAGTCCATGTCAGCTCAATCTTCGGTTAGGAGGTAGCGGAAGTCGCGTAGACTTTCGGCGTCCCCCTCGTAGCCGAAACTCTTGGCGAGTTCCGCTACCCGAAAATTGAGGTGACGCGGAATACTAGCGGTACCCGCCTGACCCCTGGCGGGCCCAGCTACGAATGATTTCGCCAAACACTGGGCTTGTTTCTGGACGGTTGCGGCGATCGCATTGTTCTACGTTGGATTGCCGGAACTGCGCTACGATTGTTGCGAGGTACAAGCAATTCACCGCACGACCATTGGGTCATCTGTCGGGTGTTTCGTTCTAATCAAAGAGGTGACTAGAAGGTTTCCCCGAGCGTGGGGAAGAAAAAAAGGACTGGGGGTGCGGCTCAAGGTTGATCTCTCAACTCTTGAACCTACTTCGTCGCCTCGAAGAGCGACTGAACGGTTCAACCCCCGTCCACTGGTTCCATCCTATCCGTCAGCGATATCGCTTACTCAGCAAGCTGAACGTTTTCTGCACAAGGTCCCTTGGGGCCTCGGCCTTCGCTGTAAGTTACTCGTTGCCCTTCTCGAAGATCGTCGAATTGAACGCCTTCCAGATTGGACGAATGAAAAAACAAGTCCTTTTCGCTTCCTGTGTCAATGAAGCCGAAACCCTTGTCGGTGACTCGTTTGATCGTACCTTCTGCCATCTCATCATTCCCAAAAAGTGTCTTGCAGCTCCACTCACAAACACTGTGAGCAAGAGATTCTGCGGTGTCCGCATAGCGTACCGCATTGACGCAGGTTTCGAAGAAGGAAAACAATCATGAGACGAAATTTTTGCAGATTCTCCGTCCATCTTCAGTTCATCCATCGAACGAAAACCAAGGAATTACGGGGCGTTTCCGTCCGTAATCGAATCATCCAAACTTTTTAAAAAGTTGTGGGAACTATTCCAAATCGCCTCCCATACGAGATCAATTCTCACGCTTGCGAGAGCTTTTTGATCAAAATCTGTGCTGATTGAGGCTCAAAAAAGGCAAAAAAACGCCATGGCTTCCCCCCCCCGCCCCCCCGTTCTATTTAAACTGCGGAAATCCTCAATTGATGTCAATCGTTCCGCATTCCAGAGCCGCATCCATCATGCTGACACATCGCGAAAAGTCTCCACTTTCCAACCGGCTATTTCGTAGACTGACACGGCTTTCACCAGCCAAGTCCCCGTATCAATCACCTAGGCATAAATCGGCGCGCGGGAACTCATGGACTGCTGAACCTTTGGAAGGACGATTGATGTTGGCGGGTGATTTGCCAGCCGTGTCTTCAGCAAGTCCTGTTTCGTCAGCCGTATCGTGCGGTGCCACAGCAGCGTCTTCCGAAATGGGCATTTCCCAGAATGTCAATCTATCGATGGGCACCGAGTTGGTATTCATCGATCTGGACGTTCAACAAAGCGGCGAACTAGCCTCCATCGTCGACCGCAACGCCGAAATTGTTTTGATTGATGCTGAATCAGATCCCATTGATCAAATTAGCCGATCCATCGCAAAGCACTCGTCGGTTCGGACAGTTCATCTGATTTCGCACGGACGCTCGGGCGAACTACAACTGGCAGGCCAAACGATCGACAGCGATCGTTTGGCTAAGCGTGGACAAGACCTCAACGGCTGGCGTCGTTCCTTGGCCGCGGATGCCGACATTCTGATTTATGGATGCGACGTCGCCGACGGCAAAGCCGGCCAGCAGCTCATGCAGACCCTTGCATTGCTGACGGGAGCTGATGTTGCCGGTTCGACCGACCGAACGGGTTCGGTCGACCAAGGCGGTAATTGGACATTGGAATCGGCAACAGGATTAATCGAATCCCAATTGATCGCCAGCAGCACTTCCTTGGCCACCGTTTCCGTAGCGTTGCCGATCACCATCCGCGCCGCGGGCAGCGAAGGTGAAGAACAGATGCAGTTGCAGATTGATGGAACAACGGTTCAGACTTGGAACAACATCGGCGGCAACGCAGACGCTCGGCAATTTCAAACGTTCACCTACGACGGCGGTGCTGGCGTCACCGCAGACCAAGTCCGCGTTGTCTTCAGTAACGACCTTTATCAACCAGCCGAAGGGATCGATCGAAACCTTCACGTTGATTCGATCAACATCAACGGCAACGTTTTCCAAACAGAAGACAGCAGCGTCTTTTCAACGGGAACTTGGCAAGACGGTGTCATTACTCCTGGATTCAAAGAGTCTGAAACGCTGCACACCAATGGTTACTTCCAATTCGCGGAATCGTCTCAAAATAATGGCAGCGAGTTTTCAATCTTTGCCGCTGGGAACGAGAACAGCGAAAGCATGGAATTGTGGATCGACGGAAACCAAGCCGCCACATGGACCAACATCGGTGGCGACGCTTCTAGCCGGCAGTTCGTGCGGTATGACTTTACCGCAGAATCAACGGTGGACATCAACGATGTTCAAGTTCGCTTCACCAATGACTTGTACATCAACGATGGCGAAGTCGATCGCAACCTTCGAGTTGACCGCATCGTGCTGGATGGTGTCACCTATCAAACCGAAGCCCCAAATGTTTTCTCGACGGGAACTTGGCGTGATGGTGGTGTGACGCCAGGTTTTAAACAGGACGAAACACTGCACGTCAACGGTTACTTTCAATACGGCGATTCAGCGACTAGCCAACCCGGCACGATCGCACTTGAAACCAGCAACATCACCATCAATGAAGACGCCGGTAACGCAGAGGTGCGAGTCCTTCGCAGCGGCGGATCCGACGGCACCCTAACGGTTGACTACGCGACGGTGGCATCAAGTGCGACCGCAGGGCAGGACTACACCGCACAAAACGGCACCTTAACCTTTGCCGATGGCGTGACGCAGCAGAGCATTGTGATTCCGATTCTGAACGATAGCGATGTTGAATCGACGGAATCCTTCAACGTCACGATTGACAATGTTGTTGGCGGCGGAACATTGCTTGTTCCGCGAACGGCGACGGTCACCATCATTGATGACGAAATCGCTTTGCCTCAGTACAACAATTTCGCCTCGACAGCCGGATTAGATTTCAACGGTTCAGCACGAAAGCTTGGCAACCGTTTAGAAATAACACCTGATTCAACCAGCCAAGCTGGTTCCGTCTTCTTTGAATCCGCGCTAACGCTTGGCAACGATGCATCGTTTCAGTCCGCGTTCAGTTTTGAATTCGCGGGTGGCACAGGCGGTGCCGATGGTTTGACATTCGCGATCCAAGCTGATCCGGACGGTTCGTCGGCACTGGGATCAAGTGGCGGGTCGCTCGGTTACGATGGCATTGCCAATTCAGTTGCGATTGAATTCGATACCTACCGTAACGGCGGTTACGATCCAAACGATAATCACGTTTCGATCATATCGGGGAACACCAGCAATTCGCTGCGGACGGTGTCTACCGATATTGACCTCAATTCCGGAAATCGACTTTATGCCTGGGTGGACTACAACGGAGTCAGTGATTCATTGTCGGTTTATCTGTCTGAAACAGCGACAAAACCGGAACTAGCACTCGCCAAAACAACGATCGATCTGGAAAGCGTTGTTGGCCCGAACGCGTACTTTGGATTTACCGGCGGAACAGGCGGATTGACTAATCAAACCCTGATTCGCCAGTGGAACATGAACCAGCAAGCTCCCCCGGCAAACCCGCCGACGGAAATCGGTGACACGGTGGTGGCAATCGATGTCGTCACCGGCGTCGCCCAACCAACGGCCATTGATTGGTTGCCCGACGGGACCATGTTGATCGCACAAAAATCTGGTGTCGTGCAAACGGCAACCGATGGGCAAACCGGAAATTCACCATTCATTGATATTTCGGCAATCGTCAACAACACACGTGACCGCGGATTGCTTGACCTTGCTGTTCATCCTGATTTTGAAAACAACCCGTACGTCTACTTGCTATTCACTTACGATCCGCCGGAAGTGTTTGAACAGTCCGCCGGCACGCTTGCTGGCCCCGATGGTCGCGGGAACCGCGCCGGTCGATTAATACGAGTCACCGCTGACGCAAACAACGATTTCAAGACTGCCGTTGCAGGCAGCGAAGTCGTGCTGCTTGGCGAAAACAGCACTTGGGATAACTTCAATGGTTTTGCCAACAGCACGTTTAACTTTGACGAAGCACCCGCGGGCGAGAACGCCGATGGAACTTACGTCCAAGACTTCATTCCCAGCGATAGCGAGTCACATACCGTTGGTGGACTGGCGTTTGGAATTGATGGTGAATTGTTCGTTTCGACTGGCGACGGTGCCTCTTACAATCGTGTCGATGTGCGAGCCGATCGGGTTCAAGACATTGACAGCCTTTCCGGCAAGATCTTGCGAATCGATCCAATCACCGGGGACGGTTTAGCCGACAATCCGTTTTACAATGGAAACGCAAACGCCAACCGAAGCAAGGTTTATCAATCTGGACTTCGCAACCCGTTTCGCATTTCAGTTGACAATTCAACCGGACAACTTTACGTCGGCGATGTGGGTTGGAGCCGATGGGAAGAGGTTAATGCAGCAGGTCCAGGTGCCAACTTCGGCTGGCCTTTCTACGAGGGACGCAGCGGTGAATTGGAGGAACAGACCAGGTATCTATCAACACCCGAAGGTCAGGCTTGGCTAGAACGGAACGAATTCATCACGCCGTCGATTTACGCTTTGTCGCATCAGTCTGATGGCATCAACGCGATCGTGATGGGCGATGCTTACCGTGGTTCGGCCTACGGCAGCGAGTATCAAGGCGACGTGTTCTTCAACGATCTAGGCCAGGGCATCGTGCGACACGCCAGCATCAATCCCGACGGCAGCGTTGGCGACGTCAACGTCTTTACCACGGGTGCCAACGTCGTCGTCGCAATCTCCGAAGGCCCCGACGGAGCGTTGTATTACGTCGATCTGGACGACAGCAAAATCGGACGCTGGGAACTGGTGTAAAACGTAGGCCGGAACAAGACGCGACAGCGGCGCAGTTCCGGCATTTCCCAAGGGCTGCCAAAACCGCTGCCCTTACAACATTAAGGAACGAGCGGGAAATTAGTGTCGCCTTTCGCTCGGGACGTCGCATCAGTTACTGCGTCTTAGGCCCGGAGGGCCGGCAGCTCCCTGCCGGGTGCGCGAGCACCCGGATGGCTGCCCCACAT
>NZ_LWSK01000191.1 GCF_001642955.1 Rubripirellula obstinata | reverse complement strand
ACCGAGCCAGAGAATTGATGTGCGGCAGCCATCCGGGTGCTTGCGCACCCGGCAAGGTGCTGCCGGCCCTCCGGGCCTAAGACGCAGTAACTGATGCGACGTTCCGAGCGAGCGGCGACCATAAAAAGTCGTACGTTCCTAATCCGTGTTTTACTGGACCAAAACTCTTCATCGCGTAGGCATCGCCTGGCCTGATGAAAATGTGTCGCTGTCAACTTGTCTCGATCCTTGAAAGTAGGCCGTAGCGAGCCATAGCGAGTTACGGCGGTGCGCAAATTGCCGTAACTCGCTATGGCTCGCTACGGCCTACGGCTGGCGAATAGGGAAATGTGCCGTTGCCACAATGCTTCGCAGCGTCCCAGTTTGTGTTGTCTGCCACGATGCAGCTTGACCAATTTGCTGCGTTGTAGTGATTTTGATCAGGCGTGGGGCATCGCCCAACGCGGTTTAACGGCTTGCAGGCAGTTGCCTCGTTAAACCAGTTCTCGGTTGTTAAGCTGCACACCAAATCACACTTTCCTTACGATTCCGCTTAGCCAGACCCCATGAACAACTCAGAAATGAGAGCTCGATTCCGTGAGATCCGAGACAAGGTTGAATCCGAACAGCGATTGACGCTCGACGATGGCATCTTCCTGTACGATCCCGCCGTGCCGTTGGCCGAAATCGGGGCGTTGGCGAACCTGGTACGCGAGCGTAAGAACGGGAATGTAGGCTACTACAACATCAACACGCACCTGAACCCGACCAACGTTTGCGTTTACCGTTGTAAGTTTTGTGCATTCCGAAGCGATCTGCGAAACCCGAAGGGCTACGTGTTCAGCGACGATCAAATTATCGCTCGCGGCCAAGAAGCCACCGACGCCGGTTGCACCGAAATGCATATCGTCGGCGGACTGCATCACCAGAAACCGTACGAGTGGTACCGCCACCTGATCGAATTGCTGCACGAAAATTTCCCCAAGATCCATCTGAAAGGTTGGACGGCGGTGGAGATCAATTGGTTTGAATTCCAAACCAAGAAGTCCGTCAAATGGGTGTTGGAAGATTTGAAGGCGGCAGGCCTGGGCAGCATGCCGGGCGGCGGTGCAGAGATTTTCCATCCCGAAGTTCGCGACCAACTCTGCGAACACAAAGCCAACACGCACGCGTGGTTGGACATTCACAAAACCGCCCACGAAATCGGTTTGCGAACCAATTGCACGATGCTGTACGGGCACGTCGAAAAAGCGTACCACCGAATCGATCACCTGATCCGACTTCGTGATTTGCAAGACGAAACCGGTGGCTTCCAAGTCTTTATCCCGCTTGCGTTTCACCCTGAAAACACAAAGCTGGACCACATCAAGAAACCATCCGGCTTGATGGATCTGCGGACGCTTGCGATCAGTCGTTTGATGCTGGACAACGTTCAACACATCAAGGCATACTGGATCATGCTGGGCATCGAGACGGCTCAAATCGCATTGGCCTACGGTGCCGATGACTTGGACGGCACCGTGCGTCACGAATTGATTTACCACGACGCCGGTGCGACGACGCCGGAACACTTAACGGTTGATAAGATCAAAGATTTGATCACCGAGGCCGGCCGAGTTCCCGTGGAACGCGACACGGTTTACCGCCGCGTAATCCGAGACGAAAACGATTACACGAATTGGTCCAGCGGCGAATCGGTGGACCCGGTTTTGGTTGCGAAGGTTTAGTAGACGAGTTCGTTTAACCGCGTGGGCATCGCCCCGCGCGTTTCGCCCCGCGTGTTCCCTGCTGCATGGACGCGCGGGGCGATGCCCAACGCTGTGAAGAGTATGGTCCCTAAAAATACGGGTTAGTTCGTTTAACCGCGTGGGCATCGCCCCGCGCGTTTCGCCCCGCATGGACGCGCGGGGCGATGCCCACGCGGTTAAACAGTCCAGAAACCCTTCACGGCGCGGGGCGATGCCCACGCGGTTAAACAGTTTTAGAACTCAATTACCGCGTGATCGGTCGCCAGAGTGACCTCGCAATCCAGCCTGCTTCGTATCTGTTCAATCTCGACCGGATCCTCGCTCGTTTCCAGCGGATTGATATGCGTCAGCAATAAATGTTTTGGTTGCGACTTAACGGCAACATCCGCGACGCGTTCGGTCCAGGTGTGGCCCGTCTTCTCAGCCCAGGTCGCCGACGAGTTCTGAAAATAGCACTCGTGCAACAGCACGTCTGCGCCTCGCGACCAATCGGCATGTTCGTCGCTTAAGTCACCCGTCGTGTCGGACGCATACACCAACCGCTTCGCCTGATCATCCTTCGCCCAATCCAACCGGTAAGCGACACTGCCGCCGGGGTGATCTTGAGCTCGCCAAACAACCTTGCAGTCGCCGATCGCGAACGATGGCAAATCGTCGATCGGCCGCCACTCGCACGCCAGGTCGGCTGGGAAAATTAAATCACTCAACAAGTTGTTCTTCACCGCATCCAACTTCGCCGCTTCGCCCCAAACTCGCACCGTCGAAATGGAATGCTTCCGCTGCTCGCACTGGTACAGAACATCCAGCAAGAACGTCAGCCCAAGCGTGTGATCGAGGTGAGCGTGCGAGAGCAGAATGTCCAACGTCTCGGTCTCGATCAGATCAGCCAACCGAAACGCCCCTGATCCAGCATCCAACACGATGCCTGATTTGGGCAGAAAGTAACACGACGTGTGCCGCGTTTCGTTGGGATGGTAGCCGGCGGTGCCGAGGCAATGAAGATGCATGTCAGGTCCGTTTGGAGGAACCGTTCATTGTAACGGGAACTTTCCGAGGGTGTTCAGGCGAGCCGAAAGCCGTCGGAAACCCATCAATTGCGGCCTTGTCAGCCCAACAGCCACCCACTATCTTCTCGCCTTCGCAGTCGAGCGTACACATGCGGATGTGGCGGAATTGGCAGACGCGCTAGATTCAGGTTCTAGTGCCCGCAAGGGCGTGGAGGTTCAAGTCCTCTCATCCGCACTGCAATGCTGGAGTCCAGGATTTCGCCGCTTGAGCAACTACTACTCTGGTGATTGCACCTGCAACAATGGGCGACCAGAGCCTGGACTTCAGCAAACTTCGCAATTCTCGGGACTCTTCACCGGTCGCGATACTCCGTCGGTGTGATGCCTGTTTCTCGCTTGAAGGCGGCGGCCATGTATTCGTCGTACTCGAAACCGGTTCGGCGGGCGATTTGATGGATCGTTAGGTCGGAATCGGTTAGCAGTTCTTTGATTCGGCTGATTCGCACACGTTGGATCTCTTCGTGCGGTGTGTGACCGAGCCATTTTTTGAATCGGTGTTCTAAGGCTCGGCGAGAAAGTGAGACCTCTTGCAGGATATCGGTGACCCGGATGTTTGCGGTGGCGTTGCGGCGGATGAATTGTAACGCTCTTGCGACGTCTTCATCATCGATCGCCAACGTGTCGGTGGATTGGCGAACTCGGATCCCGAGCGGTTGAGTCAGCAGCGGATGTTCGGTCGCCAACTGCTCGCCGTGCATCATTCGGTTCAGTAGATCTGCGGCCTCGTATCCAGTTCGTTTGGTATCGGGAATGACACTGGACAGTGTCGGTTCGCTGAGTTCGCAAATCAAGTGATCGTCATCAACGCCAAGCACGGTCACTTCCGCCGGCACCGAAACGTCCATTTGCCGACAAGCATCAAGGACTTGTTGAGCCTTGAAGTCGTAGCAGCCGATGATCGCGACCGGGCGAGGAAGCTGTTGCAACCACTTCATAATTTGTCGCTTGTCGCTGGCGAAATCGTAGTGCTTGTCGTAACGGGCGATCGATTGGTGTTGGTGAAAAGTACAACCGGCGTCCTCGGCCAATTTGCCAAAGTGATCGCAACGTTTCGCTGACCACTGAAAGCCCGCGTCACCGCAGAACGCCAGATGTTTGAATCCTCGTTCGACAAAGTGATCGACCGCCAACTGTGAAATTGCTCTGTCGTCCGTGTCCGCCCAGGGGACGCCTTTGATGTGACGCGCGGCACTGAGATCGACGATTGGAATGCCAAATTTCTTCAGCCGTTTGCCGATACTATCGGTCTCAATTCGTGCGATAATCCCGTCACCATCCCACGAATTTAGCCACCACGGTGGCGATGCGCCCCGTTCCTGTTCGGTAAGGTGGATTGACCAATCGGCACGTTCCTTGGTGTAGGCAATCACGCCCTCCAACAGCCCGCGGCAGTAGCCGTTGGACGTTTCGATCAGCAGAGCGACGGTTTTTCGGGGCATCAGCGGCAAAGACAACGTGTAAAATATCTATGGAAGTATGCGTGATATCTACTGGTGACGCAACGATAAATCGCTCAGCATTAAGGGAACCAATCAATAATCCTCCTAGATTCCTTCCAGCAAAAGACCGATCAGATGAACGCATTTCCTGAAGTCACCAAAGTCAAATACGAAGGTCCACAGTCGGATAATCCTTTGGCGTTTCGTTGGTACAACCCCGACGAAGTGGTCGCTGGCAAGACGATGAAAGAACACCTGCGTTTTACCGTCACCTACTGGCACACGTTTCGTTGTACCGGCAGCGATCCCTTTGGCGGTGACACGATGCTGCGTCCTTGGGACGACGGAACCGAGTCGGTTGAAAACGCGTGCAACCGAGCACGGGTGGCGTTTGAGTTCTTCGAGAAACTAGACGCACCGTTTTATGCCTTCCACGATCGGGACGTTGCACCGGAGGGAGCCAACTTGTCAGAGACCAACGCCAACTTTGATTCGGTCGCAGCGGTGCTGAAAGAAGAGCAGCAACGGACGGGTGTGAAGTTGTTGTGGGGCACCGCCAACATGTTTAGCAACCCGCGTTTCATGCACGGTGCGGCGACGACATGCAATGTGGAAGTATTCGCCTACGCGGCGGCGCAGGTGAAAAAGGCGATGGAAGTCACGAAGGATCTTGGTGGCGAGAATTACGTTTTCTGGGGCGGGCGAGAAGGCTATCAGTGCCTTTACAACACCGACATGAAACGTGAACTCGATCACCTGGGCAAGTTCTTTCACATGGCGGTGGATTATGCAAAAGAGATTGGCTTTACAGGCCAATTCCTGATCGAGCCCAAACCGAAAGAACCAACCAAGCACCAATACGATTCGGATGCGGCCGCGTGCTTGAACTTTTTGCGTGCCTACGATTTGACTGATCACTTCAAGCTAAACATCGAAACCAACCACGCCACTTTGGCTGGTCACGAAATGATGCACGAACTGGAATACGCCGGCATGCAAGGTGGTCTTGGTTCGATCGATGCCAACACGGGCGACTTGTTGCTGGGTTGGGACACCGATCAGTTTGCGACGAACTATTACTTGACGACGCAGATCATGTTGGTGTTGTTGAAGTACGGTTTGGGAACCGGTGGTGTTAATTTTGACGCCAAGGTGCGACGCGAAAGCTTTGAGCCGATCGATTTGTTCTACGCCCACATCGGCAGCATGGATGCCTTCGCACGCGGATTGAAGGTTGCCGCCAACATCATCGAAGAGGGTGCGATCAACAACATCGTCGCCGATCGTTACAGCAGTTGGGACAGCGACCTTGGCAAGAAAATTGAATCCGGTCAAACGAATTTCGCAGAGCTGGAAACGTTGATGCTTGGCAAAGGCGAAGCGGCCGGGAATTCAAGCGGTCGTCAAGAGTTGCTTGAAAACATCGTGAACCGGTATTTGGATCGCATGTAACGCGACATCCAATCCAGCCGGGACAAGCGAAACCTGCCCGGCGGCATGCTTATCCCGCAGGGAACTGCCCTAAGCCAAGCTCCATCATTGTCGAAGTCTTCCGTAGCTGGACCCGCCAGGGTTCAGTCGCACACACCCCAACGCTCCAAATCGTTTAACCGCGTTGGGCATCGCCCCGCGCGTCCATGCGGCGCGAAACAAGCGGGGCGATGCCCAACGCCGTCAGTTTCCAAATCGTTTAACCGCGTGGGCATCGCCCCGCGCGTCCACGCGGGGCGATGCCCAACGCGGTTAAACGAACTAGGGAACGAGCGGGGAATCAGTATCGTATTAATTACTGCCAGGTTGGTGCAGTCACTCATCCCGAGGGAAGACGAACAAATCAATGCAAATTGTCGCTGATCGATCCGCGATCATAACGCTGGTGAATAGTCCTGGAGGGACGGAAGCTCTCTGCCGGGGATGGAATCCCCGGATGGCAGCGTTATCTCTCAGTTCTTCTCTGGCTCGGTTTCGCGGCTAGCCGCGAAACCGAGC
>NZ_LWSK01000190.1 GCF_001642955.1 Rubripirellula obstinata | reverse complement strand
ATAACAACGAGGGCTGACGCCACCGGCAAAGATCTGCCGCCCTCTGGGCTAAGACCTTCGATGGTGAGACAGGATAAAAACGGCGCAAGCCGATAACTCCACAACCCCAAACTTTTAGCGGACCAGGCATCGCCCAATGGCACTTACTTTAGCCCCGGATGGGGCGTCAGCACGGTGCCGTGGGTCTTGACCCACGGAATCAAACGCAGCAAAAACCGAAGCCCCGGCTGGGGCGAAAGCGAGCACATTTTGGCTTGATTGCTCCTTCGGGACGTCGCATGAATGACTGCACCTATATGACTGCATGTTAGGCCTGGAGGGCTGGCAGTTCGCTGCCGGGTGCGCGACGGCTTGTCGATTAATTCAATATCCGAAAGGCAATGGTGAGCCGCTGGCCGTAAGGCCTCGCGGCAATGCGTGGGCTGACGAAAATGTTTGCGTGGAGGGAAACTGGACGACTTTGGGGGTTTGTGGCTGGCCGGCCTCGGTGTTGATTGCAAATTGCAAAATGAACACTGAAAAATGTAAATTGACCAGCAAATACCGCTTCCCAAGAATTTTCAATTTGCAATGTTCGACTGGTTCGCGAATAACATCACCCACCGCATTTTCATCAGCCCAGTGCCTGCCCTATCCTGAAAAATCAAGCTAGCGGAGTCGGGCAACCGAATCGAGCGATGAATAGAGTTGCTGCCAAAGCACCGTCAACAGCCCGGCATCAATCCCTAGGCGGCGAAAAACGCTTTCTTTTGGAGAGATGATTGCATTGGCACCGACGCTCGACCAACCAGCTCGGCTGCACAAATAGTTGGCAATGGCGATGCAGCAAACGGTTTCGGAATGCTCGTGATCGAGACAGCGATGGGCGGCATGGTGATATTCGGTCGCCAGGCAGACTTCATCGGGCATTCCCCATCCACTTAGAATCGCCGCGCCAAGCTGAGCGTGATCCCAGCCCAACATGTCGCGTTCTACTTCATGCATCGGCGAAAGCTCGTCGATTTCCGATAGAACTTCGCCAAAGGATTCTGGGTCAATTCTTTCATTCGCGATCATGCCAATGTCGTGCAGGGCACCCGCGACGAAGACTTTACCCGGGTCGGCATCCGTGCAGGTTCTGGCGATCAGCGAACCGACTGCGGCAACGGCCATGCAGTGACCCCACAGGCATTCTCTGGAGTAAATATCGATCTGTTTTTCAGGTGCGAAAATCCCGCGAACCCACGCCAGCACCGCAAGTTGTGCCAATTCGCTGCCGTTCATGATCTTGGCAGCGTCTTCAAGCGATGCGTGCGGTTTTGACAGATTGAACAAGGGTGTGTTGCACCATCGCAAAAGTCGCGACGCCAATTGAGGATCCGACGCCAACCATCGCACCAAGGTCTCGTTTTCCCGCCCATCAAAATCCCCCGATGCAATCAAACGCCGTGCTCCGTCAGGAAGCGGAAGCTCCCAGCGTGCTTGTTCAGTCCGTAAACCGAGTCGAGCGGATGGATCAGTGGTAATTGGCATGAATGTGAACAGAAAGGTCGTTTGGAAACGCGAACGATGGTCGTATTAAAAGCTACCCCACCGTCGCACAGGAGTCGTCATTTTGATTCTGGAAAGCGTCATTAGCGACAAGTGGGCACGCTTGGCTGACAGTTTTTCCGTTTTTGTGGCTTGAACCATGTTGCCCAGCCGATATCCCCCGATGCGGGGCATCGTGTCGGCGAAGGTCTCAAAACCAGGACACGCATTCATGGAATTTAGGGAAACCCAATGAGCAATGACGTTGATAGCAAGCTGGATTCTTTGATTTCTCGAATCCAATCGCTAAGTTCTGGAAAGACGCCTGCTGCGGCCGAACCGCCGGCCCAGCCCAGTGCCGCGCAGCAAGGATCAACAGTTCAGCCGAGCTCGCAAATTCCGCAGAGCTCGCAGCCAGTTGCGACCGCGACGGCACCGACTGCCAAACCAACGCCTGCTTCACCAAAGGGCGAAGCTATCACTTCAGCTAGCGTTTCCCAAACATCACCTGCACCAGCCAAAACCGATCCAACCTGCGCGACCGGGTTTCGGCCCTCTCGCGACGAACCCTGGCGACCCGCCGAACCGGCGTCCGTGGAAGAAGCAGGCATTAACGATACGCTGTTGGAAGCCATCGTCTATCGCTTTCTGCAAAACGTTGGCGAAGCCGAGGGCCGACGGATTGCTGAACAGGTGAAGCTGCCATTCCGCATGGTCGAACCGCTTTTGTCGCGGTTAAAGATGGAGCAGAATGTTTCTTACAAGTCGTCTACATCGACCAACGATTACGTCTATGTCCTCAGCGAAAGTGGTCGCGCAATCGCGCGAAACTATCTGCTCGATTGCACCTATTACGGATCGTGTCCGGTTCCGTTGAAACAGTATGTCGCGAGCGTTTCAAAGCAGACGATCGAGGGCCAGTACCCCAAGAAAAAAGACTTGCTGCGGGCCTTTCACGACTTGTTGATCAATCCCAACATGCTGAAAAAGCTTGGCCCAGCGGTTGCCAGCGGCCGTGGAATGTTCCTGTTTGGGTTTCCCGGAAACGGCAAGACGTCCATTGCCGAACGTGTCACGGCCGCGTTCGGAAAGTACGTCTGGATTCCTCGCAGTGTTGATATCGATGGTGATGTGCTGCGGATCTTTGACCCAATGTGCCACACGCTTGCGATGCCCGAGGGAAGTGGAACACTGCTTGAACTCGGCGGCTTCGACAAACGCTGGGTGCGGATCGAACGCCCAACGATCATCGCCGGTGGTGAATTGACAATGGAGATGCTGGAGGTGCAGCACAATCCGGTCAACGGTATTAGCGAGGCACCGCTACAACTAAAAAGCAATTGCGGCACCCTGGTGATCGATGACTTTGGTCGCCAGAAAATGCGAGTCGACGAACTGCTGAACCGATGGATTGTGCCGCTCGAAAAACGCTACGATTATCTGAACATGGCGTCCGGTAAAAAGATCCAAGTGCCGTTCGATCAGTTGGTGGTCTTTAGCACGAACTTGGAACCCAAGGACTTGGTCGATGACGCGTTCTTGCGCCGAATTCCTTACAAAATCGAAGTCGAGAATCCACCGTTCGATGACTTCAAGAAGCTGTTTCAAATCATGTGCAAGGTGTTGAAAGTGCCGTACCGTGAAGGCTGCGTCGAGTACTTAATCGACAAGCACTACACACCGGTCGATCGCCCACTGCGGATGTGTCAGCCGCGTGACTTGATCCTGCAAGCTCGAAACTATTGCCTGTACAACGACTTGCCGCTGGAGCTCAAAGACGACTACCTCGACTTCGCCTGCGAGAACTATTTCAGCGTGATGTAGGTCTATAAACGGACCACTCGATGTGGGCCGTAGCGAGCTTCAGCGAGTTACGGCGTTGCGCGCGTCATGCCGTAACTCGCTGAAGCTCGCTACGGCCTACATTAGATCACCGACATTCACTCCGGATTGTCAATCAAAAACTGCAACCGATCTCCAAGTTCGCTTGGGTACTTCCCAACCCAAGATCCATCGATCAAGCCGACATCAAGCATGTCGATCAGATGCATCTGGTCTCTGCGTCGATACGACGTCAACTTCATTTGCACTAACGATTCAAGCGAGACAACCTTAAAATCGTCTTCGCTGTAATCGAACGGTTCAATGTCAGGCGTTGCTGAATCATCACCTTCGCGAACGATCTCATTCGCAAACAACACATTCACCGCGCTGCGAGCTGATCCATCCGGTCCATCGATGAACATGGGTACCTTGAAAGTTTCGTGATAGATAAACCCTCCCGCTTCCATCGCGACCTTGGCGGCTTCTAAATCTTCTCGACGCAGCAGGATATCGACATCCTTGGTGAATCGCACGGCTTCCTTATCGACGCGTCCGACCCATTCAGCAACCGCGTTGCCGCCTAAGACCGCGTAAGGGATCCCGGCCTGTTCAAGAATCCGCGTCGACCGAAGCAAACGATCTCGCACTTCGTCAATTGCGATTGCAACGCGGCTCCAACCAGAGAGTTTCTTCTTTTGGATCATGCCAGCATTCTGACCGCTGACGTATCCGCTGTCAAAGTTACATTCTTTGGACGCAAACGCAGGGGGTGCGACCAAACAAGAGAGAATGCGCATCATCCAGTATTTCCGATGAGGCAATCAAATCTCGCTTTTCAGAACAACTTTCAGAGGAACTAGAAGATTTTCGAGGATTTTTCGCGCGAGGACCTCTCGGTCAGTTGCACTACTACAATAGAAAGCAGAAGCCACCAGGAGGTTGATTTGAATGCCATGCCCAAATTAGCGGTCGTTGCCAGTGATTCATCCGGCGATGCGGACGCAGCTACAGACACAGGTGCAGAATCCCTGGCATTGGACCAAGCATCATCGAACATCGGCGATCGACTGTTGTTGGATGCATGGATCGGATATCGAGATCGTGATGCTCTCGCTCACCTGATCAACCGCTACCGCAACATGGTTTTAAGTGTTTGTCGACGCCAGTCTCGCACGCGTGAAGATGCTGAAGACGCCTTCCAAGTGACGTTTTTGACCCTTGTTCGCGATGCGGAACGCTTGCGAAAAAGGGGATGCTTGGCGGGATGGTTGCACCAGGTAGCCTACCGCACGGCTTGCCGAACGAGAAAACTCAATCGAGCCACTGAGCATTTGCCGGTCGATCCTCCCGACGATTCGACCAATGGGCAAAAGTCTCTTCAAACCATAGCGCACCGTCACCGCCTGCGGGCCTTGGACGAAGAAATAGAACAGTTGCCAAAGAAGTACCGCGACGCCATCGTGCTGCACTACTTTGACGGACTAACCTACGAGCAAACCGCAACGATCCTGGGTTCCAGCGAACCGGCGATCCGCGGACGTCTCGGGCGGGCTCGCGCAAGACTGCAGCGGCAACTGAGCCGCCGAGGTTTCGCCTTTTCCACGGTCCTAGGATCTATCGCATCTCTCAGCGCGGATCAGGCTGTGGCCAGCGACCACGTCGCGGTCGATCTGGCCAATCAAGCGGTCACGCGATGTGTTAAGTCATCCATGGGCCAGTCTTCTTCTCCGAACCTCGAATCTCTTCTCAACAAGGAAACCCCGATGCTGTTTTCTACGACGTCACTCGCAACCATTGGTGCGGTTGCATGCACCGCAGTTGGCTTAATGTTTGCTCCCCTTGGCGAAACGCTTCCGGGAGGTCGAGATCAAACATCGGTGCAACTGCCAGGAGTCGCCAGTTCAGTGTCGGCAGTAGAAGTGACGGCTGCGGAGGTCGTCACTCCGGCGTTTGCAGCCGAAGTACCTCAAGCCGCCGATGTATCCAGCGATCCATTTGCGGAATCAGATGGAGACAGTTCTGACGACCCGTTTGCAGATCCACCTTTCCGAACTGCCCCCAGCAAGCAAGCTGTCGCGGATCCGTTTGGTGCCGCCCGTCCGTCAGCGTTGCCTGCGAATGTGACAAGGGAGGACAGCACAACAGGTCAGTCTTCGCAGGACACCAATGTAAAATGGGCCAGCGGGAATGTGGATTTTCACAAGCGAGTCGAGCAGGCTCTCTCAAAGCAAGTGGGATTCTCTTTCATTGAGCTGCCACTTAGTGACGCAATCGAACAGATCTCCGAAAGATCTGGCTTGCCTGTTCAAATCGACAAGCGAGCGCTTGATGATCTTGGGGTGTCAACAGACGATCAGGTCAATCTTGAAGTTCGCAACATTTCACTCGAGTCGGCCCTGAATCTCATTGTCTCATCGCTGGACCTCACCTACACCGTTGACAATGAGATCGTCACCATCACGTCGGTTGAATGCGACGAGGACAAGCACCAGCTACTTCGTATCTATTGGGCAGGTGAGGTTGGGTTACAAGCAACGCCAGGCAGTGTTCGCCTAATACAGTCGCTGGTTACGCCCGATACTTGGGACACGCTCGGCGGAGTCAGCACCATCAGTATTCTGACCGCCGAAAAATCAACGAATTCAGCACTTGGAATTCGTACCAGCTATACCACTCATCGAAAGATCGAAAGGTTCCTGCAAAGCATCAAAGCAGGATCCAACGAACCGATGCAAGGCGCTCCCATTGAAACAGGAAAGTCTAGTGATCGCAGCACGAACGAGGGAGGAGTGTTTTGAGTTCGTGATTGCTCGCGAAACCGGGAAGAGAGTTCTTTGACGACCTTTGGCAATCGTTTCACTGTTCTAAGGAACGTACGACTTTTTATAGTCGCGTTTCGCTCGGGACGTCGCATCAGTTACTGCGCGTTAGGCCCGGAGGGCCGGCAGCTCCCTGCCGGGTGCGCGAGCACCCGGATGGCTGGCCCCACATCAATTCTCTGGCTCGGTTTCGCGGC
>NZ_LWSK01000019.1 GCF_001642955.1 Rubripirellula obstinata | reverse complement strand
CTACGGCCTACATACTGGCGATCAGGGAAATGTGCCGTTGCCACAATGCTTCGCAGCGCTGCAGTTTGTGTTGTCGGCCATGGTGCAGCTTGCCCAATTTGCTGCGTTGCAATGATTTTATCAGCCCAGGCATCGCCCCGCGCGTCGTGCGGCACCGAACGCGCGGGGCGATGCCCACGCGGCTAAACGAACTAACACGTGTTTTCCGAGACCAAAACTCTTCACGGCGTTGGGATCGACCTGTATCCACGTTACAGCGAGCTGCTCCAGCAGGAGCTTGGCCCCGAAATCCGCAATCGGTCCGATTCGGACTGAGGCACCCAGACAGTTCATCTGATATGGTTGAGCGAGCCAAAAAGTTGATCGAATCAAATCCAGCGATCAAGAATCGAGTGAAGCGAATTGAAAAGCGTTTGTCCCCGAAACCCGAAACCCGAGTCTGACCCCGTGCGAAGCACCTGTCTCGAAACCAGAGTCTGACCCCGTGCGAAGCACCTGTCTCCTGCCTCTCCAAAGCCGGTTTGCGTTCGGCGAGCGACACGCGACCGGATCGATGCGACAACTCTCGTTTTTTTATATTCTCGTGATCCATTTCCGAAAGGGTACTCTGATGCGAATGTGGTTAGTTTCTTGCATGTTTTTGGTTGCCGCGATGTCACATGCCGATGAATGGTCGCCGCCCGAAGATCCGGATCCAACCTTGATCTTGCGAGAGGCCAGTGCCGATGCCACCAGTGGCGACTATGCCCGTGCGCTTGCCAAGCACCTGTGGTATCACGAGAACGCGACCAAGTTGCAACGGAGCCAATCAGGCGTACGTCGCTCGTTTGCGTTGAGCTACTGGTTGAAGCTGGGCGAGGCCTATCCGCCGGCGTTGGAAAAGTTTCGAGAAATTCGCGACGAGACCGAAAAGAGAATTCGAGACGAAGATCAGGTTCGCGTTCAGTTTGACGACTTCCACGACTTCACCGCGATGAACCGAGTCTTGAGAGAGCCAGAGCGAACAGTCAAAGCATTCAAATGGCTCAGCGAAACTGATTCCGAGGATGCTAGTCGTGTTTATGGAATCTCGGAACCCGCGTTGATAAATCAGAAAGAATACGCGTTGTGCGGCAAGTACATTGAACCCGAAAAACAGGTCGATCGTATCGAAGATCATTACGAGAGGGGTCTGAAGTCAGCCGAGAAATTTGGCAAGCGTCATTTGGATTACGTCGAGAAAAAGATCGTCAACGAGTCGGCTTTGTTGGTTGCGATCCTGGTTCAAAACAACCGAACAGAAGAAGCGGTCGATGCAGCGACTAAGTTGAAATCCCTGGTGAGTGAAGGAGAACTGCGAAAGAAGCTTACCAAGGAAATCGATCGGGCACTTTCCGGCACAGTGCCAAAGCCTTGGCCCTAGCTCCCCGCTACTCTTTCTGCTTATACGCAGATTCAAAAGGTGAGTTGCCCTGCCATAGCTCCCCTTCTGCATTGCTTGACCCGCTATGCGATAGACAGAACAGGGACAGGTCATGTTGATGATGGGTCGGTGGCGCACGGCGGCGTGATTTTTCGCTCTGCTTGCACGCTTGGCGGGAACTGCGGGGACACGGCACAGTCGGTCGTCGTGGTGCCCTGTCCCCAGGAATCGTCCTTCAGTTGCGAACCGAAAACGAACGGGTTTTCGATCTACCGTTGAAAAATTGGCAGCATCTGATTGGGGACACTCAACGAAAGAATGCAGAGGGACGTTGAGTAACAACTGCCGTAGACGCGGTCGAACTTCTCAGGCGGCCAGGAGCCATTGGGCTGTTGATTGGCTAACACGGCTTTGACGAGCGTTGGAAAAAACTGTTCCCAATACTTCCCGCCCAGTTGGAACATTGCTTGGGTGCAAACCACGGCCCCGTAATGGTATCGGTCTGGCGACCAATAGGATCCGTAAAGAGGTTTGTCTGCGTTGTAGTTGGAAAAATCATGTTGCAAAATCCATTCGCCTGATGCGAGGGCCTCTTTGGAATCATGCTTGCCTGCATGAGCCATCGCCAACACACCCGCTCCGGCCATCGCCCGTGTAATGCTGCTGCGTCGTCCAACAGCGTATCCGTGAACCTTTCGATCACTGTCGTTTAGAAAACAGTTTTCGATATACTTCACTGCCGCCTCAATGCTTTCTTGCGGCACATCGAATCCAGCATTCTGTGCCGAGCGCAAAAACATCAGTTGCCATCCGGTGATTGAAAGATCTGACTTAATGAAATCAAGTTCGTCCAAGTACCGCCAACCACCAACATCGTGTGCAGCCTTCTGGCCCCACTTTTGCATTTCCAACGTTGCTGCGATCGCTTTTTCGATCACTGGTGCAAGCAGTTGTGCTTGATCGGCATTGCATTGACCATAGACCTCAGCCAACGCCAAGGCGGAAATTGCGTGGTTGTAGACTGCGGTTTGACCGACTCGCATGTGGTCAACATTTCGTGAAATTGGAATTCCACTGGGTGCGATGGTAGCGATCAAGCCATTGTCTTTTTGTTGAGCCATGATGTACTCGACAGCCCGCGAAAGGCTTTGTCGGTATTGTCCATCGGCGGGACTTTCTCCTTGCGCCAAAAAAGCCATCAGGCAAAAAGCGGTTATCGCAGGTTGCCCCTGCGGGATTGCTTCAAAGCCGCCGTTGCCTTGTTGTTTGGTTGCTAACCACTGAAGCCCTCGCTCGACCGACCCGTCCAACTGCGTCCACTGATCCTTTGTCAGCACCCGAGTACTGGGAGCCTTGCTGCTGAAAACGGGGCTGCTGACGTCTGGGCTGCTGATGTCAGGGCTGGGCTTCGTCTTCTCTTGTGCGAACCCATCATTGGCCGAGTAAATGGTGACGGCCAAAATCATGCCCAAGCGAAAAATCATCATTTTGCCTTTTAAGCGGTATCTTTTTAAGATCCAAATTCCCAAGGTAGCAATCGCTCCACGAATCTAAATCCCTCTCGTTGACTGTCATAAAACTAACAAAAAATGACAACGATCACCGGATGTAAGATCTAAATCGAGAAAAGCAGATTCTTTTCTGGTAATTTTAAGAATGATTTGGTGGGTTTGTCTGACTTGTAATAAACACCGACCTTGGATCGATCCAGACAACGATTTTCGATCTACTGGAGAGAAAGCATCGGACCAAACGTACTGCCTTGCGAACAAACCAACATGACAAACGTCCAGGACGACAACCTGAGACCGAGTCGCGACGCTGCGGGTGCGCCATTGTCGTCCGAGCCGGACTCGCAGTTGTTGCGTTTGATGCAGTCGGGCGATGCGGAGGCTTGGCGAACGCTCTATCACCGATACCTGCCGTCGGTGTGGCGTTATGCTTGGCAATTAGTAGGCGACCAGCAAGTCGCCGAGGATTTGGTCGCCGAGTCCTTGCTGGCGATGTGTCGCAAAGCACACGAGTTTGATCCTCAAACGTTTCAATTGCACGGTTGGCTTCGAGGGGTGATCCGTCACAAGGCGATGGATCACTACCGTTCCAAAGGGCGATTATCCGCGGCACTGGATCAACGAGCCATGTTGCAGCAATCCATCGAAACGCAAAGGCAATCCGACAATTTTCCATCGGCACGTTTGGAGCAAGCAGAGAGAATCAACATCGTGCTGTCAGTGCTTGAAGATTTGGACGCGGCCAAATCCCAATGTCTGGAATGGAAGTACATCGATCAATTGCCGGTGAGGGAAATTGCCGCGAGACTCGACTCTACTGAAAAGGCAGTCGAGTCACTTCTCTATCGTGCAAGGCAGGAATTCCGTGAACGGTTCGAACAGCGAGAACATGATGGCGATGAGAGTACGAAACATGCCTCGTCCGCAAAGCCTTTCAACAACGGGGCGGCCCCGTGAATCCAAATGACGACCAAACGTTCGTTCGACAACGGCTAGATTCGATTGACCAACCCAAGCCAATCGATCCGAAATTCGTTGAGCGATTGTCAGATCGACTCGATGCAGAGTTCGTGACCGTATCAAGTGATGGCAGCAAGTCACGCGGAATCGGTGAAGTGTTTCCGGTTGATGCTAAACGAACTGGGCGGATGCTACGTTGGCCGGGAAGCCTTGCCGCTGCTGCGATTTTCTTGGGGATGTTTTCGTTCTGGATCGGTCAACCGTTAACCAGTTGGGCGGAAATGATCGAGGCACTTCGATCGACACCGTGGGTGCAAACCGATTCGGGACGAACCAGCAGTTGGTTCTCCGCATCAAATCAGGTGATGGCTATGCGTAATACGAATCAAACCGTTTTTGCGTCTCAGCGTTCCGGAACCCAACTGAAATACGTTCGTGAAGAATCACGGATCTACCAAACCAATGCAGGCGAGGCTTGGTTGCCCTTGGAACGCGAACTAATCGCGTGGTTGCTGGCCAGTTCGCAAGGGAACAACGATTCATTCAGCAGGTCGCTTGTGCCGGAAGACAACTTTACTTTGGTTTCCGAGTCTGCAAGGAGCATCGACGACGCCTCGGGACGTTGGCTGGAGCTAACGGTTGCATTCGAGTCGAACCAACAACCCAGTCGAGCATTCACTGCAGTTTTTCTGCTGGACCCGAGAACAAAATTGCCGGTTTCATGCCGCGTCCACCAAGGGGCATTGGCGTCTGCACGTGTGATCGCACCAAGCAGTTGGCAGCAGGTCAGTTTTGACTATCCAAGCGAAGGACCAGCAAACATCTTCGATTTGGGAATCGCCGCCGACACACCGATTGAGATGGCGGATTCGGATTCAAATTCTGGAATCGTTTCAACGAACCCACCAACTGCAAAACTTGCGATATCAGAGGAACAGCCTGCCAAATCTGAACCAGCATCAACAACACTGTCATCAGAAGATGAGAAACCGGCAGCAGATGCTACTGAAAAGAACAAGGCAGTCGCATCGAATCCCAAAGCCACCGCTGTAAGCAATACAGATCCACTCGTTCCCATTCCAGACACTTTGATCGCGATGACAGAGCGAGTTGATCAGTTGTTGGAAAAGCTGTGGGCGGAAAACGATGTCGTGCCGGTCGGTCTAGCTTCGGATGAAACGTTCCTGCGCCGGGTCTACCTGGACGTGATCGGGCGAGTCCCCTCGATCGCAGAATACGATCAGTTTTTTGAATCGGATTCGCTGACGCGTCGCCGCGAGTTGATCGACAAGTTGCTGGACAGTCGCGAGCACGCGCTACATCTGGGTGGTGTTTGGAAACGGGTGCTCGTTCCGGATGACGAAACAGCAATTTCGCGTTTGGGTGGATCGGGCAAGTTGGAAAAGTGGCTGGCGGATTCATTTGCAACCCATCAGCCTTACGATCAGATGGTTCGCAAATTGTTATTGGCGCAAGGTCGAGTCAATGAATCGGGACCGTTGCTGTTTTACGCAGCGGCGAAAATGAATGCGGAAGAATTGGCGGCTCGCACGTCGCGTTGTTTTCTTGGCATGAGGATGGAATGTGCCGAGTGTCATGACCACCCGTTTGATCATTGGTCGCAGGAAGACTTTTGGGGCCTGGCTGCCTACTTCGCTCAGATTTCTCGCCCACAAGGTAAGATCGAAATGGTCAGCCCAGTGTTGCGTGTCCGTGACGCAGACTTTGGCGACGTGAAGCTGCCTGAAACCGATGTCGTGATTCCACCAAGCTTGCCCATCAACCGGAACGGTGAACACGGCATGGATGAATCCGACCTTGCGATGTTCGAAGACATCGTAGCCACCGGACTTTCACGTCGCGAACAGTTGGCCGCATGGATCACTCATCCGCAGAACAATCATTTTTCTCAAGCAACGGTCAATCGCATCTGGGCTCATTTGTTTGGTCGAGGTATCGTCGATCCGGTTGACGACATGGGCGGCCACAATTCGCCGGTAAGTCCTGAATTGCTGAACCAGCTTGGACGTTACTTTGTGAAAACTGATTTCGATTTGCAATCGCTGATGCGGGTCTTGCTGAACAGCCAAGCCTATCAGTTGTCGAGCGAAAATCAGAACAAAGCGGCACAACGCGAAGTCAACTTCTTTGCTCGCATGTCACTAAAGCCGCTGACCGCAGAACAGCTCTACGATTGCTTGGCAATGTCCACCGGCCGAGCCGACTTGGGCAGCGGAATGAGTGCATCAGTGCAATCGAAATCTGCGCCCAATGTCGATCGCTTTTCGGATTCGGTTCGCACTGCATTTTTGGCCCAGTTTCGGACTTCGATCGATCAGCGAACAGACTACCAAGGCGGAATTCCACAATCGCTGACCCTGATGAACGGGCCCATGATCGCGTCGGTCACCAAGGATGCCCCCAAAGGCATTTTGCGAAGTTTGTCGTCGCCATTCTTTGACGATGAAACCAGAATCGAAAAACTGTTTGTCGCAACGCTGACTCGAAAGCCAACCGAACAAGAGCGAACTCGTTACGCTAAGTTTTTGAGCAGCCAACCGGCGGGGGCCCAACAAAGTGAAACATTGGGCGACGTACTTTGGGTACTACTAAACAGCACCGAATTCACGATGAACCACTAGGAGCAAAGTGATGCACCGTCGAAGCATTTTTCAGGCAGCCGCGACCGGCGTTTGCACGGTTACCGCAAGTGGTTGGATGCCCGCATTCGCCGATCGGGTCGCGGAGGATCCGAATCGTCGCCGCCACTGCATTGTGTTGTGGATGGGCGGTGGCCCAAGCCAACTTGACACCTTTGATCCCAAACCGAATCACGAAAACGGTGGTGAATTCGGCGAGATCGTGACCAATGTGCCTGGTATTCGCATCAGCGAGCATCTTCCTCAATTAGCCAAACAGGCGGACAAGTTAGCCATTGTCCGAAGTCTCAGCACCAAGGAAGGCGACCACACTCGCGGCACGCACCTCATGCAAACCGGGCAGACGCCGATGGGGGCGATCGACTATCCGTCGATGGGTTCGGTGTTGGCTCGAGAGCTTGGCGACACGAAAGACGCGCTTCCAAACTTCATCAGCGTCGGTCAGGGGCAACTCTTTTCAGATTCTTCGACCGGGTCGGGCTTTCTGGGGCCTCGTTACAGTCCGCTTCGGGTGACCGGATCGGGTGGTCAATTTCAGCGTCCCGGAAACGACTCGAATCAAGATTCGTCTCGCAACTTCGCCAGCTTAAATGTCCCCGGTCTCAGGCCTCCAGCGGGCGTGGAAACGGATCGAATGGCGAGGCGGTTAGACCTGTTAAAGTCACATCAAGCATCGTTCGTTGGCCAACACGTCTCACCCGCTGCTTTGGCACATCAAACAGTTTATGAAGGAGCCGTTCAGTTGATGAACGGCGATTCTGCGTCCGCGTTTGATCTGTCGAAGGAGCCTAAAAAGCTTCGACAAGATTATGGTGGCGGCGTTTTTGGACAAGGCTGCCTGTTGGCAAGACGATTGGTCGAACATGGTGCCGCGTTCGTCGAAGTGAACCTTGATAGTTCAACGACAGCCAGCGTCGGCTGGGATACGCACTCCAACATTTTCGAGTCCGTGAAATCATTGTCGCAGGAACTCGATTCAGGCTGGGCCACCTTGATGCGTGATCTGGAAGACCGCGGGTTGCTGGAATCGACAACGATTCTTTGGATGGGAGAGTTCGGTCGCACGCCCAACATCAACAGCCAGGGCGGACGCGACCACTTCCCACAAGCCTGGACCTGTGTGCTGGGTGGTGGCGGAATCGCGGGCGGGCAAGCCTACGGACGCACCAGCGCCGATGGGGTGCATGTGGAAGAAAACAAGTGCGGGGTCGGCAACGTGCTGGCAACGCTGTGTTCCGCATTGGGCGTCGATCCAGCAACCCAACACGAAACCAATACCGGCCGGCCCGTCGCGATTGTCGATGCAGACCCCATTGATGATCTCCTGGCATAGAGACCGCGATCTCATCTTCTCACCACAAAACCTAATCACGCAAATCCTTGTTGCACCTCCCTGACAGTTCGATCGATGCATCCACCCTAGCGGCCAGCTACCGATCTGGTTTCATCGGATTGGTGTTGGCCGTTGTGTTGACAACATGCGCGAACGTGAAAGTGTCGCACGGACAATCAAGTGATTCGGTCCAGCATATTCCTGTTCAGGTTCTGAAAACGACCACGAAGAATTCGTTGATGCCCGGCTATCCGGGCTACGCGACCAGCACGACACGGATCGATCCGCTTTCGCACTACCAACGTTCTCGGCTGGGGCGTTGGGAAATCGCCACCGAATCCGATCCTAACGACGCGTTGTTTGGCATCGAGTTAACGACTCCGTCCGGCCCCATTTATCTTCGATTCGAAACGACCATCCATGGAAAGGCATTCCGCGCTGATCGAGAAAGAACGATTGATGACTTGCTAGAGCTTGCGAGCATGGCCAAAAAAAATGAAGCAAGCCGAGACAAGCCAAATGAGCAAAACCAAGACACCTTCGATAAGTCTGCAAGCGAAAGTTCCCCGCCACCCAAGAATCTGGCCCCCAAGGCCTACATCAAGGCTTCCGTCCACCAACGATTGGCTTCCTACGCTCGTTCACGGGGCGACCGACTGACGCGGCACGAACTACGTCGCCGTTTCGCAGACATTGCTGGCGGCCCCGCGTTGTTGAAGACCACTTACGAATTTGGATCACAAAGACACGAGACCTTGCCCCTGTTTGCTTTCCTGGACACCAACCAGGACGGTTCGATTTCTTCACCGGAGCGTGACGCTGCGCTAAACGCATTGAATGATTGCGATGCGAATTCCAATGGGCGACTGGATTGGTTTGAGCTGAAGCAGGGCATGAACTCTCGGACCACTCATCGCAACCGAAGTTCAGAATCCGTTCGTTGGAAATCCTGGGACGCGAATCAATCCAAGCTTACCGCTGACTTGAACATCACGGTTTCTTTTCACAATGACACGAAAATTTCAGGCTTGGCGGTCAAAGAATGTCACTTGGACGAATCGTGGAACCTATCAACAGCAACCATGCAATCACTGGACGCAGATTCGACAAGCAGTCAGATCGCTCTGCTTTCTCGCCCCCATTTCGCCATTGCGATCAATGCAGCTCAAAACGATAGCAGTCACAAAAAACCTGACCAGGTTTCGATTGGCGTGGTACTGGAAGCGAACGCGTTGTTCCAACAAGTCGACAGCGACGGCAACTGGACGCTAAGTGCCAACGAACGCCGTCGCGTCAGCGAGATCATCACGGCGCTGGACGACAACGCCGACGGCATCCTGACCACCGCCGAATTGCCCGTCCTGGTGCGACTGTGCGTCGGTCGCGGCGTCAGCGCTCATCAAGCTCTGTCAGATGACATTACAATCACCCGAAAGTCCGAGCAAAAAAATCGGCAAGCCATTCAGAATTCCCCCGCTTGGTTTTCCAGCATGGATCAAGACGGCGATCGAACATTGACACGAGAAGAGTTTCTTGGCGTTCGCGAATCATTCGACAAAATCGATGCAGACCAAAACGATCGATTGTCAGTCGAAGAAGTTCTAAACGCCCAACCAGATTGAACAGGCCAGATAGAACGTTCGACGAAAGAACGTCCCCGAATCGAACCGTCGCCGATGTCAAACGCAGAACACAACAGCACGAATCAATAACTACCTCCCTTGTCCAACTTCGAGGCATTGATGAATCATCCCGAACCTGTCATCACGAATCACTCATCACCCGCGGAAGTTGAGCGAGCGGTCGAACAAATCCATCACGATTATCGAGCGTTCTGCGATCAACTTAGTGAGACCATCGTTGGGATGGAGGATGTCATCGAGCAGCTAACCATCGCGATGATTTGTCGTGGTCACTGTATTTTGCAGGGCATGCCGGGTTTGGCGAAAACGCTGCTGATCTCGCAAATGGGACAGTTGTTGCATTTGAGCTTTAATCGCATTCAGTTTACGCCTGATTTGATGCCGGCCGATATCACCGGCAGCGAAGTGTTGCAAGAAGACCGATCGACAGGCAAACGCGAATTGCGATTCATCAAAGGACCGATCTTTTGCAATTTATTGCTGGCTGACGAGATCAACCGCACGCCTCCCAAGAGCCAAAGTGCTTTGTTGGAAGCCATGGAAGAACGCCAAGTGACCATCAGCGGTGAAACCTATCCGATGGCATCGCCGTTTTTTGTGTTGGCGACGCAAAACCCGATCGAAGTGGAAGGAACCTACCCGCTTCCAGAAGCTCAACTGGACCGTTTTCTGTTTAAGGTCAACATCGACTATCCATCGCGGGCGGATGAAAAAGAGATCTGTCGCCGCCAAGTTTCCAGTCATCGCCCGCAACCTACGCCCGTCATGGACGCGACTCGAATCTGCCAAATGCAGACGCTTGTACGCGAAGTGATCGTTGGCGATCCTGTCTACGAACTTGCCTTGGACCTAGTCCGGGCTTCGCGACCCGACGAAGGTCGTTTGCCGGACTCGTTGAAAAACATGATTCAATATGGTGCAGGCCCACGGGCCACGATTGCTCTTTTGATGGCAGCCAAAGCGAGAGCGATCTTAAACAAGCGAGTTCACGCAACAACCGATGACCTGATCGCGATCGCCCGACCTGTTCTACGACACCGTTTGGTTCCCACGTTTAACGCCGAAGCCGCCGGCGTTGGTATCGAGCAGATGATCGATGACTTATTGGCGTCGGTGGTCTAACCATGATCAACCGTGTCCAGAACTTTATTCAATCCATCAGCCGCGGAAGCAATCGTTCGCAGCTTGATGCCCCGGTGGCGATCAATCAGTCCAACCAAACATCAACGAACGATTTACTTGACCCAAAGGTGCTATCGAGCATCGGCGGTTTGGATTTCGTGTCGCGCATGATGGTCGACGGCACGATGTCAGGCATCCACCGATCGACTCACAAGGGCGGGTGCAGCGAATTTGAAGACCATCGTCCTTATGTCAATGGAGATGAATTGCGACACATTGATTGGCGACTGTTCGCACGACGCGACCGTTACTACATCAAACAGTTTCGGGACGAAACAAATTTGCAAGGATGGATCGTGGTCGACACCAGCGGCTCGATGCAGTTCGGCATGGCGACGGTATCCAAATTCGACTACGCCCGCACGGCCGCAGCTTGTTTGGCCCGGCTGTTGCTAAAACAAAGAGATTCAGTCGGGCTTTCGATGCAGGGCAAAGGTCGATCGATCTTCCTTCCCGCTCAACCGCGATCGAGTCACTTTCAAACTTTGTTGCAACATTTAACGCAGACACAGCCCGAAGGCGCAAACGGGGTGGAGGCTTCGCTGGACACCTTGTCGCATCGCATGCGGCGAAAAGGTTTGGTGATCATTTTCTCGGATTGTTACGGCGACATCGAGCCGTTGGTGACGCGTTTGAAACACCTGCGGACGCGAGGCAACGATGTGATCGTGTTTCAAATCATCGCCCCCGAGGAACTTACACTTGACCTTCCAGGCGGTGGTGAAGTCATTGATCTTGAGAGAACGCTACCGTCGATGGAGGTCGATTTCGCAAGAATTCGCAATGCTTACCAAGCCAGCTATCAGCAACACATGAATGATTTAGGCGAGGAAATTCGCAAGACTGGCTGCGACCACATCGTGATCACGACTGATCAACCGTTGGCGGACGTGTTGTCGAAATACTTGCTGCGCCGCCAATCCATGCACGGCAAAGGAAATTAGCGATTCCAACCGCCGCGACCGTCACTTGCCCGACTTCCTTTTTTACGCTTGATTGATGACCTTTCTCAGCAGCCTTTTTTTGTTTGCTCTTCCGTTGATCGCGGTCCCGCTGCTGTTGCATTTTATGCGGCGGCGTCAGCGGAATACCATGCACTGGGGTGCCATGCGATTCATGCAGGCCGCAGTCAACGATCGACGACGCATGCGATTTCCCGAATCGTTACTGTTGTTGCTGGCTCGTTGCTTGTTCGTCGCCGGTTTGGTGTTCGCGCTCGCTCGCCCAATGGTTCTTTGGGGCAGCAGCGGTGGTTCTTCCAACCGCGAGCTGATTGTAATCGTCGATGACTCCCTCTCGACCGCTCGGCGATTCGGGGGCAACCCCGTGTTTGATCAAATCCGTAACGCTGCACAGGAAACGATCTCTCAATCGCCCAAGGACCTACCTTTTCAGTTGATGTTGGCCAGCGGAGGTGGGCGTTGGGTTGGCGATCAGCCGCGATTGGCTGAATCATTGCCAGGAAAAAGTGCGTTGGCGGAACTAGCCAACCACCACGCGACTCTGGGAACGGCGAATCTGATGGGCTGCGTGCAAAAAGCGATCAGTGCCGCAGGCGATCGCGAAACTTCAACGCGTCCGCGTCCAGCTCAACGCATCGTTGTCGTTACCGACGGCACGACACCCGCTTGGCTCGGTTCAAGTCCAGCGACGCTTGCGCGATTGCGATCGATGATCGATGAAAGCAACTTGCCAGTGCAGATTCAAGTGCTGGAAATCGAATCGGCATCCAGTTCGTTCAGGAACCTGTCGGTGATTCAATTAAATTCCGACAATGATCGAATTGGCGTGAAGGAATCGGTGCGGATGAGTGCCGAGATTCGCAACACCGGGACGGTCGCTTCAGACGCCTGTCAACTGGCGTGGCAACTGGACGGAGAAGTGGCGGGTCACAGCAGCGTAACGGGTCTGAAACCGGGCCAATCGACCGAAGTGTTCTGGTCGGCAAAGTTAAAGACCGAGGGACCGGTCGTGGTCGATGGAAGATTGGAACAGGAAAAACCAGACGATTTGCCGGAGGACTCATCAGCGACCAAGATCATTGAAGTTGTTCAGCAGATCCCGATCTTGTTTGTCGACAATCAGTCCCCGTCCGCCACTACCGATCTACAATCTCAGCAGATCAAATTCCTAACCTTGGCTCTCGGCTATCAAGGCGAGGAAGCGAGTGGAGATTACCACTCTGTTTTTGCACCAACGATCATTTCCGCGACCGAGGTCGGCAGCGAAGACTTGGCGAAATACAGTGCGATCATCGTGGTCGGCACCAACAATGAATCGCCAGAATTTTCCGACCTCCTGTTGCCAGAAGTACGCCGAGGTTGTGGCGTTTGGGTCATCATCAGTCCAGATCCCGATGTTGATGCATTCAACTCTTGCTGGTTTCAAGATGGCAATGGGCTAAGCCCGTTGCCGCTCGTTGATTCGCCCAAGGAAAAATCCCCCGATGAAGCAGAGGTGGAAACCACTGCCATACGCATCCATCCACCTTCAAAACAGCATCCGGCGAATCGAGTTTTATCCGACCAGCAACGCATTGATTTGGATCAGGTAACAATAAAGCAGCACGCGATGTTTCGCCCGTTGCTGTTGGGGGATGAAGTGTCAATTCCTCTGCGATCAAGCAACGATGTGCCTTTGGTGGTCGAAAATTCGATTGGTCAGGGACGAGTTCTGTTTCAAGCGGTTCCGATCGCAATCGAAACGACGAATTGGCCGGTGACAAACAGTTTTGTCGTGACGGTCCATGAATGGATCACATACTTAAGTCAACCGTCGGCGACAAATTTGAACTTGTCAGCGGGATCCCCGTTGGTCTGGAAATTTGCGGATCGCAGTTCTCGACCAGCCTTGCTCCGCTTTCCCAACGGCACCAGCATTGATCTTACCGAAGACCCGCAATCGCACGGCGTCGATCAGCCTGTCGGAACATTTCGCTTCTTTGAAACTCGTTTGCCAGGACTGTACCGGGCCAAGGCGTCCGCGATGTCCAGCGATCCAATTGAAATCCCGTTCTACGTCCAACCCGCTCGCGAAGAACTATTGGCCCAGCCGTTACTCGCGGAAACTCGTTCTTGGCTAAAAGACATTGGCCAGTTCGATCTAGCAAATTCCAGTAAAGACTTACAAGAAGATGCCCAAACATTCTGGTTGCAATACAGCCCTTCGGCATCTAGCACCGGCGGTTTCCCAATCTGGCAATGGATTCTGTTGTCACTGGTAGCCTTGTTGATATTCGAATTGCTGTTGGCGGGCCGCGTGAGCCAACGCCGAAGTGGAGTCAGCAACACTGCGGCCAAACAGTTGGAATGGATTCAGCAATCACCCGGCTATCGCTAGTTCCCAAAAAGCAGCATGAACACTGAAACAATCCAACAACTCGTCTTTGAATGCGGCCTGCAAACGCCGACGGTCGTTTTACCAGCAACCGCATTGCTAATGCTTTGTGGGTGGATGTTGGTTCGGGAACGAAAGGCGATCGGGCTGGGTTGGGCACTTGGATTCTGGTGCTTGCGGGCGATCGCGTTGTGTGTGTTGGTGTGGATGTTCCTGCAACCTGCTCGGATGACAGAAACCAGATCAACGTTACCCAAATCGGTTGCGTTAGTCGTCGACAACAGCGACAGCATGAATGTCATCGATCCAGTAATTGAAGGGCACGGAGTTCGTTGGCAACTGGCGAACCTGGAATCCGACAACACCGATAACTCTGATGATCGCGATGCCCAAGTCGCACTCGATTCAGCGACCTTGGCACTGGATGTTGCCCAATCGCGATGGACCTTGGCCCAGGCTCAATTGCAAACAGGTTCCAATTCGACGGCACTGAGAGAAAGATTTAACGAAGTCGCATTTGCACTGAATCGCGCGTCGATCCTGCTAGGCGAGCGTTTTTGTGATCACTGGAACGATTCGAGCGACCAAGGACGGGCCAAGGACTTTGCCATGCAATGTGATGATTTGGCCGAGTTCGTGACTGAACTTGACTTGAAGGAATCAAAGGCCAACTCACGCGATCGAATTCAAACCTCATTGGAGTATCTGCAAGCGTTAGTGAATCTCAATCGACTTACCAAGACTTGGTCTCGAGTAGTGAGCGATACGATTTCTCAATCGATGCCGTCATCCGAACGCGTCGATCGGCGTGCCGATGTCATGCAGTTGGTGCGGCAAACTGAAAGCAACGAATCAGGAACCGACAATTCGCATGTGAGCATTCAACGATTTACGTTTGACGAAGAACTGAAGCCGGTTTTATCGCCTCATCAATGGCCGAAACCTAGAAACATGGATAGTGACGAGAGTGAGTTTGACGTTGATAAAGAACAGGAAACGCAGACGCCTTCGCCAACGAACCTGACCGCTGCGATCACGCAAATCACGCAACTCACCCACCGTCAATCGATCCAGTCCGTCGTTTTCTTGACCGATGGGGCACACAACGCTCCCGATACCGCCAGTCCAGTCGACGCCGCAAGAAAACGAAATGATTTGTCAATTAGTTTTGTCCCGATCGGCAGCCTGAAACGTCCCCGTGATGTGTCGCTCTACCACGTCGGCCACCCGCGTTCGGTGATGCTTGGTGACAAAATCTTGATCGAGACCTTTGTTTCTGCGAGTGGTTTCGAAGGCCAAACAATTGACCTGCAATTGCGAGCCGACGACGAATTAATTGATCAGAAGCAACTTTCGGTGGATTCTGAAATGATGGACTTGAGGCACTCTTTCACCGTGCCGACAAATCAGCGGGGTTCAATCGAATTTGAGCTGAGGATCGTACCGCTTGCGGGCGAGGCATCGACGACGAATAACCGAGCCATTTTTCGCGTGGGCGTGGTGCGAGCAAAGATCCGCGTCATGCTTGCTGATCGAATCAGCCGCTGGGAATACCGTTATCTCGATCAATTACTTTTTCGTGATGAGCACTTGGAACATGAAATGATTCTGTTCGACCCGCGTTTGCGTGCGACTGGCAAGCTTCAAGACGAATCAGCCTTGCCGGTCACCTCGCAAGCTTGGAATGACTACGACGTCGCGGTCATTGGCGACCTGACGCCGGATCAGTTTCCTGTCGAATCCCAAGAATCGTTGGTTGAGTTTGTCAAAGAAAAAGGAGGCGTTGCGATTTTGATCGCCGGGCGCAGCGGAATGCCCGCTGCGTTCGAGGACCAACCGCTGGCAGGTCTGTTACCTGTTCAGAAATCTGAATCCGGTGCAATGGCAGACAAATACCACGTTAGCGTCAACCGATTGGCGACTGATCTGGAATCGGTCTTGCTGGACGAGTCAAAGCCGAAATCAGAACTGCTATGGAAGCAAGTTTTTGAGGAGCAACCGATCACATGGTTGTCGCAGTACTCGGTCCCTCGTCCGTCAGCCCGCCGATTGTTGGATGCCGTTCCCGCGGATGCAATCACGTCGGATGGCAGGAATCTTGCGACGGATCCAAACGCCAAGCCGACATGGCTGTGCTGGCAGCAATTGGGTGCTGGACGAGTAGTTTTCTTGTCGGCACCGGACACCTACCGACTGCGTTATCGGCGTGGGGATCGTCTGCATCATCGTTTTTGGGCACAACTTTTTCGCTGGATCACTTCAAGCGACCCAGGCAGCGACAGTGGGCTGGCTAGGTTATCAACCGACAAGGTTAGCTACGACGTGGGAGAATCTATTCTGGTTTCAGTGTTCCTGTCCGAACCTTCCGGGGAACCGGTCCAGAACGCTGAATTGCAAGTGTCATTCCAAGGCGGACAACAGCAACCGCAAGGGTTTGAATTGGCAGCCGACGAAACGCAACCTGGGCGGTACGTTGCCAAAGTTGATGACTTGCAGGCGGGGGCCTACCGCGTCTCGTTGCAAGACAATCCGGATAATCCAATTGGCATCGGCGCAAAGGTGGAAACCTTTGTCAACGTGGTCACGTCGCCTGGCATCGAGCGTGTGAGTACGACTTGCAACCGACCTTTGATGAAACAAATCGCTCAGGCCAGTGGTGGGTATGTGATTCCACCAACTGCGTTGGCGGAATGGTTGACGCTTCAAGCTGGCATGCCGGAAACCATCTCGCAAACCGAACGGGTTCCGCTTTGGAATCGCTGGTCTTGTTTGTGGGTGGCGATGGGTTGTTTGGTTACCGAATGGTGCGTACGAAGAATGAAAGGTTTGACATGATCAACCAAACTTGGAGGAAGCAATGATTCAAGAAACCATGCACACACCGAACCAAGAAACGATCCTGCGGCAGGTGAACCAGGTTCGTCGGTCCAAGCAAATTCGCGATCGGCGATATAGCTGGCTAGTAGGTGCTGCAGTGTTGGCGATCATGATGTTGGTTGCGATGATTGTTGAATCTCAGTTGAACTTGTTTAGCTACACGCTGCGTTTCAGTTTGAGCTTTCTGTCGCTGGTGGCCGCCATCCTTTGCACCTGGACGCTTTGGAAACGTGGAACGCACAGCAATGAACGATTGGTGACGGCGGCGAAGGATATTGATGCGACTTACCCTGCGTATCAGCAGCGAGTATCAACCTTGATGAGCTGCCACGAAGATCGCCTGGAATCAAAAAACTTGTTTCATCCAGCGATGTTGAATCGATTGACCGAAGAAACGTTGACGGTGCATCAAGGTGTCGAGAGCAAACCGATCGTCACGTACCGGATGCTGAAGCTTCCGATGGCGTGTTTGGCATTGGCTGCGGTGACGTTGCTTGGGATGTTCGCTTGGGACACACCCAAAACGTTAGTTCAGTTGGGCCGTTTTTTCGCGCCATGGTCAAACTTGTCTACGACCAAAGTGACGGCAGTCGAAGCCGATCATGTCGTCGCTCGCCACGAAATGTTTAAGTTAACGGCCTCGCTTTCAGGGCGACCTGTTGATGAGGTCGCATTCATTTCCAATCGCCTGGACAGTGCAAATCCCTCCACAACTCGACTGTGGCCATCCAAGAATGACAGCTCCGTTGCCCGCCTTCGACCGTCCAAAGCACTCGAATCGTTCAACTATCGGTTTCGCGCTGGAGATGGCCAGACGGATTGGCATCGGGTAACGGTGGCCGATCGACCGAAAATTGAAGATCTGACCATGCGGATCGTCCCGCCGGCATACACGGGCAAACCAACGCAGACTTTCCAACGCTTACCGAAGAAATTGAGAGTGGTCGCGGGCAGTCGTTTAGAAGTCGCAGTCAAACCCAAGACGTCGGTGCGGACGGCACGCCTGGTGATGGGGAAAACGGACTGGATCTCGATGGCACTTTCCCCCAGCGGTTTCTATGACGGATCGCTTGAATTGCGACAGCCAATCAAAGTAGAAGTCCAATTGACAGAGCTGCATGGCCTGGTCAATCGTCGCGCACCGGAGTGTTTCTTGCAGGTGGTGCCAGACCAAGTTCCCAAAATCAAGATTGTCAAACCGACCAAGACTGCTGTGCTTTTGCCGGACGAGGCGATCGACATTCACTTTGTCGCAACCGACGATTTCGGCGTTCAGGAAATGGCATTGCGAGTGACGACGCAGCAGGCCGATGACTTGGAAGCCAAAGTACATGAAGTCCCAATCCCGATTGCACCGAACACAGATCGACGCCGAATCAAAGGCGTCGTTCAACTGGATTTAGCTCAGTTTGATCTAAAGAACGGCGACAAGATTCGTTACGAAATCCGCGTTAGGGATAACTTCCAACCTCTTCAAGATGCGTCCCAGCAGACTGGATTGCACCCGATGAAAGACGTCGAAATGGTTCAAGCGGTCTCGCCACAAAAGAAAAACGATGCAACCACTCGAAAAGAATCGCCTGGTTTGCCAGATCCGAAATCCATGAAAGGTGAAACAACCAAGCCATCATCACCTTCATCCGCAATCGGGAAATCAGCCTCATCGACACAGAAAAAAAATCCAACCAACGCAAATCAACCGCCTTCATCAACTTCGCATGCAAATGCAACTTCGCATGCAAGTGCACCTTCGCATGCAAATGCACCTTCAAGCCAAACGAGTTCGTCACAACGATCGACCTCATCGACAAAACCTGCGAGCGAGAAAACTGCTTCGACCGAGATGCAGCGATCCCGACCAGAACTCATCGACAAAGAACCAACAAAACCTGCGAGCGATCCGGTCAGAATGGCAATGCGTTCCTTGGACGTGGGAGGCCAATCCTCCAGCAGTGGCCAGCAACAGATTAAGGTCGACCAGTATGCGGGCGGTTTCAATTCTGACGACCGTCAAAAATTAGAGCTTGCGATCTCACCAACACTCGATTTGCTCAGAAATTCCTTGACCAGCGCTGGAAAGAGCGTGAAGAGTGTCATGTCAGGGCCAACGGTCGATCAATCGGCTGAGTTAGCTTTCACAAGCGCTTCCGATAAATTAAAAGCGGCTTCCGAGGCCGTCATTTTGCTTAAGGAGAAAACCAAGAACACGCCTTATGCTTTTGTTGGCTTGCGATTGGAATCCATCCGTTCCGCGGATGTCGCCCCGGCGTGGTCGGAAATTCAAAAAGCCATCAACACACATGACGAAGCTCGTTTGCAGCATGCACGTACCGTCTGGAATCACATCAGCCGCGCCCTGGCAACGCTGGCGAAAATTGATGAGCAATTCGATCAAGTCAAACGCAACCTAAAGCGTGCGGACGACATTTTAAAATTCAAAAAGATGCACCGGGTCTTCATCGAAAATACGCTGGCGATGCTTGATCCTGAGAGCTTTTCACTCAATGGACAAAACCGTAAGGGTGCTGAATTTGATTTGGACGAAGAGTACCTGAAGCGGCTAAAGGAGGTGCTGCAAATGCAGCAGGACATGATGGCCGAACTCGCCCGCATCTTGGCTGACGATCCCAAATTGCTACGCCGTTACATGAACCGCATGAACCAACGCACCTGGAGCATCCGCGATCAATTGACCCTGCTTGCCAGCGAGCAACGTCAGCTGTCTAGGCAAGTATCACAGTGGTCGGCCGCTGCAGATCAGCCTGACGAACTAGCAAACCATCTGAACAACGCCACAGAACTGCATTTGATTGAAGTCGAAAAATTGGCCAACGAACTGGCTGACGTTCGCAATGAGTTCTTATCGTGGTTGCCGCTGAAAGAAGACGCTGAAAAAAATGAGTTTGCTGACCTCGTCACCCACTTTCGATCAACGGGCAGTGCCTTAACCGAAGTTGTGGCGGACGTTGAGACCATGATCTTGGACGGAACCTGGGGGTCAGATGCGTCTGGAAAACTTGAACCGTTGTTGTCGAAGGCAATCCTGGTTGAAAAGCAATTAGACAACGTGGCTCAGGCCTTGAGACGTCTCAATCGTTCTTCAACTCAACCCGAAGTCGTCAACAACACGGCGCGACGGTTACCAGAATTAGAGAAGGTTCAGCAGGGACTGCAGCGATGGACGGGCAAGTTGGACTTGCTGCAAGAGGGTCTTGTTCACGAAGTCTACTCGGTTGAACAGGAAGACCAGCGGCAACAGATGCTTCAGTATTCCGTAAAGCTCGCTTCCCTAGAAAGCCAATTGGTGGCCGCACTGCAGAACCAAGACGGGACATTACCTGTCGGTGTCGGTGCTAAAACAAAAGAGCTGCAAAAGTCTTTGGATGTAGAGATTCCTGCGGCGCAATTGTTTGCGGCTCAAACGTTGCTGGATGCCGACTCGACTCTGGCCAATCGCCAGCAAGAATCCATGACACAAAAATTCGATCAAGCCGAACAAACATTTGATGAAATCCTGCAAACGATTGCCGACGAACTAGACAAGATTCCACCGGAAGACCCCATCGCATCGTTGCTACGCGACCCGACACTCGACCAGATTCTTGCTCAATTGGAAAACGAACAAGACTTTCTGGAAGAGCTTGGGATTAGCAGACGGCCCAGCAACCTGCGGATCATGGGTGACTGGTCCAATTACCGCGGCGGAATGTCGAGTCGGCTGAACCAATTGCAGCAACGCATGGGGCGTCTAAGCAACTTGGCTTATCGCAACGCCATGAATCGTGCTCGCGTTAAAAACCCATCGAACCAGCCAAAGTTAGCGAAGGAAAACCAACGTTGGAATTTATTGGTTGGACAATTGGGCGACGACATGCTGCAAGGCGACAAAAAGAATCCTCCGGAACGCTATCGCGCAGCAATCGAGCATTACTCTGATCAAATCAGCAAGCTAAAAAACGCCCAGGCCAAAGAGTAGCCAAACAAGGCAACCGGGCGAGGCCATTGCCCAGCCATTGCCCAGCCATTGCCCGACCGGGCCTTGCCGGCCCCTGCCGAAAGAGCGTACCTGACAGCTTGCAGTCCGTACCGTTGCAGTCCAGTTGGTAATCATTGACACAACACTTCTCCGCGATCACCTGCATTTGCATAAGGATGTTTTAGCGATCCTTAAAAGTAGGCCGTAGCAAAGTGTGCCGTAATTGAGCACCGAACGATCTGATTTCGCGAGATTCCGCCAATCGTTCGGTAATAGCCCCAATTGGTAGCAGCGTTACTTTGCTGGTTTGGCGAGTCGCTTGATATCGTCGGTGGAGAGTGCTTGGTGGAAGATTGCGAGTTCGTCAATTCGGCCGTGCCAATAGCCGGGATTGCGGGCGTCTGGTCGATCTCCCTTGGGGTTAAGCTTCACGCCGATCCCCATTCGATCGGGTCCGTCCACGGCAACGCCGACACAGGGCGTTGAACCGACAGCTTCGCCGTTGCGATAAAGAGTCAACGTCCGACCATCAGCAACGAAAGCGACGTGTTGCCAGCCTCGAAGCGTCAGCGGGGTGCCCTCACGAATCTTCGCGATTTTGCCTCGTTCGTCACGAACCTGAATTTCCAAATCGCCGTCGTCTTCGTGCAGTCCAAAGTGAAATTGCCCGCCCAGCCCTTCATTTTCAGAAGTTTCTTGCTGTTGATCATCCAGCACCAGTTCGACCGCCCAGTGCTTCGCGATCGCGGCCCAGCGCGGCCTACTATCGGCGCGGACCCAAGCGCTGACTGAAAGTTGACCAGTTTCAGATTTGGGGTAGCCGTCCACGGTTGCGTAAGCTTCTCGTGCCGGCCCATCCAAACGAATGGCGCTGCCGACTCGTCCAGGTGCGTAAATCGGTGTATCCATTTGTTCGTAATGCAAGTGTCCCCTCAGCTTCGCGGATCCGTTTCCGACCAAAGTCAGTCCATCGCGATTGGGTGCCATTTGAAACAACACTCTTGGGGCAAGTTCAGCAAAAAGTTCTTCGTAGCGACCGCTCTCGGAATCAGATTCCGACAAGCTTCGCATAAAGCGATCCTTCGCAATATCGATTCCCTGCGGAACGACTCCGTTTCCTTCCACCAACGTCGCCTGATCGGTGACAAGCCGGACCGCATCGGTATTCTCCGGTGCACGCTTTGGTTTCACATCGACCTCGCCACTGTGAACATGCACTTCGCTTGAATCATCTGACAATACAGAAACAGAAAATTCAGTGCCGTAGTCAGTCACGTAGGACGATGGCGTATCAACAACAAAGCCTTTGCCTTCGGGCGAGACTTTTGCAGAAATCTTACCACGATGCAGCACGACCCGATCCTTGGATTCAATCTCAAACAAAGCGGGCGACTCAACAATCATCTCGACACGATTCATGAATCGGATTTCAACCAGTCCATTGCTCAATTCGTATCGACCGTTTCGTATTTCGTCATCCACCGACAAATCAAGCTTCAACCCAGGCACAGTCAACCTTGCTCCGACCTTGTTGACCAAAGAGGCAACCACCGATCTTGATTCCCACGGCGTTGCGATCGCTTGGATTGGCGGCGAAGCGTCCTGACTTACCGACGTACCAAGCTTGGATTGATTAGCGAGACTGTACAGCGTCGATGCGACAAGAATGGTGGTCGCGGCGATGGCCAAGCCTTTCCAACGGCGTGTTACGTTGTGCGAAGAAACCATTCGCTGAGTCGTTTTAGATCCAGCAGTGGTCGGGTCCGAATCGAACGCCACCTCGGGAAGCACACCATGTTCCCACGCCAACATCGCGTGCAGTTGGCAAAATTCGACATAAAATTCTTGTGCCTGTTGGTCGTCGCGCAGAAGATCAGACAGCTTGACGCGTTGCTGCGTTTCCAACCCTTGATCGAGTTGAAGTTGCATCAGCTCTTGCAATTCAGCACGTTTTGATTCGTCCATCACTTTGCCTCCTCTGGAAGACAATCGCTGACGCAGGCCATTAAAGCTGCACGTGCGCGAAAAAGTATTTGTTTAACAGCGTTCACGTTTCTGTCGGTTTCCGTTGCAATAGCGTCCAATTTTAAGCCTTTCGAATAACGCAGGCGAACAAATTGACGTTGATGTTCAGTTAGTTTTTCTAGGCAATGACGAAGGAGTCGCTGGCGAATTTCAAACGTCTCGTCACTGCTGCTGGGCACATCAGCGATATCGCGAAGGACGTCTTCATCGAATACCAATCGATCACGTTGTATTCGTTTTCGATGGGCGAGAACTTGAAAGTAGGCGATTCGAAAGGACCAAGCGATGAAGTTGGTCCCAATTTCAAAGTCCTCTTCCTTCTGCCACAGAATTTGATTGGTCTGCTGCAGAACGTCATTCGCTTGATCTGGGTCGAATGTCAACGAGAGGATGTACCCGTACAGCCGAGACTGATTGCTCGTCAAAAGCTGGATGAATTCAGGGGTTCTCATCTCAACCTTGCCAATCGCCATGAGTCTCAGACCGTTTTTGAATCGTGACTTCCACCAGCCCCGCTTTCTATCCGTCTGATTAAAGATAGCCACCACAGTGATTTGGTTACTTGCGAACCGTGGAATATCTAGATCGCGGAAATCTGAATGGCAGCTTAGCGACAAACGCAAACCTGCCGATTCCCTCGTAAGCCGCTTTCCGGCGCAGTCTGCTAGATAATTGCGAAAAAAACCCGCATTAAGCGTAACCATACGCATTGCTTGGCTTTTGGCAAACACGTGGAAAGCTCTGGTAACGAGCTTCGTCGTATTCATTTTACCTGGTTCGCTGTTGAGTACGAGGCGGACTGCAATCGCAAAAGGCTAGATAGTTATGAAGTTAAAAATGATGATGGTTTGTGCAGTGCTTGGCAGCCTGCTTAGTGCAACGATGGTGCAACGGTCCGACGCGGCGGACATTCGCTACATTAGCAACGGCGACTGGGCAACTGCATCCGGCTGGCAAGGTGGCGTTATACCCGGGGTGAACGACACCGCACGAATGAATTGGGGCGGTGCCACCGTGACGGCAACAAGTACCGTTCCAAATGTTGGCAGAATTCAAATTGGCGTTGATGAAAGTGGCACGCTTGAGATCAACAGTGGTGGCGTCGTCACGACGGATAGCTCTGGTTCGCAAAATGGCAATGTCTTTGCCGGCAACAACGGTGCCGTCACGGGAACGCTTCGAGTCAACAACGGCGGAACCCTAAACGTCGAAAATATCCTCTGGGCTGCAAATGATGCCGCCGCAACGGGTGTCATCGAAATCAATAGTGGCGGCACGGCCAATGTTGGAAATCACCTTTGGTTGGGTTCGCTGGGATCAGCGACCATTAGCATTGGCGGTGTCCTTAATCAGACCGGCGGAATTCTTGGTCTCGGTACAACCAACGCGTCCACTCCATCAGGCGGAACGGCAGTGGTCAACATTCTTGATGGTGGACTCTTGGCGTTGAACAACATCGCGCCAGGTACCTCGATCCAAGCTGGGTCCAGCATCAATCTTCTCGGCACTGGGCAGTTGACCGTGCCTGGCGATCTGGTGGGAACTCTGACCGGCTACGCCGAAGCCAACCAACTCTCAGGCAATGGCGTTGCCGGCGTGTCAAATCTGCTGATTGACTTCAACACGACAAATCCAGGATTCACGACCGTTTCCGTCACTGCCATTCCTGAACCGGGCAGCGCGGCATTGCTGCTTGGCCTGGGCGTCAGCGGAATCTGCGCTCGACGTCGCAAGTCATAGCCCCAGCGGTAACGACTAACTGGAAGCATTGACGAATACACAATTGCCGCAGCGAGTCCATTGGATATCGCTGCGGCTTTTTTCGTATGAACGTGGCGATTCACAAACGTAGGCCGCATGTAGCTGGCGTTCACCAAGAAGTGTCAGTAATTCGCGGAAATCAGAGTAACTTCATCTCACCGTCCGCTGTTAGCCTTCAGACAGGAATTTAAGTAGCTTTTTGGTTTTTCGCCGAATTGTTAGCTAGCCTGACTACTTCGATGATTGGTTCAGTATTTTCACAGGGACTAAAGTATGAAGCTATTCCACCTGATCGCGTGTTTGCCCTCGGCCCTGCTTTTCTTCGCCGTAGGTTGCGGCGATGGATCAAACGGGACGACTGCAACGCAAGACGAGATGACTCGGTATCTCGAAGAGCATCCCGAAATGGCTGACCCTAATCCAAGCTACGAAAAAGATGCTGTTACGACCGACTGATAGTAAATCTTTGCGGCCTGTTTTTGATGGCTGTAGGTAGTACTTATTTGTAATTCTAAGGAGAGTGAAGATGTCAAGACATTCTAGGTCGAGAGGTTTCACCTTGGTGGAACTTCTTGTGGTGATCGCGATTATCGGAGTCCTTGTCGGACTCTTACTGCCTGCGGTCCAAGCCGCCCGTGAAGCGGCAAGGCGAATGAGTTGCAGTAACAATTTCAAACAGATTGGTTTGGGGATTCACAACTATCACTCTGCTTATCAGAGACTGCCCAAGCACGGCACCGGCACCCAGGCAACCGGCGCTGGTCCACCCAATGACGTGGGCACCGGTAACAACTGGTTGGAACTGAGCATGTTGGTTGGACTGACACCGTTCATCGAGCAACAAGCACTTTGGGAACAGATTAGCAATCCTTTTCAGAACCCAATCGGTGCTGGTGTTTTCCCCGCAATGGGACCACGCACGCTGAAAAATATCGCACACCACAACACACCTGCTTTCGGCCGGTATGACCCTTGGCTGACCGAAATTGTATCGTTCCGTTGCCCCAGCGATCCTGGCACAGGGTTACCGGCACAGGGGCGAACAAACTACGCAGCCTGCTTGGGCGATGCAATCCACCGCAGCTTTGATGCGGGCACCCGAGAAGATGGAACCTTTATCGAACCACCGTCATCTCCTTCGTCGGTTTACTCGCAGTGGGCACGTGCGTCTTGCCGCGGTGTCTTCGTTTCTCGTCGCACCGCGAAATTCCGTGACATCTTGGACGGTCTTTCCAACACCATCTGCATGGGCGAAATTACAACGGACCTGGGAGACCGTGACACCCGAACTGAACCGGCATCCGGTGGTTCGGACATCATGGTTGCCAATGGTGCACTTGCATGTAGTAACAGTGTCGATGCACTTCGGCCGCAGTTTTGGGCCGTTGCCCCTGCCCCTAATGCTGCCACGCTTGTTACCACAGCCGAGCATCGGCGCGGATTCAAGTGGGCCGACAGTCGTGCCATCCATTCCGGTGTCTTCACCATTCGTCCGCCCAACAGTGAGACTTGTCAGAATGGGGGCGGTTCCGAATTCGGGCAGGCCGAGGGCATCTATCCGCCAAGCAGCCGTCACCAAGGTGGCGTCCACATTCTGATGGCCGATGGAGCAGTGAAGTTTGTTACCGACTCAATCGAAGCCGGCAATCAAAATAGCCAGCAAGTGCGGTTCGGGAATGCTTCGTTATTCTTGCCCGGTGGAACCGCCAGTCCTTATGGGCTTTGGGGATCACTTGGGACACGGGCTAACAAAGAGATCATCGAAGGAGAGTTTTAAGCTCTTTTCAATGGTGACCCTGTGACCTGACCGCTCGGCCATTCAATGGCGCGTGGCCAGGTCTTTTTTTGTACCTCACCCAAGTATCAAACACACCGTCATGTTCATCAAAAAACAACGATCATGGTTCCTAGCTTTCTCCACCTTGGTTGCACTGTTCTGGTGCGTGATAGTGTCGGCCAACGAACATCACAGCGACGAACATCACAGCGAAGACAATCACAGCGAAGACTGGGTGCGCCTATTCGATGGACAATCGCTTGATGGCTGGGAAAAAGTCGGCAAGGACGACAGTCATTGGAACATCAATCAGGGTGTGATTGTTGGCTCAGGATCGCAATCCATGTTGGTGTCCACCGGCCAAACTTACAAGAATTTCAAATACCGCGCCGTCGTCAAAATTAACGACGGTGGGAATTCTGGTGTCTACTTCCGAACGACTCGCAAACCCAGCTTTTCGGATGGCTATGAAGCCCAAGTCGACAGCACTCATACCGATCCAATTCGTACTGGATCGTTATATGGGTTTTGTCACGTTTACCAACAACATGTCAAACCCGACACTTGGTTTACCTACGAAATTGAAGTCCGCGACGACGTTTGGCGTGGCCGTGAGATGACGCGGATCAAGATCACCGTCGACGGTAACGAATTGTACGAGTACATGGATTTCGCCAAAACGCACTCTGCGGGGCACTTTGCGTTTCAACAACATGACCCCGGCAGCACCGTGCAGATTCGCAGCGTTGAAGTCATGCCGCTGGATGATTGAATCGAAGGTTTCTCCTTAACTACAACCCGTGATTTAAAATGCAATCTTCTGATCGTCGAACATTCCTGAGCCATACAACCAAAGTTGCTGCGACGACCGCTGCTTTTGGCTTGCCCGCCAAACATGCCCAGGCGTTTGGTGGATCAAACGAGCACATGCGAATTGGATTCATTGGCCCCGGTGGTCGCGGGTTTGGTGCGCATGTGAAATCTCTGTGCAAACTTCACGCATCCGGACGAAAGGTTGAATTGGTCGGTGTCGCGGAAGTCTACAAGACTCAGCGAGACAAAGTTGCCGATCACATCAAAGACAAGACCGGTACCGCCCCAGGTCGTTACGTTGACTACAACGAGATGATCGAAAAAGAGAACCTTGACGCGGTTTGCATTGGCACTCCCGACCATTGGCACCACAAGCAAACGATCGACTCGCTTGCCGCGGGACTGAATGTCTACTGTGAAAAACCGATGACCAAAACGGTTGAAGAAGCGTTCAGTGTCGAGAGAAGCTGGAACAAAAGTGGCAAGGTCATGCAGGTCGGCGTGCAATCGACAAGCTTGCCCGTTTGGGATGAAGTGCGTGCGTTGCTGCAAGCAGGAAAGCTTGGCAAAGTCATGGGCTACCAAACCGAGTTCTTTCGCAATAGCGACATGGGCCAATGGCGATACTATCAACTGTCCCAAGACATGAAGCCATCAACGATCGACTGGGCACGATGGCTGGGAAGCAACGAAGGCTTGACTCCGGACGTGCCGTTTGATCGAGAAATCTACGCTCAGTGGCGACGATTCTGGCCCTATGGAAGCGGGATGTTCACCGACCTGTTCGTCCACCGGACCACATCGATGCTGAAAGCCACCGGGCTGCGACTGCCCGGCCGTGTTGTGGGCGCGGGAGGAATTTTCCTAGAATACGACGGGCGAGATGTACCAGATGTCGCAACGGTTGTTGCCGATTTCGACGAAGGAGTTCAGGGCTTGGTAACGGCGACCATGTGCAACGAAAAGTCTCGCATCAATCAATTGATCCGAGGACATTTTGGCACCTTCACGTTTGGTAACGGCGAAGAGTTTGACGGTTTTGATTTCATGCCTGAACGTGGTCCCGTGACGCATGTTCGTCAGAAAGCCGAGCGAATCAAAACTAAAAAGGTGGAAGACACAACGCTGGCGCACTTTGCCAACTGGCTTGACGCTTGCGAAGCCAACGAACCGATGATGTGCAACAATCCACCCGACCTGGGCGCCGCTGCGATGGCCGTGGTCAACTTGGGGGCTCAGAGTTACCGGAAAGGCAAAGTCTTTTTCCTCGATGGTGAAAAACGACAGATTTCAACGGAGGATCCTGGTTGGGCCAAGAAGTGGGAAGCACTTTCTGAATCACGGGGGCAACCCAAGCATATCCCTGGTTGGACAGCAGGCGATTACGGCAGCACCCTGGTCGACCCGTCATACATGAAATACGCGGGGCCTTGGATCGATGGAAACGATCCCGCCGATGATTAAAAGTTGTGTCGGCCGCCGCGCGACTGCTCCTGCAAACCCCACCAGAAGGCTCTCTATGTTTCGCCTCAACTTCATCGCCTTGGTTTGCTGTGCTGCATTCGCCTGCCATTTTGAAGGCTTTGCGAACGCCGACCAAGTGAAACCAAAGAATGTGTTGTTTATCGTCATTGACGACTTGCGACCTGAAGTTAACGCGTACGGGCAGGATTCGATGGTCACGCCAAACTGGGATCGGTTGGCGAAAAAAGGCGTGAAGTTCGAACGTGCTTACTGCCAGTACCCGGTATGCAACCCGAGCCGTTCGTCGATGATGACGGGCAAACGTCCCGATCAATTGGGCATTGTTTCCAACACGGTCGCTCTTCGGAAGAAGTGGCCTGATCTGACCACACTGCCGCAACTGTTTCGCGAGAACGGCTTTTACACCGCAGGGCTGGGAAAGCTGTTCCATGCGGGCCTGGATGACAACGGATCGCCAGCACTTTTTCGTGATTCGGTTTCGTTCGATTACTTCTACGACGCGCTCAGAAAGAATCCTGAAATCGGAAAACAGGGCCAAGGCCGCATCCTTGGCGATGGCAGCATTCCCTGGTGCAAATGGTTGGCAGCAGAGGGCGGTGACGAAGCACAGCCCGATGGAATGATCGCCGCCGAAGCGGTTCGAGTGCTGAAAGAACACTCAAACCAACCGTTCTTTATCGGCGTTGGTTTCCATAAACCGCATGATCCGTTCATCGCGCCCAAGGAATACTTCGATCACTATCCGATCGACGAAATCCAGCTCGCCAAGGAACCGAAGGATCGAGTGCCACTGCTGCGTCATGCGTTATCGAACAAGGACTTTTTCAATTCATTGACAGAACAAGATCAACGCGAGTTTAAGCGAGCCTACCAAGCCTGCACGACTTTTTCAGATGCCCAAGTTGGCAAGTTGTTTGACGCGATGGATCGGCTGAAGCTCTGGGACGACACGATTGTCGTGATGGTAGGCGACCATGGGTATCATCTTGGCGAACATCGATGGTGGAACAAGGTGACGGTGTTTGAACTCGGCGCTCGCGTCCCGATGATCTTGTGGGTGCCAGGCTGTGAGGGAATGGGTCAGAAAACTAATTCAGTGGTCGAACTATTGGATGTCTATCCAACGCTGTGTGACTACTTCGGCCTGACGCCACCGCACGAACATGCTGGCGATAGCTTACGCGCGGTGATCGAAACTCCTTCAGTGACGATTGAAAAACCGGCGTATACCCAAGTTGTCCGCGGTGGCGTCGGGATGGGTTACAGTGTCCGCAGTGGTGATTGGCGGTTGACCCGTTGGGGCAGGGAAGGGCAAGGCGGTTACGAACTCTACGATCACACCCAAGACCACCTCGAATACAACAACCTAGCGGATCGGCCCGAACACTTGGGAACCCGTAATCGGCTCAACGAATTGCTCGAACATGGCTTTCCCGCCTTGAAGGACTAATCTGTGCGACACCTGATTCCGCTTCTTACGACTCTTTTCCTCGCCTGTCTTTGCGACGTTGCAAAAGCCCAGAATCCTGAGCAAGCCAAGTCACCCAACATCGTTCTAATCTTGGTCGATGACATGGGCTATGGCGATCCAGGCTGCTTCAATCCGAAGTCAAAAATCGCGACGCCGAACATTGATTCACTGGCCCGCGATGGTATGCGTTTCACCGACGCCCATGCCCCCGGTCCACTTTGCCACATGTCACGCTATGGACTGATGACGGGAAAGTATCCCTTTCGTACCGACGTGACTCGTTGGCCTACCGAACCGTTGATCGCAGCAGAGCAAACGACGATTGCGACGCTGGCTAAATCGGTCGGCTACGAAACCGCGATGGTTGGAAAGTGGCACCTCGGGTTTCAGGAAGATGGCTACGATCGTCCGCTACCCGGTGGTCCCGTGGATTGCGGCTTTGACCAATTTTTCGGCATCCGAGCCTCCACTGACATTCCACCGTACTTTTACATCCGCAATGACCAAGCCGTGTCGCAGCCGACACAAACGATCACTGCGAGCCAGAGCAATGGATGGTCACCGATTCAAGGGCAGTTTTGGCGGGCCGGCGGAATTGCCGACGACCTAACACTGAAAAGTGTATTGCCTCGGTTTACCGATGAAGCCGTTGATGTCATCGAACGTCACCGGCGTGACGCGCAGTCGGTTCCGCTATTTCTTTACTTGGCCTATCCCGCGCCGCACACGCCTTGGCTTCCTTCACCAGAGTTTGTGGGCAAAAGCGAAGCCGGAATGTACGGCGATTTCATGATGATGGTGGACGCAGAAATTGGACGCGTGCTCGCAAAGCTTGACGAGGCAAAGATGACAGATGACACCCTGGTAATCTTCACTTCCGACAACGGCCCCGTTTGGTTTGATGCTGACGTGGATCGATTGGGACACGATTCAGCCGGCGGACTTCGTGGCATGAAATCCGATGCATGGGAAGCAGGACATCGAATGCCGATGATCGTGCGATACCCGGGCCAAGTCGTCTCTGGCACAACATCCAACCAGCTCGTTTGTTTCACTGATTTCTTGGCGACATTCGCAGACCTTTGGGACGCTGGCCTTGCCAAAGAAGACGGCCCCGACAGTTTTAGTTTTATCAAGGCAATGACACCGCAGGCATCTTCCGACTACCCGTCACGCAAATCACTCGTCATGCAAGCCGGCAGCGATGATCAAGTCAAGTTCATCCGCCGCGGCAAGTGGAAACTAATCACCGGTCTCGGATCAGGCGGGTTTTCCAAACCCACTCGGGTTTCGGCAAAGTCAGACGGCGTGACCGGGCAACTCTATGACCTCGAAATCGATCTAGGCGAAACCAACAATCAATTTGCGACAGAACCTGAAATTGTTGGCGACTTGCTACATGAACTCAAAGACGTCATCAATGATGGACGCCACCGAACGGCACAACCGTAGTTGGCGTCTGGCCGTCACTGATTCCACCAGGATTCAGTCGAGCTTGATCCAATGGCGGATATTGGACTCGCATTCCAAGTCAGTCATCGAATGCGTTTTGGTTTGGCTCCGGCCCCATCTCCAGTTCTAGCGTTCCGCCTTGCATCAACTGCTGGTGGGTGAAGAAGGGTGACTTCAAGGTACTGCCATTCAACTTAGCCGACTGAATGTACTTGTTGTCTGCGTTGTTGTTGACGGCCAGGACGGTGAACTTCTTTCCGTCAGCCAAGTCAATTTTAACCTTGTCAAACATGGGTCGTCCGATCGAATACGTTGGGTCACCGGGGCAGAACGAATAGAAGCCCATGGCGTTCAGAATGTACCATGCTGACATTTGGCCGCAGTCCTCATTGCCTGACAATCCATTGGGATCATTGAAGTACAGCGTGGTCAGGATCTCGTCGACCAGCTTTTGTGTTTTCCAAGGTTGACCGACATGGTTGTACATATGAGTGATGTGGTGACTCGGTTCATTGCCGTGAGCGTACTGACCGATCAGACCTGAAATATCGACGGAGCTCTCTTCCCCATCGACAGACGAATCCTCATTGAACAGCGCGTCTAGCTTTGTTTGAAAAGCAGTCTTGCCGCCCATTAAGTCGACCAAACCCGGTACATCGTGAGGCACAAACCAAGTCCATTGCCAGGCATTTCCTTCGGTATATTCATCTTTGCGATGCTGAGAAAACTTCGGGTTAAAGGGTGACTTCCATGACTTGTCTTGGTTAAGCCCTCGCATGAATCCGGTCTTGGAATCGTAGTACTGCTGATAACGCTTCGCTTGCTGACGGTACTTTGTTGCGTCATCGGTTTTCCCCAATGCTTCAGCCAGTTCTGCGATGCACCAATCGTTGTAGGCGTATTCGAGTGCTTTCGAAACCGATTCGTTCTCCAAATCACAGGGGACAAACCCTAGAGTGTCGTTGTAATGCTTGGCTTTCGGATTTAGTTTTTCCCGAACCACTTCCGATGGAAACAGGAAGTCATCCGGACAAGCGTGAGCCGATTTGATGATCGCCTCGTACGCTTTCTCGACATCGAACCTGTTGATTCCCTTTTGGTAAGCATCGACGATGACGGGGATGGCGTGATATCCGATCATGGTTCCGGTGTAGTTGCCTGCCAGTTCCCACTTGGGCAGCATCCCGCCTTGATCGTATTGAGTCAGCAGGGTGCGAATAAATTCCTCGTCCCGCTCTGGATCAATGATCGTGATCAAGGGATGAAACGCACGGAACGTGTCCCACAACGAAAACACGGTGTACATCGGACCGTCGGTTGATTGATGAATCCGTTGATCCATCCCTCGATATCGCCCGTCGCAATCGGTAAAGACGTTGGGGCTGATGGACGTGTGATAAAGGGCTGTGTAGAAAATCGTCTGATCATCGAGAGTGCCGCCACCGACTGAGATCTTGCTAAGTTGTTGTTCCCAGCTTTCACTCGCCGAACGCTGAACACCATTAAAGTCCCAGCCTGCAATTTCAGTTTCCACGTTCTTGCGAGCACCTGCATAGTCGACTGCAGAGATACCGACTTTCGCCATCACCGTGGTTTGATCGCTTGAATCGAATCGCAAAACGGCTTGAGTATTCCCGCTTGCCACTGACCAGTGTCCCGGCATTGCCTTTCCGTTTTCAAACAGCTCGCACTTGAACGGACGGTCAAACTTGGCGTGGAAATAGACATGGTGATTCGATGCCCAGCCGCGGGTTCGCTTGTAGCCTTCGATTTCGCGATCATTGATGACACGCAATTCCGTCACTGGATTGCGATGACCATGAATCGTGTGCGCAAGGTCGATCACCAGACTTGGGGCTGCGTTTTCAGGAAACGTGTAGCGATGGAAACCTGCACGCGGAGTCGCAGTTAATTCAGCTTCGATATCATCATCATTCAGGTGAACGCGGTAGTATCCAGGTTCGGCATCTTCGTCGTCGTGGCTAAACCGCGATCGGTATCCGCTATCGGGATCTTCGACTGAACCAGCCGTCGTTTGTGCATCACCGACGAATGGCATGAATAGGACATCACCCAAATCGCCAATGCCAGTACCGCTCAAATGTGTATGCGAGAAACCTAGGATCGACGAATCGCTGTAATGGTATCCTCCACAAGCATCCCAACCTTCGGTTCGCGTATCAGGGCTTAGCTGGACCATTCCGTAGGGAGTCGTCGCACCGGGGAACGTATGACCGTGGCCGCCGGTCCCGATGAATGGATTGACTTGAGAAACGCGAGTGGTTTGCGAATCACGAGTGGTTTGTGAATTAACGGCGACAGATTCTACTGCTTCGCATGGCGACACCCAGAGACTTGAAAGAGTGAAAAGCAGTAGTGAGATTGAATATAGAATCTTCAATGGTTTAGTCCTTGGTTTCGTTTAATATGACATAGGGTCAAACACGGGCTGGAAGCCTATGCCACGGCCTTGTCGATTTGGTGTATTGCGAATGCGTGAGCTCCGATGGAAATCGCCCGACTGGTGCCCAGTCGAGTAATCCCGATACCGATGCGTTTCATGGGGTCGTACGTGATCTCTTTTTTGCTACCTGGAATTGTCAGCGTCCTTGTCGCACCTTCCATGAAAACGGCTCTTTGCTGATTACATTGCAAGTTAAAAACGCGTTGCATGATTCGCGAAATTGGCTTGCCGTCATACGTTTCGATTTTGCCTTGCATTTCGTCGAGCAATGGCTGCATGAAGAGTTCGTACGCACCAGAGATACCGCCACCGATCACAACCAATCCGTCCAGCAACGTGATCGCATTGGCAAGCGCGCCGCCAACAACTTGACCCAGTTCAAGGTAGGCCTGAATCGCGGCGTGTTGATTCGTTGCTTCGCCCGTATCCTTTGCCATTGCCGCGATCTGCTGCGGTGTTGGCGAATCATCGAAAGAAATGTTGGCATGCTTGGCATAGCTACCTCGGACCGCACGAATGCAGGCACCCTCTTCGGCGAAGCACTCCGGCCGCAACCGATTGCGAAGCAACCAGACTTCACTGGCGTTGGAATTGTCGCCGATAAAAAGTTCGCCGTTGTGGACCAGACCTCCGCCCAGTCCTGTGCCCAGGGTGATTGCGAACAACGTGCGATATCGCTTCTTGCTTCCAGCGAGTTCAAGCTGCTTGTTCACATCTGGCAACAACCCAGCAATCGCTTCGCCGTAGGCAAACAGATCGCCGTCGTTGTTAATGAACGTTGGCAATCCGAACTGCCATTGAAGATAGGGCCCCAAAGCGACTCCACCGGCAAAGGCAGGCAGGTTGCCCACATTGTCGATAATGCCGCTGGGATAATCAGCAGGTCCAGGAAACGCAAAGCTGATTGCAACCGGGGGACGTGGCGACTTCTCAATCGCTTGCTCAAAACCGCTCGTGATCGTTTGCAGACTCTTGTTCAAATCCTTTGTTTCAGCAGGCAAACGCACCGGCGAGATTACCTCTCCGCTTGAATCGACGGCTGAAAAAACAAAGTTGGTGCCGCCAGCGTCCAACGTTAAAACGATCCGCTTATCTCGCATCAGGCTGTCTCCAAGGTGCCGACCGCAGGCGTCGCTTCCTGCACGCGATGGCCGATCAATCCGTAGAAAGCGATGTAGACGTAGTTCACGATGGGAACGGCAAAAGCAAGCTGAATCCCGATACGATCGGCTGCGGCCCCCATGATTAATGGAACAATCGCTCCGCCGACGATCATCATCACCAGCAGCGAAGATCCCTGTGATGTGTGCTGTTTTAAATCCTTGATCGCCAACGTGAAGATGTTGGACCACATGATTGAATTGAATAGCCCGGTGCCTAGTGCCGCCCAAAACGCTAGCGACCCACCGGTAAACGAGGCGATGCAAAGCAAGACCACCATGCTGATCGAAAACACCCATAGCACTCGAGCCGCATTTCCACGACCGGCGATGAAGGCCACAAAATTGATCGCGATCAATCCCAAGAACGGCAACACCTGCACCGGTGACAAAAAGTCCATCGCAAACGCACCTTCTTCGATGCGAATAGCAGTGACCGTATAAACGACCAGCAGAACCACGATCGCAGTGATCGCCATGTAGCCGTACTTTTGTGACTGGCTGGCCAACCCGCTTAACGAGATCGCGCCGCAGAGCCTGCCGATCATCGCACCGCCCCAGTAGTACGCCAAAAAGATGCTGGCAGTTGCTTCAGGCAATCCCATGATTGAATCGTGCATCATGAAGCTAATCAGATAACTGCCGATCGCAACTTCGCCGCCGACGTACATAAAGATTGCGATCATTCCGAATCGAAGATGCGGAAACTTCAGTGCTCCCAACGAACCGTCGCCGCCTTGATCGTTCGTATCTTCGTCATCCTTGGAAAAGCTTGGCAGATGACTTCGCCAAACAATGATTGCCAGCAGCACGAAGAGTGAGCCATAAATCAAGTACGGCAGTTTTATTGAATCGATCGTGACTTCGCCGCCGGGTGCAAAGACTTTGTAAAGCAGCAAGCCGCCAGCGATCGGCGCGATTGTCGTACCGAGTGAATTCACACCCTGCGCAAGGTTCAGACGACTGGATGCCGTTTCCGGTTTACCCAAAATTGCTGCGTAAGGATTCGCAGCGATCTGCAACAGCGTCACACCGGTCGCCAACAGGAACAGCGCCGCCAAAAAGAACGGATAAGACCGAAATTCAGCCGCAGGAAAGAACATCGCGCAGCCAGCTCCGCAAATCAACAACGCGATAATGATGCTAAGCTTATATCCAATTCGGTTGATCGGATCGCCTTTGGAAAGCGACACGAAGTAATACACCAGCGATACGAAAAAGAACGCTCCGAAGAAGGCAAACTGCACCAACCCGGCTTGGAAGTAGCTCAGTTCAAAACTTTCCTTCAAGTAAGGGATCAACACATCGTTCATCACCGTGATGAATCCCCATAGGAAAAACAGCAGCGTGATCGTGATGAAAGGACGCCGGTAATCCGGTGTCGCTGATTGAGTGGTTGTGTTTTCCATGTTTGCCTTATCTCTGATAGGGAAATAGCCGGTAAATGCAATCGGTTACGATTTCGCCGTCCGGTTTCCCATAGGTAGGAAAGAAATCCAATTTCTAAGCCGAGTAACTAAAAAATGGGTGGTGCTATGTGCCTGGTGTCACGAGTCGCCCACTACCTCCCAACCAGGATTCCCCATGCACAGGCCCCTCCTTTCGTTCCTGCCCCTGTTACTCATGGGCGGATTTTCCCTCGCCGATGACACAAACAACCGCAACGACGTGGTTGATCGATCCACGCTGACTGGGAAAGTCATGTGCGGCTACCAGGGTTGGTTCAACTGCCCCGGCGATGGTGCCGATTTGGGCTGGATCCACTGGTCGCGAAACCAACCACCTGGACCTGGCAACGTGACGGTCGACATGTGGCCCGATTTGACTGAATACGATGACGACGAACTCTATGAAACCAAGTTCAAACACGCCGACGGACGGACGGCGGAGGTGTTCAGTAGTGCGAATGAAAAAACGGTTCTAAGACACTTCCAATGGATGCAGCAATATGGAATTGATGGTGCCTTCGTTCAACGATTTGCGAATGGACTAAAAAACCCCAAACATCGCGCTCACAAAAACAGCGTCCTCGCCAACGCGGCCAAAGGCGCCAACCAACACGGTCGAACGTTCGCAGTGATGTACGATTTGTCGGGGATAAAATCTGATGACGCAAATTTGGTTCAGCGAGATTGGCTGGCCCTTCAAAAACAGCAAGCAATCGCGGGCAACGAAGCTTACCTGCATCACGACGGTAAACCGGTCGTATCGATTTGGGGAATCGGATTTAACGACGGTCGCAAGTATTCGCTGGAGTACTGTCACAACCTGATCAAATGGTTCAAATCACAAGGTTGCACTGTGATGATTGGCATTCCAACTTACTGGCGAACGCAAACACGCGACACGATGGAAGACGAAGCACTGCACGAAACGATTGCCTCGGCCGACATTGTTTCGCCATGGACGGTAGGTCGTTACCGAACTCCGAAACAAGCACGCCGGCATGCGACCGAAGTTTCAGCAAAAGATCTAGCTTGGTGCAAGAAGCGAAACCTAGACTACTTGCCCGTCGTTTTCCCAGGTTTCAGTTGGTACAACCTAAAGGGAAATCAGGACGCCGCGATCCCGCGTTTGAAAGGTGAGTTTCTGTGGTCACAGATCAGCAGTGCCAAAAAGATCGGCTGTGACATGATCTACGTCGCGATGTTTGACGAAGTGGACGAAGGCACAGCCATCTTTAAATGCACCGACGATCCACCCGTCAATGATGGTGCCAAGTTTATCGGGATCGAAGGCGTACCGACTGACCACTATCTAAAAATCGTCGGTGCGGCAGGGAAGTTGTTGCGTGGCGAAATTCCCTTGACCGAAAGTTTGCCGGTCCTGGATTGAATTTGAAGAAAGGTAGAAAAAAGTAGGCCGTAGCGAGCTTTAGCGAGTTACGGCAACATGCCCAATGCCCTAACTCGCTGGAAGCTCGCTACGGCCTACACACTACGGGTCCAATTGCTTGCCAAAGTTCGCACGAAACGCGGCGAAGTCGGCCAAGCCAATGGTTCCATCTCCATCTGCATCAAACGCCGAGTTGAAATTGTTGCCTGACTCGTTCGCACCAAACGATTGACGCAATCCAGCAAAGTCCGTCAGGCCAACGCTGCGATCGCCACTGCTGTCACCAAATAGCCGGAAGAAGTCGTCGACATGTGCGTTGCTACCGTTTCCATCCAAATTCTTTCCACCAAGATCCTGAACCTTGGTTCCGATGATTTTCAACTGGTAATCCCCATCGACTAACGATCCAGTTTCATCAACCAACGATCCGGTAAAAAACAAGGATGCCCGCGTCTTGTGGTTCACGGTCGTCGAAGAGTGAATGACCGAGACCGGCACGCCTAGCGAATTGGTCAGCTCGAATGCATCACTTGCAATCATCACCTCGGTGTCAAAGTCGATCGTGATGGACCGAACGATGCTGTTGCCGCCGTCGGTAGCTAAGCTTTGCACTTGCGGTGCATCGCCCACGACGAAGACTTCGTCGATTGCTGGCTCGCTGATCCCAAGTTGATTCAATGCCATGTCGGAAATGTCATGCGAGGGTGCAAGATCAAGTCCGACAACCCCCTTATAGGTTGAGAGTCCTCCACCGGAGACTGTCAGCAGATAGACCGTTTCACCCGTTCCAGCGACGGCACTGGCATCAGCAACGACTGCGGACGAACCGCCAAAAAGCTTGAAGTCAGCAGCCTGCAACTCCACGATGGGCTCGTCGAAGGTCGCTCGAAAAACAAGCCTGTTGGATTGAGTATTTTGCTGCAGCGGTGACTCGCGAGTGATTCCCAACAGTTTCGGAGGCTGCAAATCGAGCTCCGTTGAATCGTTGGGCTCCCCGAGATTGCCGCGACCGTCTATTGGCGTCACGCGAACCTGATAAGCCCCCGGCGCAAGCCCCGACGTATCCCATAGGTACTCGCCAGCCCACGTGTTGCGGCCGGTGGAAACGTCGTAACCGCTTTGCGAACCAGAGCTACTGTTTTCAAAAACATCGTCAATCAAGTTCCAAACATCGTTACCGCTCCGGGACCACTCCAGCCGAACGCGATTGTCTTCTTGCGTCGTCCATTGGTCCATCAACCCCGTTTTCCAGTCGTCACTAAATGACCAGCCAATCGAAGTGGTGTCAGGAGCAACATTGATCGAAGCGGAAGCTGTCTGTAACTCGGGAGCCAGCAAATCACCGAAATCTCGCAGCACTCGGACCTGATCGATCGGGATGTTGCTGCCCGTAATTCGGAAGTCGGAACCATCGTTTTGGCGATTACCAAAGTAGGCATCGTCAAGGTAGAACCGCGCCGTTCGCCACTGGCCCGTGTTCTCCATTGACACCGATTCAGCCGACCGATACGCTGCATCCACCGAGTCGTATTGAATGTTCAGGTTTCCGTTGCCAACGTCTTGGTAAACCACTTCCACGATCGCGTTGAGTCCGGCTGCGACTTGATGAGCAAAGTCGTCATCGAGCTGCATGTACAGATACAGCGATGATGGATCGCCGGTCAGTATCCTGCTATCGCGCTCGCCGCTATTCGTCGACAAGCTCTGACCGTCACCACCGCTAGCTTGATGCCGCAAACCGTCGCTAATGTTGGTGGCCCCAAGATCCGCTTGGACCGAGAGCACGCTTTCCTTTGATAGACGCAAGCGACGAACGAGAAGGTTTCCGCTACTCTTGACGAGTCGAAAATCGCTCGCAGCATTTTGACGATTGCCAAAGTAGGCATCTGACAGCTCGAACCGATGCGTCCGCCACTGACCACTGTCGGTCAACAACGCGGATGCCGTTTGCACATACGCTCCATCGACCGAATCGTACTGAAGAGCGAACGATCCAACCGACGAGTCAAGATACTCGACTTCGACCGTTAGATCGCGACCATCTGATTCTTGGTACACAAACGCGTCGTCGACCTGAAAATACAGATTGGGATCGAGTGAAAAGTTGGCGTCAAAGGTAGTGCCATTGTGATTGACTTCGATGGTCTCGATTTGGCCGTCAGCAAACTCGACGGCTGACAGTCGTTGGCTTTCGTTGACACTCCATCGGACTTCACCGCCGGTGTTGGATCGGTTTTCCAATTCCGCTTCGGTCGGCTGGGTGTCTGTGATTGAGATTTTGCCTTGCAACGCCTTTTTGCCCTGGCCGGTAAGGGCAAGCCACCAATCGTTGGGCCGAGGACCGTTGGTGACGAAGCGATACGAGTTGCCCTCATCATCAGTTTCAGGGATCGGTGGATCGTCGCTGGCAGGCATAATGTGAGTTGCTTCGTCGTATTCATCGAACATGCCAACGAAGATCCAAGACGAATCGGTCTCTTGGACCGCGTCGTGCATCAATTGCCAATAATGGCTTCCGTCTTCGCGATCGCGAAACGCCGAATCGGCATCTTCTTTCAGTTGGGTCCACGAAAAACCTGGCGACACGTGCGGTATGTGTTCGGTAATCCCATCCAACGCATCATCGGCAGGTGTGAAGGACGATCCGCCGCTGAAGTAGCCCATCCAGGGAATGTAGGCGTCATTGAGGCCCGCGTCGGCAACGTGATTGGCGGATTCACTGTGACGCCCCGCACCAATCAAATAGACTCCGCGTGACCGAAAGAAATCCGTAAGATCGGTTTGCTGCGCGGTCGTGTAGGAGTTGTTGCCACTAATGTACAAACCAAAGATCGCCACGACCGGCTTGCCGTCTTGTCGCAGGTAGCGTGTATCGGACAGCAGATCAAAGCCGTTCGAGTTGGTTAAAAAATCCCAGTCGTCCTTCACTTGTTGGATCCGGGTTTCTCGTTGCTCCGCGGTGACATCGCTCATCTGAATGTCATACTCGACCGCCCAGGTACGACCTTCGAGATGAGCCGAGCTGCGGGCGTTCACCAGCGCCCATTGCTTTTCGCCGGAATAGCTTCCATCAGGATTCGGCGACATGAAGGATTCCGAAAACCGTTGCAGCAACACACCGTCGATGTCGTGTTGCCGCATCCACTGAAAGTGACGCCGAACCACATCTTGGTTGTTCGATGAAATTAGATACGCCGGTTCGCCGCTGGCCGTCGTCGCCCCGGGAACAGCGAACAACTCAGTCGCGTCGTAGTCATTTGGGTCGGGCCAAGCATCGACGCTCCAATCGCCGGGTTCACCCCAGTGACGATATCCGCCGCCTTGCGCATCGTTGGGAGTGTCGAACCAACCCTGATAACCCGCCAGCACTTTTCCTGAAATTGTGGTCGCGTCGACATCATCGCGACTAGGTCCGACGTAGGCAGATTCCCAAGGAATGTTGTTCACCCATTCTAAACCGCTCGCCGGGAAAGGCTGATCTGAAATCTCGACACTCGAAATCGGCGCACCGTCCGCAGCCACTCGAAAGTCACGACCATTCGTGCCGTCGGCAAATTCAACATCGTTTAGAATATGAAACGAACTAACAAACTGCTGGGAATCGACGCGACTGGACCGAGAATTGAATTCGGTCTGATCAAAATTTCCGATGACGCTGTCATACTGCAACCGCAAAATCCCGGAGCCTTCGTCGAAATAGTTCACCTTAGCAAACAACGAATCGCCGACCTGAAAGTCAGGAAAATCGGACGCAAGATCCACGTCGTAATACAGATACACTGGGCCCACGAAGACGCTCTGACCGCTGCGTTGCTCTTGCGTCCACGTTCCATCACCGATACCAGACGACGGCGTCAGCAACGTCACCGATGCCAACATCCGTCGATCTTCCAAACGCTCGCAGCTCAATCGAGTGCGAAGTTCGGAGCGTGAGCGTTTGCCCTTACCAGACCGTTTTTTCTTGGAACCAGATTTGGGCTGCCAAACAAAACGATTCGCCTGAGCGTCTTTCATACGGATGCCGAGTTGATGGAGAACGGAAAACGATGCTCCTTCAAAATGCGAGCTCCGCGTTGATGGCGAATAGCATCGCAACAGAAAAGGTTATGGCATCATTTCCAGCCACCCCCGGTTTGTATCATTGACACACCCAGCGGTGCTGTCCTGGGATGCTGTTAGCGCACAAAAAAACGCAGCTTGCTGGTTTTGCAAACTGCGTTGTTTGTTGAGGTCATCTATCTCGGACAAAGCCGAGAATTTGCTGAACTACATTTGGACGTCAGCTTCGGTGCCTGCGTCGGCTTTGGCCAATGCTTCGACTGCGGCCTTGTACTTGGCGTGAGCCAAGCGGACGCGGGCGTCGATGCTGCAGCAGGTTGTTTCGCCAGCGATCATGAACTGTTGCTTTTCGCCCGATGTCTTTGCCATCGATGCGGCTTGCATGGGGCACGAGCAAGATTCAGTGCCGACCAGGTAAGTCATGTCAACGCTGTCCATTGCCTTCTTGGCCACGGCGGCTCGCTTGCCGGCCGTTACACTGCAACTGGTGGACATGCCAGCGACGGTCATGGTGCCGCTTGCTTCGCACTTGTGAGTCGATGCAAAGGTGCTGACAAATGTTTCGGTCGATTCAGCAAGCGCAACCATCGCGTCTTCTTTGGAATCGTAAGTCTCTTCATCGACGACGAATTGAATCGGTGCGTCGTGCTTGGTCGCAAGGGTTTCCGCGGATGCACTGCAGCAAGTCGATTCGGTCCCGATCAGGTAAGTCATCTTCGGCAGCTTTGCCATGGCCGATTCGATGGGACAGACACCGCCCGAACAACTGCTCATGGAACAGGATTCTGCCGAGCAAGACTTGCCCGTTTCGGTCGATACAGCTTCCTCAACGCCTGTGTCAGCAAAAGTCGGCGATACGAATAGTGCCAATGCAAGCAAAGAAGTGATTTGTCGAGTCATGTTGGTCTCTTGGGTCAGTAGTAGACGGGTAGTCGGACGAATGCGGACAACATGCCGATTCGGTCGTTGGATTATACGCGAAAAGTCAATTGCCAAAGCGACACTGACCCCGCCAACAAAAATAATGCACTGCTACCCGCCCCAGGGCGTATCGACCTGGAAACCAAAGTACATCCCAACATCCGTTTTATCGCTCAGCGATTCGCGGGTCGAAATTCCGCCTTGAATGCCCAATTCAATGCCAACTCGTGTTCTTTGGTCCAGTCGTAAGTCGCCGGTTTCCAGCACTTCGCGAGACGGACGTCCCAACGGAAATTCATAGCGGATGCCTGACGAGAGCGTCGTCACGGGTGCGCTTCCGTTTTCAGTTCCGTTGTTCAGTGCCGTTGCAATTCCCAGCCCCACCGTTCCACCGACTCGCCAACCCAGATTAGAAAGCTGGGATGGGGTGCCCAGCAGTTCACCGAATCGTTCGCTGATCAGCGGCATTGGAAAGTGCAATTCGATCACGTCGAGCGAAGCTAAAATTGCACCGTCAGCGAAAAGATCGAACTCGCTATCGTTGCCACTTTTCAGATCCATGAAGACGCGAGCCTTGGGCTGAAAAAACCGCACCTCGGGCATCGGCATGAACCCGTGATTGACGATTTCGCCTGTCAACCGACGACCGCCAGATGATTGCATTTGAGCATGAAAGTTGATTTGGTCGGCGGGAACTTCGTAGCGAACCACTTGAATCATCTCGGCTTCGCGTTGACGCCACATCGGACTCAAGAATCCTCGCCACCGCTCACCTGAACTGCGATCGCTCGGATCCTCTTTTTCAATGCTCATCAGCTTGCCTTGAACCCCAAGCGAGGCAAAGTCGGCATGCGATTGCGTATCATCAAGCGGCACTTCGTATCGAACGACTCGGTTGCTATGCGTCTGGTTGATCGAATAGCTCGGTATCAGCGTGACAGCAGACGGAGCCTGCGGATCAACGTTGGCGATCGCTTGAGTGATGGGCAGCGGGTCCGTTTCAGAATCACTGTCATCCGTACTGGCAGACCACGACGGCGTGTCCGCGACCTGCAACCAGGATGGCAAATCCTCTTCACCGGCGGGCAGCAATTGTCCACCGCTAGTCTCGGGCAAACGAAACGGCGTTGCAGCGGGCTCTTCGCTCGTCGCTGATGAAACCACCAGCATGAGAACAGCGACAAATTGAATACGAACAAACGTCATACCCGTTCGCATAGTCCAAAGAGCAGCCGAAACGCAAGGGGAATCCGAGTTTCACGGAGAGTCCCCGGAGAGTCCGCGGTGCCAATCAGTTGTAGGCCGTAGCGAGTGGAGCGAGTTACGGCATTTTGCATCCCTGCCGTAACTCGCTCCACTCGCTACGGCCTACGGATCGGTGGTTGTTAAAAACTAATTACTCGAAAGATCCAACTGGCTTCCGGAACTTGAAGGCGTGGATGATTGCGGTGAAAAGCTTTGGGCTCGTGAATAACCAGAGGTTGCATCGGTGCCGCTGCTGAGCCGTTCCAATCGCTGAGTCATGTCCGTTCGGTTTTCTTCCAACAACGCTTCGCAAGCCGCTTCGATTTCCAATAATTTCGCATGCATCATTTCGCATTGATTCTGCTGTTCCCGGCAACGTTCGCGTCGTGACGGATCGGGCCAGGCCCTTGAATCGGGTTTGTCGGCCAGTGCTGGACGAAGGCTTTCGGTGATTTGCGATAGCTTCTTAATCGGCCGTTGCTTGGTGGACAAAATGCTCATCAAGTCCGTCATTCGACCTGACTTGATGGCTGCAACTTGATCTTTGCTAAGGTCAAGCAGTTCAACCAGCGTCGCGTGACGTTCGCTGATCAGATCGGCAAGAGTAGTAGAGTCCATTGAATGGTTATCCTGTTATTTCCTAAGCCCCGCGAGCGGCGGCGCGGCCGTTCATCCAGGTCAGATATTGTTGCCACCCGTTTCGATCAAAGCGGGTAATTTCTTGAAAGCGGCCGTTCCAGCTTTCAGGGATTCGATCCAACACGACGCTCGCTTGACGAACCAATAAGTCAGCTTCTTCGCTTCGCCCCAATTGCCGAACACAATTTGCACGATGCAAGATCGCTTCCAATGCAATGGGTTGATTCATGTACCGCAGTTCGACCGTTCGGTACGCTTGCGCGGCTTCCTCCAACCGATCCATTTCGCGAAGCATTTCAGCTTCGGACATGAAACAGTTTCGCAGCATCGCTTTTTCCTTGGGCGACAATCGCACTTCGTCTTCACGGGCAAGCAGATGGCGTTTCAGGTTTGAAAATCCGTCCATCGCGATTTGCAATTCCTGGTCAACCTGAGTGCGAAGCGAACGACGGGCGGCCTCTAAAATTCCTGGCGATTCAGATTCCGCTTCTGGCAATTGGGCCGCCAGCACATGTGACCTGGCGGACATGTAGGCCGCTGCTTCGGCACGCGATTCGGGCCAGTAACGAGCGACTGCTTGATCCAAGAATCGAATCGCTTGTTCCAACACCGCTTGGTTTTCCAGAAACAGCTTGCTGCGGTCTTCCGCCGGCATCTCTTTGGCTTCCAGTTGCTTTTGAAGCGCTAATTCGTAATGCAATTCGCCAATCGTAAACAGCGAATTCTTCCAGGCGGGACTAGCCGGGGTGAGTTCGCCGTCCTGCAGGTTCTCCATCAAATACTCGATCGCTTCGTCCGGTTTCTTGTCTTCGATCTTGGCCATCGCGACCATCAACCGTGCGTCATAGCGGAGCGGGTCACGCGGATATTCGACAATGCAACTGACGAGCGCTTTCATCGCTTCCTCTTCTTTGCCCTCGGCCAACAGAGCTCGTCCATAGGCAACCAGCCCGCGAGGCAACCTGCCGCGACGTTCGTATCGCAAGTACTCTTTTAGCAATGCGATGCTGCGGCGGAAGTGTCGGCCTTTTTGATAAGCTTCGATCGCGGCCCACTGCGCCGGCAAGAAATCCTCGGTGTTGAAGTTCGCTTTGGCGGCCGCGGCGAACGCGTCGCCTGAAGCACGAAAACGTGAACGCGCTAGCACCGACGATCCACGAGAAACTTCGCCATTGATGTCCGTGCCATCCTTCAGGGTCGATTCCGCCCATTGCTGATACGAAATTCCTTCTTGAGTCAACGCATCGAAAATCTCGAAGACGGGTGGAAGACTACGAGCGGTATCGATGGCATTTTCATATTCCTCGGCAACGCGAAGCGCCGCGATGGCTTCAAGCATGCGACGTTGAAACTCTTCGAAGCTAACCAGTTCGGCATCAAAGCCACTCTGATCACCGAGTTCACGAATCATGTAGCGAGCTGTTTGCAAGACTTCGCGACCGCGACCTCGCTTGGCCAACCATTCGATTTCTTCCAAGCCAGAAATGATCGCTTCGGCACTGAAAGGACGCTGTTGACGAACCGTGGTCAATTGAATCAGGGCTTCGTCGTCTTGACCGGCAACCTGCAACGCTCGCGCCTGCCAAAGACGGGCGCGCGATGAAGTTCGTGGCGATGCCTCGCGTCCTAGTTCGCCAAGGATGCTGATGGCCCGCTGCAGTTCAGGGTCAACGTCGGGCTTTTCTGAATCTTCGTTTCCAACATCCGGGGAATTGGAATAGGTTGGACCAAAATCCGAAACCGCGGATCGCGGCTGACGCGCAATGACCTGTTTGACGATGCGAATCGCCGCCAGCAGATCCACTTGATGCCGAAATCCAATCTCCGCTCCCTCTAACATCGCGTTGCTTAATCGCGGTCGAGAACGAATTTGATCGACGAATTGGTCCACGTCTTTGTATCGCTGCAGTTCAGTCAACGCGCGAATGCGGATCAATTCTCCGAGCCATCGATCGGTGTCCTGCAGGCCGGGAATGGCCAAGTAACGATCGATTGTTTTCAGAGCTTCGCCCGCCATGGGAGAGAGCAAACGCAGTTGGGCATCCGCGGTTTTGGGCAGCAGACGCCGCTGGAGTGTCGGATCTCGCCGCGTGGCATCGGTCAGTGGACCGATCGCGTCGTCATGGCGGCCGAGTTCATAGAGCACTTCGCCAAGCATCTGGTGACCGCGAGTCACTTGGCCGTCGGGGAAACCACCGATAGCGGATTTCTGCAGCGGTTCGGCTGCATCAAGAAACAAGCCACGTCTGGCACGCGGTTCGTTTTCATCTTCAGCCTGTGCGAAAAGGCCCGCGCCCACCAAGAAGTCTCGCAACCGAATCCACGATTCCTTTTCAGCCTGCTTTGCAAGTTCTTTTGCAGCTTCCGTTTTTGGGGCGTTTTCATCAGAATCCAAATCGGCCGATTCGTCTGAGTCGGCCGCGTTCTCTTCGGGCGGATTATCTTCTTCTGGGGTGACCGGATCATCAGGATTGTCTGGAACCATTTCGGGGTCCAAATCAAACGTCACTGTTTCGGCAAGGTCACCAGCAACGATCGGGTTTCCGGCAATAAATTCCTGAGATGCGATTCGTAGGATCTCTTGCGGATCGCTGATGCTACTTTGCCACCAACGCGAAAACATCGCACCGAACCCGGCCACCGCAATGATCGCGGTCAACGCCAAAGCGATATTGGTAAACCGATCCCGCTGGGATGCCGGGATGTCGTTGGATTGTTGGTCGTCTGGTTCAGCCACGTTGGTTTGCCCTTCAATGCGTACAACGGGTCAGTACCAGAGGCTGGCAAACCAGGCAAGATCAGAGTGCAGTCGAGATCAGTTTCACGCAAAAGTAGGCCGTAAAGTAGGCCGTAGCGAGTGAAACGAGTTACGGCAGCGGCTTACCCGAGGCCTATCTGATCATCTCACCCACAAAGGTCGCGGGAACGCGGCGAACACGCCGAACGATTACACTGGCTTGATCGACCGCCGCACAGAGACCAATGTCCGATGTCATTCCCAGCCGAATCAGGTTGCGTGCTCCTAGCGACTCTCTTAAACGATCTTCCAGAGGCATTCGTTTTGGATTGTTGTTCCAAAACGCTTGGGCAATACGAGAACTATCGCACGCCTGTGCCGAAGGCTGCTTTGACATCAACTTTTCGACAACCGCGCCCGCCAATAAAACATCTTCACCGCTGATTGAGCCGTTGGTCCCAGCACAAACTAGGTGAACGGTATTGGCGTGGGCAACTTCCATCGCGGTTGCGGACAAATTCAAAAAGCTGACCGCTAACATCTGCCTTGCCGACTCGTTTCGCACAATCGCTTGCGTGCCATTGGTGGTGGTCAAAACAAGATTTCGATCGCCAACCGTTGATCGAACATAGTCCGATGGCGAATTGCCAAAATCAAATCCATCGATTGGTTTGCAGTGACGTTCGCCGCACAACAGCGGTCTCGTTTGCGCGTTCTGGGCGATCGCAAACGCTTCGCTGATTTCAGCGACCGTTGTGATTTGATTTGCACCTGACGCCATTGCGGTCGTCATCACCGTCGTCGCGCGAAGCACATCAATGACGATCGCAACATCGACGGACAACGACGGCAGCGGATCATGAGGCGACAGAGACGTCGTGATTTGCATTCGATTCTGAACTACGGAGTGAAGTAGCGAAGCCAGTTGCGAAACGTTTGTCCGGGCACATAGGCTTTCGGCTGTCCGAGCAATCCTTGTCCGACTTGGACTGGGTAACGTTCTTGACCAAAGCTTAGCAAGGAACCAACCGGCGCAGGATTCAATGCCGCCGATGGACCTGTGGCAGGTGCGGCGGGCATGATGGCCGGCGCTGGGATTTGTGCCAGCGGAGCTTGGAAATTCTGCGGAGCTTGAAAGTTCTGCGGAGCCTGGAATCCTTGCGGCACCGGAGCCTGATAGCCGACCGGCGCACAACCGCCACATGGCGATGAGAATGCGGCCGAGTAACCGCTTGGGCCTGTCACGTTTGCACAATTGTTAATGTTCGCAATTGAACCGCCACCCAGTCTTGAATCACCCAGCGAGGGTGCGTTCATCGGCGCGTAGTCAGACCGAGGCGGCAATGGGACAGCGCTGGAGGTTCCGGGGAAGGGCAGGGTGGCAGGTTGTTGCGGTAGCGGTTGTTGCGGCACGGGTTGTTGCGGAACGGGGCCAGCCGAAAGAGGGCCTGGCGGCATCGGCGTGACCGTTGTTCCGCTGGGTGGATTGAAGTTCGGCGCAGGTGTTGTCACCGGAGGCCCCACGTTGGCCCCCGGACCACCGGGAACTGGACCACTGGGAACTGGACCACCGGGAAACGCAAACTGCATCGCCGTTTGACGCACCGATCCCGATCCAGAGCCGTATGGTTGGTAACCAGTTTCACGCAGGATCGCGGGCGAGGCTTTTGCCGAATTTCGGTATTGGTCAACCACGCTGGCCGATCCGATCGGACGCATCCGAGCGGCGGGTGAATCGTTTGGCCGGGAGTAGTTTTGCGCAAACGCGGTACTGCTGGTCATGATCGCAACCGATCCAACAATCGCGAACATCCATTTCTCAGGTCGATTCATCACATATCCTTCCTAGGTAAGTACCGCCTCTTGTGACAGGCGTAATCGTTGGACGTCTACCAATGCAAGATTGATGCCGAAGTTGATTTTGGTTCAGGCACGTTCATCGGCGAGTTCAAAAGTAGGCCGTAGCGAGTGAAGCGAGTGACCGCAAAGTGCGATCTTGCCGTGACACAACTGGCTTGTACGAGTTGAACATCTTACAAGATCACGAAAGATCTTCACTCCATGACCAGTTGCCCGGCGGCCGGTCGATTTGTCGATATCCCAGCGATAATGGTGAGCCGCGACGCGTGAGCGGCCGGGTTAGCACGCGTTGCCCGGTAAAGAGGTAGGGCCTGGCCTGATGAAAATGTGTTGTTGTCAACTTGTCACGCCCCTTGAAAGTAGGCCGTAGCGAGCCATAGCGAGTTACGGCAATGTGCGCAACGCCGTAACTCGCTATGGCTCGCTACGGCCTACATGCTGGCGAATAGGGAAATGTGCCGTGGCCACTATGCTTTACAGCGCTGCAATTTGTGTTGTCTGCCATGGTGCCGCTTGCCCAATTTGCTGCGTTGCAATGATTTTCATCAGCCCAGAGTAGGGCCGGCCGCTTACGCGTCGTGGCTCACGAAAGTGGTAGGTCGTCTGGGCGCTGACCGAATCTCCATAGCACCAATGCCATCAACAGAACTTGGGTGAGTAAACACAACCAGGGCGAGATTCCAAATGCGGTTGGGATCGTTCCGGCAAAGATGCAGACCAATGCCACGGTCAGCGCGTAGGGTAATTGTGTTTTGACGTGAGCCAAATGATCACACTCGCTTGCTCGACTTGATAACACCGTCGTGTCAGAAATGGGCGAACAGTGATCGCCAAAGATCGCTCCCGCCAAAACAGCGCCGCAAGTTGACAACGCGATCGCTCCGCCAGCACCACCGACTGGGTCAAGCTTGATGGCAAGGGAAACCGAAAGCGGCGTCAAGATTCCCATCGTGCCCCAACTGGTTCCCGTCGAAAACGCCATCGCTCCGGCAAGCAAAAAGACGACCGTTGGCAACATCTCGGTGGCAATGCGATCAGAAAGCAGAGCCGACAAATAACCGCCGGTGTCCAAACGATCGGGCTCGGTCATCGACGACAACGCCCATGCAAACCACAAGATCAACATCGCGGGCATCATCTGGGCTGCGCCTTTGGCGCTGGCCAAACCGAGACGCTTTACCGACATCTTGGCAATCAGAAAGTGCAACAAAATCGCCGTGGCTAATCCCACAACGCCACCGGCAATCAACGCCAGATAGGAATCTCCGTTGCCCAGCACATCACTGAACCATTGCAACCGAGACACCTCGCTTGTGGCTGACAACTCCTGCGACGTCGCGGTTGAGTTGATCGCCTGAAGACCTGTTTGAACGAGGACCACCGCCACCGCAATCAAACAAAACGCGACCGGCAAGACAGCGGCGATCCATAATCGACGCTGGGGATAATCGTTCGTGTCTTCTTCCGCAACCGGATTCGAACCGACACTGTTCAATTCGGATTCCCGATGGCCTCGACTCGCTTTCTGTTCAGCGATTCGCATGGGGCCAAAGTCGCGTCCGCTGATGGCAATCATAAACACCGTTGCCAACGCGACCCACGGATAAAAACGGTACGGGATCGATTGCAGAAACATCTCGAACGCGGCCGACGATTCGGTGATCCCGGCGGCGCGAAGTCCGTCGGCCATGTAGCTGATCTCGATCGCCGCCCAGGTGCTGACGACGGACAAACCCGCGATCGGTGCCGCTGTTGAATCGACTAGGTAGGCCAGTTTCTCGCGTGAGATTCCGTAGCGATCTGCACTGGAACGCATCGTGCCGCCGACCAGTAACGTGTTGGCGTAATCGTCAAAGAAGATCGCCAAGCCGGATGCCGCGATCAATGTCTGGCCGCCTTGGCGTGATCGGATTCGTCGCGAGAAAATTCGAATCAGCGAATGCATCGATCGGCCGCTTTCCAGGACGCCGACCATGGCTCCCAACAGCAAGCTGAACGCTAAGGCTTGCAAGTGAGACGATGAAAACACCGCTTCGTAAATCTCATCGTAAAAAACCGTCAGCGAACCATGCCAAGCAAGATCGATTTTCCAAGCGATCAAAACCGCGCCGACAAAGACGCCCGCAGCAAGCGGCAGCACGACTCGGCGAAAGAGAATTGCCAAGACGATCGCGACCAGCGGCGGCAGCAAACTTTCAGCTCCGCTAGTCATGATGAATCGTTCTAAGAGACTGTTTTAAAGCGTAGCTGATCCCGCCAGGGTTCAGTCCACGATCGGATGAAGCTCGACTGAACCCCGGCGGGATCAGCGACGGACAGGTTGCCAGCAACCTCCTAGGTCGTTTCAAGACAGTTTCTAACCCGTAGGTCTACTTTGACCCCAGAACCGGTGGCACCAAGAAATACTGGCCATCGGTGGAGGGAGAATTTCGCAGTGCCGCATCGCGGGGCAGACTGGCGACTGGTGCGTCGGGACGCCAACAATTGTCGACTTCCAACGCCATCGTCATCGGCTCGACGCCATCGGTATCGAGTTCCGATAGCGTTTGTACGAATCCGAAAATGCTTTCCAATTGAGGACGGATCGAAGTGACCTCGTCGTCGGACAGTTCAAGCCTAGCCAAGAGGGCCAGTTTTCGGACATCGTCATCAGAAAGTGACATAAGAGCTTTCGAGAGCTACTGGATGACGACTACTTTGATGCGCCACTGACGTCGAACGGCTTCGTTTTGACCGTTTTGCGAACCACGCCGCTGCGGATGCATTGAACGCAGACCCGCATCGATTTGTTGGTGCCGTTAGGCAACGTGACGTGAATCTTTTGCAGGTTGGGAACAAATTTGCGTCGAGTGATACCGGTGATTTTGGTACCAACGCCGCCCAAATACTTCGCCTTACCGCGTGTTTCGATGCGGTTGCCCATTTGGACTTTTTTGGCGCAAATCTCGCATTGGCGTGCCATGGAGCTGATCCGAATTAGATGATGTGTGTTGAATTGAGTTTTTTCTGGCTCCGCACTATAGCGACCAAGGGCGATCTCGTGAAGCACGAAAAACAGCATGAAGAACACAGTGCCCATTTACGGAGGTCAGGGCCCCCTAAACGGCCATTTGTTTGTAGGCCGTAGCGAGAGAAGCGAGTTACGGCGGTTTCGCAGCACCCCCATAGAACACCGCGAGGCATTGTTTTTCGTTTAACCGCGTTGGGCATCGCCCCGCGCGTCGTGCGGCCCCGAACGCGCGGGGCGATGCCTGGGCTGATGAAAATGCGGTGGGTGATGTTTTTCGCGAACCAGTCAAACATTGCAAATTGCAAAATGAACATTGCAAATTGAAAATTCTTGGGAAGCGGTATTTGCTGGTCAATTTACATTTTTCAGTGTTCATTTTGCAATTTGCAATCAACACCGAGGCCGGTCAGCCACACCCCCCCAGAGCCGTCCAACTTTCCTCCGCGCTAACGTTTTCGTCAGCCCAGCCATCGCCCCGCGCGTTTCATCCCGCGTGGACGCGCGGGGCGATGCCCACGCGGTTAAACTGGGAACCGGACCTACGTCCTATTTAATAGTCGTACCAGATGCCCAGGCCGAGGTAGGTTTCTCGGCGATCGAAGAATTGAAATTGGCTGGTGGGACCGTCACCGAACTGAACGCCGAAACGCAAACGTCGCTCCGATTCGGGACTCCAAAACGACCAACCGGCTTGCACGGTCGTTGAGACGTCATAGTCGACGGCTTCGCGGAAGTTCAGGTTGATCGCCGCAAACGGGGCTCCCTTCATCGCCACTTTGGCAATCGGCGCGTACTCGGCTCCGGTTTGAAATTGATACCGCTTCGCTCCGCCCGCAATGATGAATGCGTTAGCGAATTCCGCGTACAACCGAGTCGCGTTGGTGGGCCGGAAACTGCCACCGACGATCAACGATTCTGTCACGTAATTGATTCGCTGGAACGTTGGGTTGCGTTCGATGTATTCGTCGCCCACATGAGAGCTGACGTGAAAGTAACCCAGCTTCATCGCCCAAGGTCCGTCGGCAGCCGTGATCTCGGTACCGAAACGATAGTCCATCGATTCGACGTCTTGCGAATGGTCCATGTCCAACCGCGTCAGCACCGCGCCTTGCAAATCCCATTGCACGCCGCGTGGGTTCGATGCACCGCCAGTTCCATAGCGCAGCAATCCAAAGCGACCACCCAACACCGCGTCCCAGAACCGGCCGTCATTGTCATCCTGAAACACCGTCAACGACATTCGCGAGTCGTGCGGATCGGCCAAGTAGGAATGCCACAGCAAGCCGTCGGGCAACAGATGCCAATCCCAAGCTTCGTTGCGGCAGGCTGCGTTGCGGCAATGTTGTTGAGTAGGTACGTCATGGCCGTGAATAACTTGGCTGCCAATAACTTGGCTGCCAATAACTTGGCTGCCAACGATCGGCTCGCAAGATTCACAAGCCGAATCGAAATCGATGATGGGACTTTCCAGCATCATCGAATCGCTGACCAAATCCCGCTGAACAAAACTGTTTTGCAACTGCTCGTGAAACTCAGCGAAAGAATCCGCACCGGTGACACACAGCAAGACAACCGCGACGCACAGTCTCCGCAATCCGCACCAATTAACGAACCGCCGCTGGGTCCGCATTTGCGGACTGCGAGGAAGGACTGACGACAGATGTGGCTCAATACAAATGGCGACGATCGCTTGCGTAACAGAGGAGAAAGAAGTCGCATTGCGGCCACATACAGCCGTTCACCATTGAGGACGATCGGCGTTTCAGACGACCCTTCAACAGCCTTTTGCCCCCACGGGCTGAAGGGGCAAACTGGGCAGACTTTACGCCTTCACTCGTAGAACGCAATTCATTCCGTTCTGCGTTGAAAGCCAGCCGAAACTACTTGCCGATTGAATCAGCTAGATCGCCGGCACCGTAGATCGAACGCAGGGCTTCCAGAATTCCGACGCCCGACACGCTGACGGCTCGGCCTTGTTCGTCGGAATAGACGTAGTCGCTGGTCAGGCTTTGGATGTTTCCGTCAAAGATCAGGCCCACCAGTTCACCGTCGCGATTGACGACCGGCGAACCGCTGTTGCCGCCGATGATGTCGGCGGTGCAGACGAAGTTCAATTGAGTGTCCAAGTCAACGGCCGCTTTGTTTTCCATCCATGATTTGGGCAGATCAAAATCTTTTTGGCCGGCATGATCCATTCCATGTTGATACGCACCAGCGAAATTCGTAAACGGTTCGACGTACTGCCCGCCTTCCTGGTAACCCTTGACCGTTCCAAACGCCAAACGCAAAGTAAACGTAGCATCCGGATATCCGCCGGTGCCCTCGATTGCGGTCGTGGCCTGCGTGATCTTGGCGTAAGCTTGCCGTTCTCGCTCTTCGATTTCTTCGTTCCGTTTTCTCAGCCGCCTGTATTCGCTCTCAACCGTTCGGGCCAATTCAATCATCGCATCATCGCTGGCCAAAACCGCAGCCAGCCCGCCGTCGATCAATGCTTGACGAGCAGCAACGTCGGCAAGCTGAGTTCCGGTCACCAATTCAGCCGCACGCTCACGCGGCCCGCGACCTCGCAGGATCTCCACGATCAACGCGTCTTCCGCACCACGACTTTCGATCTGCCGCGACAACTCATCAGCCAGCTTGACCTGTTCCAAGTCGGCATAGACCGGTGCCGGACTCAACAACCGCTGCAGCAACGATTCTCTTGCCGAATCGGTGTAGCCCTTCAATCGTTCTTCATCCGGCTTCGCATCTTCGGCCGTCAGCAACACGATCTGCATCGCGATCTCGAACAACGTGCTCCGCAGCGACACGGTCTTGCCCAGCATTTCGCGATTCTCCGCCTGGATCCGTTCGATGTCTTCCCATGCGGACGCCAATGCCTGCATCGATTCATCTTCGCTGATCGCCTGCAACAACCGGTCTTCGCGCCCGCGTTTGGTGGCGATCGTTTTGGGGTTTTGCAGACCCGCCAGCATCCCGGTGTAGGCCTTGCGAGAATTCTGAATGCCGAACAATTCATCACGAGCCCGACGTTCCTGTTCGCCACCTTCCAGACCAAACTGTTGCATCAGGATTTCTTTGCGGCGCAGGTAATCGAGTACATACGGCATCCGATCGTCGCGCAGGAACTTCAGCGCCGCGACGGTAAAGATTCGCTGCGTCCGTCCAGGGTTACCGCTGACGAAAACCAATTCGCCTTCGGTCAGTTCGTCGCGAGACCATTTCAGAAAGTGATCCAGCTTGGCCGGTTTGCCGTCTTCGTAGACACGCATGATCGTCGCGTCCAAGTTGTATCGCGGGTATTCAAAGTTATCCGCGTCGCCACCAAAAAACGCCGCCGCGGTTTCAGGAGCCCAAACCAAACGGACGTCGGTGTATTTTTTGTAGCGGTAGAGGTGGTATTTGCCGCCACCGAACAGAGTCACCACATCGCTGCGAAGTCCGGTTTCATCCTTCGACGCTTTTTCAATCCTTGCGATCACCGCCCGTCGCTGTTCGGCTGCGTCTTCGGCGGATGCGTCTGAATCGACGGCGTCGTTGACTTGCTTGGTCACATCTTCGATCGAAACCAACTGGTTCAATTCCAGATCGGGTGCCTTCAATTCCTGGTCCGTGCTGGTCGCCAGAAAACCATCGTCGATCAAATTCCGCTCAGGCGTGCTGAGCTTATGCAGCGTATCGCTGGCGACGTGGTGGTTGGTCAGCACCAAGCCGTCGGACGAAATAAACGACCCCGATCCTCCGCTGTTGAAACGAACCGAAGACAACCGCAAATGGTCCGCCCAATCCTCGCTGGGTTCAAAGTCGTGATCAGCCTTCAATTGCTGTGTCGGCAGATCGTTGAACAAGTACATGCCTTCGTCACCCGATGCGACCAGCGGCGACAATGACGAAGAAAATGCGAAAACGGTGTGAAACATGATCAGTGATAGGAAGCGAAATGCTCTCATGGTGTCAGGATTGTTAGTTGAGGAAGTCGTGAAGGTTTGGTGGCGAACCCGGTTTTTGTTGCAACTTGCAAGAAGATCATTGCAGCTTGCAATCGCTGCCTCACCCGGCCAGTGCGATGCCATCCACAATCATAACACCGTGAAACATCCATCGTCAGCACCGGTTTCGACCTAGCGATTGCGATTCCCAATTCGGTAACGTGCGGCCAGCGACTGAACCCATTATCCCACGGACCGCTTTCGATGAACCAGAATCTCAAAACGCACGATCCAGACCAACCGCGTATTCTGATCTCGCGCATGAGTGCGATTGGCGATTGCATTTTGACGCTGCCGGTTGCGTGTGCCCTTCGCGAGCAATTCCCGAACGCCTACATCGGTTGGGTCGTCGAAAAGAAGGCTGCACCGATGGTCCGCGGCCATCAAGCACTCGATGCCGTGATCGAAATCGAGCGGGGTTGGTTCACATCGCCCTCCGGAATCAAATCCACCAGTCAAACACTTCAAGAACATAACTTCGATATCTCAATCGATTGCCAAGGGCTGACCAAATCAGCTCTGGCGGGATACTTGTCCGGTGCCAAACAACGGATCGGTTTCAAAGGTCCAGCCGGCGGCGAACTGTCCAAGTTGCTCAACAACACCAAAGTCACACCGGTCTTTAATCACGTCACCGATCGCAGCCTGGAATTACTGATCCCACTCGAAATTCATTCGCCAAAAGTGCGTTGGCAACTTCCGCTGACGTCGGCCGCAAGAGCGTGGGCGGTTCGTTGGCGACGTGGAATCCGGTCCAACAAAATTGCCGTGATGAACCCCGGTGCAACTTGGGCGTCGAAGCTGTGGGAAGTCGATCGCTTCGCCGCCACCGCGATGTACCTTCGTGATCGATACGCCTATCACAGCGTCGCGGTTTGGGGCACGTTCGAGGAACGTTTGATGGCCGAGCAAATTGTTGCCCGATCCGGTGGCGCAGTATCGCTGGCACCCGACACCGACTTGCATCATCTCGGTGCGTTGATCGAAACATCGCACCTGTTCATCAGCGGCGATACCGGACCGTTGCACATGGCGGTCGCCGTCGGCACCGACACGATCGGCCTGTACGGTTCAACCAAGCCTGGCGATTCAGGCCCCTACGGACACACCGCGATCCAGAACCAGTACCAAAAGGGCTCGCGTAAACAACGTCGCCGAGCCGACAATTCAGCGATGCGAGCAATCGGCGTCGAACACGTTTGCGAAGTGATCGACAACATCGAACAGAAACGCAGCATGCTGTTGGCGGCCGCGTAAGGCTAGTAGTCCATGTCAGCTCAATCTTCGGTTAGGAGGTAGCGGAAGTCGCGTAGACTTTCGGCGTCCCCCTCGTAGCCGAAACTCTTGGCGAGTTCCGCTACCCGAAAATTGAGGTGACGCGGAATACTAGTTAAAAGTTGCGTAACGCTAGTTAAAAGTAGGCCGGAACAAGCGAAGCGCAGTTCCGGCGTGCGTTTTTATGATGGGGAGAGGGGAGCCAGAGAAGTTGACCAAAATCGCATCTACCCAGGTCGATCCAGCCTGAACCGATCGGTCGTTCGACTGTAATCCGCGCCGCCCATTCGTCCGACGGTGTGCAATCGTTCCGCCGCCAGAACTTCGCCGTCGATGTATTGATCATCGACGTGCATGTGTACCACTCGGCCGATGATCAAGTTTGATCCGCCCGGTCCCGTGCCCAGCGTGATCGACGAATGCAGAACGCACTCCATCGCCGCCGCCGCGACCGCGACTCGTGGTGGTTTCACGATCGTCGAATCCGCCTTCGCAAGACCTGCCCAGTCGAATTCATCCTCGTCAGGCTTCAGCTCTTCTGACGTCTTGTTCATCGCCGCCGCCAAATCTTCGGTCACGATGTTGACCACGAACTCGCCATTGCGAAGCACGTTCGCGTGTGAATCCTTCGGCGTCCCATCGCCTCGGTTGGCCGGACAAAACATCACCGTTGGTGGGTTGGCACCGACACCGTTAAAGAAACTAAACGGTGCCAGATTACAAACACCCTGATCATCTTGCGTCGAAACCCAAGCGATCGGCCGCGGCGTGATTAATCCCACCATCCATCGGTACATACGGCCAGCAGAAATGGAATTAGGATCAATGTTCATTGGAAAAGTTAGCCTTAGAAAAGAGCGTTTATTAATAGTCGCCTTTCGCTCCGCGAAAGTGTGTCGGATCACACTGTCGCGGAGCAAAAGGCGACTATCCATCGGTACATACGGCCGGCAGAAATGGAATCAGGATCAATGTTCATTGGAAAAGTTAGCCTCAGAAAAGAGCGTTTATTAATAGTCGCCTTTCGCTCCGCGAAAGTGTGTCGATTCACACTTTCGCGGAGCGAAAGGCGACTATCCATCGGTACATACGGCCAGCAGAAATGGAATCAGGATCAATGTTCATTGGAAAGTTAGCCTTAGAAAAGAGCGTTCATTAATAGTCGCCTTTCGCTCCGCGAAAGTGTGTCGATTCACACTTTCGCGGAGCGAAAGGCGACTATCAATTTCCCCACGATCCTTACAACGGAGCTGGCAGGTCACGCCGGGTGAAAATGATGGTGGCTGCAATGTAAAAGCTTAACCCCAATCCGATCAAGATCATGGGATAGAACAATGCTGGTAACGCACAGTCCGGCGGGATCGATGTCACACTCCACGGAGCCGCCAAACCGTCGCTGACCACCATCGACGTCATTTTTTGAGGCTTATAGCAACTGAAAAAACTCATCGACAACAACCATTCCAACGTCGGTGCCGCTTTCCCGAGTCCAAACATCACCAATTGAGCGACATAGATCGCGACGACCGTGCCGACCGTTCGCCATCGGTAACGATCCATACTGCTAAGCAATGTCGCCAATCCCAGCAAGAAAAAACCGAACGCGAACAAATGAAACGTCGAACTGGCGTACGTTTCAACCTCAACGCGGTCACGCAAGCGGATCGTTTGTGTTTCAGGCGAATCGGTGGTCAGCGGTACGTCGATGTTGATGATCGGAATTCGGAAACTGGGCTGTTCAATCGACTCTTCCAACGTCGTCGCATAAACGCCTGCCCCGATGCCCGCCCAAACGCACAAACACAACAACGCCAAACCGACGACCGAAACCGTCGCGTGCGACAGCAGCAATGTCTTCCGCGTGATCGGCTGCGACAAAATCATTTCCAACGTGCCGCGGCCAAGTTCACCGCTGACCACATCGCTGCCGCGTGCAACGCACCAAATCACCGTACACAAAATCACGATCGGTTCGTCGTAGGTCATTCCGACGCGGCCGACGTAGGTGAACAGTGCGTCGAAACTGATCGGTGCGAACTTTTCAAAGTCGCGAAACTGTTCCAGGATCGTTTGGAACTGTCCCATGTCCAGCAAGCTGACCACCCAAACGCGAACCCAAGCGAACGCAAACATCGCCGCGCCGCAGGACAGAAACAACAACGAAGACTGACCGATGTACTTTCGGATTAACACTCGATCGATCAAGGTGCCACTGATCATAGCGCCACCGCCTGACCGGTATGAACCGCGTCGTAAACCGCTCGTAAACCTAGCGGTTCAATGCGAACCTGCGACAACGCCAACGAGTCCACCCAGGACAACATCGGTGCCAGGTCTCCGTCGGTCACGATGGCAACCGATTGGCCGTCGATCGTTGTGTGAATTCGGCTGGCGATCGTTTCAGGTGCTTCCATGTTCGCATGAGCCTGATCGACCAACGCGGTAATCCGATGTCGCTGGTACAGATCTTTCATTGCCAGCCGATGTGCCAACTTTCCTTTTCGCAAGAACGCGACTCGATCACAGGTGTCTTCGATCTCGCTCAACACATGCGACGAAAACATCACCGTTCGCCCGACACGTTTCGCGTCCATGACCAGGTTCAGCACGTTCCCGCGAACCGTTGGATCCAAGTTGGCGGTCGGTTCGTCCAGAATCAACAGCGGAGTATCGACGCCAAACACGACGGCCAACGCCAATTTTTGCCGCATTCCGGTGGACATAAATGCGACTCTGGTTCGAGTGTTCAATTCCAGAATCTCGGCGACTTCCAAACTGCGGTCCAGATTTCCGCTGGGGTGCATGTCGGCAAAGAACCGCAGCACCGCGCCGCCTTTCATGTGTCGCGGCAACCGTGCATCGCCAGGCAAGTACGCGACCCGTTTTCTCAGTTCGACGCCGTCAACGCGAGGGTCGATGCCGTCGATGGAAAGCTGTCCCGATGTCGGCTGCAAATGGCCCAGCAACAGGCGAATCAACGTGGTTTTGCCAGCTCCGTTGGGCCCCAGCAATCCGAACACTTCTCCGCGAACGACGGACATCGAACAATCCGACAAAGCGGTAAAGTCCCCATATCGCTTGGTTAGACCTTCAGTCACTACGATATCGGGCGTCATTTGATTCTTTTCCAAATTCTGATCATTTACCATGCAAAAGCCATCGCTTCCCGTGTTTATTCCAAGCGGTTTCCGTTTCGCTGCCACCGCCTGCGGCATCAAAAAAAGCGGCAAGCTCGATTTGTCACTCATTGTCGCCGACCGTCCAGTCCGCGGTGCCGGCGTCTACACAACCAACCAAATTGTCGCGGCTCCGGTCTTGATCTCGCAAAGCCGAACGCCGTCATCGGAAATTCGAGCGATCGTGACCAACAGCGGCAACGCGAATGCTTGCACCGGCGACCAAGGGACGCAAGATGCCCTCGCAATGACCGCTCAAGTCGCCAACAAAATCGGTTGCGATCCAGACGGCGTGTTGGTCATGTCCACCGGCATCATCGGGCACGCTTTGCCGATGGAAAAGGTCACCGCCGGCATCGACGCGGCCACTGAGGCTCTGTCAGATTCCGAGTCGTCGTTCCTTTCGGCGGCGGACGGAATTCTAACAACCGACGTCGATCGAAAAGTCGTCTCGACCCAGATCAAGATCGACGGCCAAACCTACACGATCGCAGCGATGGCAAAGGGAGCCGGAATGATCGCGCCCAACATGGCAACCATGCTGGGCGTCGTGCTGACCGACGCGCCTTTATCAGCCAACGTTGCAGCGGACGTTTTGAAGACGGCTGCGAATTTGAGTTTTAACCGAGTCAGCGTGGACGGTCACACCAGCACCAACGACACGCTGTTGCTGCTTTCCAGCGGCGAAGGAGAATTCCTGGACGGCGATGAGTTGGACCAATTTCAATACCGCGTGAATGAAGTCTGCATTGACCTAGCGAAAAAATTGGTCGCTGACGGTGAAGGAGCCACGCATGTGATGGCGATCAACGTCACCGGAGCAGCGAACGAAGCCGACGCAGAGCTGATCGCAAAAACGGTCGCCGCCAGCCCGCTAGTCAAAACGGCTATCACCGGCGGAGACCCGAATTGGGGCCGAATCGTTTCGGCAACCGGTTACGCCGGACCGAAAATTGATCCGACCAAGACGTCGCTGAAAATTTGTAGCGTCACGATCTATCGCGACGGATCACCCGAACCGTTTGATGCGAAGTCGCTAAGTGAGTCGATGAAGTCGAACCCAGAAGTGGAGATCGAATTGCGAGTCGGAACGGGCCCCGGACAAGCGAAGTATTGGTCCAGTGATTTGACGTGTGATTATGTCCGGTTTAATTCGGAATACACGACGTAGCAAATGTAGGCCGTAGCGAGCCAAAGCGAGTTACGGCAATGCGCAATGCCGTAACTCGCTTTGGCTCGCTACGGCCTACTTGGCTACTTGAAGATTTGCCTAGCCGAGATTTTTTCGCATTGTTGCTTTCGCTTGTTCTAACGCTTGCGGTAGCTTTGATGGGTCTTTTCCTCCGGCTTGGGCCATGTCGGGACGGCCTCCGCCTCCGCCGCCGACTGCGGACGCGGCCGCTCCGACCCAATCGCCTGCTTTTAGGCCTTGAGCGACCAGTGATTTGCTCAGGCCGCCGACCAGGACGACTTTTTCGCCGGCCACTGACGCCAACAACACCGCCGACCCGCCGTCGCTCTTTTTGCGAATCTGATCGATCCAACCTCGCATGATATTCGGGTTCGCACCGGGCGTTTCGGCGACGACGACCAAAGTATCACCGATCGTTTCGCCACCGGCGATCAGGTCATCGGCTGACAATTGGCCGCCGGCAGTCGCGGTCTTTAATTCTTCGATCAAACGCTTTCGATCGGCCAGCAACGAATCAATGCGTTCGACCACATCGCTGATCGACACATTCAAACGACGAGTGATCGCACGCACGCTGCCGCGAACGGCTTGGTAATCGGAAGTGTCCGTGGACGATTCTGACTTGCTGACTGTGAACTCATTGGGATGTTCCGCCGACTTGCCAGCCGATACCTCTTTTTTCAAAGCCCGCACTTCGGTGGTCAATTGAACCACTGCCGCTTCCGCCTGCGACGGATCACAACCGATTCGTTTGGCGACCGAGGCCAGCAATTCCTGGGTTTGCTTGCGATGTTCCAACGCTCGCTTGCCGGTCAGGGCTTCGATGCGTCGTGTGCCGGTCGAGACTGATTCTTCGACGACGACCTCGAACGCTTCGACCTGCGACGTGTTGGTCAGGTGCGTACCACCGCAAAGTTCGCGGCTGAAATCGCCCATCGAAACCATGCGACACGGATCAGGATACTTTTCGCCAAACAACATCATCGCACCGGCCTCGCGAGCGTCCGCAAGCGAAACCGTGTCCCAACGAATCTCTTTGGAATCATTGACCATCGCCAACACATCAGTCTCGATCAACGCCAGCGTTGGGTCCGGGATCGCTTTGGGGTTGGTGAAGTCGAAACGCAAACGATCGGCTTCGACCTTACTGCCTTGCTGTTCCGCGTGACGGCCAACGTGGTTGTGCAACGCGTGATGCAGAATGTGCGTGGCCGAGTGGGCTCGTGCGAGTGCCGTTCGGTGATCGATATCGACTTTCGCCGTCACTTCGTCGCCTTCGCGGATCGCGCCGCGGACCAGAGTGCCGTGGTGAACGATCAGGGCCGCGTGACGCTGAGTATCGGTGACCTGGAACGTGAACCCATCGCTTTCGATCACGCCCACGTCGCCGACTTGGCCGCCCGATTCACCGTAAAACGGCGACTGATTCAGCACCAATCGCAACGGCGTGTCACTCGGTCGGCCCACGTGCGACAACAACTTGCCTTCGTCGCCCTTTTCGCTCTCGCCCGTGATGATGCCTTTGACGACCGCATCGGATTGAGTTTTCTCGTAACCGACAAACGGCGTTTCGCGCAGAGCTTCCTTCAGCGTTTCCAGCGGTCCGGTTTGGAACAGCACGACTTGCCCCGCACCGCTGTCTTTGGCGTGTTGATCCATCGCTTCGCCGTAGCCGTTCCAATCGAACGTAAAGTTTTGTTCGGCGGCCAGCGTTTGCACCAATTCTGGTGGTACGCCATAAGTCTTTTGCAAATCGGCCGCTTCGATGCCGGGCACCATGACTTGCGAATCCGACTTCATCTGCGTGAACAGTTTTTCGATTCGCTTCATCCCGCCATCGATCGTGTCGAAGAACGCTTTTTCTTCGGCCTGGATCGCTTCGGCAACCCGCGCCGTTGTTTGCGACAATTCGGGATAGGGAACCTTTGCCGACTGGGCAACCGCTTCGGTCAACTTGTACAGAAACGGTTCTCGCAAATTCATTTGGTAACCGTCCAACACCGCGCGTCGGATCAGACGACGAATGACGTAACGCGCGTCCTTGGCACCGGGGTAAACGTTTTCGTGAATCGTGAAAACGCTGGCACGAGCGTGATCGGTGATGCGGCGCAGGCGGCGGCCGTTGTCGGACTGGTATTCGTACTTGACTCCGCAGACTTCCGCGGCCGCTTCGACGATCGGAAACAACGAATCGATATGAAAATTCGTCGGCACGCCCTGCAGCACACTGGCGGTCCGTTCCAACCCCATCCCAGTGTCAATGTTCTTGCTGGGCAACGGATGCAGGTTGCCCGCCGGGTCGCCTTTGACGGGGTCGCCGATGCGGTTGAACTGGGTGAAGACCAGGTTCCAGATTTCGACTTCGCCGCCGCCTTCGAGCTGGTAATAAATCTCGCTGCAGGGACCGCAAACGCCGTCGGGCCCTTCGCTGGGCGCGGACGCTGGCCAAAAGTTTTCGTCTTCGTCCATGCGAACGATGCGAGCGTCAGGCAGTCCGATCTTGTTATGCCAAATGCCGTGGGCTTCGTCGTCGTCCTTGTAAACGGTCACGCTGAGCCGTTCGCCTGGAATGCCGAGCCATTTTTTGTCCGTCAGAAACTCCCACGCCCAATGGATCGCTTCTTCTTTGAAATAATCGCCGAACGAAAAATTACCCAGCATTTCAAAGAACGTGTGGTGGAACGCGGTCCGGCCAACATTGTCGATGTCACCGGTGCGGAGACATTTTTGGCAGGTCGTGGCCTTGGTGAAGTCCAGTTTTACCTTGCCCAAAAAGTGGTCTTTGAACTGATTCATCCCCGCGGGCGTGAACAGGACCGATGGGTCCCAGGCAGGCACCAGCACGTCGCTGGGGCAGCGGGTGCAGCCTTTGGATTGGAAGAAGTCGAGGTACTTTTCGCGTAGTTCGTCAGTTTTCATGTTCGCTGGATTGCAAAAGCGGGCGAGGGATTGTCGAAGGATTCATTTCATTTTCAAACAGATGATATCCCGTGATGCCCCTTGCTTGGAATGCGTCTACAATGCACCGCGGTGAAGGAATGCTCGTTTAGCCGCGTGGGCATCGCCCCGCGCGTTTCGCCCCGCATGGACGCGCGGGGCGATGCCCACGCGGTTAAACAGTCCAGAAACCCTTCACGGCGTTGGGCGATGCCCTCGCGGTTTAACAGCTTATTTTTCCCAGGCAAACGATTTTGGCGGAGAAACGTCGAAACGAAAGAAATCTGCGTGCGAGGCGTCGGCTGCATGTCCAGCCACGCCGGCCGCTGGTTTCGCGATTAATCGGCCTGGAAACCGAATACGCCACCATGGTGGCCGACCCGCAAATGTTGGAAATCGAAGATTTGCCGTCGGCCAGATTCGTTTACCAACAAATCTGCGAAGCGATCCGGCGAGAACAACCGACGGTTGCCGGTGTTTTTGATCGCGAACAAATGTTTCTGGCCAACGGCGGCGCGGTCAGCTTTGAATCGCATCCGTCGGTGTCGTCGCAACCGGGTGGTTTGGTCGAAATCGCGACGCCGGAAGTCCGCAGCCCAAGTGAACTGTTGGCGTGCCAGCGTTCGATCGATGAATTGGCAGCCGAAGCGACCGCCGATTCTGAAACATCGTTCGATCTGCGAATTCTGAAAAACAGCAGCGATGCGATGGGGCATGTTTACGGCTGCCACGAAAACTACGAAACCGAAGTCGGCAGCGGGGTGATGCTGTTGGTCTATCGCTGCTTCGTTTTGTTGTTGTGGTTGATCCAGACAATCAGCTTGCTGGTGGCGATGCCGTTGATGATGATTGTCTTGGGCATGATGGGATTGTCGCGGCTGAGGAAATCGAAAAACAAAAGTGCGGCAGATGAAACTGAATCGGGTTCCTTTTTTGATGAGAGCGATTTTGGCCGCGACAGCACTGACGCAAACGCCAGCCAGTCCGAAGAGTTCTACGAAGCGATGCCAGGATGGTTGTCGGTCACATTAGTTGGGCTGTTGCGTCTGGTTCATTTGCCGACCGTGATCACGTTGACGTTTGTGGCCCAGCACATCGCGTTTCGCCGGCAACGTAAGTACTTGACCGCGATGTTGATTTCACGTGTCGCGTTGTGCGGTGCGGGAAACCTTAGCCCCGATGGTTGTTATCAAACCAGTGCCAAGGCGATGGCGGTCGACTCGATCGCTCACATGGGCGGCTTTCGCGGCGAGCGACCGATCTACGTTTTTGGTCATTGGCTTAGTCAGTTTTGTGCGAAGTCATTCTTCTCGCTCGGGTCAACCAAGCAGATGTTCCGCCGTCGCCAGCGGATGCAGATCGCGTTGTCGGATTCCAACATGTCGGACTTGGCCGAATACGTCAAAGTCGGTTCAGTGTCGTTGTTGCTGGACATGATCGAGGCCAATTTCACTCATGGTTTACCGATCGTCCAAAAGCCTGTCGATTCGCTTCATCGGTTAGCTTCCGATTGGAACCTGGTGACCAAAGTGCCAACGAACCAGGGGCCGATGTCGGCGCTGCAGATTCAAAAGCTGTATCTATCGACGGCCCGAGCGTTCGTGGATTCGGTTCCAGCAAACTTGCGTGGCGAAGCCAAATTGGTGCTGTATCGGTGGCAGGAACTCTACGACGGCGCGGCCCGCTTTCGCAAAAACGCGACCGACACGGGACTGGCGATCGGCCGGATCGATTGGTTGACCAAGCGGCACCTGATGGATTCGCTGGACCCGGAAACGCTCTCTGAACATGACCCGCCATCCGCCAGCGAGTCATCAACGAACCACTGGGCGGCTCGCAAGAAAGTGGACCTGCGGTATCACGAACTTTCCGACGAAGGCTACTACTACATGCTGATGGAAAGCCGTCCAGAATTGAGTTTGGTCGATGACAAACAAATCGCACGCCGCCGCAAATCGCCACCCGCCGGTTCACCCGCCGCCCGTCGAGGTTGGCTGATCCGCGAATTCGCAGGCGGCGACGAAACGATGCAAAGTGAATGGGCGTACGCAATGATCGGCAACGGCAAAGCAAGACGCCGAGTGGACTTTGCCGAGGAAATCTAACGACTTGCCCGCGCCTTGCGGACGTGTCGGAGTTCGATGATGTCGTACGCTAAACCGAACCAACTGAACACTTTGATGATGTAATAGTTCGGGTCAAATTCCCACCATCGGTGTTGCACCGTTGCGGCGGCAGGGTCGGCGTGGTGATTGTTGTGCCAGCCTTCGCCCAACGTCAAAATTGCGACGGGCCAACAATTGCGACTGTCATCACTGGTGTCATACGTGCGGTAGCCGAACAAATGGGTCACTGAATTGACAGCCCAAGTGATATGCCAAACGTAAACCGTTCGCGCGATCACACCCCAGACAAAAATGCTGGCCGTCATCTGAACCGCTTCGGGCGTGAACCCAAACGCGATCACCGATCCGATGCCCGCGATCAACGCGTACAACATTGCGTGAACAAAAAAGATGATCCCGGCGGCCTGCGGCAAACGTTCGATCCACAAATAATACGGGTCAGCCAAAATGTCCTTGCTGTACTTTTGGTACAACGAAAACGTTGCCAGCGGCGAAATGTTTTCGTGGAACAACCAATCCAAATGCGACCAGAAAAAACTGACTCGCGGCGAATGCGGATCCTCGCGTTCGTCACTGTGGTTGTGATGCTTGCGATGCCAGGCGACCCAGCGGGCCGGCGTTTCCTGAGCCGTACACATCGCCAACGTCACCAACGTTCGCTCAAACCATTTTGGTGACTTAAAACTCTTGTGAGCCAACATGCGATGGAAGGCGATCGGAATCCCCAACAAGCCAAACACAAAAACGCTGATCGCAAAACACGCGACGCCGGTCCAGCTAAAGAAGTACGGCAAAAAGATCAGCAGAGCAAAGACATGCGTGACGCCAAAAACGATCACGTAATCCCAGCGAACGCGAACCGGCGACGCCGACGTCGGCCGTGCCTGACGAACCCTGGTTGGCTCAGCGACTTGATCGGTTAACAGGTTGGCGTCCATCCAAAATTCCGTGGTGGTTAGGGGCGTTCCGCAACGCCGTGAAGGGTTTTTAAACTGTTTAACCGCGAGGGTATCGCCTGGGCTGATGAAAATGCGGTGGGTGATGGTATTCGCGAACCAGTTAAACATTGCAAATTGCAAAATGAACATTGCAAACTGAAAATTCTTGGGAAGCGGTATTTGCTGGTCAATTTACATTTTTCAGTGTTCATTTTGCAATTTGCAATCAACACCGAGGCC
>NZ_LWSK01000189.1 GCF_001642955.1 Rubripirellula obstinata | reverse complement strand
CAAGTTCGCTAACACCAAGAAAGAGTGGTTCGCCAAATTCTTGGACATGTCCGCTGAGGCTCGCTACGGCCTACTTTCTGAAACCTGACGGGATCAGCTACGTTTTAAATTAGATGTAGGCCGTAGCGAGCCCCAGCGAGTTACGGCACTGTGCGCAACGCCGTAACTCGCTGAGGCTCGCTACGGCCTACTTTTTGGGCCGGGTACGGGAAAACCGGGACGTTGTTTTGGGATCGGGCCTAAACCAGCAGTCTCTGGAAACACGAAAAAAAGCCGGCCGCTCGCAGATTTCTCTGCGGGCGGCCGGCTGGCTTTTTCACTTGAACCCGTACTTCAGGCTGGCTGGCCTCGGGTGGCTGGAAACGTTGGGGAGAATCGCTTTTCGCTACTCCCGTACGGATTCAATCAGCCAAAATTGGCGGGCTAGCTGACTAGAAAGTGAAGACAGTGTCGATACCGAAGGTCGTTTGATCTTCGCCATCTTGAAGTCCTACGACTTGGTCGTCGTCCCAGTCCCAGCGGATTTCAGGTCGGATGGTGACGTTGGCATGAGGCCTGTGGTTGACACCCAAGGTCAGGGCGTAGATGTCGTTCTCGGCAGTTGCACCATTGCCAAAGTCGATACCTTCGTTGTTGTACCACTCAAAGCGTCCACCAACGGCCCAGCAATCGCTCAGCGTCTTAATCAAGTACTGGTTGATCCCGAAGGTATTCCGAGCGTCTACACCAGCACCATCTTCAGTGCTCAACAAGTCGCTTTGGATGATGTACTGAAGGCTATCGGTGACAGCGTAATCAGCAACGATCGAGTGCATGTAGCCTTGCTCGTCGCCGTTGAATGCGTTGCGGCCGAATTGGCCGATCGTGGTAGCGTAGATCAGATTCAGGTCGTCGGTCAAACCGAGCGAAATACCGCCCAAGAATGCGTCGCCGTTGTCGTCAAATCCGCTGTCCCAGCCCATGGTGTATCCACCCCAAACTGTGACGTCATCGCTAGCGTTGTACGTTGCCAATGCACCGGTGTGGGTGAAGGGCTCGCTGTAGTTGAACGTGTAAGCGTGGCTGTAGAAGAAGTTACCGGTCGCTGGCACAACTTCCCATCCGATGATGGTGTAGAAGTGACCGACTTTGACCGACAAATCGCCGTAGCCTGCTTCAAGGTAAGCTTGTGGCAGTGCGTGACCGTACTCGCCATTGTCCCAACCGTTGTCCCAACCGCGTGGGTCAGTTCCGAACGCTTGCGTGTTTTGAGCATCGATACCGTACAAGTAATCGATACGTCCACCGATGTCGAAACCGCAGCTCGTGTCGATTGCTTTTTCAGCATACAACCAAGCTTGATGCAGGTTCAATTCGTCTGGACGATCGTTGAAGATTGGCAATGCGGCACTGTGATAGCCGAGCGAAGCCCAGCCGCCCATCGACCAACCATTGTCCAGCTCGCCGAACAAGGTGTAGGGGTCGCCCAAGCAGCAATCGCCGGTCAGGCAATCGAGTGCCCCGATTCCACAACCGCTGTCGCAGCAAGAATCGCAGCCGCCGTCGCAGCCCATGTCACAACCGAAAGAAGGCATTTCGCAACCGCAGGCGGGTTCGCCACAGTCACAGGATGCTTCTTCGCAGCAAGATACTAATTGAATGTCGTTTGATTGGTCAGCGAAAGCGTTGCCAGCGAAAGTTCCGCAAGCGAGGGCGGCGACCAATGCCAATTTTGTAAGCTTCATATGCTTGTATTAACTCCCCAGTTATCCGTTTTGGGTGGTCGTGCAAATTGCACAAAGGTTTTAGTCACGTCTTCCAAGCGAACAAGCAATCTGATCGACGCTCGTTCAACTGGATGCTTAGGAACGCTCCTAAGCTTGATGCCCTTCAAAAACACTCATCATCCGCCAAAGTATCACGTGTGTTTTCATGGGCCGTGATCTGTCTTCAGGGCTATTCATCGGAGCCTACTTACAATGGTGCCACCAATTTGATGAAAAGTAACCTCAGATCCATCCAACACTGCTCCACAAGTGCATATCGGGCAAACGGTGCCGCCTTGTTTGGTCGTTCATACTGTTCGTGTCATTACGATCAACGAATTTTTCAGGATCTGGTAAGGTTTGACGGTTGAGTTGCCAATGCGGCCGCGATCGCTCGGCTGACCTACCCGAAAGGCCATTCTTGGGTCAAACTGAGCGTCGAATCGCTCTGCCCGACACCGCGGCTTCCGCTTCCTCCAACTCAATCAAAGTAAACGATGGCGTTTTGGCGTTCCAAGAAAGCAAACACTGAATCCCCCAGTGATCCATTGGTATCATCTGAGCCATTGATCTCGTCCGATTCCGACAGCGCGGATTCCCTTTCGACGCCATCGCCCTCGAAAACGAATCCCGCAGAAGCTGCCAGCTCTGGCGTCTTCTCAAAAATGCGGGGCGCGCTAACCAAAACCCGCCAGGCTCTCGGCACCGACATTCGCGACCTCTTCAAAGCGGACGGGCGACTGGTCGATGACGAATTCCTAAAGGATCTGTTCGAGCGGCTAATCAAAACCGACATGGGCGTTAGCCCCGCCGAAGAGATTCGCGATCAGATTGCCAAGAAACACCGTGCCCGCGTCGTCCAGCTCGAAGAAGTCCTGGAGTCGATCACAGAGCAGATCACCGAAATGCTTGCTCAGGATTCCACTGACTTGGCTGTCGCTGGCGAAGGCCCCACCGTCATCCTGGTCGTCGGCGTCAACGGCAGCGGAAAAACGACTTCGATCGGAAAGCTAGCCAGTTATCTGCATCGAAGCGGCAAGAAGGTCGTCCTGGGTGCCGGCGACACCTTCCGCGCCGCCGCAGTGGAACAGTTAACAGTGTGGGCCGGACGAATCGGTTGCGACATTGTCACTGGACAACATGAAGCCGATCCCGCCAGCGTGGCGTTTCAAACCGTAGACAAAGCCATTGAAATCGGTGCAGACATCGCCATCATCGACACCGCCGGACGCCTGCAAACGCAATCCAACCTGATGCAACAACTCGACAAAATCCGTCGTGTGATCGGAAAGAAGATCGAAGACGCCCCGCACGAAGTGCTGTTGGTGCTCGACGCGACCGCAGGGCAAAATGCAATCAGCCAAGCCAGCGGTTTCAGTGACGTTGCGCAGTGCAGCGGAATTGTGTTAGCAAAATTGGACGGATCAGCCAAAGGCGGCGTCATTTTGCCAATCCAAAAACAGTTCGGCTTGCCGGTCAAGTTTGTCGGTCTGGGCGAAGGCATCGAAGACCTGGCAAAGTTCGATCCAGAACCGTTCGCCAAGGCGCTGTTTCAGTAAGCATCCGAGTTACTCCGCGATATGCTACTGAGCCATCGTCCGTCACCAAATGTCCAGCGGCGTTCGGATTGATGAATAAAGTTGGGTGCGAGTTGTTTCACGAGTTGATTCGTTCCAAAAATCCACCGAGCCAAACGGCGATCGCTCGTTTAACCGCGTGGGCATCGCCCCGCGCGTCCCAGCATTGACGTCGCGCGGGGCGATGCCCACGCGGTTAAACGATTTAGAAATGTCCTACAGCGAAATCTTGCCGGAACTGCGCTGCGATTGTTCCGGCCTACAAAAGTGTTTCACGGCTTGAGCCTCACCCGGACAGCCCACATTGCTTCTTGCCAACTCGCTGCCGGTTCCTAACCTTTCTTCCGTGCGAGCACACTGCCGCACTCTTTCCACGATGGAAAGGCGACTCGCAAACGATTTCGATGTTTGCCTCTGCTGATGGAACCAGCAAAACGCCTCACCGTTGGATGGAAAGGAATAACATGACTGACCGTGTGACTGCTTTAGGATTTGTCGTCATCGCTTTTCTTACAGAATCGCTGACCGCAACATCGGCTGATCTCGTTCATTTCGATTTACCGCCGACTGCTGCTGCCGTTTCGGATGTCGATCCAGCCGAGGTTACCATTTCGCTGCGTTTGTCGTCGATGATCCAATCACCATCGATGCCGCGGATCGATCAATGGATCGTTACCTGCCGACCGCGTGGGGAAGGGGTCACGGTCGTCGACTATTTTCCTCGCACCGAAACCGGCAGCGACGTCAGCACACCGATCCAGATCAAACGCAGCAAAGAAAAGTCCCAATCGGTTGGCGTTCATCTTGACGGTACCTACCCACACATCGCCGGCGGCACTGCTGCGGCGGATCGCGGCGAAAAGAATCTCGAATCGGTACAGTTTGATCGAACCGCACCAGTTCAGGCGGTCAGTGCCGCTGGCACGATCGATCGTGGACGCGGTGTGTATTTCAAACTCAGGTGGACCGCAACTCAGGTTTTGGAAGGTGAAAAACTGTTCCAAGTCACGCTACGCGTGCCTGCGAATTGGCGAGGATCCCTGATAGACGTTTCTGTTCGTGCGGATCGAAACGAAAAAAAGTTTGGCGGACTTGACCAAGAAATCGTCACCGTCGGTGCAGCCAACTTTGTGGTGGCAACGTATCGAGACGGTGATCTTGAATCACAAGCACGCGCAGCCGAACTCGCAGAGGCAGAATATGAACTGCGAAATCTGGCAAAGACGATCGACCGTCAAACGTCGATTCGATCGCTCCCACAAATGTTGCGACACATGGTCGCAAAGTTTGACGGTGATTCCAAAGCCACCGACACACACTGGGTGGGACGATTGATTTCGGGTCGCGCTGATCCGCATTTAGACAAGTCGATCAATCGCCTGCCAATGTCGCTTCGAGTCGCTGCGTTGGACTACGCCGATTGCCGAGACACGTTTGCCGAACTGTCGCGATCCCACGCCAATGCGCCAGACAGCAATCTCGACAAGAATCTCGACACTCGAGACCAAGTGTTGGTGGCAAAGCCGACGCTGCAAACGCGTTAGCAGCGCAAGGGCGCAGGCATCAAATTTGGCACTTTTTGTAGGCCGTAGCGAGCCTAAGCGAGTTACGGCACTGAGCGCACCGCCGTAACTCGCTGAGGCTCGCTACGGCCTACTTTCTGAACCCTGACGGGATCGGCTACGTTTTAAATTAGATGTAGGCCGTAGCGAGCCTAAGCGAGTTACGGCACTGTGTGCACCGCCGTAACTCGCTGAGGCTCGCTACGGCCTACTTTTGAACTCAAATCGATTCGCATGCCTGGCCCTAGGAACGACTTTCATCTTCAACAAACTGGTTAGTTGTTACTGAAACCGATTGCGGCCATCGTATCTCGGCCGAGCGGATTCTTCATAAACTGATTGTGGCAGTTGCAACACAAATCATAACGGCCGCGATGGTTTGATTCGCCAGCAGTTTCGTCGGGCAATTCAACCACACCCTCAAGCGATTGATGAAGCTCGCTGAGGTAATCGATATCTTCATCCGCTTCTCGTTCGATATCCGCCACGTGATCATCAAGTGGATCATCGACGACGGATTGAATTTCAATCTGTACCACGTATCGAGGCTGATCGATCGTATTGATCGTTCGTTTGCAACGGTCGCAGGTGTAATGAATCACGATGGGTTATCCAACCGCGTGAATGAAACGCGACGCGGCCAACCCAATGTTGGCCAATGAAAAAGAATTCCGTATCAAGTCGCGGGACACCCTCATATTAGTGACCTACGAAGTCGGTTCGCAAGTCAAAAGCCGCACACTTTTTTCTTTCCAAAAATCAGACTTGACACCGGCGTGCCAATAGTAACCAAAACGACTAGCCCGATCTCGCTGTATCAGGTGTTTGGATCGCCGGCCGGACTGGTACAGGCATGAAGCATTTCCAAACCGTTTACCCGCGTGGGCATCGCCCCGCGCCCTGAAGGGTTGCCAAATTGTTTAACCGCGTGGGCATCGCCCCGCGCGTCCAGGGCCAGCACGACGCGCGGTCCCAAACGCGCGGGGCGATGCCCAACGCGGTTAAACGGCTAATTACCATGTTTTGCTAAAAACAAATGCTGCGCAGTCGTACCGACTGGCGTGCCTGCATCCGGCCGGACTTCAAAAAGAACCGCCGGGATCATCGGGGAGTCCGCCGATTCCCAGTCCCGATTTTCAAAGTCCTCTTCCAGTGACTTGGCTTTCAATCCATTCGCTTTGCATGTTTGCAGCAACAAGTTCAATGTTTCCGGCTTGCTGCAAATAACGATCGCGCGACCACCCGAGTTCAGGTGTGATGAAAAACCGCCAAAAAAAGACTCTGCGAAGGTTCGCAACCCACCATCATCTTCGCGTTCACCGAGACGATGGTTCTGATCCAAGTCAGTGATAATCAGATCAAACTTTTCGTCAGATTCAATTGCCGAAAACGCATCTTGCTTACTTGCCGGTCGCAAACGAGTGGTCAACTTGCCGTCCGGTGCAAGCGCGGCGACGTTGTAGCGAGTGTTCGAGACGGCGGCGGGATGAATGTCAGTCGCCACCACGCTCTTCGCTTCATAGTTCAAACACATCGCCGAAATCAATCCAACGCCGCTGCCAATATGCAGCACATCGCGCGACGCCGCCACATTGTCTTTCGCGATCGCTTGCCGGATCGTCACGCTGGCGATCAGATCAAAATCGACGGATTCAAATTGAACCAAATCACCCGATGGAATTTCTTCGATGGTCCAGCTTTGGACGACGTCGTACGAATAGTCCAAGTCGTCACGAAAGCGAGAATCGCAACCGGTAATCAACAGGAAAGCCAGAAACGGGACAAAGCAAGTTTTCATCCCGGCATTCTATCGGCAGCGCGCCGGGATTGCACCGGCGGAAGTTGTTTCCCAAAGGAACTCTAAGGAACGAGCGGGGAATAAGTGTCGCCTTTCGCAGGGGACGTCGTATTGATTACTGCGCGTCAGCCTCGGAGGGACGGAAGCTCTCTGCCGGGGATGTAAATCCCCGGATGGCAGCGTTATCTCTCACCAATTCTCTGGCTCGGTTTCGCGGCTACGCCGCGAAACC
>NZ_LWSK01000188.1 GCF_001642955.1 Rubripirellula obstinata | reverse complement strand
CTTTGTTGAATGATCTGCGGGCTACCCCTCGTACGATCGAATAGCAGCTTGCGATGCAAATCGGAACTTCCAAAGAAAACCCGAATTTCACCTTGACTAAGATTCCCTCATAGCAGCGAAAGGCGACTATGATTTTATCGACACGCCGTTCAGCGGCCGGGCGCGGGGTAGCGTAGCTCGTAAACGCGACACACGGCAATCTCGTGCAATGCCGTGAGTCGCAGAACTCCACACGGCCTACTTTTTACTTCAGCGACTCTTTCAGCACACGCCATCGCTCACGTAGGTCCTAATTCATAGTCGCCTTTTGCTCCGCAAAAGTAGCGTTTGTCGACGCATCTTTCGCGGAGCGAAAGGCGACTATGATTTTATCGACACGCCGTTCAGCGGCCGGGCGCGGGGTAGCGTTGCTCGAAAACGCGACACACGGCAATCTCGTGCAATGCCGTGAGTCGCAGAGCTCCACACGGCCTACTTTTTACTTCAGCGACTCTTTCAGCACACGCCATCGCTCACGCATCTGTTCTAGCTTTTCTTTGAAAGCTGGATTCGCGACTAGGTTGTCCAACTGATCTGGATCGCTTTCTAGGTCGAACAATTGCTCAAATACCGGATCCTCGCTGACGTAGCGAATGTAGGAATACTGGTCATCGCGAACGCCTTGGCTGTGGGGAATCGAGCCGTCGTGGCGATAGGGATGGTCGTAAAAGAAATCCGTTCGCCAATCAATTTCGTTGGGTGCGCCGGATGAATAAAGTTTCGTCAAATCAAGCCCGGCCATTTCCGCGGGTGGATCGATGCCGGCTGCCGCCAGCATTGTGACTGAGAAATCAGTGGTGATCACCAGCGGTTTAATCTTCGTACCACTCTTTGGAGCCCGGGCGTCGAACATGAATCCTGGGATCCGCAGCGAAGGTTCGTACATCACCCATTTGCCAAGCAATCCATGCTCGGTGATGTGATGCCCATTGTCGGACGTGAAAAGGTAAATCGTGTTTTCGTGAACGCCGCGTTGCTTCATGCTTTCAACAATTTTACCGACGCCTTTATCCATGCTGGACACTAATCGATAATAATCACGCATGTGCGTGTCGCGCCGCACAGGATGTTTCAATAGCGACATGCCACTGGCGCGGCCAAGCGATTTCTTGATCACCGCTGGTTCGCGCATTGCGTTTTCCAATGTTGCCGACGGCGGAACCGGCATCTCGACTCCATCGGTTTGGTTCGCAAATTCTGGATCCCAATCCTGGTACGGCGAATGCGGCGACTTGAAATGCACGAACATGCAAAACGGTTTGTCTTGATCTCGACCTTCCAAGAATCGGTCGACATGCATCGGAACGACTTCTGAATCGGTGTGCAGCGGATTGGTCAGGCCTTTCTTGCCAATGCGATTGCGAAAACCGGCTTTCCCGCGAGCGTCCGGCGGGCAATTGCACAAAGTATCTTTGCCATTGGATTGCACATACTTGCAATCGCGATTGTGAAAGAAGCAGGTTTGCATCGGTTGACCGGCCCAGAAATCAAACACGACGGCCCCAAGTTTGGTTCTGGCCGGCGTGTCACCGATGCCCCACTTGCCGAAAAACGCTGTTTCGTAACCGATCTTCTGAAGCCGACCGGGAACGCTTTCGCTGAATTGTTTTGGTGTGGGCGTTTTGAAAAAGTCATCGATTCCATGCTGAGTCGGATACTGGCCCAGCAATAGGTTTGCTCGGCTGATGGCGCAAATTGACGTGTTAACAAAGCACTGATCAAACACGACACCTTGGCTTGCCAGCGAATCCAGGTGCGGCGTTTGGATCGTTGAATTCCCCATGAATCCCACGCCATCCATCCGCTGGTCATCGGTGAAGAGCATGACGATATTGGGACGGTCTTGCGCTCGCAATTTTGCGGCATGCAAAGTGAACAGAACCGCTAGCAGAAAAACAAACAGAGAAGACTTCGGTGCGAGACGATTCATAACACTTTCGATTTTGATAGAACTTGTCCGACCGGCGACTTCGATGGCTCGCCGGCCTGTTCGGTGACATATTGAGGAACGGCGTAGCCAGGTAAACGTTGGCGAAGCACTTCGATCAATTCGAGACCGCGTTGCGTCGGAACCTCAAAATGAGCCGCTCCGCGAACTCGGTCCAGTTGGTGTAAGTAGTACGGCATCACCTGGGCGTTGATCAGTTTTTCACACAACTCAGTCAGTGCGTCGGCGTTGTCGTTGATTCCGCGCAGCAACACGGCCTGATTCAATACTGTAATCCCTCCGCGAATCATTGCATCGATTCGGTCTAAAACCAGGGTGTCTAGTTCGGCGGCATGGTTGGCGTGAATGACCATCCAAACGGCAAGTCGCGATTGGTCAAGTCGATCGATCAAATCAGCGGTCACCCGTTGCGGAATCACGACCGGCATTCGCGAGTGGATTCGTAAGCGACGAACGTGGTCGATCGATTCGATGTGAGTGAACAAATCGAACAGTTTCGTATCGACCAACGTCAGCGGATCACCACCGCTCAAAATGACTTCGTCGATGGTTGGGTTGGCTCGGATATATTCGAGCGCCGGCGTCCAATCGTGAGCACGATTTTCGGAATAGGGAAACTCGCGACGGAAACAGTAGCGGCAGTGAACACCGCAGGCTCCTGTCGTAATCATCAGGGTGCGGCCGTTGTACTTGTGCATCAGGCCACTGGCGACCATGGACGCTTGATCGCCGACGGGATCGGTGACGAATCGCGGGTCCGCGTTTTCGTCTTCTTGGGTGACCGGCAAGACTTGACGCAGCAGCGGATCGGCAGGGTCGCCGGGGTTTAAGCGGCCCAGGAATTCGAGCGGGACGAAGGTTGGGAATTGGTTTTCGCCACCGATTTTGCGGGCGGAATCATTGGAATCTGACAGGCCGACTGCCTCGCAAAGCGTGCCGGAATCGCGGATTGCCCGCTTCATCGCCGTTTGCCAATCGACTTTTCCGGCTTCGGATCGGTGTTGCTGAAAAACTGTGATGGAAGGCTTCGTAGCGGTACCGACAAAGTCGGGTTGGGGCGTTAGAATCTGACTCGGCGGGGATTTCGGCTGGGACTGATGGTCCTCGGCCGATCGTCCCTTGACTCTTTGTTTTGAAAACTGTTGTTGGATTCCCATGGCTACTTATAACACAAGTGACTTCCGTAAAGGATTGAAGGTAGAAATTGACGGCGACCCCTATCTGATGACGGAAATGACGTTTGTCAAACCGGGCAAGGGGAACGCGTTCTACAAGTGCAGGCTGAAAAACCTGGTTCGCGGCACCTCGGTCGATCGCACCTACAAGGGTGGCGATTCGCTGCAATCAGCCGACGTTGAAACAACGGACGTCTCGTTTCTGTATCGCCAGGGTGAAGATTTTGTGTTCATGCACACGGAAACATTTGAACAATACGAAGTGTCAGCCGAGGTTGCCGGCGACATTTGGAAGTACCTCAAAGACGGCATGATTTGCACGATGACGCTGTACAACGGCAACGCCATCATCGTCGATCCGCCCAATCAAGTCGAATTGGAAATCACCGAATGCGGCCCAGGAACCAAGGGCGATACGGCGACCAACGTGACCAAGCCAGCGAAGGTTGAAACCGGTGCAGAATTCAATGTGCCCGGTTTCATCAAAGAAGGCAACGTGATCAAGGTCGATGCCCGGACTGGCGAATACGTGGAACGAGTCAGCACGTAGACGAGCTATTAGCGATTAGCTTTTAGCTTTTAGCTTTTTGCGTGTTCAGCCAAGGTGCAGTCACGCTAGCCGGCTGGACGCCTAAAAGTAGGCCGTAGCGAGTGAAGCGAGTTACGGCAGCGTTGCCGAAAGATGCCGTCACTCGCTTCACTTTCTCTACGACGTACAGAAAAGCTAACAGCTAAAAGCTAATCGCTAAAAGCTCTCTTACCAATGAACACACTCTTCCTGCCCGAATTGCGAGAAATGCTCGCTGATGCCAATCGCGCAGAGTTGGAAGAATTCTGCGATGCGCTCAATGCTGGACGCACCGCCGAGTTCATGGAAGGGTTGGACAACGAAGAGATCTGGCAGGTGCTGCAATACGCGCCGCCAGACCGACGTGCCGAGATTTTTGGGTATTTCGAGCATGAACGGCAAGTCGAAATGTTGGCCAGCCATCCGGTCGAACAGGCGGCCGAGTTGGTGGACGAAATTTCGTCTGACGACCGCGTGGACTTGCTGCAAGAGATCGATCAGCCGCGCGTTGAGCAGATTTTGCAACTGTTGCCGGCCGAAGACCGTCGCGACATCCAGCGGTTGCAGTCTTACAAGGGCGAGACCGCTGGCGCGTTGATGACGACCGAGGTCGCGATGTTGGCCGAGAACCTAACGGTGCGAGAAGCATTGGATGAACTCGGTCGGCAAGCTTCGGAATTGGAAACGATTTACTACCTGTACGTCGTCGATGAAAACAATCAACTTCGCGGCATCGTTTCGACTCGCCAATTGGTTTCACGGCTGAATCGTCCTTCGCTAACGCTTGGCGAGATGATGGAATCGGATGTGATTTCGGTGCTGGTGACCGATGACCAAGAACACGTGGCCGAAAAAGTCGAACGTTTCAACCTGCTCGCGATTCCCGTGGTCGACAGCGGTCGGCAATTGCTCGGGATTATTACTCACGATGACGTGATCGATGTCGTTCGCGAAGAACTAGAAGAGGACGCGCAGCGGATCGCCGCGGTTGAACCGTTGGAGCAAGACTTCCTGCGGATTGCCCTGATGTCGCTTTCTTACAAGCGTGGCATCTGGTTGATCATTCTGTTTTTCGCCGCCTTGCTGACCGCGTTTGCACTTCGGCATTACGATCAAGAACTGGAAACCTATGCTTGGCTGGTTGCCTTCATTCCGCTGATCATTAGTGCCGGCGGCAACTCGGGAAGTCAGTCCGCAACGCTTGTCATTACTGCCATGACATCCGGCGACGTCAAGCTGACCGATTGGCCCCAGGTTCTGCGCCGTGAAGCCATCGTGTCATTGATCTTGGGCGGATTTTTAGCATCGATTGGGTATGCGTTTGCGATTTTTCTAGCACCCAGTGCGTTTGATGCTCTGGTGATTCCGTTCACGCTTTTGTCAGTCATCGTTTGCGGTTGTTTGTGCGGCGCGGCGCTGCCGATCATGTTTAAGCGAATCGGCTGGGACCCCGCGATGATGAGCAATCCGTTCGTCGCCGGCATCGTGGATATTTTGGGCATCGTGATCTACATCAACATCGCGCGAATGTTGTTGGGTTAACGATCGAGCCGGGTTTGGTCGGGATGCAGGCAAGCTAATCGGATGGAGGCCCTAAAGTAGGCCGTAGCGAGTGGAGCGAGTTACGGCAGGGCGCAAAAAATGCCGGAACTCGCCCAACTCGCTACGTCCTACAGTTTGTTCGTTAAATCGGTTCCGGTCCTAACGATTGGGCGATGCTTGCGGGTTGGTGAAATCGAAGCGTTGTTTTTTTGCATCATGGTTCGGACCTGGCCCTCGCCAGAGTGTCAAACTTTGCTTTGCTAGGGCTTCGATATCAGTGGCAAAAAAATGACCAACCCAAAAGAACGCGAATTCCAAAGAGCGGTGACTCGGCAAGCGCCAAGCAAACCGGCTCAGAAAGGATCTCACGAAACGCTTCGCCGCGGGCTTGCGTTCTTCATGGCGACGTTTGTGCTCGCATCGGCTGGCTACAAAATTGCCGGATGGAGTTGGATCGATTCGGTCTACATGGTCACGATCACGATCTTTGGTGTCGGATACGGGGAAGTTCATCCAGTCGAATCGCCCGGGATGAAACTGTTGACGATGGGTTTGATTCTGGCGGGATGCACCTCGCTTGTCTACGTAATTGGCGGCATCGTTCAGATGCTGGCCGAAGGAGAAATCGAGAGAATGCTTGGAATACGAAAACGATCCAAAGACGTGGACTTGCTGCACGACCACACGATCATTTGCGGCTACGGTCGCGTCGGTCAAATGTTGGCCTCCGAATTGGAAGCTCATGATCAGCCATTGGTCATCCTTGATATTGATGCGACTCGAGTCGAGCAGGCAACCGAGGATGGTTTTTTGGCAGTTCAGGGCAACGCCGTCGATGATGAAACGCTGCACGATGTTGGTTTGTTCCGCGCCCGAACCTTGGCGACCGTGTTACCCGACGACGCCAAGAACGTCTTCATTACTTTGACCGCTCGCGATCTTTGCGATTCGATTCGGATCATCGCAAGAGCCGAATGCCCGACGACAGAACGAAAACTGATTCGCAGTGGCGCGTCGCACGTCGTCATGCCAGCAGCGATCGGCGCGATCCGAATCGCTCAATTGGCGTCCAATGATGAAGCGGACGAAAAAGAATTGCCCGAAGCACGGTACCGCATGGTGCATGGTCAACCACAATCTTGCCTGGTCACACCAACAGACGAAGATTCGGTTCAAGATGAAGTGGAAGAACTTGCACACCTAGCGTCCGACTTGGCTCATTCGATCGCAGCGAAAAAGTCCGAAGTTGTGGAAGTCGATTGAACGAGCGGTGAATAGGTGTCGCCTTTCTTGGCGAAATTAGCGAATCCGCAGAAAATCGTCCCGGCGTGACGGAAGCCCTTCGGAACTGTCCTAAAACAAGTTCCGTCTTTGGCGAAATCTTTCGTAGCTGGGCCCGCCAGGGTTCAGTCGGGTGCAGCTAGAAGTGAACTGAACCCTGGCGGGACCAGCTACGGGAAAACCGGGAAGCTATTTCGGGACAGTTCCTCGGCCGCGAGCCTGAGCCAAAAGAACGAATGCAGAAAAATGATGTGGCGGTAACCATCAGCGCCGTAAAGAGTTTCTAAATCGTTTAACCGCGTGGGCATCGCCCCGCGCCGTGAAGGGTTTCTAAATCGTTTAACCGCGTGGGCATCGCCCCGCGCGTCCATGCAGGGCGTAACGCGCGGGGCGATG
>NZ_LWSK01000187.1 GCF_001642955.1 Rubripirellula obstinata | reverse complement strand
TCGGTAGCAACGACAAGCCATTGGACTTTGAGACTCAAAAAAACTACCATCTGGTGGTGCCGCTAGGAATATGCGCGCACCTCGCAAAAGCGAGCATTTTCAAGTTTGACCATGACAGTGCTTTTCTGGCGAAACACAAAGGTGTCAGGTACCTTTTTGGTTGTTTAGGAAACTTTTGCATTGCCTGTTCGCGGATGAGTTGGGCAAAACGATGGAGGGGCAAAACGATGGTGCGCGGTCTTAGTACTGATTGAGCAAGCGGGGCGCGCATTATCGTTTTGCCCCTCCATCGTTTTGCCCATTTTCTCATCAACGTTTCCAGCGACGAGCAAGACGAAGGTGTCAGGTGCCGTTTTGGTTGCTTAGAAAATTTTTGCTTTTGGTACCCGGCACCTTTTCTGGGTTCCTCAAACGTTGTTTCGGTGTTCAACGAATCGAAACGCAAAGTCGCCAGGGCGCGAGGACGCAAAGAAGTACCATCTTCAAAACGTTTGCGACTTTGCGTCTCCGCGACTTTGCGTCTTTGCGTTGAGAACCTCCACCATTGATTCGGGAAAGACAAAGGTGTCAGGTACCTTTTTGGTTGTTTAGGAAACTTTTGCATTGCGTGTTTTCGGATGATTTGGGCAAAACGATGTGGGGGCAAAACGATGGTGCGCGGTCTTAGTACTGATTGAGCAAGCGGGGCGCGCATCATCGTTTTGCCCCTCCATCGTTTTGCCCAATTTCTCATCACCGTTTCCAGCGACGATTGGCAAGAGTGATCAACTTCAATTCTTGGTGGTAGAGATTGATCCAATGAAGGTTTTTTAGGGAGGTTGAGTCGACTAGTTTTTGTAAGCTTTTTTCAAATCCGGGACTGTCGGGGCGTTTCGTCATGAAGGTAAATGCGGAGGTGCCGCCGACCATGTTGAGTGGCATGTATCCAATTTGAATTTTAGCATCATTGACGGCGACCTCTTGAACGACCGCTTCGCTTCCGCCCATGCAATGAACGACTGCTTCGAGGTAGAGCGATCGCTTCAGTCCCGATCCCCAGTCTTTGATCAGCAATTGGAACATCGTTGCGAGTTCTTTGGCATCTTCCGAATCGGGGCTCCATCGTGAACTGTCCACCGAAATTTGATGCCTGGCGTCGCTGGGAATCAAGGTCGACACAAATCGCTTCTGTACCTGCGGCGATCCAAAGTTCAGCAGCAGTCCATCACGCAGGCCTAGCAGCGCTAGATATTGCAAAAGCTGAGCTTCATCGGCAGGGCACAGGTCTTGGGTCGCTTTGATTTCCAGCAACAACATCGAGTCAAAGAGAAGGTCAGTGAACAGCGATTTTTGAAACGTTTGAAAAGACAAAACGATCTCACCTTCCCGAATCGCATCGCCCAAACCTGCTGCTTCAATTCGTCCCTGCATCGCCAACTGATAATTCCACTCTTTCAAATACCGCCCACGTTGGTTCTGCAAATCAAACGCAATTCCAATCAGCTTTTCCGCGGCATCATGGAATGCTTCGTTGGAAGCAACATAGACCTGAAAATTTCTTGAAACCGGCACTGTAAACTCCAGGGGGTGGGCTTGGCGTTTTGGGCAAAACGATGTGGGGGCAAAACGATGGTGCGCGGCCATAGCACTGGTTGAGCAACCGGGCTGCGCATCATCGTTTTGCCCCTTCATCGTTTTGCCCAATTCGATCCCACTGCGATCGCCTTGTCAAATTTTATTGCTCGCATGCTCTTTGTCCTTTCGCGTTAGGTATAGTTTCACGTATGTTTCACGGGTGGCCTTTGCCGATCCTTTACTAAACATTCACGAGTCTTTGTCGATGCCTCAAACTGCTCCATTTGCTGCGGTCCGCTATAATTTGGATCACGTTGGATCTTTGTCCGAAGTCGTTGCGCCGCCGTATGACGTGATCGATCCTGAGTTGCAGGATCAGCTCTATAAGCAGCATCCGGCGAACGTGATTCGCATTATTTTGAATCGCGCTGAACCTGGCGATCAGGGTGCTGAACCTGGCGATCAGGGTGATGAACGGTACAGTCGGGCTGCGAAGTTCGTTGATCAGTGGAAGAGCGAAGGCGTGCTGATGACCGAAGATTCGCCGGCCTTTTACGTCTATCACCAGACCTTTGAAGTCGACGGGCAGAGCTTCACTCGACGCGGATTCCAAGGCCGAGTTCGGACGACTCCGTTTGGCGAAGGCAGTATCTATCCGCACGAAGAGACGCATCCCAAGGCGAAGGTCGATCGGCTAAAACTAACCATTGCAACTGAGCAAAACAATTCGCAAATCTTTGGGCTGTATCCCGACCCTGACAACGTCGTGATTGAATTGCTCGATGCGGCGACCGCGGGTGTGACGCCGATCAGTGCGACTGATCATCTGGGCGTCACGCACACGATTTGGCCTGTGACGGATCCGGCGGTTTGCGGCAAGGTCAGCGAGTTGATGGCGGACAAACCAATGTTCGTCGCCGACGGTCACCATCGCTACGAGACCTCTTGCAACTACAAGACGCAAGTCGCAAACGAGAACGGTGGCTCGTTGCCCGCCGACCATCCTGCGAATTTTGTGATGACGATGCTGGTCGGGATGAGTGATCCTGGGATGATCGTTTTGCCGACGCACCGGTTGCTTCGCGGCACGCCCGAGTTCTCGTCCAGCCAGATCGTCGCCAAGCTGGCCGGGAAGTTTGAATGCGAAGTCATCGGCGGCGGAGTCAATGCGGCGCATGCGGCTTGGGGCAACATGGAATCCGCTGACGACCAGGGTTTGATCGCTCTGTATGCCGTTGGCGATGATACTTGGGTTCTGGCGAAAGCGAACGAAGGTGCCGCGGCGGCGATGGCTGAATTGGAATCCGACAAGAGTGATGATTGGCGGAATCTTGGCGTCAGCCTGCTGCACCGATTGGTGATCGACGAATTGCTGGGATGTGCCGGTCATCCCAAGCCGACCTACGTTCACGAAGTGGATGAAGTCATCAGCGGATTGCAGGGCGAGGGCAATCAGGCCGAAAGCGACTCAGACGAACCGTACACGTTGGCGGCCCTGGTCATGCCAGCGAAGTTGAACCACGTCGAAGCGATCAGCCTGCATAAAGAACGGATGCCGGCCAAGAGCACGTATTTCTACCCCAAGCTTTTGTCAGGGCTGACGTTCAATCCACTTTCGTAGGAACTAGCACGAAATAGCTTCCGTCTTTGGGGAAATCTGTCGTAGCTGGGCCCGCCAGGTTTCAGTCGGGTACAGCCAATGATGGACTGTGTAGTAACTACTGAGCAGGAGCTACTGAGCAGTAACTACTGAGCAGGAACTGAACCCTGGCGGGCCCAGCTACGGGAAAATCGGGAAGCTGTTTTGGGACAGTTCCTTGGTTGACGTAGGCCGGAACAAGCAAAGCGCAGTTCCGGCATTCCGGCAAGGTCTCAATGCAATTGCCGGAACTGCGCTCCGCTTGTTCCGGCCTACTTTGCTTTCCTGCTAACCGGCAAACCTTACCCCGTTTCGCCTACTCTGCCATTTCGCCCCGAAGCGCCTAGTTTCTTGTGAAACCAGTCTTGTTTCACCAGACGTATTTGCCGTACTGTCCGGTTTCTGCAGGGAAGAGACCCTGTGGAGAGAAAGATCTGAGAGCAAAGCCTGAGTCTGAACTCTGAGAGCAAACTCAGTGATGGAGCAAATCTACTGTGGGAAGGATCCTTTGCGTGGTTAATCAGAAAGGCGGTGTGGGTAAGACCACCACAGCCGTCAATCTATCGGCCGCCTTAGCGATGGCGGGCCAGCGAACCTTGCTGGTCGACATGGATCCGCAGTGCAACGCCACGACCTCGCTTGGGATCAGTCCCACCGACGGTCACCCGCTTGTCCAAAGTGATCAACTCGAAGAATCCATCGTCGAATCAAAGGTCAAGAATTTATCGATTGTTCCGGGAAGCCGCACTTTCCACGACGTCGACAAACTTGCTAGCCCTGGTGATACCGAAACACAACTCGTTCGCGGACACCTGGACAGCGTCATGGAGGGATACGATTTCATTATGGTCGATTGCCCGCCAAGTATCGGTGCCCTGACGCAAACCGCTCTGACCGCATCGACCGAAGTGCTGATGCCGATCCAATGCGAGTACTTCGCAATGGAAGGCCTGACGCAGCTTATTCAAACCATCAAAAAAGTCATCGTCGCAACTGACGGACGACTTACATTCGGCGGCATCTTATTAACGATGTACGACCCGACATTAGAACTCACGGGCGAAGTTGACGAAGAAGTCAGAGATTTCTTTGGCGACATTGTCTTTGATTCCGTCGTGCCGCGGGACGTTTCGCTTAGCGAAGCCCCCAGTCACGGCAAAACCGTGTTCCAGTACGCACCCAGATCGCGTGGTGCATTCGCTTATACCCAGCTGTGCATGGAGGTGCTCCAGCGTGACTAGTTCAACCGCAACCCAACGAAACCCGTCTCAATCCTCGAATCCCCAGAATCCAACTGGCGGCGGTAAAGACCGTCGCCTTGGTAAAGGCCTCGCCGCCTTGCTTGGGACCGACATGGACGGCGACCTCGTTGATGAAAACAGCCCTAGTGGCGAGAGAAGCGGCGTTGAATCGCTAGAGCTTCGTGTCGACCAGGTCGAAAACAATCCGTTTCAGCCGCGTCGCGAATTCAACCAAGACGAAATCGCTTCGCTAGCCGAATCGATCAAGAACCATCAACAACTACAGCCGATTTTGGTTCGCGTGGTCGATGGCAAGTATCAACTGATCAGCGGCGAACGCCGTCTGCGAGCGACCATTCACGCAGGTCTGCAAACGATCCGTGCGGAAGTTCGCGAAGCCGATGACCGTTTGGTTGCTGAATTAGCGATCATCGAAAACTTGCAACGCAAGGATTTGAGTCCGATCGAAAAGGCGTTATCGTTTAAGCGGTACATCCAAGAACACCAGTGCAAACAAGACGACCTGGCACGCCGCCTGTCGATCGACCGAAGCACGATCGCCAACCTGATGCGGTTGCTGGAATTGCCCAACGGCATTCTGGACCTGTTGTCGGCTGGCGAGGTGACGGCCGGACATGCACGAGCTCTGTTGCCGATCGGTGATGAAGACATCCAGGTCAATATCGCCAAGAAGATCATGGAAGACCGATGGAGTGTTCGGGCGACGGAGACTTATGTTGCTGAGCTTTTGAAGAAGGAAGAGGACGCGGACACTGGCAAGAAAATTGTCAACGTCTCGCGTCAAAAGCGCCGCAGCATCACGCCCGAAGTCGAAGCGATGCAGCAAGAGATGCGGCATATTTTCGGCACCAAAGTCGAGATCAAATCGTCGGCTCGCGGCAAGGGAAAGATCACGATCCACTTCACCGATCCCGATGAATTCGATCGTCTTCGCGAAGTCCTCTGCGACCAAGGCGGCCGCCCGCAATTAAAAATCGCTGGCTAAAACAGCACGATTCATTGTTAAAACGCGATCAACCCGCGTGAGACCATTAAGGTTTCACGCGGGTTGTTTCACGGACTCGCCGAGTAGAGAACTGCCCCGAAATGCCTTCCAGTTTTCTCAACCCGAACGTGTAAGCAAGGGATCTTGTTTGGCGCGGAAATCCCTCGCTTACGCGTTCGGGTTGGGGCTTCGGCGAGTCAAATCTAATGAAGTTTTGTCGCGACCATTCCTAATTTCCGAAAACCTATTCGCTAAATCCTAAAACCTATCAATCTGCCTTGGTTCGGTTTCATGCATCTGCTACTTTTGCAAATGTCGGTCAGGATGACTGATGCGGGGCGTTCGTCGGGGGCGTCTTGAGTGGTGTTTTCTGCTGGAAAGGAGTCCGTCGTGGAAACGAGTTCGACCAAAACGTGCGTTCATATTCGCTGGATGATTCGCCGAGACATGCCTGCGGTGCTGGGCATTGAAAACAAGAGCTTTGAGTTCTCTTGGAATGAAGATGATTTTATTCGCTGTCTTCGTCAGCGAAATTGCATCGGCATGGTTGCTGAAGAAAACGACAGGGTCGTTGGCTTCATGATCTACGAATTGCACAAAAACCGATTGCACATTCTAAACTTCGCCGTCGCCGATGAAAGTCGTCGCAGTGGTGTCGGCCTTGCGATGGTCAGCAAGTTGCTGGGCAAACTTTCGCACGAACGACGCAACCGAATCATGCTGGAAGTTCGCGAGACAAACTTGGAAGCACAATTGTTCTTCAAGTCGATCGGTTTCAAGGCAGTATCGGTGCTGCGTGATTTCTACGAAGACAGTGCCGAAGACGCTTACTTGATGCAGTACCGCTATCAGGCCAGCGACGAAGAACTCGCACAACCACACAACCGGATTTCAAAACTGGCTGGTTGATCGCCCCAGTAAGGGCGACATTAAAAGGGCACGAAACGGCCCGTCGATTAAAGTGCCCCGCGACGCGAAAGCGGCCGGGCTTACGCACTACCTTCGGCGAAGCCGCCGCTTGCCCCCGCGTTCGTGATCCGCGACGCGTAAGCGGCCGGGCTTTACCCACTGCATTCGGCCAATCCGCCGCTTGCCCCCGCGTACGTGAGCCGCGACGCGTAAGCGGCCGGGCCTACGCACTACCTTCGGCGAAGCCGCCGCTTGCACCCACGTACGTGAGCCGCGACGCGTAAGCGGCCGGGCTTTACCCACTGCCGAAAGCATAGGCCCGCGACTCGCCATCACCGCTGAGCTGTCGATTAATTCGACAGCCCGTAAACAGACCATCCGGCTAGGGAACTGTCTCAAACAAACATCCCGGTCTTCATGGAACTGGGCCCGCCAGGCTTCAGTCCATCAAGGTCTGTACCCAACGCCATGAAGAGTTGTGGTCTAGTAAAAAACGGATTAGGAACCTACGACTTATAATAGTCGCCGCTCGCTCGAAAGGTCGCATCAGTTCCTGCGCAATAGGCCCGGAGGGCCGGCAGCTCCCTGCCGGGTGCGCGAGCACCCGGATGGCTGCCCCACATCACTTCTCTGGCTCGGTTTCGCGGCGTAGCCGCGAAA
>NZ_LWSK01000186.1 GCF_001642955.1 Rubripirellula obstinata | reverse complement strand
TGGCTCGCTACGGCCTACATGCTGGCGATCAGGGAAATGTGCCGTTGCCACAATGTTTCACAGCGCTGCAGTTTGTGTTGTCTGCCATGGTGCAGCTTGCCCAATTTGCTGCGTTGCAATGATTTTCATCAGGCCAGGCGATGCCCACGCGGTTAAACAAATTCGAAACCCTTCCCGGCCTTGGGCAATGCAACCATTCGCAAATGACAATTACTGCAGCACAGCTTCGTGGACGTGAATCGGCTCGAAGTAACCTTCTTCGATGAACTCACTCTGTTGCGGAAGATGTTGCGGAACATCTTGCGGAACATCTTGCGGATGAACTGGTACCTGATCGTCGTGAACAGCGTTCTCCGGTGGCGATTCGTAAGTTGGATGCGTCACGGGATCGCACTCTCCAAACCTCAGAGCCTCGGTGTACTTCAATCCCTCGCTGCCGCCATTTGCTCGACACGTTGGATGGTGGTTCGGGCAATGCTTGTCATTGCAACATGGAATCATCGATTGTTCTTGGGCGTGTGGAATTTCATCGAGCTGCCGATTCGAGATATAGGCGGCTTCTCGTTGTCGAGCATTTCCACAATCGTAAGGAGTCACGATTTCGGGTTTGATAAAAACGATCAACTCACTTTCGCGGATCTCGGTATCGTGGCTTCGGAACAACTTGCCGATGTACTTCACGTCCTTCAAAAAGGGCACACCGCTGGTCGATTCAACGATCGATTTTTGCCTTAATCCACCCAACACGAAGGTCTGACCGTCGGCAACTCGAACAGTTGTTTCCGCGGTCCGAGTATCGATGACGGGATTGTTTGCGATGAAGTCTGCAACGACACTGTATTCCGGTTGAACCTGCAAATCGATCGTATTGTCACGACTGATTCGGGGTTGCACTTTCAAGATAATTCCGGCTTCTTCAAATTGGACCTGTGAAAATACAACACCAGAATTCTCGACCGGGTCGGCTGCCAAGATTGGAATTTTTTGGACAATCCGAATCGATGCCTTCCTTCGATCACCAACGGTTACCGACGGGTCAGCAAGCAACTTGGCCTCGCTATTCCCTTGCAAAGCCTGCAACAGCATTCCAACATTCATCGTATTGTTGAGCGATGACACCGCAAGGTTGGCCGCGCCCGTTGCATTGGTATCTGTAATCAATCCAGTAGAGCCGGTGATCAAATTGCGAAACTGCAACGATTCCGCATCATTCAAATCGGTTAGCCCAAGCCCGCGACTGTGCGGTTGAACGTTCCAATTGACTCCCAGTCTTTCAACTTCTTTCAGTGACACATCGTAAATCATCGCCGTGATACGAACTTGACTTCTCGGTCGATCAAGCTGCTCGATCGCCTCCGTTGCTAAACGCAGGTCCGCCGCGCTTCCTTTTACCATGATTCGGTTTTCCGTCGGGAAGACGGCGACAACGACGCTGTCGCCCAGCGCCGACTGTAGCGGCTCCCGCATTTCCTCGGCTTCCGTATATTGAGGCGAAAAGTAAGCGATCCCCGACGTCAGCATCGCCGGTGTGCTCGCCAACGCGTTGCCATTGATCGCGTTTTCGTTTTGTTCAAACTCGCCCGTTCCGTTCGTCATCGCTGATGAATCGAATCCGCCAAACCCGGAAAAAAGATTTCGCACGCGATCAATCCGAGCAGCGGAATCAATCACCAAAACCAGATCGTTGCCGAGCCGACGAATTTGACCGCGCTCACTCAACAGCATGCGGGCGGCTTCCAGGGCTGATTCATCTTCGCGAAGCATTTCAGGAATACGCAGCGTATCGGAAACGAAACTTGGGTCGTCCGAACCCACTTGATCGGCCGTTAGCACGACCAGGCTGCTGCCGGTTTTTCGATAGCTGTACCCTGACGATGTAAGCACCGCCGATAAGACTTCGCGGAGTGGTGCGTCATGAAACGATCCACTCACTTCGCCGTTGACGTTTTCGCCGGCAACAATGTTGATGTGCCAAAGATCGCTCAGTAAGAACACGACTTCCGAGAGCGGGGTTTTGCGAAAGGTGACGCTGCCACGGGCTTCGAGTGCTTCTTCTACACTGGCGGGTTTCTTGTTGACATCCGCAGATTGCGGAGCATCTTGTTGAGTTGAGTTTGCTGGGACGACAAGGCTGCTTGGTGGTAAATCAGACTCCACCGTCGAAGTCAAAACAGCGACCATCGGCGACCGGGTCGCTTCGATCACCCGACTGCGTCCCCGAACGATTCGGGCAGGTGCCGCCGATGCTGAATCGAGCGTACGGATTGCACTGATATCGCTACGAATGCCGCCAAGATCCAACGCTCGCAGGCCACTTTCGTGTAGTGCCCCACTGTTCGCAAATGCCTTGTTGGCTTGAGGCAACTGGGCATTGGATGATGAAACGCATACCAACGTCGCCAACGTACACCACAACAAACGATGCCAAGGCATCTTCGCGGGCGTGTCGATTGAGCGTGTAGTTTTACAGCCATCCATGGCATGAAACCTATTTCTTCGGCGTAGTTGACTAGTGGTATCCGTCAGCGGTGTATCCGCGTCTTTGGCAATTCGAAGCCTCGCTTGAAGCACAGACTTGCAGTCATCAGCGAAATTGACGCGGACTTCTTCGCATTGCAAATTCCTCATCCTCTTCCATCAAATCCTCTGGTGCAGGTTCGAGCCCATACAGGATCATCGTCACCTCAATCGACGCCATCGCATTGATCGAACCGGTGGGGCCAATCAACAAATTTTTCGTTGACATCAACCATCCATGACTGTTGATACTTTCAAGCACTTTTTCAATGGATTCCATCCGTCCGTCTGCTTGAATTTGCACCGCATGTTTGTGAAGCACGAATGACGAATTGTCGCCGTACAACGGTGCTGTGTCATTTCGCGGATCGTCCTCCGCCATCGACCATGCACGCACCTCATTCTCACCAACTTCCAATCGCCGCAAACTCGCACCAGCATCACGAACGATACCGATCAACGACTCTCGAACAAACTCGATATCGTCTGGACCGACACCACGCTCCTTGGCTCGATTTAGCGCACCTTTCAGCTTCCATTCGATCGAAAGCAGTTTCTCGCGACGTCGATGGGCCTCGTCAAACTCGGCCTGCAACACATCCATCTGCGCAGCGTCTCGGCTTAGCAAAAGGTATTCCTCAATCCATTTCCCACCGATCAACGCGATCGCAAGCAGACTAAAACTGGCGATGATCGCGCGTGACGTCCGGCCTGACGCAAAATTGGACGCATCCTGTCGCGACGGTCTACGAAGACTCATTGGACGCCTCCGCTTTCTTCAGAGCCAAACTTCGATGCGACTGATGCACCAGCGGTTGTCGTTGTTTCGACGGTTTTTAGCTGAACAGTGAACCGGGTTGATTGGTCTTCGGAATTGGGCGTCGTGCCCTTCAAAGCGACCTGCGAAACCGACGGCAAGTGCCTGAGCGAATTCACGAGTTCGTAGATCATCGTTTCATCGACCGTGGTTCCCTCCATCAAAATCGCGCTTCCCGAATCCACGCGAAACTCGTTTAATTTCACCGACGGCGGCAGCATTTTGGTGATCCGATCAAACATCTGGTCCCAGCGAGGTTCCTGAGTAAGGTTTGCGATACGAATCAAATAATCCAGCTCTTGGCGATCGTGAGAGATGCGTGATTGCTTGACGCTGGTGGCAATAATTTCCGCCTGCAATGCAGCACGCCCACCATCGGACCCCGCATGACGCCGACGTTCCGATGAAACCAATCCATACGAAATCACTAAACAAACCGCAGCGACCGCGATCGGCCAGCATTGTTTCAAGACCTTTTGGCCCAGCGACAAATCGGGGGCTCGGCGAACCTGTTCCAACAAATCCGCGACGTCTTCTAACTTGGTCCCCACCAGCAACGGATAAACCGTCGCAACCGCGGGAACGTTTCGCGTCAACTGGTCAGCCGGACTTACTTCATAAAGATTCGGCAGCATCGGAATCTGAAGACGTGATGTATTCACGCGAGACGAATGGCTTAGTCGCTGTAGAACATCCTGAGTTTTCTCTTCGTCGCCGCAGATCAACAGATCGTGCAGTTCGTCCGTCACGACTCCACGGTGGCGGGAACAGAATCGTTTCAAACGTTCGTAGTGTCCTTCTAAGACTTTACAGAATCCTTCGTTGTTGTTCGCTGCGGCGGGACGGTAATCCAACAACAAGCGACCGGCGCATGCGATCCCCACATCCCATTGTTTGCCCATGCCGTCGGCAATCAAAACAGGACGTTCGTCGAATGCTTTGTCTTGTCCAGCCAATCTTGCAATGCTGACCAGTGATGGTTCAACCCACGCCACATCAACATCAATGCTGCGGAAGGCGTCATAGATAATTTGGATCAACGACCGATTAACCACCCCAGTCACCGAATGGTCCATGCTGTTGTCGATTTTACCGCGAGCGTTCCCTGTTACTTTTTCACCGGGACCAAGTTGCAGATACCGGGGAATTCGATCCCCCAACATTTCCAAATCATGATCGACTTGATCCGGCGTCCCCATCGTCACCCGCGTAACGCAAAAATCGCCATCCAATGACACCGCGATTCGGTGACGCCGCATGTGATGCCGTTCCACCAAAGTTTCCAAAGCCGATTCAAGCTCGGCCGCACCGCTTGCCGTCAACCATCCCGATTCGGTCGGGCACACGATTTCGTCAAACGACAACTGGCGTCGACCGTCGGCCAGCGGCAATGCGATCGCAGCCTGGACCACATGGCTTTCAATGCGCAAACCAAAGCAGGGTTCATGCAAGACCGGTTCGGAAATCGACTGAGGCACTGGCGAAAGTTTTCGCTTGTTGATCGAGTAGTGAGACGTTCGTGAAACTGAGGGCAACCATTCATTCCCCAGATTTCGTTGTCCCGGTAATACCGGCACTGACTCGGTTTCGGTACGGTTACACCGATCAATCGATTCAATCTTGCATGTCCGAGGACAGCGGTAGACATTGACGTCCCACCTGACCGGGAAGTGACGGTTGTGCAGGTAACCCCAATGAAAGCAACTCCATGCTCGTATCAGCTCAGCAAAACCAACGCAACCAGATTCACGCTGTCGTGGCGGCGGTTTCCATCGCGCTGATCGGGTTGGGCTTGACGACCCTATCGACTGCGTGGCTTCTGATGCTGCCGCTGGCTTGCTTGGTTTACTACTGGGTCAGGCGTACCACAGCCCGGCGGTTTCGCATCCAATCCGAACCATTCCCTGACGCCTGGCAATCCGCACTGATTACCCACGTCGAATTCTTTCGCGCGTTGGACGCCCAAGAACAATCGCGTTTTAAAAAACTGATGCAAGTCTTTTTAGACGAAGTTTCGGTAACGGGAATTCGTACCGACGTTGACGACACGACACGCGCCCTCGTCGCGGCTAGTGCGATCATACCGATCTTTGGATTCCAGGACTGGGAATACGCTCGATTGGGCGAAGTGCTGATTTACCCGAATGCTTATGGAGAGAACTATGAAACCGATGGAGAAGGTCAACGCAACATCTTGGGCATGGTCGGCGCGGGGCATCTCAGCGGCGTAATGATCCTGTCAAAGCCCGATCTCATTTCAGGTTTCGACATCAACAGCGACAAGCGAAACGTCGGCATCCACGAATTCTCTCACTTGGTCGACAAAGCCGACGGAACGATCGACGGACTGCCCGCCGGCATCCCGCACCAAGTTGTCCAGCCATGGATCCAGTGGGTTGGCCGCGAACTCAAAGACGACAAAGCAACGCAAAAGCACATCGACGATTACGCCTACACCAACGAAGCAGAATACTTTGCCGTGCTAAGCGAATACTTCTTTGAATCCCCAGCGATGTTGAAAAAGAAGACCCCAAAGCTCTACGAAATGCTTCAAAAGATCTACCGTCAAGACACCCGGCAACTACTCTCTCGCCGCCCCAATCGACGCCGCCGCATCGGCCGCAACGATCCCTGCCCCTGCGGCAGCAGCGAAAAATACAAACGCTGCTGCCAGCGGTAAGAGATTTTCTGCTTGCGGACGCGAGAGCCGATCACACAAATTGTTCGCGAACGTCCGCTGACCTGGCCGTGTCAAAGCCGCATTTGGCTGCTAAACTCACCCCTCCCACGAAATCCCTCTCGCCCGGGTGGTGGAATTGGCAGACACAGGGGATTTAAAATCCCCCGGCCGGTAACGGCTATGCGGGTTCAAGTCCCGCCCCGGGCATTTTGGTTGGAGCCGTTTAAGCACGTTTTTTTACGGTACTTTTTAGGGCGATTTACGAAAACGTCAACGGTTTGTAGCCGTTGGCGTTTTTTCGTTTCCGCACCGTATCCGCACCGATTCTGTGCGGAATCCTTCTTGCCACCTTCTGTTCCTGCGGCGCTGCAAAGATTCCATTGCGGCTCGATCGTCCAGTCGGCAAAGGAAACATGCTCTTTCAGCGACGTGCCCGCAAAGCTCGCTCCGATCGACTTTTCGGGAACGAGGATAATGGCTTGTTTTAAACCTTGCCGATGCAGCTTGTCCAAAGCCACGAACATCATGTGTCAGCCCAAGACTCCGTGATGTGTCGCCCGCTGGGCTTTCAGTGTGATGGTTCCTGATTCCGGCGGCTGACGCCACCGGCAAGGATGTTTCGCCCTCTGGGCTGTTGAAGTCACGACGCCTAGTCCGCCTTGCTGGTGATTTCGCCGCGGCCAGTTTGGCGTGGCAGCGCCGATTTAGCCCGGAGCGGAACGACGCTAATTCTAGCCCAGAGTGCGACATATCTTTGCCGTTGGCGTAAGCCACCGGTTTTGTTTCCTCACCGCCATCAAGCCCAGCGGGCGACACAACGAAGGCATTCTGCCGCCCTCCGGGCTATTGGATTCGCTTTTTCCGTGGACCGGCGGCTGATGCCACCGGCAAAGATATGCCGCCCTCTGGGCTAAGACCTTCGATGGTGAGACAGGATAAAAACGGCGCGAGCCGATAACTCCACAACCCCAATGATTTAGCGGCCTAGGCATCGCCTGGGCTGACGAAAATGTTTGCGTGGAGGGAAACTGGACGACTTTGGGGATTCGTGGCTGACCGGCCTCGGTGTTGATTGCAAATTGCAAAATGAACACTGAAAAATGTAAATTGACCA
>NZ_LWSK01000185.1 GCF_001642955.1 Rubripirellula obstinata | reverse complement strand
TAAGTGCGTGGGCATCGCCCCGCGCGTCGTGCTGCCCCGGACGCGCGGGGCGATGCCCACGCGGTTAAACAGTTTAAAAACCCTTCACGGCGTTGGGCGATGCCCACGCGGTTAAACCATTTAGAGCGTTGGGATTTACCAGTGCTACAATCTGCCCCTTTTTCCTCGCGTCGAGCGTCCGATTGAACTCACGATCTGATTCTGTCGAAACCACGACCAGCAAGGCGTCCGCCATGCAGCAAACTGAGCAGCGAATTGCTTCACAATCAGCCGATTCGATCAGCGTCCGCATTGGCGAACTGGTTGACCAGGCTTCTGATCGGTCTGAATTTCTGAAATCATTGGCGTCGGAATTGGTCGTCCATTTCCAGACTGGAATCGTGGCAATCCATACGTCGGAATGGACCAACCCGATGATGTTGGTGCTGGACGACGTTTTGTCTCAGCAGATCGAACGGGCCGCCATCATTGATTTGCTGGAAACCGCAACGCGATCGCCGATCGCTTGCAGCATCGGTCGGATCGGCGACCAATCGCCGACACGCGGGCTTCGCGTCGAACTGACCGAATCGCCCAACCGCGCCGCCCTGATGTTGGTCTATCCACACGACCAAATGCCAACGGGAACGGATCAAATTCGCGACCTGCAACGATTGGGCACCTATGCCGATTGCACTCGGAAACTGATCGACACTCTTCCAATCGTCAACGTACCGGTCGGTGAATCTGAAGCAGTTCAAACAAACGCAGGCGACTCAGAAACATCGTCTGACACGTCTCGCGAGCGTTCGCTAATTTCACCCGCCAACGCCGATCAACTGACATCCGCAGACCAGCGATCGTTGCGATCCTTCCACAGCGATTTAAACCTAGACGCGACCGGTTATCGAATCGCAAACGAATCGCGGCGGATGCTGCAATGCGATCGAGTCACGGTACTGATCCCGCGGAAAGGTAAATTCAAAGTGGTCGCCGCTAGCGGTGTTGCCGTCGTCGATCGTCGCAGCAATAGTGTTCGCGCGATCGAAAAACTGACTCAGGCCGCCGTCGTGCTGTCGCGTCCGCTGGTTGTCCCAACCACGGATCCATTGCCGCCGCAAATCCAGCAACCGCTGGATCACTACCTGGACGAATCCGATGTGATGTCGTCGGTAATTTTGCCGCTGCATGGTAAGTCACAAAAAGAGAATCAAGATAACGATCAGGAAAACGTGATCGACGTCGATCCCTTTGGCAGCGAAGGCGAGATTGTTGGCGTCCTGGTGTTGGAATACTTCAGCGGCAACAGTCCGTCGGGGATTGGACCAGCGATGACGACGATCGCCAGCGAAGCGACATTGGCGCTAGCGAATTCAACCGAGCACCGAAATGTGTTTGGATTGAAGTTGTGGAAAACCGTCGGCACAGCGATCTCGAAAACCAAAGCACCGATCGCCGGTGCCGTCGGCTTGATCGTCGCAGGTTTAATCGCGGCATCAGCCATCATCCAAGTCGATCATCACGTGATCGCGACCGGAAAAATCGAACCAACGATTCGACGCGAAGTCTTTGCGTCGGTCGATGGAACCGTCAAACAGTTGCATGTCGTGGACGGACAAGACGTCAAGAAAGGCGACTTGCTACTGACGCTAGAAAACGCCGACCTGGAAAGCCAAGCAGAATCGTTGGCAGGCGAAATTCAAACCGCGACCCAGCGGCTGGCTTCGATGTCGGCGGTTCGGCTTAGCGAAAACAGCATGGACAACTCTGGTTCGCGATCTTCGTCCAGTCGTTTGGCGATGGAAGAACGACAACTCAAAAGTGAGCTCGCTAATCTGCGTCAGCAACAAGAAATCGTCCGCACCCAAATGAAAACTCTGTCGGTCAGCGCTCCGATCGACGGAACCGTGATCGGATGGCAGTTGGAACGACGCTTATTGGATCGTCCCGTCGGTCGCGGCAACTTGTTGATCAGCGTTGTGGACGACAACGGCCCGTGGTCGCTGAAATTGAACATTCCCGACGACGATGCAGGCCCGGTGATCGAGTCGAACCACGTTTCCGGCGAATCAGAAATCGAATTTGCTGTCGCGACACTGCCCAGCAGCACCTTCAAAGCAGAAATGCAATCGATCGCCACCGCCGCCCGCCTGGACAGCCGCGGCCAACACGTCATCGATGCCGAAGCCAACGTGTCGATCGATGTTGATTCGCAAAAGACTGGCTCTGATTTCGACGCATTCGATCCATCGATGATGCGAAGCGGTGCCGACGTGACTGCAAAAATCAAATGTGGCCGACGGTCGATCCTACGAAGCTGGTTTGGTGACGTGTTCGACTTCGTCCACAGGAATGTGTTGTTTTACTTTTAGGAAAGCGCCACATGCCTGCACCGTCATCTCCACCGTCACCCTCTTCGCTGACCAAGCGTCCGGTGTCGGTGCGCATGCGTGGTGACTTGCGATCGGTGGTGACGAAGCACAAGTACGACACCGCAGTTGTCGTCAAAGACCCGATTGCGATGAAGTACCATCGGATGCGACCGGATGAATTCTTTGTGCTCAGCAAACTGGATGGCCGACACAGCTTGGACGACATCAAAGAGGCTTACCAGGAGGAATACGTTCCGCAACGAGTGTCCGTCGTAGAACTGAACCAATTGTTATTCCGCTTCCACAAAAACGGATTGACGGTTTCAGACACGATCGACCAGGGACTTCGGTTGGACGATCGGCGTCGCAAGGAACGCAAAAGCCAGCTCATTCAGCACATCAGCGGTGTGCTGTTCATTCGCTTTCCCGGCGTGGATCCTGAACCGCTTTTGAGACGTCTGTATCCTTTGGTTCGGCCGCTGCTTAGCTGGTTCGGGATGGCGTTCGCGTGCGTGCTGGCGTTGTTCGCGCTGGTCGTTTTTCTGACGCGATGGGACGTCTTCGCGAGCGAGTTTCCTGAGATGAATCAATGGATTCGTTTGGAATCCGTTTTGATTTTGGCGGCGGTGATCGGCGGGACTAAGGTGCTGCATGAACTTGGGCACGCGTTGGTGTGCAAACATTTTGGTGGTGAGTGCCATCAAATTGGTCCGATGTTGTTGGTGTTCACGCCGGCGCTCTACTGCGACACCTCTGATTCATGGATGTTGCCCAACCGGTTTTCCAGAGCCGCGGTCGGTTTGGCTGGGATCGCGACCGAGGTTGCTTTGGCGGCGATCGCGACGCTCGTTTGGGCTAGCACGGCACCAGGATTGGTTCATTACATTTCCATGAACGTGATGTTGGTCTGCAGCATCAGCACGGTCATGTTCAACGCCAATCCGCTGCTTCGTTACGACGGCTATTACGTTCTTTCGGACCTGTGGGACATTCCCAATTTGGGCCAGCGGTCCAAAGAACTGCTGACCGGTCATGCCAACAAGTTAATCTTTGGTTGCGATGAAATCTCCACCGAACCGATTGCCAGATCAACTCATTTTTGGCTGATCGTTTATGCGATCTTGGCGTTTGTCTACCGATGGATGTTGACGTTGGTGATCTTGTGGTTCGTTTCCATGATCCTGCGACCGTACCGGTTAGAATCACTCGGACGGTTGCTGTTTGTCTTTGCCGCTGGCGGGATGCTGTTTGCATTACTGAAAGGGCCTTACCAGTTTTTGAAAAATCCGTCGCGAAGAAGGAAGATTAAAATGAAACGCACTGTCCTTTCGATGACGATCGCGGCCGGATTGCTGGCTTGCTGTTTCGTTCCAATGTCATCAGGCATCTCGGCCCAGGCACGGATCGTTCCTCGCGTGGAAACACCGGTCTATGTCACAACAACCGGAACCCTGAAAGAGCTTTTGCGAAAACCCGGTGATGTTGTTTCCAAGGGTGACGCGATCGCAACGTTGACCAGTCCTGACGTCGAATTGCAACTGCTGAAAACGCAAGGTAGATACGACACGCAATCGTCGATCGTCGAATCGATTGAGCGATCCATTTTTGACACGCCCGAAGCTGCCAATGATTTGCCCGGCCAGAAAGCGTTGTTAGACGATTTGCGTCAGCGTTTAGAAAGCCGCAAGGCACGGGTGCAGGGGCTGACCATCAAAGCACCCGCAGATGGTCGTTTGATCGCTGGTCCAAGACGCAGCGAAGACACGGCCGCCGCCGAAGAATTACGAATGGTTAGCTGGTCCGGCTTTCCAACCGACTTGGTCAACGAAGGTTGCTTGCTGGAACCGGGCACCGAAATCCTGAGCGTCATCGACGGCGATGGCTGGGACGGCGATGGCTGGGACGGCGATGGCTGGGACGCCGAGATCACGTTGTCGCAGTCTGACGTTCACCGCACTTCGGTTGGCAACTCGGTGAAGCTGGTTTTGGAATCAATGCCGTGGCAAACGTTCACAGGAACCGTCGTGGACATCTCCATCGATCGCTGGAACCAGCAACAACACACCGATCGACGATCAGATCCCCAAGCCGCCAGACAAGATGGCCCGGTCGAAACGTCGTACCTGGTTCGAGTTGAGTTGGAACCAAGTATCGAATTGCCACTGGTCACCGGATCGATCGCAGCGGCACGAATCGAAGCAGAGAAGTCGTCGCTCGCAGAACGTGCCATGCGAGCACTCAACGGACTCTTTCGATTCCGGTAGTTTGACGCAGACCGGAACAAACGCAGCGCGGTTCCGGGAATTCAAAGCCAAGCGGCTAGCGACGTTCTTGATATTGATTGACGTCGTACGCATTTGGATCAGGACGACCGAAGTTCTGATTCCACGGTGCCTGATTCTGGTTTTGGTAGCCGTTTTGTTGCGGAGCGGATTGCTGGAAATTGGGTTGCTGGTACCGTTGGTCTTGTTGTTGGAACCCACCATTGCGATTGGCGTATCGCGGATCTTGTTGTGGTTGTTGCTGATCGCCCGCGAACTGTTGATCACGGTTGTCCAGAATTTCGCGGCCTCTGTCGATGACGCGCCGTGTGTCTTGGCGAATTTCGGCTCGATTGAATTGGATCGTCGTTTTGTCGCCTTCGCGGTCGATCGTGAACCAACCTGCCGTAAACGCAACACCAGCCAAAATGACAATGATGAACAGATTTCGCATCTCTATAATCCTTAAGTGAAAACTCTACTTTGAAACTGTTTTAAAACGACCTGGGAGGTTGCCGGCGACCTGCCCGTAGCTGATTCCGCCAGGGTTCAGTCGAGCTGCATCGGATCATGGACTGAACCCTGGCGGGATCAGCTACGTTTTAAAACGACCTCTTAGATCCGTCGTCCGCGTAGTATCGGCAAAATTGATGCTTCAAAGCGAGAACAGTCTTTGAAAAACTTTTGCTCTTTGCCACACTGCTGAAATCAATCAACTTTCTCGGATGATCACAAGCGTTGGCATCTTGCTATCATGCCCCGACGCCATCATTCTGATAACGATTTCCTTGGATAACTCCGCTGCCCCCCAACGATTGAGATTTTGTGGAAGACCTCGACATAGCCCAACTTGCCGCCTACTTGCACCTGACGCCGGACCAGGTGAACAAGATGGCGGTTCGTGGTCGCATCCCGGCTCGAAAAGTCGGTAACCAATGGCGTTTTAGCGAAGCCGAGATTCATCATTGGTTGGAAGACCGAATCGGTGCGAGCGATCCAGAGGAATTGGAAAAGGTCCAAGCGGTTTTGGATCGGGCGAAGGGGGATCAGCCCAAGGATATGATGATCACCGAAATGTGCGTTCCCGAAACGATTCAAATTCCGCTGAACGCACGGACCCGCGGATCGGTGATTCGGTCGATCTGTTCGCTGGCTGCCGAAACGGGAATGATGTGGGATGCACCGGCGATGGCCGAGGCTGTGTCGGCGCGTGAGCAAATGCATCCAACGGCGCTCGATTGCGGCGTCGCGTTGCTTCACCCGCGTCGTCCGCAGACATCGATCTTGGCCGATTCCGTGATCGCGTTAGGGGTCTGTCCCGCTGCCATTCCGTTTTCGGATCGAGGAGATTTGACCGACGTCTTTTTCCTGATCTGCTCTTACGACGACACCGTCCACCTGCGTATCCTTGCGAAGTTAAGTCGGATGATATCCCATCCCGACTTGTTGGACCAATTGCGATCCTGCGAGTCGTCGGGCGAAGCTTGGGCAGCACTGCGCCAGGCAGAAGAGCATATCGACGATTCGGACGAAGAAGAATGAAGTCGAACCACGGCGGGTTCGATCAAAGGCGAGTTTAGTTTACGGCGGTTTTTGAGAAGGATTCAGAAAATGAAGTTGTCTTGCGTTTCAGGCCGTGCTTTGAATTACCGGACGGTCCTGTGGATCGGTGATCGTGAAGCTAACGAAGTCCGCGGAGCCTACGAGACAGCCGAGCTTTGCTCATCTCAATTGGCCTACCGTCCAAGCTTGGCATCGGCAATCGATCGGCCTGCGTCGGATGTTGACTTGATGATCGTTGCGGCCAGCGATCGAACACCACTTTCCGATGCCTCGCTTACCGAACTCAACCGCCGACATCCTTCCGCGATGCGATTGCTGTTGCAAAGCCCGCTATGCACGGGAGTCCACATTGCGGGTGACGAATTTTTTGGTGCCCAACGCCACAACTGGATCGAAGGTACCGACGTCTTGCGCCGCATGCTAAGCAGGGAAGATTCACCAATCCAAAACTCCAACTGCGTTGCCGTGATCGCGAGCAATTTCTCCGCAGCCGAAACACTCCTGCAAGTTGCCGAAGATTCTGGATGTTCAGCATTCTGGTGTCGCAGCGAAGGAACCCTTGCGATCCGCGGCGTTGACACCGTTTGGTGGGACGATTCATACGCGGTTCCCACCGACACGGTCGGATGGACCAAGCGAATTGAGGCGATGAATGCATGTGCGACTAGCGGAACCGCTTCGCAAAAGATCGCTCACACTTGGATCACCAACCGAGTGCATTGGTTACAGGTTCACCAAGCCAGAGAAGCAGGTGTGGGCCTGGTCCTCACCAAACCATTCCCACTGGAACTACTAAGCGATTCGCTCGGATCAGGCCAAGTATCCGGCCGATTCGGGACGACGCAGCATCCAGCTCTCGACCGTCCGCAAAACCTCCGCGACGCGGCTTAGAGACTTTTTCAAAACGTAGCTGATCCCGCCAGTATGTAGGCCGTAGCGAGCCATAGCGAGTTACGGCAATGTGCGCACCGCCGTAACTCGCTATGGCTCGCTACGGCCTACTTTCAAGGA
>NZ_LWSK01000184.1 GCF_001642955.1 Rubripirellula obstinata | reverse complement strand
GTGTTGATTGCAAATTGCAAAATGAACACTGAAAAATGTAAATTGACCAGCAAATACCGCTTCCCAAGAATTTTCAATTTGCAATGTTCATTTTGCAATTTGCAATGTTCGACTGGTTCGCGAATAACATCACCCACCGCATTTTCATCAGCCCAGGCATCGCCCCACGTGATGTGGGGCCAGCACGACGCGCGGGGCAATGCCCGCGCGGTTAAGCAATTGAATCTCTACTCGGCTTCGACGAACGACTCGAAGCCTGCTTTTTCGTCGACTGAATCGTAGTAGCCGCTGAGGACTTCGTTGATGTCGGTGGAGACCATTCGGGCCATCATTCGGTTGACCGGTTGTTTGAACTGCTCTTGAAGTTCTTCCACGGCGGGCTCAAATTTGGTCGGTTGAACCACGTAGAAAACTCGTTCGGGTTGGTTCGGTGCAACTGAGAAATTACCCTCTTCGGTGTTGAAGGTGGCTGCCATAAATTCGTTGCCTACCGAATCAAGCTCGGGCACATTACCAATCGTTGCGCCGGAGAAACCGAATGAGTTCATCCAGGTGAATGGTCCGAGGCCATCGTAGAAGTTTGACTTTTTGTCCTCAGGAACTTCGGCTGCCAGGTCACCCGATTTGGCGGCAGCGTCCGCGATCTTTTGTGCTTCTGCTTTCGCCAGTTCGCGTGCTTCTTGCATTCGGATGGCCATGATCACGTCATCGCGAGCTTCATCGAGCGTCGGTGTTTTTGCTTGCGTTTCGTCGGTCTTCCAGGAGACGTAGATCTTGCCTTTTTGATCGTCGGCGGTGCGAACGGCAGCAAAAAGTGGTTGAGGATTGATGTCGTTCTGACCGTTTGAAAATCCAAACATCATCAATGAAAATCCAGGACCTCGCCGTCCGAATTGACTGCCGACCTCGAACGATTGAGCGATCGGTTCTTTTTGAATCGACGTAACGCTGTGTGGGCCGATGGATTCAAAAACCATTCCAAGTTCCTTGGCGAGCCCCTTCAAGTCAGGACGCGTTGGTTCAACACTCTTTTGCCCGACGGACAGGTTGCTTTGGTGGATCGCCAATTCGCTGAAGTAGGTTCGCATGGCTTGATTGACCTTGGTCACCGCCTTGTCCAACGCTTCCCGAGCGGCCGGTCCGGCTAAGTCTTCGGCGATTTGCTCGCGGACATCTTCAAGCGTTTCCACGCCGCTGGATTTGGCGGGTTCTTCAGTTTCAGCTTCTTCCGTTTCAGCTTCTTCTTTGGCGTCGCTTCCTTCCGGTTCTTTTTCGGAAGAGTCGTCGGCGTCCGCCTGCGCGGAAACAAGCCGAACGGCGTTGGCTGCGTTTGATGCTCGCGATTGATCCTTGTCACCAACCGGTGCTGGTTCTTCGACGGCGGGCTCTTCGACTGCAGGTTCTTCGGCGGTCGGCTCTTCGGTGGCGGGCTGCTCGGAAGCTGTTTCTGAATCCATGGCGGCTTCGGCTGCTTCCTCGACCGTCTCTTCAGTCTTCGTTTCCTCAGCTTCGGTTTCTTCAGCCTCCATTTCTTTCGCGGCAGGTTCCGCTTCCGAAGCCGTTTCTGTTTCTTCTTCCTCGGACGCTTCCTCTTCCATTTCCTCATCTTCGGGCAACTGGAAATCGCCGCCCTTGATCCTTCGTTCGTACTCCGCCTTGATTTGATCTTCGCTTAGCTTGGCGATTTCGGCATCGAGAAATTGACGGTAATCGCCGACCAGATATTCAAAACGGGCCGCATATTGCTGGTGGAACGCGGGTTCGGCTGATTGTTCGTTGGGGTCGCGATCCTTGCCTTCCTCGAAGACTTCGCGAATCCGCTGGTCGCTGGGTGTTTTGTCGGTTTGGTCCAAGTAATCGTTGACCAGAACTCCGTAGGCGGAAACCGTTGCACTTCGGTTTAGCTTCAAGAAGTTTCGCCATTGCTCATCCGGCGTCATCAGCACGCCGTTGGTGCTCATCAGCGAAGCGTTTCCGCGGCGAAGGTAGACGTCGGCCAACAAGTGGTTGCGAAGTTGTTCGTAAAGGTGAGGCCGGCCCATTTGGTTGCCGGTCGCCTTCATCAAGCGAGCGGTGATTTCGCTGTCGCTGATCATCCCGCCGGTAAACGATTCCAGCCATCCGCTTAGCGACGCATCGTCCAGCTCGAAGCCTTCTTTGGCGGCTTCGTTGGCGAACATGAATGTCCGAATCGTGCTCTCGGTGCTGGGACTTTCGTTAATGCCCAGACGCTGAATCTGTTTCTTTTGGGCATCGTACTGGAAGCCGGGGGTGGCGGGGACGCCGCCCAGAGCGATCGTTCGCTCGGCCAATTCGGCCAAGAACCGAACGGTGGATTGATGATTGCGAGTGAAGTAGTCCACGCGGCTTTGGGTCAGCGAGCCGCCGGCGAACTTGGCCACGACGGCGTCACCGCCACCGCCAGCTTGGTTCTGCATGTAGGACTGCATGGTCGGCAGAACGACGAAGGCCATCAGTGCCAGCAACGTTAGGAAAACCATCAACGGTTTTAGATTGCGGCGAAAGATCTCGAAGGGGCTGTAGTTCATACTTCGATGTCGTAGATGGGGTCGTGAATGGATTTTGGAAAATCGGTGGAAGCACGCAGGATGAATGCAAGCACGCAAGTCTGTTCGTGAAAGGGTATCGCCGGGCGATTTGAAGGGTCAAGCCGAGTTCGCACAAGATCCAGATTTCTTAGACCCCTTGACGAAGATGCCGCACTTGAGTCCCCATTGAAAGAGGAGTAAGAACACGTTCCAACCGTTTCCACAAAAGCAGCATCGCAAAAGCTACGTTCATGGCGAAAAGTAAAGGCAAGAGTTTGGTGATCGTCGAATCACCAGCCAAGGCACGCACGATCTCGAAGTATCTGGGGGCGAATTACATCGTCGAAGCCAGCATTGGGCACGTGCGAGATCTGCCGGCGGGCAAAAAAGAGGTTCCCGAAAAGTACAAAGCGGAAACCTGGGCCTACCTTGGCGTTAACACCGAAGCCGACTTTGAACCGCTGTACATCGTTCCCGACGAAAAAAAGAAGCAGGTCAAAAAGCTAAAAGACGCCCTGAAACAAGCCGACGAACTCTATCTGGCGACCGATGAAGACCGCGAGGGTGAAGCGATTAGCTGGCACCTTCAGGAACTTCTGAAGCCCAAAGTCCCCGTCCATCGACTGGTTTTTCACGAAATCACGAAGGACGCGATCGAAAACGCGCTCAAAGCGACCCGCCAGATCGACAGCAGCCTCGTTAGGGCCCAGGAAACACGGCGGATTTTGGATCGGCTGTACGGTTTCGACATGTCAAATCTGTTGTGGCGAAAGATCGGCAAGGGCACCAGTGCCGGCCGCGTGCAAAGCGTCGCCGTGCGGTTGATTGTCGACCGCGAACGAGACCGAATCGCGTTCGTCGATTCGACTTATTGGGATTTGGAAGCCGTTTTTGAAACTGGCGAAAAAGAAAGCCTGACTGCGATGCTTTCCACCGTCGATGGGCGACGGATTCCTCGTGGCAGCGACTTCGATTCGGCAACGGGTAAGATCAAGAACAACGACCTGATGCAAATGGGCGAGGCCGAAGCGAATGCTCTGGTTGAAAAACTTCGCACGGCCGATTTCAAGGTCGATAAGGTCGAAGTCAAACCGTTCTCGCAACGTCCGCTGCCGCCGTTCACGACCAGCACGATGCAGCAAGAAGCCAACCGCAAACTCGGCTTCACCGCCAAACGCACGATGAGCGCCGCCCAGCGTTTGTACGAAAACGGTTACATCACCTACATGCGGACCGACTCGACCACGCTAAGCAAGGAAGCCGTCGGTGCCGCGCGTGACTTGGTGCGAAGCGAATACGGCGAAAACTTTCTGCATCCGTCGGTGCGAACCTACAGCGGCAAGGTCAAGAACGCTCAAGAGGCTCACGAAGCGATTCGGCCAGCCGGTACGCCGTTCCGCGTCCCCGAAACCATTCGCGGCGAACTCGATTCGGACCAGTTTCGGTTGTTCGATTTGATCTGGAAACGCACCGTTGCCTGTCAAATGGCGGACGCCAAAAAGCAACGGGTCAGCGTCGTGATCGGCGGCGGTGGCACCACGTTTTCCGCATCAGGAACATCGATTTTGTTCGAAGGATTCCTGCGAGCCTATGTGGAAGGCAGCGACAATCCCGAAGCAGAATTGGCAAACAAAGAAACGTTGCTGCCGCAGGTCAAAGAAAGCGAATCACTGGACGCCAAAGAGCTGGACCCCAAATCGCACACGACCCAACCGCCCGCTCGGTACACCGAAGCATCGCTGACTCGAACGCTGGAAGAACGCGGCATTGGGCGTCCCAGTACGTTCGCGTCGATCATCGGCACGATCACGGACGAACGCCGAAATTACATCTTCAAAAAGGGTTCTGCATTGGTTCCCACGTGGCGTGCTTTCAGCGTCACGCGGCTGATGGAAACGCACTTTGGAACCTTGGTCGATTACGAATTTACGGCTGACCTAGAAGACTTCCTCGATTCGATCAGCCGCGATGAAGGCCAGCGTGACGATTACCTTCGCAAGTTCTACTTTGGCGACACATCCGAGGACAAACACAACGTCGGTTTGCAAAAACGGCTGGTTGAAAAGCTGGAAGAAATCGACCCGAAGGAAACTGCTCGCTTTTCGCTGGGCATTCCGGAAACTGGCGAGCATCGTGAAGAGGTTTACGTGCGAGTCGGCAAGTATGGCCCGTACCTAGAACAGGGCGAACGAACAGCTTCGATTCCCGATGGCATGCCGCCCGACGAGATGGATCTGGCTCGCGGAATGGTGTTGTTGGAAGAAGGGCAAGTCGAAGAAGAACCGATCGGCATCCATCCTGAAACTGGCAAACCGGTTTACGTCAAAGTCGGACGCTTCGGCCCCTACATTCAACTGGGCGAGCCCGATGACGAAGAGAAACGCAACCAGGGTTTGCTGAAAAACATGACGGTCGAAGACCTGACGTTTGAAATGGCTTGCAAGCTTCTAACGTTGCCGCGAACGCTGGGCGACAATCCGGAAAACGGTCAACCGATCCAGGCGTTTGACGGTCGTTATGGACCGTACATCAAGTGCGAAAAAGACACGCGATCGCTGCCCGCGGATCTGTCGCCGTTGGATGTGACGCTGGAAAAAGCGATCGAGCTGTTGAAGCAACCTAAGCAACGCGGACGCGGCACGCCAAAGGAACCTCTGAAAGTCTACGAGAAACCATCGCCGGTTACCGAGGGCGAGGTGAAGATTTTGGACGGTCGTTTTGGGCCTTATGTGACCGATGGCGAAACCAATGCGTCACTGCGGAAGGGCATGGACGCCAAGGAAATGACGTTCGAGGCGGCGCTGGACCTGTTGGCTGAGCGAGCCGCCAAGGGCCCGTCGAAGAAGAAGAAAAAGAAGAAGAAAGCGACCAAAAAGAAGGGTGCCAAGAAGAAGGCAACCAAGAAAAAGGCCGCTAAAAAGAAAACCGCGACCAAGAAAGCGACCAAAAAGAAGGGCGTCGTAAAAAAGAAATCGTAAAAACGATCGCTGGACGCAAAAAAACTCCGTCGCTATAGTTCCCAATCCTCAACCAACCAATTCCCACGAAAACCGACCCGATATGCCTTCAGGAATCGAACGCCGCCGCGAAATCCGCCGCCGCCGTACCCGCAAGAAAAAGACCGCAAACCTGTTGGCTCGTGCCAAAGCCGGCACGATGGACAAGGCCGAAGTCGTACGCAAACTCCGTCGCCTAACCCCAGGTGCCGAAGTGTTGATCAAGCGAGAAAAGCTAGAAGCGTAGGTTGGTCGCGGGATTGACGTAGGCCGAATGGAGCCAAAGCGACATCCGGCAACCGCACCTGATGCCTGCACCCGATGCCGGAACTGCGCCGCTGTCGCGTCTTGTTACCGGCCTACAATTTGGCTGCCGACAAAATTGCTGAAGCTAGCGTTTGCTGGTGTTGTTTCTGAATCAACAACGCTCGGTGATCCAACACGATCCATTGCTCGGCGATGTGCTTGGAATTTTCAAGCGGAACAGGTTTGCGGCATCTTCTTGGGCTGCTTCGGTCCATCGATCGAAACGCTTTCCCGATCGGTAAACCTGACTCGGCTGCCTTTGCGAGGACCTGATTCTTCGTTTCGACCGAGCACGTTTCGATCGCCAGCTTGTAGTAAGAGGACTGAACGTCATCGCGTTTGCTAGGCATTGCGTTCAGCTTGCAATCCGCATCTGAATCAATTGAATTCGCCAAAAAAGCAACGTTTTCGCGGCGATTTTGGTTCATTTTGTTCAATCGATCCAATTGAGGACCGATCACGGCGGCTTGCAACGGGCTGAGCGGAAACGTTTCGCTAGGCCGGTTAACCCACGCGTCCAATCGCGAAGCCAAGCGATCGTCATTGGTGAAGACAGCACCGCCTGCCCCCGCGCTGACGACCTTGCTGCCACCGAAACTGGTGGTCGCAATGTCGCCGAATGTTTCCACCGGTTTACCATCGATTGTCATGCCCATCACTTGGCAGGCATCGTTGATCAGCTTCCAGCCGTTTTCTGTGCAGACGCTTTGCAGTTCATCCCAATCGGCCGCGTGTCCGTACAAACTGGATGCAATCACGGCGACAATTCGCTTATTGGACGATGAATCCAACGCTATTTTGCGAAGACTTTGGGGATCAATGCAGGGCGAATCACGCTGGACATCCACCAATACCGGGCGAGCGGCGACGGACTCGATACAGCGGAAATTACCGGGGTAATCCATTGCTGCCAGGACAACTTCGTCGTCGGGTTTGACGCCACAGGCTCGCAGCGAGATTTCAACCGCCGCGGTGCCGCTGCAACAGAGCCGACAATGTGCGACATCGAAATCGGTTTGCAGACGTGCAGCCAATTCGCTGCAAATATCGCTGTGATAGCGTCCCCATTGTCCCGAAGCGACACAGTCCAGCAGGGCAGAATTAATTTCTGGCCAATCGGGCGGCCAAGTGGGGATCCAATCAGGCATAAATTTCAAAAAAACAGCGGGATCAGCTACGGCCAAGTCGCCAGCAACGTCCGGGGTGTGGTAGGCCGTAGCGAGTGAAGCGAGTTACGGCGTTTTTGTTCAGCGATGCCGTAACTCGTTTCACTCGCTACGGCCTACATTTGGACTTTCGGCCGATTTGGCGTGCCTGCCCTCAACTGCTAGTAGTCCATGTCAGCTCAATCTTCGGTTAGGAGGTAGCGGAAGTCGCGTAGACTTTCGGCGTCCCCCTCGTAGCCGAAACTCTTGAGTGGGTAAAGCAGTGGCTAGGTTATCCTAGCCACTACCTCCCCGTTGTAGCGACAGGGTCAATTCCCTGTATTTACCGGCGTGCGGCTTTCCCGCACCGGGCT
>NZ_LWSK01000183.1 GCF_001642955.1 Rubripirellula obstinata | reverse complement strand
GTTAGTAGTAGCTTCCAGTTGCCGCTCCGTCCGGGGCAAGCCCGGCGGAAGCACTCAACGTCGCGGTGAGAATGAAACCTGCGCAAACGAGAACTGATGCAATCCCAAAGATTTAGCGGTCCAGGCGATGCCCACGCGGTTAAACAATTAAGAATCCCATCACGGCGTCATCGTTTTGCCCAGTTTTTACACTTCCGTAGATTCGGTTGCGAAACCGTTTGGGTTTTGGCTTTGCCAATTCCAACTGTCGGCGCACATTTCGTCGATGCCGCGATCGGCGGTCCAACCGAGTTCTTCGGCGGCCAGTTTTGGGTCCGCGTAACAGGCTGCGACGTCGCCGGGGCGGCGATCGACCAAATCGTAGGGGATCGGTTTGCCCGCGGCTTTCTCAAACGCTTTGACAATTTCTAAAACACTGTAGCCCTGGCCGGTGCCGAGGTTGTACGTCACCACGCCTGGGTTCCTGGCCAGTTTCTTGATCGCCAAAACATGGCCGACCGCCAGATCGACGACGTGGATGTAGTCACGCACGCCTGTTCCATCGGCCGTCTCGTAGTCGCCACCGAACACTTTCAGTTTTTCCAATTTCCCGACCGCCACCTGCGAAACAAACGGCAGCAAGTTGTTTGGGATACCGTTGGGGTCTTCGCCGATTTGGCCAGACGCATGCGCACCGACGGGGTTGAAGTAACGCAGCAGTGCGACGTTCGTTGTCGAATCACAGGCCTGCCAATCACGCAGGATGTATTCCATGATCAGCTTCGACCGCCCGTAGGGATTGGTCACTTCTTGAATCGGGGTCTCTGAATCTTCGGTCAGTGGAAGCGTTTTGGGAATTCCGTAGACCGTCGCACTGGAACTGAATACCAAATTCTTGACGCCATGTTCTCGCATCGCAAAACACAAGTTCAGCGTCCCGGCCAAATTGTTCTCGTAGTATTCCAGCGGCTTGGCGACGCTTTCACCGACTGCTTTGAGCGCGGCAAAATGGATCACTGCGTCGAACGAATCACTGCCAACGACATCCAGAATCGCTTGCTTGTCGCATAGGTCTGCGTTGTGGAAACGAATCGACTTTCCAGCCAGCTTTTCAACGCGCCGAAGCGACTCTTGCGAACTGTTGACAAGGTTGTCCACCACCGTGACCTCAAACCCCGCCCCGAGCAGTTCAAGACAGGTGTGGCTGCCAATATATCCCGCTCCGCCCGTTACCAAAACTTTCATGATTGCCGTCGCTTAAAGGGTTCGAATTTGTGTAACCAGAACACTAGCAGGTAGTAAAAACTGAGTCACCTGGGGGCATCACGAACAATGGCACACTATGCTTTAATGTTGCAATTCATTGAGGCACTACCGAAACTCAAACCGAGCGGACTAGATGACCACAGGCAAGATCGTACTGATTGTTTTTTCGACGCTTGCTTGTCTTGCTTTGGTGGTGACCTTGGTTTGCGCTGGTTTTCTGTACGTTGGGTATTCGACCACCGAATCAGATGTCTCGCCAAAGATCGAGCAAATGTTTTCTGCGATTGATCAAGGTTCATTTGCCGATACTTACCAGCCGCTGACTTCGCAAGAATTGAAGGATACGGCATCGAAGGAACAGTATGCGGCGCTGGGGGAATTGATCGCAACGCGACTGGGGAAGCTGCAGTCCAAATCGCTGGAAAGCTTCGCGATAAAACAGTTGTTATCCGGATCTCAAATCGACGTTTCCTACAACGCGGTTTTCGAGAAGGGGAAGGGAACGATTACCGCCAAGCTGAAAAAACAGTCCGGTGAATGGAGGTTCGTATCGTTTCGAGTCAACTCACCTGCCTTTTTGAAAGACGACGTAAAAGAGGATGCGTCGCAGGAGTAGTTTCTAGCTGGAGCATTGAGTCGCGGCCGACGCTTGGAAGTCGCCGGATTCTGCAACCGATTGAATCATCTTATTTCGTGTCTGCAACAGATTTCGCAGATGCCGCGTCACTAGCAGCGTGTTAGCGATGTGGCCCAGGATGCCCAGCGGAGACGTAAAGTCGAATCTGTCAGTCATCTGTGTTCCGCCATCAACGGTTTGGAAACGATGGTCATGGTCGAATCGCTTGAACACGCCTGAGACCATCGAGTCGCGAAAATGGTTGGGGCGATCGAGTTGAGTGATCTTGACCGTCAATCGTTGACGGATGAAGAAATGTGTCGCTTCCCAGGTCACCGTTTCGCCAAGTTCGATCAGTCCCGATGTTCGACCCGCGACCGCCTTCTCATTCGTCTTTGATGTTGATTGGACATGCAGGTCAATGCTGCGTGACAAATCAAACACGGTTTCGATGTCCGCGCTTATTTGCGTTTGAAGAACAATGACAGGCATGCCTGTTTCCGGTCGCGAGTGAGGTCAGCGTCTTGCTTACGTTAAATCGTTCGCTTTCAAAGTAGGCCGGAACAAGCGTAGCGCAGTTCCGGCAATTGCATTGTACTACGTTGGATTGCCGGAACTGCGCTGTGCTTGTTCCAGCCTACATTGACTGTTTAAAACTCTTCACGGCGCGGGGCGATGCCTGGGCAGATGAAAATCATTGCAACGCAGCAAATTGGGCAAGCTGCACCATGGCAGACAACACAAACTGCAGCGCTTTGAAGCATTGTGGCAACGGCACATTTTCCTGATCGCCAGCATGTAGGCCGTAGCGAGCCAAAGCGAGTTACGGCAATTTGCGCAACGCCGTAACTCGCTATGGCTCGCTACGGCCTACTTTCAAGGGGCGTGACAAGCTGACAACGACACATTTTCATCAGGCCATGCGATGCCTACGCGGTAAAACGACTGCGTGCGGTGGATTGGACGAAATCGATGCGTCTTCCCCCAACTTGCCTGACCGGATTGAAACGTTGATTGACGAAAGCTTTCCGAAAGCTAAACTGTCGCTCGCGATTCTGGTCGGCATTGATTTGCCGGTCCAGAGGGACAGGATTCAAGACTTGATCTTGCGTTGAAACGGAGCATTTTTGCGGTCCAGCGATCTTTCAGGATCGGCTGTGACTGGCGAGATGCATTTTCAGGAGGATTTCCATTGATGCCGAATTTTTTTCGTCGATTTGTTCAAAAGACTGTTTTTTGGGCAGGGTGTTGTTTGGCACCGGGTGGAAATGGGGTGGGAAATTGACCGACCCATCGAACGTTCGAAACTTGCATCCTTGGATGTTCGTTTTGGGGCGATATTCAATCGCAATCTTTAGCACCGCGGTCGTTATCTGGGTACGCTCGCTGTTGAATCCTTGGTTGAACGAGCGGTGCCCGTTTAGCCTTTTTTATATGAGCGTGTTGTTGACGGCGTGGGTTGCCGGCAGTGGACCAGCGTTGCTGGCAATCGCGTTGGGAACACTTGCGGCGGCTCGCTTTTTTATTCCACCGGAAACAAGTTTTTGGATCGAAGGTGTCCCTGAATTGGTGCAATTGGTGATCTACGTGATCGTCAACTGCATCGCTGTGCTTTTGTTTAACCGCGTTGAACGTCAGCGACGGTTGGCGGAAGAACGAGCGACGGAGAACGTGCGTCTTGGGGAAGACCTTCAACAGGCAGACCAGCGCAAGGACGACTTTTTAGCCCTGTTGGCTCACGAGCTTAGGAATCCGCTGGCTCCGATCCATTCGGGAATGGCTTTGCTGGAAAAGAACGAAGACGCACCGGAGGTGGTGCGGAGCGTTCGGAAAATCGTCGAACGCCACACGCGACACTTGGTACGGATCACTGACGACTTGTTGGAGGTTTCTCGTTTTCGACGCGGACACCTTGAAATTGTGATGCAGCGAATTGACCTTCGCGAACCCATTCGCGATGCGATTGAGATGATCGCGGGGGCTTATGAATCCAAGTCGCAACTGTTTCAATCTTTGATTCCCGAGACACCGGTTTGGGTCAATGGAGACCACGTGCGGTTAACGCAGTTGGCAGCAAACCTGCTTGGCAATGCGTCAAAATACACACCCGAATCTGGGCGGATACGGTTGGTGGTGGAATCGCATGATGGCACCGCCATGGTTGCGATTACTGACAATGGCATCGGTTTTTCGGATCACCATGCGGCCAGGATTTTTGAACCATTTGTTCAGATTGATGAAAGCCGAATACGCGAATACGAAGGGCTTGGTGTCGGCTTAACGATCTCGAAGCGTTTGGTTGAACTGCATCAGGGTTCGCTTTCGGGGCGAAGCCGAGGTCCAGGCTTGGGAAGTTGCTTTACGGTGACGATTCCACTGTTGGTGCAGGCAGTGGTGGAATCAACCGATCCGACGCGGCTCTGTGATCAGCTTCAGCAGGACGTCGGATCGCGGGCCGCCCCCGTCGCAGAAGCACTGCCTAAATCGTTACCCGAAGCCGCATCCGTTTCGCCTTGCAAGCTGCTTGTCGTTGACGACAACTTGGATGCATCGAAACTGTTGCATGACTTGTTTGATTGCGAAGGTTACGAAGTGCAAGTCGCCCATGACGGAATGGAAGCAATCGATATGGCTGTCAAATTTCGTCCCACCGTGATCGTGATGGACATTGGGTTACCCGGAATGGACGGTTATGAAGTTGCCAAGCAAATGCGACGAACAAGCCTGTTATCGAACTGCAAATTAATCGCGTTAACGGGCTGGGGAAGCGAACAGGATCGCGAGCTTGCAGCGTTGGCGGGTTTCAATTTGCACTTGGTCAAGCCAACCGGTTTTCAAGCACTGTTGCATCATGTTCAAACCATGCAAGTCGAAGCCGGCCAAACCGTGGAGAGCACGGTTTGATGGGAACACCAATAGTCGCCATTAGCTCCGCGAAAGTGTGATTTGACGCTATTTTCGCGGAACGAAAGGCGAGCCATAGCGAGTTACGGCGGTGCGCACATTGCCGTAACTCGCTTTGGCTCGCTACGGCCTACTTTCTGGCGATCAGGGAAATGTGCCGTGGCCTCTATGCTTTACAGCGGTGCAGTTTGTGTTGCCGGCCATGGTGCAGCTTGCCCGATTTGCTGCGATGTAATGATTTTCATCAGGCTAGGCGATGCCCACGCCGCTAAACGGACGAACACGTGTTTTACTGGGCCAAACCCCTTCACGGCGTTGGGTACAGCTAATGTTGGACTGAACAGTACTCAACAGTACTGAACTCTGGCGGGCCCAGCTACGGGGAAAGCCGGGAAGTTACTTCGGGACAGTTCTTTCGCGGAGAGGCCCGTTGTTACTTGGTCAGAATCAGCTTGCCGGCGCGGGTGCTTTGCAGGCGGTAGAGTTGGCCTTGGTGGGAGATCCAGATTTCCTCGCCGCAGCGGGCCAAGTCGGTGAAGGGCACGATCTTGGGCATCGACGGATGCTGGGCTTCTGGTTGCTGGGCTTCTGGTTGCTGGGCTGCATCACTCGATTTGGCTCCGCGGGAGTCGATCGGGGGATTCTCGGCTGGGTTGGGAATTTCGGGCATACAGACATCTTGGCTGGATCGGCAAATCGCCGCAAGACCTGTTGAGAACGATTCGCAATAACGCTGATTAATGGGGCTGGGCAGCCATTTTGCCCCTGCCAAATTTACTGGAAAAACACTACAATACTGTTAAACCTTGGGTAACTGACGGTTATTCCAGCTCATCGGCATTTGGATGCCAATGTGAGATTTTTTGTTTCCGGTGCAAAGTCGCAGCGAACCAGCGGGAGTCCCTGTGTTCGGTCCGTCTGGTCTTTGCCCAGTGTTTTTGCGTGCAAGTGTTTTGCTCGCAAGAGTTTCCCGCGTCTGTGTTTCAAGCCAACGCTTGGGATGGACGTTCCTGTTTAGATAGAGAGAAATCGAAGTGTCACAAGTCGAAACGGACCGACTGCCATACAAAGTCAAAGACATCACGCTGGCCGCTTACGGTCGCAAAGAAATCGAGCTCGCCGAAAACGAAATGCCGGGCCTGATGGCTCTGCGTGAAAAGTACGGTGAGTCCAAGCCATTGGCCGGTGCCCGCATCGCTGGTTGCCTGCACATGACGATTCAGACCGCTGTTCTGATCGAAACTCTGGTCGCCTTGGGTGCCGAAGTTACTTGGTCGTCGTGCAACATTTTCAGCACGCAAGACCACGCTGCTGCCGCAATCGCTGCCGCTGGCATTCCCGTTTTCGCTTGGAAGGGCGAAACGGACGAAGAGTTCGATTGGTGCATCGAGCAAACGTTGCACTTCAAGGACGGCAAGCATCTGAACATGATCCTGGATGACGGCGGCGACTTGACCGCAATGGTTCACGAACGGTTCCCAGAATTGCTGACCGACATCAAGGGCATCAGCGAAGAAACCACCGCCGGCGTTCACCGCTTGGATGTGTTGGTCAAGGAAGCACGTTTGCAAGTGCCTGCGATCAACATCAATGATTCGGCCACCAAGTCAAAGTTCGATAACTTGTACGGTTGCCGCGAATCACTTGCGGACGGCGTCAAGCGAGCCACCGATGTGATGTTGGCTGGCAAGGTCGCCGTGGTCTGTGGCTACGGCGATGTCGGTAAGGGCTGTGCTCACAGCTTGAAGAGCTACGGTTGCCGCGTGATCGTGACAGAAATCGATCCTATCAATGCTCTGCAAGCTGCGATGGAAGGGTTTGAAGTCACGACGATGGAAGAAGCTTGCAAGGAAGGTCGTTTGTTCGTCACCACGACGGGCAACAAGGACATCATCCTTGGCAAACACATCGAGCAAATGCCTAACGATGCGATCCTTTGCAACATCGGCCACTTCGATACCGAAATCGATGTCGCTTGGGTTGAATCGCAAGTCGAAGCAGGCAAGGCAACGTGCAGCGAGATCAAGCCTTCGGACGTCGGTGCAGTTGATCGTTACACGTTCAAAGACAGCGGCCGATCGATCATCATTCTGGCCAAGGGCCGCTTGGTGAACTTGGGTTGTGCGACCGGTCACCCATCGTTTGTGATGAGTACCAGTTTCACCAACCAAGTGCTTGCTCAAATGGAATTGTGGGAAAACCGCGACAACGACAAGTACAAGGTCGAAGTCGTCCTGATGCCAAAGGCACTGGACGAAGAAGTCGCCCGCCTGCACCTAGAAGCCTGCGGTGTCAAGCTAACCAAGCTGACCGAAACGCAAGCCGAGTACATGGGCGTCGAAGTGGGTGGCCCCTACAAGCCAGACCACTACCGATACTAGGAAGCTGTTCGCTTTGAAAACTCAAAACCCGGTCGTGGAAACGCGGCCGGGTTTTTTCGTGGATAAATTTGGCGAGACGATGATGCAGGCCCGTCATCCCGAACGCGAAGGTTGCACTCTTCGCTTGGACCAGCAGCCAACGCCACGAAGAGTCTTGGTCCCGGAAAACACGTTAGTTCGTTTAGCCGCGTGGGCATCGCCTGGGCTGATGAAAATGCGGTGGGTGATGTTTTTCGCGAACCAGTCGAACATTGCAAATTGCAAAATGAACATTGCAAATTGAAAATTCTTGGGAAGCGGTATTTGCTGGTCAATT
>NZ_LWSK01000182.1 GCF_001642955.1 Rubripirellula obstinata | reverse complement strand
TGTAGCCGCGAAACCGAGCCAGAGAATTGGTTACAGAGAATTGATGTGGGGCAGCCATCCGGGTGCTCGCGCACCCGGCAGGGAGCTGCCGGCCCTCCGGGCCTAACGCGCAGTAACTGATGCGCTGGCGATGGCATCAATACGACCATCCTTCTACAATCCCAGACGCCTGCAGAACTTCTTTGTTCCGCAAAGTCTTCCATTCGATCGAACTGAACACCGTTGAATTACCCTCTTCTGATCCGCACCCTTGGGACCGTTTGCCTTTTGATCGGCGGATCAATGTGCTTTAGTTTGCCGTTTGCGTATCCAGCAATCGCCAACCGAACGTTCCTGGAACCCGCCGAGCATTTTGAGTACGCCGGATTCCGCGGACTGTTGCTAAGCATGGTCGTTTGCTGCATCGTCGGTGGTGCGCTGCGGTTTTTTGGGCGACACAATCGTGGTGGTCAATTGTTTCAGAAAGAAGCGATGGCCATCGTGGGACTCAGTTGGGTGATGGCGACCATCCTGGGCGCGATGCCTTTCTACTTGAGCGGCACCTGCACCAGCGAAGGCAATACCGTCACGTTCATTGAAGCGATGTTCGAATCGCAATCTGGGTTTAGCACGACGGGCGCGACGGTGCTGACGGATCTTGAATCGCCTGACTTGGTTCCACACTGCATTTTGTTTTGGCGATCTTGGACGCACTTCCTGGGCGGGCTTGGCATCGTTGTTTTGTTTGTTGCGATTCTTGGACAGGGCTCCGCCGGCAAGGCGATGATGCGAGCTGAAATGCCAGGGCCGACCAAGGAAGGCAGCATGCCGCGGATGCAACACACGGCGCTAGTGTTCGCGGCAATCTACGTTGGCCTGAACATGATCTTAACCGCTGTCTACATGCTGGAGGGCATGTCGTTGTTTGATGGACTGTGCCACGCGTTTGGTACGATGGCGACCGGCGGGTTCAGCACCTACAACGCCAGCCACGGACAGTTCGCACAGCTTGGTGAATTCCGCGGCGCTCTGGTCGATTACACCACGATTGCTTTCATGATCGCTGCGGGCACGAACTTTACGCTTCTGTACCTAACCCTGCTGGGCGGCCCACGTAAACTTTGGGCGGATGTCGAATTCCGAACCTACGTGGGCATCATTTTATTGGTGACCGTTGGCATCGTTTTCTTTGGAATGAAAGCTGGTGATCAGAAGTTTGAAACGTTTAGCAGTTCGGTTCGCTACGGACTGTTCCAAGTCGTTTCAATTTTGACCACCACCGGTTACGGCACCGCCGACTTCGATGGATGGAACAACTTTGGTCGCGGGATCTTGTTGTTGCTGATGTTTGTCGGCGGATGCGCCGGCAGCACCGGTGGCGGAATGAAAGTCATCCGTCACGTGCTGTTCTACAAGATTCTGGGTCAAGAAATTGAACGAGCCCACCGGCCGCGAGTGGTTCGCTTCATCCGCATCGGTGGCACGACGCTGGACGACGCTCATTTGCCGCACGCGATCGTTGTATACTTTTCAATGATCTTGGCGATCTTCGTTTTTTCGTGGCTGTTGCTGATTACTTTTGAACCGGGCAGCACCTGGGGAGCCCTGGAAACTGACAGCACCCTGGACGAAAAACTGCTCGATTCCGCTGCCGCCGTTGCCGCAACGCTAAACAACATTGGGCCTGGATTCGGCGTTGCTGGCGCGACTCAGAATTACGCCCAATTCAGTCAGGGCGCAAAACTGATGTTTGTCTGGCTGATGATGCTCGGCCGGGTTGAGGTCTACAGCGTTCTGGTGCTGATTTTCCCAAGCTTTTGGCGACGAAACTAGACGAAACAAAACAGGGCAATTGATTTGGTTTATAGCCGACGTCAGCCGGGATACAATGAACAGATGATCAAACCACAACTCTATGCCTGCGCGATCGCGCTGTTCGTTTCAGCCTTGGTGCCGACCGCCACCGAGGCTCAAATTCTGAAACAAGATCCGCCCGCGGGTCGCCGAGCCGTCATCATCGCGTTGCACGAAGACATCAACCCGTTGTCAGGCAGCATCCTGCAACGGAAGTTTGCGCAAGCCGTCGATTCCGGTGCCAAGGTGGTCATCTTTGACATCAACAGTCCCGGTGGTCGGGTCGATGTAACGTTCGAGTTGATGGACATGGTTTTGGAGGCTGGCGACGTCGAAACCGTTGCCATGATCAGCCGCGATGCGATCAGCGGCGCGGCTTTGTTTTCGCTTGCCTGCGACAAGATTTTGATCAAGCCCGGCGCTCGGCTTGGTGACGCTGGCGTGATCGTGATGGGGCTAAATGGCGAATTTCAGTATGCCGAAGCAAAGAGCCGCAGCATGGTCGCACAAAAGGCTCGCGACACGGCTCGTGCGACCGGCCGGCCATTGGTGTTGGCCGAAAAGATGACGGACAAAGACATGGTGGTCTTCAAAGCGACCAACAAAGAAAGCGGTGACGTTCAGTATTTCTCGGACAAGGAATGGAAGACCCTTGAAGACGCCGACCAGTGGGTCAAAGGCAAACCGATTCGCGAAGCCGGCAAGGAAATGTTCTTCATCGCCAACGGCAAGCGGTTGGTCGAACTGGGGATGGCCGATCAAACGTTCAAAGACATCGATGAGGTCGCTGAGATCTTGGACGTTGCCAGTCCGATCGAAGTCATGGGGCCAACGTGGGCTGAAACGATTGCGCGTTTCTTGAACACTGGATGGATGACTTTTTTATTGATCACGATTGGATTAATTGCGATCGCGGTTGAGATCAGTGCGCCGGGAATCAGCGTCGGCGGGCTAACCGCGATGCTCTGTTTCAGCCTGTTCTTCTGGAGCCGGTTTGCTGCGGGAACGTCCGGCTGGTTGGAAGTGCTGTTGTTCGGTTTGGGGCTGGTCTTTATCGCCTGCGAGATCTTCGTGATCCCAGGATTCGGAATCGCGGGGTTGGGCGGAATCGGGTTGGTGCTCGGTTCCCTGGTCATGGCGTCTCGCCGAGTGCTGATTCCAGAAAACACCGAACAGTTAAACAGCCTAGGCTTCGATGTACTAACGGTGATGGGAGCGTTTGTCGGATTTCTAATCGCGATCGTGGCGCTGTCCAGCTACATCGGTCAAATCCCTGGCCTGAGCCGATTGACTTTGCAACCACCGGTTGCGATGGAGGGCACGGGCGACAGCTTGACCGCGACCGCCGCCAACGACGCGATGCTGCCGGGATGGCAACGCGTCAGCGTCGGTGACACGGGTGTTGCCGCAGGCCCGCTGCGTCCCAGCGGACGTGTGACGGTTGATGACTACACAGTAGACGTGATCACCGAGGGCGATTTCATTGAAGACCAAGCCACCGTCAAAGTCATTGCCAAGCAAGGTGCCAGGGTCGTCGTTCGGGTGATCTGACGATTGAGACGTAGGCCGGAACAAGCGGAGCGCAGTTCCGGCAATCCAACGCGGTACCATGCAATTGCCGGAACTGCGCTCCGCTTGTTCCGGCCTACGCTGCATCGCTACTTCGCACAACAAAACTGAGAACGCGCTGGATCTCGTTTTACCTTCGTCCAGGCGCCTTGACCAAACAATCCAGTTCGCCTGATTCAAACCAGATCAGTCGGCATTCGCGGCAGGCGTCGATGACGGAGTTGCCTGCACCTTGGTAAGGATAGGTTTCCATCTTTGCCAAACATGCCGGACAACTTCTGGTCACGTCCAATTGTCTGGCGTCCATCGGTTTGGGAATTTCCGAGGCTCCGGTGTGCTTCGCGCGAAGGTGTTGGATCAGGGTGGCGAAGACATGCTGCTGGATCAGAATGCCGCCGCATGTTTCGCATCCAGCAAACTGACAACCCGCGATACGACCGATCTGCAGTTCTTTGCGGCAAGTTGGACAGTCAACGCCACAAGGCTTTCCGGAAAGCTTTCCGCCCTGGTCGAAAGACAAAGGCAGGTCGGTAACATTCGTGGTCAGTTCGTGGATCATTGGGTTAATCTCAGCAGGGGGCAAACAGCTCAGAGCGTCTGTCTGTGGAAACCTACGTCACAAAATGACTTCAAATGCGAATAATTCGGGGAAAAGATGCACCACGGATGGCTTTCGAGGACCCACGGATTTTGTGGGTAAATGAAAATCCGTGGGTCTGCGAAAGCCATCTGTGGGCCAATCAATCGATGCTCGCTGGACATATCCACAAGCACCACGTAATGTGAACAAAAATTCACTAATTGAGTCTCGTTAGCAAGCCGATGCGTTACGTCGAACTGCACTGCAAAAGCAATTTCTCTTTCTTGGAAGGTGCTTCCCACCCCGACGAACTGGTTGAGCGGTCCGCGCAGCTTGGCTACCAAGGCATGGCACTGACGGACCGAAATACCGTCGCCGGTGTCGTCCGTGGATTCACGCCCGCCAAGGAACTCGATTTCAAATACATCGTCGGTTCAGAAATCCATTTAACGGACGGACCACCGATTGTTTGTTGGCCGACCGACCGATCGGCCTACGGACGTCTGTGCCGATTGATCTCGCGGGGCAGAAGACGAGCGGAGAAAGGCCAATGCGAACTCCGTTTTGACGACCTCGCCGAACTGAGCGATGGCATGATCGCGGGCATGATTCCGTCATTAGACCCCAGTCAATCATTGTCGCGATTTTTGAGAACCGACTTTCGTGACACCTTTGGTGATCGCGGGTACCTGCTTTGTGAAGTTCATCGCGGTGTTGATGACACCTTGGCAATCGAGCGAGTGAAAAAACTTTCCATCGGCTGCGACGTTCCCTTGGTCGCAGCAGGAAACGTGTACTACCATTCGCCCCAGCGGATGTTGTTGCACGACACCGTCGCCGCGATCCGAACCGGATCCACGATCGACAACATTCACGAAGATCGTTTTTCCAACAGCCAGCATCATCTTCGCAGCCTCGCGGAGATTGCCGACCTGTACCGCGACGTTCCCCACGCGATCGAACGGACCAACGAAATCGCTGACCGATGTCAATTCAGTCTCGATCAACTTCGTTACGAATACCCAGCCGAAATGGCACCGGCCGGCATGACGCTGATCGAACACCTGCGGCGATTGACCTGGGAAGGTGCCAAACAACGTTGGCCAGGCGGGCTGCCCGACAAGGTGCTAGATCAATTGCGTCACGAAATGCGATTAATCGAAGACCTGAACTACGAAGCCTACTTCTTAACCGTTTGGGACATGGTCCGATTTGCTCGGCAGCGAAACATTCTGTGCCAAGGACGTGGCTCGGCGGCCAATTCCGCGGTCTGTTATTGCCTGGGAATCACCAGTGTTGATCCCAGTCAGACAGACTTGTTATTCGAGCGATTTGTTTCGCGTGAACGAAACGAGGCACCGGACATCGACGTTGACTTTGAACATCAACGGCGCGAAGAGGTGTTGCAATACCTGTATGAAAAGTACGGACGCGATCGCGCGGGCATGACGGCGGTGGTGACGACATTTAGAACTCGCAGTGCGATTCGCGAAGTCGGTAAAGCCATCGGTGTCAGCGGAGATTGCATCGATGCGATCGCCAAGGTCGGCAGCGATGGTGGTGAACTGCCCGATCGATGCAAACTTGCCGGCTTGGATCCCGAATCAGTCGTCGGAAAACGCTTTGTTTACCTGGTCACCAACCTCGTTGGGTTTCCCAGGCACCTGTCGCAGCATACTGGCGGTATGGTGATGACGGCGGGCAGCCTGTGCGAATTGTGCCCCGTCGAAAATGCAGCGATGGAAGGCCGCACGGTGATCCAGTGGAATAAAGACGACCTGGACGCACTTGGAATCTTGAAAGTCGATGTCTTGTCGCTTGGCATGTTGTCGGCAATCCGCCGCTGCTTTGATTTGCTGAAATCTCATTACAATCGGGCGCTCTCGCTGTCCACGATTCCGCCCGACGACACGGCGACCTACGACATGATTTGTCGGGCTGACACGATTGGTGTGTTCCAAATCGAAAGCCGGGCACAGATGAGCATGTTGCCTCGGCTTCGGCCACGATGCTATTACGATCTGGTGATCGAAGTTTCAATCGTCCGTCCGGGACCGATTCAGGGCAACATGGTTCACCCGTTCTTGAAGGCTCGGCAGAATCCATCGGCGGTCAAGTATCCAAACGAAGCGATCAAGCAAGTCTTGCAGAAAACGCTAGGCGTTCCAATTTTCCAAGAACAAGCGATGAAGCTGGCTGTCGTCGCGGCCGGATTCACACCGGGCGAAGCCGACCAACTACGGCGAGCGATGGCGGCGTGGCGGCGTCCAGGTTTGATCGACCAGTTTCGAATCAAGCTGATCGAGGGCATGAACCAGCGTGGACTTCGGGGTGAGTTTGCCCAGCAGGTCTTCAACCAGATTCGCGGTTTCGGTGAATACGGATTTCCCGAATCGCATGCCGCCAGCTTTGCGTTGTTGGTTTACGCATCGTGTTATTTGAAGTGCCATTACCCAGCGGCGTTTTGCGTGGCACTGCTAAACAGCCAGCCGATGGGTTTCTATGCTCCGGCGCAATTGATTGATGACGCAAAAAAGCATGGCGTTCGAGTCCGCCCCGTCGATGTCAATCACAGCGATTGGAACGCCACCTTAGAACCCGATCCCAATCGCAACTCAATCGACGGACAACCCGCCATGGCGATTCGATTGGGTTTGCAAACGATCCGTGGACTTCCCACTGCCGTCGCCGAAAACTTAGTACGTGTTCGATCCGAGGATGGTCCATTTGAAAGTCTAAAGTCGATGACATCGCGATGCTGTCTTGGAAAATCCTCGCTCGCGATTCTGGCCGACGCCGATGCCCTGGGTTCCCTATCGCGTGATCGTCGAGCAGCGATCTGGCATTCACTTGGCCAGGAAGAAAAACCGGGTAGCCAGCCTTTGTTTGGCGATATTGTCGATGACGAAACGACGCCCGATGAATTGGTGCCGATGTCACCGATCGAAGAAGTCCAAGCGGATTATCAAATGACAGGATTGAGCTTGAAGGCGCATCCGGTTTCGTTTGCGCGGCCAAGACTTGATTCGATGAACTGCGTCACCGCGGCCCAGTTGCCTTCGCTATCCGACGGTCGGCATGTTCGCATCGCCGGACTGGTTTTGATGCGGCAACGTCCGGGAACGGCGAAAGGAATCACGTTTGTCACGATCGAAGACGAAACCGGATCGATGAACTTGGTGTTCTTTCCAAAAGTCTGGCAACGATTCTTTCGCGTCGCACGGACCAGCAACGCATGGCTGGTCGATGGCAAATTAGAAAATCGACAAGGCGTGATTCACGTCATCGTCGCGCGAGTCGAAACGCTGACTCAATCGGTCGAAGGAATAGTCGCCAGCAAGAGCCGTGACTTTCGATAAGGAACGTGCGACCTTTGATAGTCGCCTTCCGCTCGGGACGTCGCATCAGTTACCGCGCGTTAGGCCCGGAGGGCCGGCAGCTCCCTGCCGGGTGCGCGAGCACCCGGATGGCTGCCCCACATCAATTCTCTGGCTCGGTTTCGCGG
>NZ_LWSK01000181.1 GCF_001642955.1 Rubripirellula obstinata | reverse complement strand
CGGCGTAGCCGCGAAACCGAGCCAGAGAATTGGTTACAGAGAATTGATGTGGGGCAGCCATCCGGGTGCTCGCGCACCCGGCAGGGAGCTGCCGGCCCTCCGGGCCTAACTCGCAGTATCTAATGCGACGTCCCGAGCGAAAGGCGACTATAAAAAGTCGTACGTTCCCTAGCAGCGTCCCGTCCGATAGTCCAACGACGATTTGAATCTATGGCAACTGATTTTTTCCAACGGCAATCCGAAGCTCGTCGCAGCACCACGTGGCTGATCGGTATGTTCTGCATCGCGGTCATCTGCATCGTTGGTCTTGTTGTTGCCGTGGCGACGGTGGTGATGATGCAAGTTCAGGTAAAAAGCTATCCTGTCGCGATTGGTGATCGCCTAGACCAAGGACTGGAACAAGCACCCGAACAATTCGTCGTTCCGCTGATCGCTGGCATCGTGACGCTGTTGATTATCAGTGGTGGAACGCTGTTCAAAATCGCTCAACTGCAAAGCGGCGGTGGAACCAGTGTCGCCGAGAACTTGGGCGGCAAACGGATCTACCCCAACACGACCGACCGCGTCGAACGTCGCTTGATGAACGTGGTCGAGGAAATGGCACTCGCGTCGGGCACGCCGGTGCCACCGGTCTTCTTGTTGGAAGAACCGGGGATCAACGCATTTGCTGCAGGCTATTCGCCCAGCGATGCGGTTTTGGGGATTACTCGCGGATGTGCCGAACAATTGACACGCGATGAATTGCAAGGTGTTGTGGCGCACGAGTTCAGTCATGTGCTCAACGGCGACATGCGGATGAGCATCCGTCTGATCGGAATTCTGCATGGCATTCTATTGATCGGCCTGACCGGACAACTGATCTTCAGGATGTTTATTTATTCCGGCGGCAGCCGTCGTCGCAGCAGCAACAACAACAACGGCGGCCAAGCCATCTTGGTCATGATGGCCATCGCCGTCGCGTTGCTGGTCCTAGGTTTTGTCGGCACGTTTTTCGGCAACTTGATCAAGGCGGCCGTGTCCCGCCAACGCGAGTACTTGGCTGATGCTTCGGCTGTCCAGTTCACTCGCAACCCAGCCGGGATCGCTGATGCACTCAAACGCATCGGTGGATTTCCAGCCGGCTCGCGTCTAAACGCTGCGCATGCGGCCGAAGCCAGCCACATGTATTTTTCGCAGGGCGTTTGGGAGGGCATCTCGGGGCTGTGGGCCACACACCCGCCGCTGAAGAAACGTATCCTCGCGATCGAACCCGGATGGAAGGGCGGCTTCCTGGAGAGCGGAGCTCAATCGCAAGGAAACGTTGCGCCCGGAGCAGCAGGTTTTGCCGGACAGACGACTGGAACGACGCAAGCGAGCTGGGGCTCATCAAGCACCAATGTTCCGATCTCGATTGTCGATCATGCGGTCGATCACGTCGGCGAACCCAACCAGCAACACCGCGACTATGCCGCGGATTTGATCGCGTCGCTGCCAACGTCGATACTGGAAAACGTACGCGAACCGTACTCCGCTCGGGCGATCGTTTACTGTTTGCTGATGGATCACAAACGCGACATACGCGCCCTGCAAATGCAGATTCTAGCTAAGCATGCCAAGCCCGATGTCGTGACTCTGGTTGGCAGACTGCAAAGCACCGTGGACGAGCTTGACGTGCGAGCTCGGCTGCCGATCGTTGACATGGCGCTGCCTAGTTTGCGAGCGATGAGCCAATCCCAATTCAACGAATTCAGAAACTGCTTCATTCACCTCGCCAAAGCAGACCAGCAGATTGACCTGTTTGAATGGACGCTCGCGCAGGTGTTGATGCGGCACCTTCGGTCTCAGTTTGAACAAGTCAAGCCAACGCGAACCAGCTACTACAATTTGAAGAAGCTTGGTCCCCAATGTGCGACGCTGTTGTCCGTTGTTGCCTCGGCTGGCAATCCCGAGGACGTTGCCCAGCTTTCGTTTGCCCGCGGCGCGGCGCACTTGCCCGAGCTACAGATGATCCAACAGCCATCGAGCGGAAATGCGATGAAAGAACTTCGTGATGTCTTAAGTACGTTGTCCACGGTGGTTGCCAAAGAGCGTGGCCGAGTCGTCGACGCCTGTGCGGCAGCCATCTGCGCCGACGATCATGTCACCTGGCAAGAAGCCGAGTTGCTGCGAGGCATTTCGGACCTGCTGGACTGCCCGATGCCACCCTTACTAGTCAGCGATTCGTTGAAATAAATCGTTAACCACGGATGGCTTTCGCGGGACCACGGATGTGCATGCAGCCAAGTAGGCCGGAACAAGCTTAGCGCAGTTCCGGCAATTGCACTCTCGCGGTCTATTCCAGCTTAAAAATTGCACCACAAGCACTCGGTCTTCTTTTCTTTCACCTTGCCGGATGCAGCTTTGTTGTCAATCTGGAAATCGTGACGGTTCCAACCGTGTTGTTTTTCCCACTTTGTGTACAACTCACTTGGATAACCGCTAAGCATGAATTTGCCTGTCAATCCGGCCAGCGTGTCCAATAAATCTTCATGCTCGGATTCGGTCATCTCAAACGCATACTCGCCCGTCGAGGCACGAGTTTCGTGGACATACGGTGGGTCACAATAAAACAGCGTCTTGGGTCCGTCTTGTTTGCGAATCACCTTGATCGCCGGTTGATTCAGGATGACAATATTTCGCAAACGCTGGTGAACATCGGCCAAGCCTTCGACCACATTCAACCATGCCGAAACCTGCTCATTTATCCGGCTCCGCGTTCGGTTTCGCGACAAGGTTGCAAAGTCTCGCATCAATCCCTGACGCGATTGTCGTGCTAGGATGAAAAATTGAACTGCGCGTTGCACCGGAGAAACATCATTCTCTGATTCAGCCTTACGAGAATACTCGAGGGCCTGATCGAACTCGGCTTCACTGAAGGGCGTCAATTCGATTCGTTGTTGGAACGCTTCAAAGTGCTGCGGATCCTGAAGGACTCTCCAGAAATTGATCAATTCACCGTGAAGATCGTTAACGACTTCGCTGCTGCCTTTTTCAGCGGAGGATACTTTTCCATCGCCCGTCGCGATCCAATCGCGGTCAGGATCACGGGCCAACAGGATCCCGCCGCCGCCAAAAAACGGTTCGACATAGTGCAAGTGCGGTGGCATCAAACCCACGATCCATTTGCGTAGATAGTATTTACCGCCGTGCCATTTTAATGGTTGAGTCAGTTTCGTCATAAACAGGATTCGTTTGGGAGGATATTGGTATCGATGAAAAAGATGAACCGGATTCGTTCACCCGCGGCGACGTTCTAGCAGCACCAACATGATCAGGGCCATCAACGATCTCAGTTCGTCGTCCTCGGGCAGTTCGCCCAGTTTTTCGATCGTGTACCTTCCCTCCCAAACGGCCGGTTGCTTGACGAGTCGCAGAACCGGCGTGCCATCGGTTCGACGAATCAGATAGCTGGGATTGATTAGATAAGTCGCAACGAAGCCGAGGATCGGAATCTCCGAAAGCACGCTTTCAAAGATCTTCTTCATCGGGCTCTCTTCATTGATTTCCATATCAACTTGGCCGTCTTGCATGACCTCATAGCGAGCAGACCAAAGCGAACGCATGCCCTTGCGCCGCACCGCTCCCCAATCATTGCCCTGGCCATCGGTGAAAGAATAATTGGCGGACCAGTCGATCATTCGGTCCGCCTCGATATGAAAGATCACCTGCGTCTGATTCTCGTCCGAGAAAATTTCGACCTTTTCTTTCAGCTTGAACATCTTTTGCTTGATGAACATCAACATGCTGCCTGACGCATCGGTGGCAGTAATTCGCTGGCCAAAGGTCAGCAGTTTGAATCGAAGATCAATCGGATACTGCATCAAAACTGCTCGCGTGGGAGGAAAACTGAACTGCGTGAGTGTATCGGTATGCCACGCTTGATCAATCCGAGACTACAATCAGAGGTTTAATAAGATCGACCAATCCGCCTCGCTGAACATGTTGAAAACCACCAAAACATCGAATCGTCGTCAGCTCTCCAATCGCAACCGATTGATGAAGGCCGAGTCTTTAGAATCTCGTCGCTTGCTTGCCGGCGATGCACCCACGTTTGAATTACTGGGTGATCAAACGGTCGAAGTGGGTTCGCCGCTCCATTTGCCGATTGATGGATTTGATGCCGACGGTGGACCATTGACCGTCTCGGTGGAAGTAAGCAATCCAGAGGCGGTGACGGCGGAAGTGATCACGGGTAATCGGAGCCTGCGATTGGATGTCGCCAGTTTTGGCACGATGATCTTTGAACTGTATGAAGGCAGAGCACCGCGGCCAACCGCTCGGATTATCGAACTGACCGAAGCCGGATTCTATGACGGTATTATCTTCCACCGCATTGTCGATGATTTTGTTTTGCAGGCGGGAGACCCCAACGGGACCGGGCAAACAGGTTCAGACCTGGGAACGTTCGACGATCAGTTTCATCCTGATTTGCAGCACAACCAAAATGGCGTTCTATCGTTTGCAAAGACGTCTGCCGATGACACCAATAATTCACAGTTCTTCATTACCGAACGCGAAACTGTCAACACTCGCAACCTTGATTTCAACCATTCCGTGTTTGGGCAATTGGTCGAAGGGGAAGATGTTCGCGAGACGCTTAGCGAAGTCCCCGTGGAAGTTCCGCCCACCGGTCAACAACCGACCAATCGACCCATCACCGATGTCGTCATTGAGTCGGCGACGATTTTTGAAGACATTGAAAACTCGATCGTCATGTTGCGAGCCATCGGGGCGGGCGGGCAAAGCGATGTCACAATCACGATCGCCGATGCGGAGGGTAATTCTTCGTTTGAAACGTTCACTGTTAATACCATCGGTGATCAATTCAACGCCGGACCTTACCTGGTTGACCCTGGTCCAGTCATCTTGGCACCTGCCGGTCAAAGTTTTTCGTTACCGCTGACAGCGATTGATATTGAAGAAGAACCATTCCAATTCGTCGGGTTGATTTTTACCGAGAATTTTGGAACCGCCAACATCAACACCGCAACGCAAATTCTTGAACCGGTGAATGATGAACTGCAATTGGAACTCGATGAGGGCTTCGTTGGTGACATTGATCTGATCATCGGCGTGCGTTCGTTTTCTGGAAACCCAAACCACATCGACACTCAAGGATTCACCATCGAAGTCGTCGATAGCCTGACCGCGCCAACATCCATCGACTTGGCGTCCAGCAGCGATAGCGGATCGAGCAATGATGATAACATCACCAACGCCAACCGCTTGGTGTTTGACGTCAGCGATGTCACCGCTGGTGCCGACGTTGAAATCGTTCGCGCGGACACCGGTGACGTCCTCGGTTTGACTCGTGCCAGCGACGAAAGCGTCAGCGTTGATGTTGATTTACCAGATGAATTTCTGGACGGCACTTTGGAACTGATTGCCCGGCAACGCGTTGGCGATGTGATCAGCGACGCGACGAATTCCTTGTCGGTTGAAATCGATCGCTCCTCGCCACAATTCCTGGGTTCACCGATCCCCGAACATCTTTTCGCGGGCGACGTGTTATCCGAAGTCTTGACCAGCAATGAATCAGATGTTGACTGGAGCCTAATCTCTGGGCCCGTCGGATTGACCGTGGAACTAGCGACCGGGCAAGTCAATTGGCCCACCACCGCTGACACGCGCGACCTGCATCCGTTTGCGATTCGGATCGCGGATCGTGCTGGAAACGAAGCCGAACAGTCTTATTCGATCAATGTGACGTCTAGGTATTTCAATCCGATCGATGCTTTTGACGTTAATGGATCAGGCGAAGTTGATTCGCTCGACGCGTTGATCGTGATCAATGCGATCAGTCGCAACGGCGGTGAGATTGAACTGCCCGAAACCGATGGCAGTGAACCATCGCCGCTGAATCAAGATTTTTTTTACAACACGAATAATGACACAGCGATCACCGCGTTGGATGCGCTGGTGGTAATGAATGAGATCGCCCGCCGTCAGGCTGGTGGCGGGCCGAGTCTCGATGCCGAATCGATCATCACATTTGATTCGTCGTCACCGATTCACGGTTTAGGCGAAAGCGATGACGAGCGAGATGAACACAGGATGCTGTTCTAAATTTATTGTTACAACAAAATCTGAACCGATGCATTCAGCAATGCGGCGTCATCAGTACCGATGGTAACTTGTGATCCGGCGTTGTGTTGGATCGTTGGCATATCGGTGATGTACATTCCGCCGATGGTCAGACCGGTGTAGAAACGGCCGAGCTGGGTCCATGTGGTCCAACTGAAATCGATGGTCGCTGAATGATCCGAAAACTCTTTGCTAAGAGCTCCAGCGACGGCACCACCGTTGAATTGGTAGTCGGCTTCAAGGTCGTAGTAGCCAAACCCGAGGTCCACGTTGGTGGGTCGGCCGAATACAAAACCATCCCAACCAAATACTCCCTTGCCGCCGAGGAAGTCAGAATTGAGCTCTTCGCTTAGCAGACGCACTTGGTTGTACTCAGCATCAAAGCTTTGATCGAATGCCATGTAGCTAAACGCCATGCCTGCGGACAAACCACCGAATCGTGTTTGCCACGTATCTCTGATCGTAAAGTCACCACCGTAAAGATGAAGGTCGCCGCCTAAGTGGGCGCTACCGCCGGTGAAGGCGTTGCTTGCACCGTCGATGGGGTTGAAGACATCGACATCGCTGGGACTTTGCGTTTGGTTTGAAAGTGACAAGCCATAGAAGATGCGAGTTTCAAAACTGGTCCGCGTGTGCAAAAATCTGCGAACGGCTTTCAGTTCCCAGCTTGCCCCGACGTTATCCAAGTCGTCCTGGAATGCCGAGCGACCTTCGGAATCCTGGCCAAGATCGTAACCCGGCATCAGCGTACCGATCGTGCTTTTCCCGAAGGTAAGATCAAAGGGACGCGGCGCGATGGTAGATTGAGCGTGAACGCTGGTCGCAAAAATGCTGGCCAGCATCCCGCAAATCATCAGGTGGTGGAAACGCATATAATGGTGCCGATTGAGAGAGTCTTTTTGGGGGGAGGCTTCTTATCGTTCTATCGAAACCTTCCCGCCGACCTGTCGAGACTCGGCTTGGCGAAAGCACAGAATGGTGTGTGCATGCGTTGAGTGTTAAGCGTTAACGAGACCTGGACGCATCGATCGATCAATCTCAAATTCGGGATTCTGATCAGTGCCCGGAATATCTGGCTTGACGAGGCCTGGAAGAGTTTGCCGGATGCACGGGTGTTGCGGAATGCAAGGAATGCATATTAACGCCCAAGCAAAATGATGCATTCGTGATCATGCGATGCCTGACCATGCTCTGTTTCCGAAGCAAAGCACCCGGCTGTGTGTGTGCCGTGTGTTTGGGGTTCGCCGTGCCAGGGGCGGTCGCGCCTCTGGCGACCGCCCCTCACACATTTGGCGAACCGTTGATATCAGCGATCGAACGAATGTTCTTTAGCAAAAGACTGCCTTGGGGGAAGCTTTCACCGCGCAGACACACCCATCCGGGACCGACCGGTCAGCCGCTCAAGTGTGCGAGCGACGATCGATCACAATGCACACCCCGTTCCAAAAACACACCCCAGGGTGCAGACGCCCCAATCGGCAGACGTTTTGTAGGCGGTAGCGAGTAGAGCGAGTTACGGCAGGTAACGCCGTGAAGGGTTTCCAAATTGTTTAACCGCGTGGGCATCGCCTGGTCCGCTAAAAGTTTGGGGTTGCGGCAGCTAGGCGATTGCGCAGGTTTTGTTCCGTCTGGGAGAGTCCCAAATCCTCTTCGCGAGCAACATGGATGCCCGGCGTTAGCGAGTCTGCCACCC
>NZ_LWSK01000180.1 GCF_001642955.1 Rubripirellula obstinata | reverse complement strand
GGAACCGAGCCAAAGAAAATTAGACGCTGCCATCCGGGGATTTACATCCCCGGCAAAGGGCTTCCGTCCCCTCCGGGACTATTCACGAACGTTATGATCGCGGAGCGATCAACGACTGTTTACATTTATATGCGCGACTTCACTCGGTAGGAGTAACGACATTAATCCGGCAGCAATCAAATCGATGTCCCCCAAGCCAGTTCAAATTGGGCAGTTCAAATTCTAAAGTAAGTTTAGGTAGGCCGGAACAAGCCGCTTCGGCGCAGTTCCGGCAATCCACGGTAGTACAATGCAATTGCCGGAACTGCGCCGAAGCGGCTTGTTCCGGCCTACGCCGATTTGCAAAACGCTTCGCAAACTTTGACATCGATACGCGAATCTACCTATCGCCCAGGTTTAAAGAGAGCGATTTTAAGTACGTGCCAAGTGGTAGGCTGATCCCGCGCGTGAGTCGCCGGGTTCGGTTGATCTCGCACTGAACCCTGGCGGGATCAGCTACGGGGTGACTCGCTAACAACATCCTTCGTCGCCACAGCAATCTTCGCTGGCGATGGTGAGTTTGAAATTCTTGCCTTTGGTGACTTTGGGTGATCGCAGTGCTTCACCGTGGGTGCATTCAAACGGCTTGGCTTCGGATTCGCTAATTTCGACGCGTGGTTCGATGCCGACGAAGTCTTTGCCGTAGGCTTGTCCGGTCATCAACTGGAACGTTTTTCGACAAACCGCGGTACGCTGACCACGCTGAAACGTGTGACCGCTATCGTCCACGACTTTGGCGTAAGGTCCGCGATACATCACCGCTTCGTTGTGCTCGAAACACTCGACATCAGCCGGCTTGTAGGCGATCACAGTCGCTGATCGGAACTCGATTCCTTCGACAGTCTGCCAAGGTGATTCCTGCAACGTTTCAAGCGTCACGCCTTGGAAACCGGCTCTTGTGAACGCTTCCAAAAACTCGTGTTCATGAAAAGCACCGGAGATACAACCGCTCCACAAATCCGCATCATGCTGCATTTCGATCGGCACCAGTTCGTCACTTACGATGTCGCTGATCACCGCGCGGCCACCGACTTTCAAAACACGAAAAATCTCTCGGAACAACTGTTCTTTTTCCGCTGGTGCAACCAGATTTAACACGCAATTGCTGACCACCACATCAATCGATTCGTCCGCGATCATCGGTCGGCTTTGACGCATTTCTTCGATGAATGCTTCCAACTTCTGCAAACCCGATTCGTCGGTGACCGGGTGTTCGGCTAGATATTGATCGACGGCGTCACGATCGATCGCCATGTCTTGGATTTTGCCTTTGCGAAAATCGACGTTATCAAATCCGACTTTCTCGGCAACCACTGTTTTGCTGCGACGTGCCAGATCCAGCATCGTGTCGTTCATGTCGACACCGATCACTTTCCCCTGGGCACCGACCACCTGCGACGCGATGAAGCAGATCTTGCCGCCACCGCTGCCTAAGTCCAAAACGGTTTCACCGGCACGAACATGTTTGGACGGATCGCCGCAGCCGTAGTCTCGCTCGATGACTTCGTCGGGAATGACCTTCAAGTACTTCGCGTCATAATCGACCGGGCAACAAAGCTCCGCCTCACGCTGTCCAGCAGCGGCGGAGTAACGTTCACGGACAGCGGATTCAGTGTTCAACATGTTTGGGAAGTTTGAAGAGTGAAGTTTGAAGAGTAAAAGCTATCGCCGGGAAGGCTTAGATTACGAATTAGGTGATCGCGCCGCTGCAACTGCTGCCGGCACCGGCAGTGCAGCCGTAGCAGTGATCGGCGGTTGTGATTGGTCGGCCAGCAAATTGATCAAGCGATTCGATGTCCCAGAGGGTTGTTTTGTCCTTGCCGCCGATCGGCATCTCTAGCATTTGATTGAAGTCGCAGTCATAAATCAAACCATCCCAACTGATCGACACCAAAGACCGGCACATCACGTGCCCCGCCGCGTCGGCATTGAAGTGATCCGACAGCAAACGCATGTAATCATTCAGCTTACCTCGTTTGTTTAAATACTGGGCGTAACGTTTGATCGGGATGTTGGTGATGCAGTAAAGCTGATCAAAACTGATTCCATAGCGAGCCTGCATCTCGCGTTTGTAATCAGCTTGCAACTGTTCTTGATCGGGTGGCAATGATGGACCGGTCGGGTTGAAAACGAGATCCAAAGTAAGAGGATTCTCTGGATCAGCTTTTCCATAACCCAATTGATTCAGTTGGCGAAGCCCATCAATGCTGCGCTGGAAAACACCATCGCCACGTTGGCCGTCCACGTTGTCTTCCAAATAGCAAGGCAACGACGCGACGACATCCACCCGTTGTGCCGCCAAAAACTCGGCGAGATCTTCGTAGCCAGGCTCGGTCAAAATCGTCAAGTTGCAACGATCCAGAACTCGCAAACCGCGTTGACGAAACGTCGTCACCATTTGTCGAAAGTGCGGATTCATCTCGGGTGCCCCGCCGGTCAGATCAACCGTCGTCAACGATTCGCAACCAGCAGCCAAGTCCAGAATACGCTGAGCGGTTTCGGCGTTCATGTTTTCGCGTTTCTTCGTGGGCCCAGCCTCCACGTGGCAATGGGTGCAAGTCTGGTTGCACAGCTTGCCGAGATTGATTTGCAGTTCGGTTACGCTGCCACGCACCAAAGCCTCACCGGTTTCCTTGCCAACGCGGGTTGCAAAGGGCGGGATGATTCCGACGGGAAGGCCCGCGTCGATTACAGGTAACAGTTCGGACATTGGCGGCGGTGGTGAAGAGTCAAGGAAAAGAGGGAAGTCGTTCGTCGATCAGACAAGGCTCTGGTCGGCTCGAAGCGTCCGTTTAAATCGTAGCTGATCCCGCCAGGGTTCAGTCCACCATGGGTTCAAGTTCGACTGAACCCTGGCGGGATCAGCTACGGGCAAGTCGTGTAAAAACCGCTGCTGAGTGTAAACGATATCCATGCGAACTTGTGATGGGGGTTGGGTCCATGCATCCGCCACTAGTAGTCCATGTCAGCTCAATCTTCGGTTAGGAGGTAGCGGAAGTCGCGTAGACTTTCGGCGTCCCCCTCGTAGCCGAAACTCTTGGCGAGTTCCGCTACCCGAAAATTGAGGTGACGCGGAATACTAGAACTTGCAGCGGGCAGAACAAACCTCCCTGATGGCGTAGTGGTGACGGTTCTGTAAACTTTGCTGGCGTAAAGAGTCTGTTTCAAAGCGTAGCTGATTCCGCCAGGGTTCAGTCCTGGCCCCATCTATGCTCGACTGAACCCTGGCGGGATCAGCTACGGGCGAACCCTGCTTCCCATCCTTTTAGTTTTGGCCCATGTCAACTGATCTCCTCTCAACGCCTCTTCTGGATTGGCACCGCGGCGCTGGCGCGAAGCTGATGTCCTTTGCGGGCTATGAAATGCCAATCCAGTACTCGTCCATCGTGACTGAGCATCAAACGTGTCGGACTTCGGCGGCACTGTTTGACGTTTCGCACATGGCGCGACTTCGATTTGATGGCGACCATAGCGAGGATCTGCTGGACCATCTGCTGACTCGCAAAATCAAAGACATGCCGATTGGTGGAGTCCGTTACGGTCTGATTTGCAATGCCGAAGGCGGCGTTTTGGACGATGTGCTGGTTTCCAATCTGGAAACACCATCCCAGCGACGGTTCCATTTAATGGTCGTCAACGCGTCGAATCGAGAAAAGATCAAGAACTGGATTCTTCCGCACCTGGCCGACTTTCCGACGGTCACGATGTCTGATCGAACCGAATTGACTGCCATGATCGCCGTCCAAGGCCCCAAAGCCATGGACGTTTGCAAGCGGTTATTTAAGTGTGACCCAACAAAGCTGAAATACTATCGCGCGGTCATCACCGAACAATTCGGAAAGCCAGTCATCGTCAGCCGCACCGGGTACACCGGCGAAGATGGGTTTGAATTGATCGTTCGGGCCGAAGAGGCAGAGCGAATTTGGGAAAACATTTTGCTGTGCGGTCGCGACGAAGGCTTTGCCGCGGCTGGCTTGGGAGCACGCGATACATTGCGAATGGAAGCCGGCATGCCGTTGTATGGTCACGAGCTTAGTGAAACCATTGACCCGATTTCCGCCGGGCTAAAATTTGCCTGCACGCTGAAAGACCGCAGCTTTATTGGCGACGAAGCTTTGCGAAAAATTCATGCTGACGGTCCAAAACAACGACGCATCGGACTGTTGATCGAAGGCAAGCGTCCGGCTCGCGATGGATGCCCCATTTTGGACGATTCTGGCAACCCGATTGGTATCATTAGCAGTGGCGGACCGTCACCCACGCTGGGGAAACCGATCGCGATGGCCTACGTTGACGCCGCTTCATCGAAGCAAGCACGCTATGCGATTGATGTCCGTGGTAAACTGATTCACGCTACGGCGATCCCGCTGCCCTTTTACAAACGAGAAGGAAACTAAATAAATGTCCCGTGATCCCGCTTCCCTGCTCTACGCAGAAACCCACGAATGGGCCGACCTGACTTCCGATGACGGCATCGCCACGATCGGTATTTCTGCGTTTGCAATCGAACAGCTCAACGATCTGGTTTACATGGACTTGCCCGAAGTAGGCAAAGAAGTTGCCGCTGGAGATGAATTTGGCGAAGTCGAATCGGTCAAAGCCGTCAGCCCGTTGTACAGTCCCGTCAGCGGCACGGTGGTCGAAGTTCACAGCGAGCTGCCTGACAATCTTGAAAAGTTGAACGAAGATCCGTTGGACTTTGGTTGGATCGTTCGCATCAAGGTCAGCGGCGATGAAGGTCGTGACAAATTGATGGACCACGCTGCCTACGAAAAACAATGTTCCGAAGCCGGTTAAACGAAAACCGTCTCTATGAATGATGCAACGTCGGTTGGACGACTGATTGGCGTGGATTCCAGCGGTGGATTGACCGACGCCGAATCCGCGGCAATGAACATGTCGCTGGACCAAGCGATCTTGGAATCCGTTGACCAGACGGGCGTTGCCTGCCTGCGGTTTTACCGATGGTCGCAGCCAACACTGTCGCTCGGATACTTTCAAAAGTTCGCCGATCGGCAAACGCACACCGAAAGCCTGGACCTGCCTTGCGTGCGGCGGGCATCGGGCGGAGGTGCAATTGTTCACCATCACGAATTGACGTATTCGATTGCCATTCCCGACGATCATCAATCGCTGATCACGAAGCCGTCTGCAAACCAGTCTGACAAACCAAAAATCAGAACCTCCATCGGTGCCAACGCCAGGCTTTACGCTTTGGTACACGAAGCGATTGCCGACGCCGTCCGTGAATTCGGAGTCACGGCAACTCCCTATCGGTTACTGCAATCGGATCAGGAACAGAAAAAAGCTTCCGATGCTGATGAGCCGGTGCTTTGCTTTCAGCGGCGGACTAGCGAAGACCTGATCGTTGCCGGTTACAAAATTCTTGGCAGCGCCCAGCGGCGTGGCAAGCGATCATTGCTGCAACACGGCAGCCTGCTTGTGCGATCGAGTCCGCAGGCCCCGCAATTACCGGGGCTGATTGATTTGGGTGCCAAAATTACGACGATTGAGGATCTGATTGAACCGATCACCAGGCAAATACAGAGCCGCTTAATGATTCAGTGGTCACCAAGTTCCATCAACGAGGCCGAACGGCAATTGGGGACTGAAATTGCGTCGCGAAGGTTCCTAGCCTACGATTGGACGCATCGCAGGTAATTACGAACACTACTCCGCCGGGTGGCGAGTGTTTTTTAGTAAGCGATTACCCGCTTTCACAACAAAGTCAGGCATTCTCAGCGCCGATAATCTGTTTAGAATAGGGCAAGGGCTTTAGGGTTCCTGTTTCTTCGTTTCAAAGACGTGCGCCTTCTCGTAATCGGTGATCCATGCAGGTCAAATTAATCGTTCGTTCCGGCAGTCATGAAGGAAAAGAGATTGCGATCTCGAGCGAGAAATTTCTGGTCGGACGAAGCGAATCTTGCCAGCTAAGGCCCAAGAGCGAATCGGTCAGCCGCAAGCATTGCATCATCGTTCTGAAAGAGAACCGTGTTCTGATCCAGGATTTGAAGAGCCGCAATGGGACCTATGTGAACGACAAACGTTTGCCCGTCGATAAGGCAAAGGTTTTAAAAGCCGGTGACATGCTACGCATCGGCAAATTGCTTTTTGAAGTCTTGCTGGAACACGGTCTTCAAGGCGTCAAGAAAGCGGAGGTCACCGACGTTGGCGATGCCGCCGCACGCACGGTGGAAGCAGGAATTAACGATAGCAAGTTTGAACCGGTCGATGTGAGTGATTGGTTGGACGAAGCAGACCAAATCGATCGCGTGCGAAAACTATCCGATCCCGAAACTCGGCAATTCCAATTGGAACACGTGGATGATCCATCTTCATCTGGGACTGATGAGAGTGGCGAATTGTCCGTCAGCGAATCTTCGTCCGAATCGATTCGCAAACGACCTGACAAAAATCAAAAGCCGGGCAAACTTCCCGAAAGCGTCAAACGAGAGATGACGGATAACTCTCGTGACGCCGCCGACAATGCCCTGAAGCGTTTCTTCAGCGGACGCTAAATCAAACTTCAGCCAACCTGTTTCTGATGAGCAATTCAAGCGAACTACCGGCTAGCCAAATGTCGGTCAGTCGCATGCCGGTCCGTAACGTGTCTGTCCGTAACGTGTCTGTTGGCAACGTGTCTGTTGGGAATTGGGGCAGCGCCAACAACATGGCAATGTCCGCGCTCGTCCAGCAGCATCACTCGCTGGTCTTCAAAATCTGCATGAAGTTTCTCGGGCATCGTCAGGATGCAGAAGACGTGACGCAGGAAACGTTTTCGCGTTTTGCAAAGCACTTTGACCGTTGGGACCGCGGCCGTCCATTGGAACCTTGGTTAGCAAAGATTGCTGGAAACCGCTGTCGCAGCTTTCTAGCCAGCCGCCAATCAGTACGTCACCGGTCCGCGCTTCATCAATCGCTGTCCGAGGTGAGTGAACCTGTTCGGCAAGAGACACAACAGATTGATGCGGCAAACCAACTTCAAGAAGAGGTCTCAATTGCGATCGCTGCACTTCCGCAAATGCAGCAAACTGCTTTCACAATGTTTCACGAGCAGGGGCTTAGTTATGCCGAAATTAGTGATCGAGTTGGGCATCCGCTGGGAACGGTAAAGACTTGGGTGCATCGTGCCCGGCAACAACTTATCCAGCATTTGAGTCATCGTGATGCGATTGTTCCACAGCGCAAGCAATCAGGTGGTGCATGATGGACTGCAACGAATTCCAACGACAATTCCAGCGATCGCTCGACCGACGCGATGCATCGCCCAACCGTGAAATGCAATCACACGCCAATCAATGTGCGTCGTGCCAGCACCAAGTGCAACTATGGCAATCCATCGAAACTTCCTTGGCATCCAAGACGTATCAAGAACCTCAGACGAATCAAAGCAAGTCGATCAAAGGCCGATCCATTGTCGCTGTCGCAGTAGCAGCAAGCTTGGCAATTGCTTTCGCAACGCAACGAACGACTGATCCCATCGCGGAATCGCAGAGTCCAGATTCGCAGAGCCTGACTTCCATCGATTCACAAACAAACGCATCGAAAACGGATCTGGCGACTTCGATCACCGGACCACAACTTGATCCAAGCATCTGGTGGAACGACATTCGCGACCGTGATTGGGTTGGTCGCACGTTGCCAACGGTGCGAATTGTCAGCGACGGTGTCGCCCCACTAGGCCGTTCGATCCAGCGTGCCGCAACTCTGTTAACGACGGCACCGCGAGAACAAACCTCGTGAATGTGATTCGTCGTTACCGAATTCAGCCGGAGAGAGGCGACAGCTCGGTGCAGGTGGCGATCGCCACCGAACTGCCATTAGGCACCGAACTGCCGGTAGGCACCGAACTGCCATTAGGCACCGAACTGCCGGTAGGCACCGAACTGCCATTAGGCCCGGAGGGCCGACAGCCCCCTGCCGGGTGCGCAAGCACCCGGATGGCAGCCCCCTACATCCATTCTCTGGCTCGG
>NZ_LWSK01000018.1 GCF_001642955.1 Rubripirellula obstinata | reverse complement strand
TAGCGAGTTACGGCAATGTGCGCAACGCCGTAACTCGCTATGGCTCGCTACGGCCTACTTTCAAGGGCGTGACAAGTTGACAGCGACACATTTTCATCAGGCCAGGCCGGTCCTCACCGGCCGATTGCATTTTGGTTGGCCGGTAGGAACCGAACCTGCAATTTTAGTTGCCGCCGCCGGGGAAACCTGGCATTTGCAACTGAGGACCGCCTTGCATTGGGTTGCCTGCTGGTTGTTCCTTCTCGGCTTCCTGTTTCAGCAATTCTTCTTGGCTGATTCTTAGTTGCGTGTAAGTCGTTTCCGGAATCACGTAGTACCAATCGGCAAAGCGTGCATTCAAGTCATTGACCTTCTTTTCGGCCTCGGCCAATTGGTCCTTGCGAGCGTCCAACAACCGCTGATTCGACTTAGTGATTTTCTCCTGCGCCGCTTCAAGCAGTTCTTGCCGCTCCTCGTCGGTTAAACCAGATTCCGCTGGGATTTCTTCGTCAGCCTTCGCTTCTTCAGCATCAGCCTCCACTTCCTCAACCGCCGGTGCATCTTCGTCAACGTCCCCGGACTGAGCCTGGCCGCTGCCGGTTGCTTCGCCTTCGCCCGATGCTTCGGTTTCACCTTCCGTTACGTCTTCGGCTGGCGACTCCTCTGAAACTTCTTTGGAAACTTCCTTGGAAGCCTCCGCCTGTGCGGGCTCTTCGGAAGTCATCTCTGCACCAGCTTCCGTGGCCTCCTCCGTCTCTTCTTCCCCAGTCGCCTCTTCCCCAGTCGCTTCGTCAGCTTCAGCTTCCACTTCTTCCACCGGTTCAGTTTCGACTGCTTCCTGTTCTTCTTCCGGCGGAGCCATCAACGCATCCATTTCTTCCAGCGTCTGTGGAACCGACTGCAATTCGGGTGCGGGGAATTTCGATTGGTCAACCATCGTGGTGACAAACAGATAACGATTGACGCCCGTGTCGTCCGCTTCATCTCCGTCGCCCCCATCACCGCCATCGCTGACACCGGCGATGTTCCCGAAACGAAGCAGGTACTTAACGCCAGCGTCTAGCGAAACACTCAATTCACCATTGGCTGACAAAATTTCAGCTTGCCCGTCTGGACCGACATCAATCGGGTAGAAACCTCGTTGAGCCAGCGAAGTGATCGCTTCTTGGTCGGACAGCAAATCTTTGCTCGCCTTCAGCGTTTCACTGACGCCTTCGGGCTTACGAAACACGCCAACGATCTTCAAATCGTCCAACGCATTCTTCATCTCGTTTAACTTGGTTTTGTTCAGCGGTTCATCACCGGACAATTCACGATCAACGGGTTCTTTGCGAGGATCCTTTTCATCGTACTCAGACAGTTTCGCAAGTTTCCAGTCGTTGTTTTCTTGATCAACAACAGCGGTATAACGACGGTTTAGCGAGATCCCGCGCTGACCAAGCGACGCGGTGTAGTCCTTGATTTCAACCTGATCGATATCAATGCTGCTCAGTTGCAACAGGTCGTCTTCGATCCAATCGGTGAAATTGGTCGTCAACGACGAATCATCGAACTTGACCACATAAACCGGGTCTTGGTTTGGAATCCGCACGTAACGCTTTGACTCGTCCTCTTTGACCGCGTCGCCGATGATCATCGACGCCAGCGTGTCTTGTTTTTCATTCTTAAACGTCACCAACCGACCGACGCCCTCGTCGCCCACTTCCAAGGTTTCCATCTTTGGCTCAACAACGCCAAGGTCATCGTGGTCTTCCGCGTTGGTCGTTTGCACGTCCAAAATTTTGACGTCCACCAACGCGTTCGCGGCGACCTTCATTTGTTCGATCGCATCGGCGGGATAGCCGTCGCGTGACGGGATGGTCCACAGTTCGGTTTCGCGATCTTTGCGAACCTCAAACGTATCCAGCTTTCCTTGTTCTTCGTCAAAGGTGACGATCTTCATGCTGGCGGCGGCAAGCGGATCCTTGAACTCAGCAAACAACATTTTGCCAGCTTGCTCATCCGTAGGTTTGGTCGCACTGGGCCAAGCAACAAACGTAGCTAAACCCGCCACAACGGCAGCGACACCGCAAAACGTAAGAGTCTTTGTAGCTTCAGACATGGGAAAGTAGGGGTTAGGTTTTAGGGATTAGTTTTTAAGAAAACGAATTGGCCACGTTGACTTGGGGCAAAGGTTGGGACGAGGTTTCTTAAGAGTTTTGATTTCCTAAAACCTAATCCCTCAGACCTAATCCCTATTTAAGTCGCGACTTGCTGATGTTTTCGCGTTCACGCAATCGTCTAGCTGCGAAGACGATCACGCCGACGACCAGCGGTGGAATGCACGGCAGCACGACGGCGGCGGCTTTGACCTGGTTTTGAATCTTCGTCACGCGGTCATCGGCTTCACGTTGGATGTCGCGGATGTTCAATTCGCGATCTCGTTCCAGCTTGGTTCGTTTGACGTCCAGCTTGCGTTGTTCCAGTTCTTGCTGAGTTTGAAAACGCTGTAGCTTGGCTTGCAATTCAGCGCGAGAAACCGCACCATCGCCACTCTTCTTTTGCAGCTTTTCGATCTCTTCTTGCAAATCCTTCATCCGAGTCTGCATGGATTCCTGAGCTTCACGAATCGCTCCGTCGTAGTCGCCCTGGAATTCGGTGCTTCGGTCACGAACGTTCTTCTGAGCTTCATCGCGAACGGAATCAATCAATCGCAGGCTAGTGAAAATCGGCTCGTGCTTTCGTACTTCGATGAAATCGAATTCTTTGGTCAACCAATCGATGCAGTTAAGAACGAAAGTCACGTTTTGGAACTGGAACTTGATGTCGGCGACCGTGTCGGGGTCGGCGCGAATCATCAGGAACTCGGGCAACATCAAGTCGGTGTCGGAAACGTAGACGGCGCGAATGCCGGGTGTGCTGACAGTCTTTTCATCTGCTGATTCGGAATCTTCCGCATCCGAGGTCGATTCTTCAACGATGTCGTCACCTTCGACGGTAACGGCGATCGGGACGTTGGCACGCAAGGAAGCGTCTTCGCGTTCAATCGTGCTTTGTCCTTGCATGATCGCACGCATCTTGTCGCCACCGACCAAACCCGATGGATCGCCGGTGCGAAGGATTTCGGTGTGCGTTAGCTTGCTGTCGGCTCGCGGAATGACCGCACCGGCGACGATCGACAGCACTTGATTCATGCCTGACGTGATCGGACTATCCTCGCTGAGAGCTTGACCGGGCATCGATCCTGGTGCCTCTTCATCGATGAACAACCACAGCGGGTTCGATTGATCTTCGAGAGCCGGATAGGGATTGTAGGGCTGCCAAACCACGTCGGGATTGTACATGCCTTGCATGCCTGCTTTGCCGGGCACTTCCACCTCCAGCAGTTCCCACAATTGGCGAATGTCGCCCTTGGGTGCCGGACCGCCACCGCCGCCAAACATACCGCCGGGCGATTGTTTGGGTTGACCCGTCGCCGTGATGTAGCTCATTCCGACCGGTGCGGGATCTTCAAAAATCGCGACAGGAACACCGCTGCGAACGGCGTCTAGCAATCGCTCGAACTGCGGCGGAGCCAGCGACGATGGCTGCACGACCAACAATGCCGCATAAACATCGGCCGACACTGGACTGTTCAGGTCCACTTCTTCGACTTCGTACTGTTTGGACAATTCATCCATCAACAAGTGACGTGGCACCTGTTGCATCGACATGCCTGACATCACGGTGCCACCGAGTAACCGTGCGTCGGTCGCAGCAACACCGATGCGCTTCTTTGCACCGGAGGCAACGGTATCGATCGATCGCACCAATTCGTATTCAACCGGAATCCCGTACTCGAAGATCGGAACGGTGACGTTTTCGAGGCCCGACTTGAACGCGGCACCCAGGATCAATTGCTTTTGCGTTTGAGCGCCCTGTTCGCGAACGGTTCGAGTGACCGGTTCGATCCCGAACCGCTCTTCGGCAAGCGCCGCTTCGTCGCTGAACAGTTCGATGTCTTCGTACAAGTTCACTTGCAATTCACGTCCTTTCGCGGACGCTTCGCTGCGGAACTCTTTCAACAAGTTGACCAGTTCGTAACGAGTCTTTGCGTAGGCTTCGGGAATGTCTTTGCTGATGAAAGCGTCGATCACAACCTTGCGATCGCTTTCCAGATTTTGGATCAGTTTCTTGGTCGCTGGCGACAGCGAGCTGACTTTGCCCTCGGTAAAGTCAACGCGAACAACGTCTTTGTTTCGCAGGAACACGACCGCACCGCCGGTAATCACGACCAACGCCAAAACGCGGGCAATGTAATGCCACGCCATCGTGTTGCCGTCTTTGCCGCCGGTCCAGTGACGGCGGCCGATCAGGACCATGCAGGCGTACAAACCAATCGCGGCAACCAAGACAAAGTAAAACACCGACGACGTGCTGATCACGCCGCGACCAAAATCGTCGAACGGACGAGCGATCCCGCTTTCGCCGATCAGTGCCGCAATTTTCTGCGATGGACTGACCGATTTGATCAGCGACGCAAACGCCAGCGGTGCGTTAAACAGGGCTCCTAAAACGAACCCGACCGTCAAGTTGCCCGTCAAGAACGACGCCACCATCCCGATCGCGATCATTGCCAAGCCGACGAAGTAATAACCCAGGTAACTGGTGAAAATCAGTCCAGTATCGAGTTGTCCTTCGGTCAGAATCGCCAGCGTGACGAAGGTACTGATTTGGCTGAACAGCAACGACGCGGTGAAAATCGCCGCGGCCGACATGTACTTGCCGATCACGATGTCAAAGTCGTCCGCCGGCAAAGTCAGCAGCAATTCGTCCGTGCCCTGGCGTTTTTCTTCCGCCCAGATGCTCATCGTGATCGCTGGAATGAATACCAACATGATCAGCGGGAACCAACCGTTTAGCTGATCCAACGTCGCCAAGTTTTGCGTAAAGAACTCGTAGGGCCAGAACGCGGCGACCGAGGTCAGGAATACAAAGATACACAGGAACACGTAACCGGTCGGGTTGCTGAAGTAACCGACAAAGTTCCGCTTCATGACCGCGAATGCGGCTTTCTTGGTTCCCGAAAGCAACGCGACGATTGTAAACAGCACCAGCAAGAAGATCAGGTCATAGATCAACAGGCTTGCAAGAGCGGTGGTGACGTTCGAGGTGACGTTATTCGTCATGATGAGTCGAATGTAGGTTTAGTTGTGAATGTGAATTTGAAAACGTTGTGTAAGCTTGCGACTTAGTTTTTTCTAAAGTCGCCTTTCGCTCCGCGAAAGTGTGCTCTGACGTACTTTCGCGGAGCGAAAGGCGACAATCATTCTTGTACGAATCTAAACCGTCGCGCCGGCGGTCAACTTGTGGAACGCTTCGTCAAGATCGCCATTGCCAATGTTGCGAAGATCCTCGACATTGCCGTCATACACCACGCGGCCTTCGTTGATCATCACCACGCGATCGGCCATCGCTTCGACTTCTTGCAGGATGTGCGTGCTGAGCAAAATCGTCTTCGTTTCGCTCAACCGTTTCATCGTTTTGCGAACACCACGAATCTGATTCGGATCCAAACCTGCGGTGGGTTCGTCCAGGATCAAAACATCGGGTTCATGCAACAGAGCTTGTGACATGCCGACCCGCTGCTTGAAACCTTTCGACAGCTTGCTGGTCGCCTTGTACATCACGCTGCTGAGGTCACAGATCTCGATCACTTTCTCGATCTGATCCTTCTTTTGTGCTTTGGACATCCCGCGAGCATCGGCGAAAAACTCCAGCATCGAATAGGGCGTCATTTCGGGATACAGCGGCCCGTTTTCTGGCAAGTATCCCAGGTGCCGCGACCCTTCGATGCGGTCTTCCATCATGTTGTGACCGGCGATGCGTCCGAAACCTTCGCTGGGGGCGATGTATCCAGTCAACATCTTCATGGTCGTGCTCTTGCCAGCACCGTTGGGGCCAAGAAAAGCCACCAATTCGCCTTCCGAGACGGAAAAACTGACGTCACGAGCCGCCGCAAACGGCCCGTAAAACTTGCTCAAACCCACCGCCTCGATCATCGGCCGAGCGGTTGCGGTGCCAGTATCCTGGGACTCCGTTGAATCTGCCATGCGTTGCTTTGTCACTGAAAGTGATGAGTGGGGATTAAAAAGAGTGGGAATTGCGTCGGGCGCGACACTATAGCGTCTGACGGGATCGATACGAGGCCATCCACCACGCGGTTCGCCCAGCGATTATTGATTTTCTCGCCCAACGCGACTTAACTCGCCCCGGTCTTGAATTGGTCTCGGAATGGATTTTGCAAGACCTAACGCACTTGCAGCCGTGCGAAGAAACCAATGGGGCCTGATTTGTTGACGGTTGCATTGCAAATCAGGCTGTCCAAATTGCGAATGCAGTATTGCGACCTCAAATCATTTTTTGGCGCTCGAGCCAATTGATCGCGTCGTCGATCGATTCGCTTGGGTCGCGGGATCGGTAACCGAGTTCTTCTTTGGCTCGTGAATTGTCGTACCAGTGGAATTGGCTACTCATTCGCACCGCGGCACTGTTTAGATCGCCTTCGTTTTTTGAAAGCTTCGACATCACATCGCCAGCGACTCGTCCGATCCAACGTTGGGCCGGACCAGCGGGCATGATCGGGCCTCTGACGCCGCATCGACGCGTGATCTCTTTCCAGAGTTCATAGTAGGTCCAATTCTCGCCCGCCAAAATGTATTGACGACCGCTGGACGGAATGCTGTTTTCGAGCATTCGCTGCATCGCTGCGATCGTGCCTGATGCCACATCACGGCTGTCGCAAATTGACGCGCCACCCGACGGAGCGATCGGACGCCAAGCCTTCACAACTTCGACAATCATCCGACCGCTGCTGGGTTTCCAATCCCAAGGCCCCAGCATGAATCCTGGGTGAACAATCACCGACCGAAGTTTGCGATCGACGCCCGCAAGCACCTCTTCGACGCCCGCTCGTTTACTGACGATATAACTGCACGGGATCTTTCCACCGTTTCGATCGAGTTCGGTCGTTTCATCAGCCACTTCACCTCGCGAACCAACCGCCAACGTGTCCACCGTTCCAATGTGAACCAACGGAACGTCATGCTTGCAGCAAGCGTCCACGACCATTCGCGTGCCATCGCGATTAACAGCCATCGATTCCTCCAGCCGCTTCCAACCCAAATGGATCAACCCGGCTGAGTGGATCACAGCGTCGCAACCTTGCACGGCAGCGAACACGGCTTCTTTGTCAGCCAAATCGCCCTTCGCAAATTCAGTTTCGATCCCGTCGAACACGGCTGGATCCGGATCGCCCCGGACCAGGGCGATTAAGTCGTGGCCTTGCTGAGTCAATTGACGCAGGATCGTGTTGCCGAGCAAGCCGGTTCCTCCGGTCACAAAAATTCGCATCGTCGGGTAGGCTCACTTCCACGAGGGTTGGGGCAAGTCGGCTTGGAGTCTTTTGCTATCGCTATTGTCTACCGAAGCGGAGCCGATGACAATCGCTGGTACTTCCTACCCAAAATACTTCGATGCAACGAATGAAATTTCGCGGATTCCATCTGCATCACAACAACGCGGCGGCGGCTGAGTCGATGATTCGCCAGATCGATGAGTTCCCGTCGTTTTTTACGCCACCTGAATTGACGCCGTCACGCGAGCGTCCGTTGATCATTGATTGCGGATCAAATATCGGCGTTACGGTGCTGGAGTGGAAGTTCCGCTGGCCGATGTCTGAAATCATCTGTTTTGAACCCGATCCCGTTGCGTTCAAAATGCTGGACAAGAATATCGAGGCCAACGACATTCCAGGGATACGCTGCATCAATAAAGCGGTGCTGGACCACAACGAAGATGCTGAATTCTTTGGCGACCTTTCGCCCGGCGGTGACGCTCGGGGCAATTCAGTTGATCCGGCTTGGGCAAAACGAGACGGCAGCACGTCCACGATTGTCCAGTCAACAAGACTGACGCCCTACATCGCCGATCGAGATGTCGCGTTTCTAAAACTGGATATCGAAGGTGCCGAACAGCGCGTCATCACTGACATTCAACCTCACCTTGATCGTATCGCGGCGATCTACATCGAGGTGCATGAAACCGACGACAGCGTCATGCGAAACTCGGCAGCCGAAATCGAATCAATCGTGACGGAAGCGGGCTTCAAGGTCGAACACGAACAGCGCGATGGCGAGCGATCACTGCCACGACATTTGGATCAATGGCAAGCCAGAGTTGGTGCCACGCAGACTCAGCTTTTGTGTTGGCGATAGTGTCAGGATGCAGGGCCAACCCAACGGCAAACCTACCCCGCTAACGGCACGGACTTAGAACGAAATACATTCCGTTGTACATCTATCTCTGCGATGCCGTAAATGCAGGCCTCTGGCCTTTACAAACGACCACGCCACGCCACAATCCACATGCACAAATCAGGGTAACCATGCAATGCACCGGATCTGTGCCGATACGGCACGCCGGGCGAATTCGCACACCTAAACCGCACGCTAGGACTTCATTATGAAACCCGTCAAGTCGCTCAACCACATTGGAATCGCTGTTCGATCGCTCGACGACCAGCAAGCGTTTTACGCCCAAACATTAGGGGCTGAATTCGAGGGTGTCGAAGATGTCCCTAGCCAGAAAGTGAAGGTCGCTTTTTACAAGCTGAACGACGTTAGGTTGGAACTACTGGAGCCAACGGACCCCGAAAGCCCGATTGCCAAGTTCATTGAAAAGCGCGGCGAAGGTCTTCATCACATGGCATTCACGGTCGACAGTTTGCAGGATCGAATTGATGAACTGAAGAGCGAAGGTTTGCGGATGATCGACGAGACGCCGCGACCGGGGGCACACCATATGCAGATAGCGTTCATTCATCCCAAGAGCAGCGGCGGCGTCCTGACGGAACTGTGCCAACCACCTGAATAAAAAGTTGTCGTCCTGGATTTTAGTTGTACAACTTTCTTCTCCGGCCGCCCCATTCTAAACCAACCCGCCCACCACAAGAACGATCAATGACTGAGACCTCTTTCAAGATTGCGGATGACTTTCCACCTGTCGATTATCAAACTTGGCGTGAATCGGCCGAGAGCGCCCTCGGCGGAGTGCCGTTTGAACGCAAACTGGTTTCTCACACCTACGAAGGCATCGACATCCAGCCGGTCTACACGCTGGCTGACAAACTCGCCGGAGAAAACCCGACCGGCTTTCCCGGTTCAGCCCCGTTTGTTCGCGGTTCACGACCGCTTGGGCATGTGTTGAGCGGCGTTGATTTGCGTCAAGAGAATTCGCATCCGGATTTAAAGATTTGCAACGAAGCGATCTTGGCGGATTTGCAGGGCGGTGTGACTTCGTTGCAACTGCAATTCGATCGGGCAACTCGAGTCGGTTATGACCTGACCGATTCGGATGCAACCGCGCTGGTCGGCGACGATGGCATGATGGCTTACAGCCTCAGCGATTTTGAAACCGCACTCGAAGGCGTTCAATTGGAACTCGTCGATTTGGCCCTGGACGCAGGCGGATCGTTCATTCCCGCCGCAGCGACTCTTGCGGCCCTGTGGAAAGAGAAAAAGGTCACGTCCGACAAGGCACGCGGAGCCTTCAATGCCGACCCGCTGAAAACGCTGGCCGCCGAAGGCCAATTGCCGGTCGATGCTGAAACCGCGATCGCCGATATGGCAAACTTGGCGGCGTGGACCGCGGGGAACCTGCCCAAAGTCACCGCGGTGGGTGTCGATACATCGGTCTATCACGATTCGGGTGCAACGGCGGCCGAAGACATCGCGTTTTCGATGGCAACGGCTCTGCAATACTTGCGAGCGATGACGGACGCGGGCATGTCGATCGACGACGCTGCCAAACAGATTCTGTTTCGATTCAGCCTCGGCACGCACCACTTTTTGGCGATCGCAAAACTGCGAGCCGCACGGCAATTGTGGTCGCGGATCCTGGAAGCCAGCGGTTCGTCGGCGGTCGGAATGAAGATTCACGCTCGCACCGGCAACCGAGTGATGACCCAGCGTGACCCGTACGTCAACTTGCTGCGAAACTCGGTCGCGGTGTTCGCAGCCTTAACCGGCGGAGTCGATGCGATCACGTCGTTGCCGTTTGATCACGCCGCGGGATTACCGAATGATTTCAGTCGCCGCATCGCACGAAACACTGTGCTGATTTTGCAAGAAGAATCACACCTGCATCGCGTCATGGACCCGGCTGGCGGCAGTTGGTTCTTGGAAAACCTGACCAGCGAAATGTCCGAGAAGGCTTGGGCCGTGTTCCAAGAAGTCGAAGCCCAAGGCGGGATGCTGCCGGCACTGAAATCGAACTTCATCGCCGACAAGATTGATTCCGCTTACGCACCCCGAGCGAAAGATATTGCTCGCCGCAAAGAAGGCATCACCGGCGTCAGCGAGTTTCCAAACTTGCAAGAAGAAAGCGTCCAGCATCCGCCGCCGGACATTAAGTCGCTCAAAACAGCCGCTGTCGCTCGACACAACGTATCCGCAAACGAAGATTCAGCTCCAGAAGCACCGCCAGCGATTCAGCGTGGTGCTGAGATGATGTCGGCTTGCATCACAATGTCGCAAGGCGGCGCGACGTTGGGCATGATTGGCAAGGCGATCGGGTTTGAACCGGGCAAGGTCACGATTAATCCAATCGAAGCTCACGCGTTCGCTCAACCGTTCGAGGAACTTCGCGACGCCAGTGACGCTTGGATGGAAAAGCATGGCAAGCGGCCACAGATTTTCTCTGCCAACGTCGGCCCCGTCGCTCATTTCAACGCTCGTGCCGGCTACGCCAAAAACTTCTTTGAAGCGGGCGGTTTCGAGGTGCCTGAGAACGGCGGATTCCCTGACGCCGATTCAGTCGCTGCCGCGTTCAAGGAATCCGGTTTGGAAGTCGCGGTGATTTGTTCGTCCGACAAACTGTACGCCGATCAAGCGGCGGCCGTCGCATCGGCGTTGAAGGCAAATGGAGCGAAAACCGTGATCTTGGCCGGGCATCCGGGCAAGAACGAAGAGGACTGGCGTGCCGCGGGCGTTGACGAGTTTATCTACATCAAGTGCGACGTGCTGGGCACGCTTCGCAAACTTTTGCGAGACCAGGAGGTGCTGGCATCATGAGTACGATTCCTAACTTTACCGACATTCCCCTTCAATCCTCGGCTTCCGAAGCGTCCAAACGATCCGATTGGAGCGCTTCGATCGGCGGCGACCCTGGCAGGCTGCGTTGGACAACTTCTGAACAGATTCCCATCGAAGGACTCTACACCTCCGAAGATCTCAAGGACGTCGATCACCTGGAAACGATGCCAGGATTCGCACCGTTTTTGCGAGGCCCCTACACGACAATGTACGTCATGCGTCCGTGGACCGTGCGTCAGTATGCTGGGTTTTCGACCGCCAAAGAATCCAACGCGTTCTACCGACGCAACCTGGCCGCTGGCCAAAAAGGTTTGTCGATCGCGTTCGATCTGGCGACCCACCGCGGCTACGACAGCGACCATGAACGCGTCGCTGGCGATGTCGGCATGGCGGGCGTTGCGATCGACAGTATCTATGACATGCGAACGCTGTTTGACGGAATCCCGCTGGACAAGATGAGCGTGTCGATGACCATGAACGGCGCTGTCTTGCCAGTGATGGCGTTGTACATTGTCGCCGCAGAGGAACAGGGCGTTGCACCGGAGCTGCTTTCGGGAACGATTCAGAATGACATTCTGAAGGAGTTCATGGTTCGCAACACGTACATCTATCCACCGGAACCGAGCATTCGCATCATCGCGGACATCTTCGATTACACCAGTCGATTGATGCCTCGTTTCAACAGCATCAGCATCAGCGGCTATCACATGCAGGAAGCTGGCGCGACCGCTGACCTGGAACTGGCCTACACGCTGGCTGATGGTCTGGAATATGTCCGCACCGGCGTCAAGGCTGGCATGGATGTGGATTCATTCTGCCCACGGCTGTCGTTTTTCTGGGGCATCGGCATGAACTACTTCATGGAAGTAGCAAAAATGCGTGCCGCCCGAATGATCTGGGCCAAGCTGATTAAACAGTTTGATCCCAAGCAACCCAAGAGTCTGTCGCTGCGAACTCACAGCCAAACCAGTGGATGGAGTTTGGTGGCGCAGGACGTTTACAACAACGTCGTCCGCACGTGCGTCGAAGCGATGGCCGCCACGCACGGGCACACGCAATCGTTGCACACCAACGCATTGGACGAAGCGATCGCGTTGCCGACCGATTTCTCCGCACGGATCGCTCGGAACACGCAACTGTTCCTGCAACAAGAAACCGACACCTGCAGCGTCGTTGATGCCTGGGGCGGCAGTTACTTCGTTGAAAAGCTGACCCACGATCTGGCTCAACGTGCCTGGGAACACCTTGCCGAAGTAGAAGAAGCAGGTGGGATGACTGCGGCGATTCAGGCCGGGATTCCAAAGATGCGGATCGAAGAAGCGGCCGCACGAACGCAGGCACGAATCGATTCGGGCTTCCAGCCAGTGATCGGTATGAATAAGTATCGATTGGCGAAAGAGGATGACCTGAAGGTTCACTCGGTGGACAACACCGCCGTGCGACAAGCTCAGATCGATAGCTTAAAACGACTTCGCGAAGATCGTGATCAAGGCGAAGTCGATACAGCGTTGGCGGCTCTGAAATCGGCTGCCGATTCCGGCAAAGGCAACTTGCTAGAACTCGCCGTTGTAGCCGCGCGTGCGAAGGCAACCGTCGGTGAAATGAGCACGGCGTTGGAAGACGTCTACGGCCGGTACGAAGCACCGGTGTCAGCCGTGCGAGGTGTCTACGCGAGTGAATCGAAAGGAAACAATGCCTTGGAAACGGTTCAGCGCCTTGTCGAAGCGTTCGAGAAAGAAGAAGGTCGTCGGCCTCGGATTCTGGTCGCGAAAATGGGACAAGATGGACACGATCGCGGACAGAAAGTGATCGCGTCAGCGTTCGCGGATCTCGGTTTCGACGTTGACATTGGCTCGTTGTTCCGAACGCCCGCCGAAACGGCTAAACAGGCCGTCGAAAATGATGTTCACATCGTCGGCGTCAGCTCGCTGGCCGCCGGTCACTTGACGTTGGTGCCAGAGCTTCGGGATGAACTATCAAAACTTGGCCGCGACGACATCATGATCGTGGCTGGCGGAGTGATTCCGCCACAGGATTACCAAGCCTTGTACGATGCCGGTGCCGCAGCGGTCTTCGGTCCCGGAACCGTCATCAGTGATGCAGCCGTTTCGTTGATTCGCAAGCTGTCCGATCAGTTGGAACTTGCCATCGAAGCAGGATCATGACGGACGACCAACCGGGCGACTCGCCGGCGGGTTTACCGCAGGAACCCAAGATCGTTTCTCGCCGCAAAGTGCTGACCGCTGACGATTACTATCAAGGCGTCGTCGAGGGCGACTTGGCGATGCTGGCGCGAGCGTTCACGTTGGTTGAATCCAGTGCGGCGCGTCACCAACTGATCGCGGAAGAATTGCTGATCCGTTTGATGCCGCACAGCGGTCGCGGAATTCGCGTCGGGATCACCGGTGCGCCAGGTGCCGGAAAAAGCACGTTCATTGAAGCACTCGGGTTGGCTCTGGTGCATCAATACGGTTTGCGAGTCGCCGTGTTGGCGGTTGATCCGTCCAGCGGCGTGACCGGCGGCAGCATCCTGGGCGACAAAACACGCATGGGTCGTTTGGCGGCGGAACAGAAAGCGTTCATTCGCCCATCGCCTTCCGCGGGAACGCTGGGCGGCGTCGCGAATAAAACTCGCGAGTGCATGTTGGTTGCCGAGGCATCCGGGTTCGATGTCGTCTTGGTGGAAACGGTGGGCGTGGGCCAATCGGAAACCATGGTCGCAGAAATGACGGACTGCTTTTTAGGCTTGATGCTTCCCGGTGCTGGCGATGAACTGCAAGGCATTAAGCGAGGCCTGCTGGAATTGCTTGATGTGATCGCGGTCAACAAAGCCGATGGAAAGAACAAGGAAGCCGCAGAACTAGCAGCCCGCCAATATCACAACGCGCTAGATTCACTGGCCGGTCGCCAATCGGGACGAACGCCGGCGATCTTGACGTGTAGCGCGCTTACAAAAACCGGCATCGAAGCAGTTTGGGATGCGATCGAAGCGAGATGCAAGAACCGTCGGCAATCCGGCGAATTTGATCGCCGACGTCAGCAACAAAACTTGCGATGGTTGTGGGCGATCGTCGAAGAACAATTACGACTAACCCTGCACACTCACCCCGGCGTCCAAGAAATCTGCAATGATATTGAAGCGCAAGTCCTAGCTGGCACCATGCCACCCGCAGCGGGCGCACGGCGTTTGATGGACGTCATTTTCCCAGCAAAGTAATCTTCGTAGGCCGGAACAAGCGGTTCTTGATAGTCGCCTTTCGCTCCGCGAAAGTAGCGAATCCGCTGCTTTCGCGGAGCGAAAGGCGACTATGATTACTGGTTCGTTCCCTACTTCAATACCAACAATAACAAATCATGAGCATCGTCAAATCGGTTCGCGGCTTCACGCCACAGTTTGGTGACAATTGTTTTCTAGCCGATAACGCTGTCGTCGTTGGCGATGTCGTGATGGGGAACGATTGTTCGGTTTGGTTCAACACGACGTTGCGAGGAGATGTGAATTCGATTCGCATCGGCAACAAAGTCAACATTCAAGACGGCAGCGTTCTGCACACGCTGTATCAAAAGTCGGTGGTCGAAATCGCTGACAACGTTTCGATCGGACACAACGTTTGTGTCCACGGGGCACGGATTGACCAAAATTGTTTGATCGGAATTGGTAGCGTGATTCTGGATCACGTCCACGTTGGCGAAGGATCGATCGTCGGCGCAGGATCGGTCGTTTTGCAAGGAACGAAGATCGAACCAGGAAGCTTGTACGCCGGAACCCCAGCGAAACGAATCAAGGACGTTGATCCACAGCAAGCCAAAGAGATGATCGAAAAGATCGCCAACAATTACGTGATGTACGCAGGTTGGTTTAAGGACGAAGCGTAGAGCCGGTTCCCACCGGCCCTACCGGAATCGGCCCCACTTTTCAAGGACCGGCGGGAAAACTGGTAGCGAAAGTCGCCAAGACTTTCGGTTTGTCGAGTTGCCGAAACTCTTGGCGAGTTTCGCTACGCCACTTGTTGTTCCAGCGGTCTTAACCGAGCATGTCGCCGGTTTCGATTAGCCGCTGATGCAAATCGAAGCAGTGCTTTAAGTCATGTTGGATGTGACCGGGCTTTGATTCGGCGACGTACTTTCGCAAGTAATCGCGGTACATCGGATGAACGCAATTTTCGATAATCCGTTTCGCTCGTTCGCCGGGCGCGAGTCCTCGCAGGTCGGCCAGGCCCTGTTCGGTCACCAGCACATTGACGGTGTGTTCGTTGTGGTCAACGTGGCTGCACATTGGCACGATCGTAGAAATTTTCCCGCCCTTGGCGATCGATGGACAAACAAAAATCGACAAGTAAGAATTGCGGGCGAAGTCTCCACTTCCTCCGATACCGTTCATCACGTTCTGCCCCACCACGTGCGTGGAATTCACGTGACCATAAATATCAGCTTCCAATGCAGTGTTCAGCGCGATCACACCCAGTTGTCGAATGATCGCAGGGTTGTTGGAAATCTCCTGCGGTCGCAAAACAATTCGATCCTTATAGAAATCGATCTCGTCAGCGATCTCCTGCAAGTGTTCGGGCAATAACGTTAAACCACAGGAACTGGCACCAAGCATTCGTCCGCTGCGCAACAGCTTGAACGGACTCGGTTGCAAGACCTCGGTATACATATAGAAGTCCGGAATATCAGCACTTTCGCCGATTCCCTCGAACACCGCATTGGCGACGTTGCCCACACCGCTTTGCAGCGGCAAGAACTCGGTAGGAATTCGTCCCGCCTTCAATTCGTTTGCTAAGAAATCGACAACGTAGCCGGCAATTTTTTTGCTCAGTTCATCGGGAGCCGAGAAGCCGCCCATTTCATCGACCTGATCGGTTTCCACGATGCCGACGATCTTCTTGGGATCAACTTGTGCGAAGGTTTTGCCAATCCGTTGTAGCGGATGATCGAGGCTTAGCGCACACCGATTTGGTGGCGGCAACGGCAGCAGGATATCGGCCATATCACTGATCTGACGTGATTGTCCACGATTGAGTTCAATGATCACCTTGTCCGCTTGATTCAAGAACGTCGGCGAGGCACCGACCGATGTCGTTAGAAAGACCTTTCCGTCCTCGGTGACTTCGGTCGCTTCCACAACGGCAACATTGATCTTTCCAAAGTGACCGAACAAAACGGATTGCGGCAGGTGCGACAAGTGCATGTCAACAAAGTCGATTTTGCCGGTGTTAATTTTCTGTCGCAGCGCACGCGACGACTGATACGGAGCACGCCAGGAAACCGCATCCGCTTCCGCCAATCGGTCGTCCAGGCTTTCTCCGGTGGACGCACCTGTTAGGAGGCGAATGCTGAATTCCTGACCGGATTCGTGCAGCCGTTTTGCTCGTTCGGCAAGCGCCCGAGGAACCGCCTTCGCTGCACCGGCCGGCGTAAAACCACTGGTCGCGACGAGATCATCATTGGAAATAAACTCAGCAGCTTCTTCAGCCGTCAGTGTTGCAAAGCTCGAACTCATCCGTCTTTCCTTCAATGCGTTTTATGTGTGTGCGTATGCGGACACAGGCTTTGAGTAAGTGCACTTTCGCGCGCTTTCGCACCTGCATTGTTGTGCCACGTTTCTTATAGCAAATCAGTGGTGGATCTTACGGCATCTTTCAATGACGTACATGCCGTTACAGCACAATTCTTTGCCATGATGAAGAAAGTTTTTTACAACGCCGAAGTCTCCCATGACACGATTGGTTTGCATCGCTAAGCTACGAACTCCACAAGCGATCCCGTGGACACAGAAACTAGCACGACGAATCGACCACTGTTTATGACAATCAAAAAAGAACTCCTGACTCGGTTAGAAAAAGAACGCGAAGAATCACTGGCCGGTGGTGGTGAAAAACGCATTGCCAAGCACCATGCCAAAGGTGCCATGACGGCTCGCGAACGATTTGATGCGATGTTTGAACCGGGCACATTTCTAGAATGGGGCATGCACGTCCAGCACAACTGTCATGATTTTGGGATGCAGGACAAGAGTCTGCCCGGCGACGGTGTGGTGACGGGTGTTGGTCAAATCGGCGGTCGCCCTGTCGCGGGTTTTTCGCAGGATTTCACCGTCGGCGGTGGTGCGCTTGGACAACGTCATGCAAAGAAAATTTGCGACATGATGGACTACGCGGCTGATTGCGGTTTGCCGTTCGTCGCGATCAACGATTCGGGCGGAGCACGGATTCAGGAAGGCGTGGATTCGCTGTCCGGCTACGGCCAAGTTTTCTACCGAAACGTTCAATTGTCTGGCTTGGTGCCGCAAATCGCGGTCATCGCGGGCAGTTGTGCTGGTGGTGCAGCGTACTCACCGGCGCTGATGGACTTTCTGATCATGACGCGTGACAACGCCAGCATGTTCATCTGTGGTCCGGGGGTGATTAAAGCTGCCACCGGTGTGGAAACCACGATGGAAGAAATCGGCGGTGCGGCTGCCAATGCGATGATCAGCGGCAATGTTCACTTCGTCGCCGAGAACGATGCTCATGCATTGGAGTTGGTTCGAGAATTGTTGTCGTATCTGCCATCGAACAATCTGGACAACCCGCCACACCATCCGACTGAACACATTTCGATGCAAGCGGATCCGGCGATGAACGACATGGTTCCCGAGGAAGCTCGCGGAATGCTGGATATGATCCCGATCATCGAACGAATTTTTGACGACGGTAAGTTTCTTCAAGTTCACGAGCAGTTTGCCCCCAGCATTATGGTCGGGTTTGCTCGTTTGGATGGCGTGGTCGTCGGCGTGGTCGCGAACCAGCCAAAGGTCAAAGCGGGAACACTTGACATTGATGCATCCGATAAAGGCGCACGATTCATTCGTTTTTGCAATGCATTTAACATCCCTCTCGTAACGTTGGTTGATGTTCCAGGATTTTTGCCTGGCGTTCAGCAAGAACAGGGTGGAATCATTCGTCACGGCGCGAAGATGTTGTTTGCTTACAGTGCCGCGACCGTTCCGAAGATCACTTTGATTGTACGCAAGGCTTACGGCGGTGCTTACTTGGCGATGTGCAGTCGTGACGTGGGGGCGGATGCGGTCTACGCATGGCCAACCGCCGAGATTGCGGTCATGGGTGCCGAGGGAGCCGCCAACGTTTTGTATCGACGCGAAATCGAAGCTGCCGAAGACAGTGTTTCCAAACGCAACGAATTGGTTAACGAGTATCACGAACAATTTGCGTCGCCATACATGGCGGCTTCTCGCGGAATGATTACCGATGTGATCGAACCGTCGATGACTCGCGCCACGTTATCATTGGCACTTCGCAATACGTTACAGAAGAGCGAAACACGTCCACCTAAAAAGCACGGTTTGATCCCGCTGTAGTCAACAGGAACTATTATCAATGAAGAAGCTGAGAATCACCGTCGATGGGAAACCGTACGAGGTTACCGTTGAACGTTTGGATGACGACGGAAATGTCACGGCATCGACTGGGCCATCGACCGGAGCGATTCCGGGGCCAGCCCCTGCCGCGACGCAAGCGCCAGCGATGCAGGCACCGGTTAAGCATGCCGATGCGCCGCGTCCCGTTTTGCAGGGTGGTGCGATTTCTAGCCCGATGGCCGGAGTCGTTTTGTCGGTGGCGGTTACCGAAGGCCAAGGCGTGACCCGCGATCAAGTTCTTTTGACGTTGGAGGCGATGAAGATGGAAAACCAAATCATCGCGCCCGCCGACGCGACCGTAAAGACCATCAGCGTTAAGGCTGGTGATTCGGTCACCGAAGGACAACTGATGATGGAACTGGAATGATGTTTGGCGAAATCAGCCTCGAGCCGCTCTTTCACGAGTCCGGTATCCCGTTAGCCATCATGGGAATGTTGGTCGTCTTTGTGGCGCTCACTATTTTGGTGCTGGTCATTTCAGCGCTGCCGCGAGTGATTGCCTTTGCCGAGCGAAAACATTCGCAAGAGGAAACGACTCAATCGAGCGATGCCGCGAGCGTGTCGAAAGAAGCGGGTGGCGAGCCCGTGCCAAGTTTGCTCAATCACTCTCACACCGCATCGCCGCCCGTTGACTTTGCAGCAGCCAGTTCGGCAGCAGCCACTTCAGCAGCGGCCAGTTCGGTAGCGGGTGACGAGCTAACGCCTGAATTGATCGCGGTCATTGCTGCCGCTGCGGCTGAATACGAATTGGGGCCCGTGCGAGTCGTTCGGATGCGACCTCTAACACCTTCCGAACTCGCGTGGACACTCGAAGGCCGATTGCGACATCACGCATCGCACCGATTGCAACCTCGAAATCGTTAAAGAACTTAGCGGCCAACTTATATGAACACGTTTGAATTTTTGACGTCCAAACTGGACCAGCTCTACCACACGACTGCCTTTCCAAGTTTAGAAATTGGAAACGCGATTATGATTGTCGTGGGGCTAATTTTTGTCTACTTGGCGATCGCCAAGGACTACGAACCGCTGCTGTTGGTTCCGATTGGTTTTGGAATCGTTGTCGGCAACATTCCCGCCGTCGCCGGAATGCCGCTAAGCGTCTATGACGAAGGCAGCGTGCTGCGGTATCTGTACTTTGGGGTCGAAAGAGGCGTTTATCCGCCGCTGATCTTTTTAGGCATCGGTGCGATGACCGACTTTTCGACCATGCTTTCCAACCCGAAATTGATCCTGCTGGGCGCAGCGGCTCAGATCGGTGTTTTCGGAACGTTCCTGGGTGCTTTGGTTCTTGGATTTGATCCACACGAAGCCGGCGCGATTGGAATCATCGGCGGCGCTGACGGTCCGACCGCGATTTTCCTCTCGTCACGTTTGGCTCCGCAATTGCTCGGTGCGATCGCGATCGCGGCCTATTCCTACATGGCTTTGGTGCCCGTGATTCAGCCACCAATTATGAAGCTGTTGACGACCAAGAGCGAACGGGTGATTCGCATGAAGCCCTCGCGAACCGTTTCGACTCGCGAACGCATCCTGTTCCCGATCATTGGTTTCCTCGTTTGCACGATGCTTGCCCCCGGTGCGATCGTGCTGATCGGAATGCTGTTCTTTGGGAACCTGTTGAAGGAATGCACGGTGACTGATCGCCTTGCCGCAACTGCACGTGCCGCGATGATCGACGTCGTCACGATCCTGCTGGGTTTCTGCGTGGGTGCCAGCACCAGTGCCCCGTACTTTCTGAAGCAAGAATCAATCTTGATTTTCGTTCTTGGTGCGGTCGCGTTCTCGGTTGCAACCGCAAGCGGTGTGCTGTTCGCGAAGTTCATGAACTTGTTCCTCCGCGAAAAAATCAATCCACTGTTGGGTGCTGCCGGTGTTTCAGCGGTTCCCGATTCGGCGAGAGTCGTTCACATGGTGGGTCGCGAAGCGGATCCACAAAACTTCCTGCTGATGCACGCAATGGCTCCCAACGTTGCTGGCGTCATCGGTTCAGCGATCGCAGCAGGCGTGCTGTGGTCTCAGTTGGCAAATTAGCTTCAAACAATCAATTCAAACTCATCTCAAAGGAATCGACCGTGCCTCATCACACCTACAAGAAGATTGAAATTGTCGGTACATCAACCGTGTCGATGGAAGAAGCCGTCAACAACGCCGTCGCCCAAGCATCCGCGTCGGTACGTGGCCTAAGTTGGTTTGAAGTCGTGGAAACACGCGGCACGATCGCCGATGGATGCGTGTCTCACTGGCAAGTCACAGTAAAGATCGGCTTCACGATCGACTGAATCGGAGTGCCTATCGCGGCTTGCAGATTTGCCGATAGTTCGTTTAGCCGCGTGGGCATCGCCCCGCGCGTCCATGCGGGGCGAAACCCAACGCCGTGAAGAGTTTTGGTCCCGGCAAACACGGGTTAGTTCGTTTAACCGCGTGGGCATCGCCCCGCGCGTCGTGCTGGCCCGAACGCGCGGGGCGATGCCCACGCGGTTAAACAATTCAGAAACCCTTCACGGCGTCGCGCGATGCCCATAGCATTGGTCGCACAAGGGTGGCGTTTACCGAGAAGTGCTTCGCTTTCTTAAATTTAGTTAAAACGCGGCTCTTGGAAATCGTCTAAACTCTGGGCTCCAGAATTCGCTAACGGTGAGCGGGCATGACTGACCTCAACCAGGACAATCAAAACAACCTCCAAAGCAGTGGCGATCACGCTCGTCAATTGCTGGAACTCGAACTGCAGAAAATCCGCAGCCAAGCATCTGCTGCCCGCTTGGACGCAAGAGCCGCTGAAATTGAAATCGTCATCAAACGATTAAAAGAAGCTCGGTCGTCTGATGAAATTGCGACGCAAGAATTGGAAGACCAGCGTTTGCGAATCGATGCTCCGCCAGCCGCATCGCCGGCGAACTTATCGCCCCCGAACCAAACAAGCGATCAAGCCGACGGCTCATCGGATGATTTTGTTACATCCGTTCTAAAACCGCGGCATCGTTTTGCAAGCTGGAACGATCTGCGTTCTGCGCAGATCGCCGCCAATGACATTCAGCCCAGTGACATTCGGAACAGCGACATTCAGCCCAGCGTCGCCGTCGAAGCCTCAGTTGCCAGCACTGACCAAAACCCAATTCTACGTTTCGATGCACGGCACAAAGTCGCATCCAGTCATCATCTGCCGGTCGATCACAGCGAGACGAACGACGAAATCGATGATGAGGTCGATGATGAGGTCGTTGCAAATCCAGTCGATGACACGGAGTCGGATTCCGATCCAGCGGCGCGGGAATCTTCGTCACTTTTTACGACTGACGAAGAACCGCTGCCAACATTGGATCACGACAGCATTGTCTTTGCTGGCCAGCTCAGTGAGACTTGGAACACCGGTGAAGAACCGCCAACGAAAAAGCGTGGGAAATCAGCAGCAATGTTGGTCAGTGCAGTCGTTCACGTCGGCGCATTGTTCCTGTTAGCCGAAGTCGCCTTGCAGTTACACGAGCCCAAAGATCAAGTGGCACTCACCGCTTCTGCGTCTAGCGGCGAAGAAACTGCGATGCAAAGTTTTTCGATCGAGAGTTTTGACGAGCCTGAGCCTGAAACGGAAGTCACCGAACCGACGCCCACCGAAACCGAGTATGAAGTCAGCCCGATTGGCGAATTCAAAGCAGCCGATTTTTCCACCGACGCAATCGCTAGTCCTGTTTCGTCCATGGCCGCGGCCATGACCAGCCAAAGTGATCCTAGCGTGACGGCAACGATGCTGAAATCTGATTCCGTTTCCAAAATAAAGTTCTGCGGCGTCGAAGGCGGCGGCAACCACTTCGTCTATCTGGTCGACAGCAGCGGCAGCATGGGTGACGCCTTTGAATCGGCCCGCCGTGCCCTGCTTCAATCGATTGATCTTCTGACGCCCGACCAACGGTTCTATGTTGTCTTCTTTGATTCACAGCCCGATTTCATGCGTATCAGTAACCCCGGCATCGACGAGCCTCGCAGTGTCTACGCAACTGAAAAAAATAAAGCAGCACTGCGTCGGTGGGCGATGCGAATCAGCATGGATCGTGGAAAAGCACCTTATGATCCGCTAAAGTTTGCACTCGGCTTAAGAGCTGACGTGATCTTCCTGCTTTCCGACGGCGAGTTCCCCGAAGGAATTCCAAAACTCTTGAAAGAACAGAACCGAGTCGATAATTTGTTTGGCGAAACCAAGCCGATTAGTATCGTGCATACGATTGGCTACTTTAGCAAAGAAGGTGCCAACATCATGACTCGGATCGCCAAAGAAAATCGCGGCCAATACCGCCACGTGCCCAAGCCTTAAGGACAGTCTCTATTTCGCGTGATTAAACACACTCCTACATCTTTGACGGCGAAATCGGCACTGCGATGAAAACCAGCACCGCCAACCTGTTGCTGGTCTTGGCCGGTGCGATATGGGGTTTCGGCTTTCTGGCCCAAAAGAATGCCATGGACGACATCGGCCCAATGTTGTTTGTGGGCCTTCGTTTTTTGTTGGCAGCCGTCGCCGTGCTGCCTCTTTGTCTGCGAGAATTAAAGACCGCGCCGGATGGCAATCCAGTCACAGGTGCATGGCTGGGTCGCTTTGCAGGTCTGGGCTGCATTTTCTTTGCCGGAATGGCGTTGCAACAAACCGGCCTGCAAACCACATCAGTCACCAACACTGGATTCCTGACAACTCTGTATGTTGTCTTGGTGCCCTTTCTTTCCTGGATGATGCTAAAAGAGCCTCCGCCGAAACTCATTTGGCCGCTCGCTTGTTTAAGTGTCGCAGGGGTCTATCTATTAAGTTCAGGAGATTTTTCGGCGTTGAATTCGGGGGATTTCTTTGTCCTAATCGGTGCCCTTGCTTGGGCTCTGCATGTGATCTTTGTGGGGCGACTTTCCGCACACAGTAATCTTCCCTACACGATGGCCACCGTGCAGTTTTTTACCTGCGGTGTCCTCGGGTGCGTCGCGCAGGTTTTTTGGTCATCACTGCTTCCCGACCAAACCTGGCCGACAAGAATTGACATCTGGAACGCGATGCCTGAAATCGTCTACGCGGGACTGATTTCAGGTGCAATCGCGTTCACGTTACAGGCGGTTGCCCAGCGATTCACCTCGGCTTCGATTGCCGCGATTTTGATGTCCTCCGAAAGTCTTTTTGCTGCCGTCCTGGGAGCGATCTACTTGAATGAACGGCTCAGCATATCTGGTTACACCGGGTGCGGGCTAATCTTTGCATCAATCGTGACGACAGAGATTTTGTGTATTCGAGCAGAACGTTTGCTCAAACGCGGACCAGCGGCGGATACGATTTCCTAGCATCCTGCTGCCGATTACGGTCCCGAATCCTTAGCAGGTTCGTCGGTCGGTTTGGTTTTTCGTTCATTAGATAGGACAGATCCTGCGTTTTATTGGTAAGAAGTGTCTTCCAAAGACGTAGCGTGGATAGAAGACGCAACGTTCCTCATCAATGCGACTCAATAATGACCGAAGATTCGACCCCGCAACCAAGCGCCCCGCAACCAAGCGTCCCGACCACGAATTCATTTTCCGTAACAAAGTTAATGGTTCTTGTCGGTGTCCTAATGGCTGTTGCGTCTGGGTATTTCCTGTTTGCAGATTCTTTGACGCTAAGCAACCTGGCCGAACAGGAAACCGCGCTGCGAGACTATCGTTCTGATCACCCGGTGTTGGTTTACGGAATCGCGTTCGCCATCTACGTGGCCGTCACTGGTTTGTCTTTACCTGGCGCTGCAGTGCTGACGCTGGCGTTTGGTTGGTACTTTGGCTTCATGCGTGGCTTGGTTCTTGTCAGCTTTGCATCGACCCTGGGCGCGACCGTTGCGTTTTTGCTTAGTCGGTATCTGCTTCGTGAAACGATCCAAGCCAAGTTTGGTGACAAACTAAAATCCTTTGATGAAAACCTGCAACGTGAAGGTGCATTCTATTTATTCACGCTTCGCTTGATCCCGGCGGTCCCATTCTTTGTGATCAACGTCGTGATGGGCCTGACACCGATGAAGACGCAAACGTTTTGGTGGGTCAGCCAAGTCGGCATGTTGGCCGGGACCGCCGTGTTCGTCTACGCCGGTTCAACCTTCCCGACGTTGGCGGCGCTCGCGGAAGAAGGAGCCAGCGGCATCATCACACCAAAACTTCTGGCCGCCTTTGTCGCACTAGGTTTGTTCCCATTGGTCGCAAAGAAAGTCATCAGACAGATCAAAGGGGTCAGGCCTCTTTGATGGCTTCTTCCGGGAATCGAATCCGTTTTCGGCCGCGTGGCCGCATCGTTGATTCAAGGTTGAGTCGGCGGGCGATCGATTCGACCCAGCCTTCTTCGCCAAATGGTTTGCCACGCTGAGCCGATAACTGGCAGGCTGCCAATTCCTGCTCCGTGAGTGGTTGGTTGACTCGATCAACCCAGCCCGGCAGTCGTGCCATCGGCCAGGGCGAAAGCAAGGGAGGATTCGGTTCGGGCTTACAACGCCACCGATAGAGTGACCCCCAACGCCATTGCTCTGCCTTTTGCACAAGCTCAGCACGCAACGCATTCCGCTCGACATACCGGCAGACGACGAAGAAGTGTTCATCGTCTTGGACCGGAAAGCTTTTGTAACGCTGTTGGTAAACATGCCCCATTCCGCTGGTGTGGTAGTGAGCATGATAACGCATCGTGTGGGTGCCTCCGACCCAGCCCATGAATCGACTCATCTCACCATCGACCAGCGGTCGCAGGACCAAGTGATAGTGATTGGGCATCAGTTGAAACGAAAACAGTTCAACTTGGTGAATTTGTAGTGCTTCGTAAAGGATTCGCTCGAAGGCTTCGTAGTCGGCATCTTTATGAAAGATCTCAGCTCTAAGATTTCCACGATTCAGGGCGTGGTAGATGCCGCCAGCTTCATCGGCGCGGGGTGATCTAGGCATTTCGTTGGCTCCATAACGGCGGCACCGCATGATAACACAACCGCTGGACCAATCAAAGAGGCCTGACCCCTTTGATGTTTTTGACCCCTTTGATGTTTTTGATTGCTCTTGGCTATTTTCGTTTCGGAAGTTCGAGCGTGTCTAGCTTTTTATCCATAGGGGGACGGGCTGTGGGTGAAACGGATCTCGGCCTTGATCTCTCGACCATTTGGCGTGGCAACGCTGACCTGCTTGACGGTCGCGACCGCGTGGTCCTCCGATGCGCAGCGGACTTCGACGCGGATCACATCAGGGCGGCCCAGCTCTTCAAATTTCTCGTCGTCAGCGAGCATCGACAGGCAGACCATAATTTTGTGGTTTAGCAATTCAAGCCGTTCATCGACGTCGGTCGTGATCCCCGCGTCAACGATGACGAAGTCGATGGGACCATCCGGCTTTGGGTTCACAATATCAATGGTATTTCGGTCTTCAAGCATTATTCGATCCAACGTTGAAAAGGGTCATCGCCTTGGTAGAGTTCTGGATTTGTACCGACCGCCCGGGCGGTCTCCATGACGGTGGCTTCGTCGGTGCCCTGAACATCGTAATACCGCTGGTCACCTCGAACCAGAAGGTCGACCTGGATGTCCAGGCCATTGCGTGTGTCGTTTGTGGCGAGGGGAAAACGGGTCCATTGTTCGGTTGTCAGATCATCCAAATTCAGATCCGGTTTGTACTTTTCAGTATGTGTCCAGGACGAGAACGGTCGGCCCCAGTGCTCGGTTAGGATCGGACCGAACCAGCGATCCGCTTTGGCAAGGTTGACTGAAAGATCAGCTCGAACTTCACCAGTCTGGTTAGCGTAATCGTTGAGGTTCTGAGCGAAGGCATCGTCCATGGAAGCTGACTCCCCTGATATGCTCCGCCATCCAGCATTAAGCTGTTTGAGTGCCTCCGAACCAGTCAGGCCGGAGACTTTACTTGTCCCGTCCGCCGAATGCACTTCTAAACCACCCTCTGACCAGGCGGCGAAGTGGTCAAGTAAATCCGCAGGCGGCTTGAAACGAGCTTTGCCGTATTGCTTGGACGATGGATAACGGAGCGCACTCGGGAAAATTGAAATTCCCCAATAGCCCAATGACATTGTCAATCCTATGCTCGGTCCATCATCACGCGTGAACCACTGCTCAAAAGAAGCGTAAGTTTTACCACGGCAGTAGACATCATCGGCCCGGTGCTGAATATCGAGCTTTGATGATGTCGTGGAACGAAAATCTTGGCTATTCTTCTGAATGAACTGCAGCCACTTTGCTAGAAGGTTCTCGTCCCACGGTGCTGCACTAGAAAAGATACGCATACCAGAATCAAACCCTTGCTTAGTTTTGAGCCACTGGTCATCCATAGGATCCGAAAGTAGGGTTCTTGGGGATTCTGGATATCGCCCTTGGGTTGCTATTCGCAACTTTTTATATCGGCCAGCGATAATCTTTACTGCTTCATCCACAGTTTTGTTGCAATCAACACGAACACTTACTAGCTTCTTCTTTTCAGTAACCACGTTGTCTCTAGAAGTCATAGGGGATGTTTCGCTGAACCACTTCAAATTTGCTAGCGTCCAGCAAACGCTCTTTGAATTTTCCGGTCATTTTCCCTGCGTCAACTAATTCTGTCAACGCATTTTCAATAACGCTTCGCACCTCCGACGGCGGGCTGGTCGAAACAATTCGAGTTTTGTCAGCACCGCTAGCGATGTATTTCTTCAGTTTAGCAGCGATCTCTTCTGCAGACCCGAGGGCATTGGCGGTCAACTTCATTTCTTCGGCAATTGTCTCGCCGCCTTCACGAATCAAAATGTCGATGTCCGTCTTTTTCAACAGCTCGCCAGTTGCCTCGAGGATGACTTCGCCTTGGTAGATGCTAAAGCGGAGATCCCCTAGAACATCTGTAGCGCCATTTTCAACATGACGACTGACTTGATGCAGCTCGTAGAGGTAGCCTTTTTGACTTGCACTCACGATAGGCACGTCAGTTCTGCTGCGAAGTCGGCGGATCAATGCGATCCCCTGCCGCTCGCTACCAGCAACGTTCAAGACATTGTTCATGTCAGTCGCGAACTGCTTCATCTGGTGGAGGTCCTTGACGAACCCACGCTCGGCGACGTTGGATACCGCACGCCAAATGTCAACCTTTCCGGCCAGTTCGTTGGAAAACTTCTCGCCAGCATCGGTCGTCTTGCGAACCGCATTTCCAATACCTTGAATCACCTCGGCAGCCAGTTCCGGATTACCGTTAATCGAATCGAGTAGTGAATCGCTTTTCCGCATTGCTTCGGTGATCGCCGGAAGCCCCTTGATGAATTGCTCGACCGCCTCATCGCTGGAACCGACGTGTTTGAGCAACCGCCCAGCGTTTTCAGCTCCAACATCTTCGATCAACTGCACCAACACCCGTTGCGTCGATGAGGTTTTCTCGCCAACCTTCACGAAGACTTTGCGAACTGAGTCATCGGCCAAGTCGAGCACCTCAGGCATGAAGCCAACGATCTGACGCAGTCGATTAGTGCGGGCCGCTCCCAGCTTACTGCCGATGAAAGACCACATCTCATTGGCAACCGACGCTGCACTGAATGCTGACGCCGATGCTGCTGCGATGTTGGATTGGGAACCTTCACCGAAACTGCTCGCAGACCGAAAACCAGCCGCCCCCGAACCGGGCCGGAAGTCCATCAGCGACGTCAACGCTTGAGTGAAGAGTGGCTCAACCGCCAAGAATAGTGGCGCAAACTGCGCCGAAGCTTTCGAGATCTTGTACAACCCTCGGTAGGCACTGACGATCGCGTCGGCTGGCGGAAGCACTTCGGTCAATATGCCGAAGCCAGCAATGGCCGTCTCCCGCCAATCAAACGGCCCAAGTCCGACATCGACCGGCAGCAAACGTAGAGCGTTTTTGGCCAAATCACGTACATCAGTTAAAACTCCAACGACGGGGATTAGCGAAAAGGCGACGTCGCCAGCCAATGCCGCATCAAGAGAATCGCTTCCAAAGGCGGCTCCATAGAGCATTTCCCCACCGGTTTGAGCCAACCAAGTGGCCGTTGACTCCGGTCCAATGATCAGTTCGCCACTGGCATTATTCGCCATTGAATATCCGATCGCTGTGTTGAACGGTCCAATATTATCGCGATAGAGCAAAATGCGGAAGTTTGCTGCTGAGACGTTCAGGGGTAGGTTGTTGCGGCTATTAAGTTTGAGCAAAACACCACCCTCAGCACCTGCAGTTAACTCGAGCGTATCATCCAGTGATCCGTCAGTCTGCTGGAATCCAACGGTTGACGCACCAGGCCCATCGAGCTCAACCCAGTAACTGGCTGAGGGGACCAGTCCTTGGAATCGAAAGATGGAATAGTTTTGGTAGGACAGTGCCTCAGTGGCATTTAATGCGGAGTTGCCATCTGGATCGGGTACGAAATTCGTTCCAGAGCCAGCGGCGGAGAGAATTCTATTGTTCGTGTCGAGGGTCGGAGGTGGATCGATATCGCCTTTGATGTATGCCAAGCTCTCCTTCTGATATCCCGCCACCGAAGCGCGGATGACATTTTTCCCCAGGACGTTGAAGGCTTCTTCATTACTGTTGACGTACAGTTTGTTCGTCGCGATCCCATGTTCGTTGGTGTAGGTAACAGCACCGTCTTTGAAGAGTCGCTTGGAATCCCACCACCGCACCGGTACGCCGCTGCCGACGCTGCTTCCATCGGTCCGTCGCACCACCGCCCGATAAATGATCGTCTCGGAACGGGAAGCGAAGAACCATCGATCATCCAGATCGATGATCAAATCCCTCGCCGGACGCCCATCTGAATCGGTTGCAACCAAGCTAACCGAAAGCTCGCCGCCAGCAATGAATCCATCGACGATCTTTTGGTCAACTTGCACAGAGAGTTTGGCTACAGGGGCAATTCGGTTCGCTTTGATGCGAATGGTGGCTTTTCCGAGAGTCGTTTCGCCCTGCTCGAACGCTACGTCACCATCAGTGCCGCCGCCTTCTTCGTCAGTTCCGGTGAAAGCATCGTCAACGGCAAGCCAAGCTACTGAGGTGCCGTCAGTAACCAAGTTGCCGATTCGGTCCTTGACAAGCGCGGTGATTTCAACTGTCGAAGAATCATTCTTTGCAAAGGCACGTAGCCCCTTGCCGAAGCCCACCGTTGGATCAAATGGAATCGATCCGCTGCGTGTGATCAGCCGCCCGGAAAGTTCGATCTCATCGGCTGCACCAGCTAAAACTTGCACCCGATTGCCGATTTGTTCCTTGCCCTCGAACGTCGCGCGGATTTGATAGGCGCCCGAATTGGGGTCAGCCGAACTCAACTCCAACCACTCTGTACCGAGCGTGAATTCGACACCCGCCAATCGGTCTTCGATGGTTGCGGTTTCGGTCAACCCGGTTGAAGTCCCATCGGACCGGTAAAGTTCAAACTCAACCGTCTTACCGTCGTGCTCGTCGAGCGGAGGATCTTCACCGCTCCCTGAAGTGAATCCGGGGACATAGGCATAGGCCCATAAGTGACCGTCGTCAGCCGAGACAATTCGGTTGGCTGAGACCTCAAAATTCGCTGGCTTGAGCAGGATTTTGTCTTCCAGCTCGCCCAAGAGTTGATACTCCGAACTCGACGAGAGCTTAAACTTCGCGCGAAGCGTCACGGCATCTTCAAACTCGTCGGTAGCTTCGGCGTACAGAGTATGAGCTTCGTTGTACTCTAGCTCCGTGGATGCATCGACAAGCTCAGGCGTACCCTCGTTGTCCCGCCAAATCTTGATTCCCACCCCATCAGCGATGACGTTGAAGTACCCCGGCACCTCGGAGGGAAGATGGCTAAACGCATCGAGCGTGAATTCCCAGAGATCATCATCGGTCAGGTCGGCCTTCGAGTCTTGGAAGTCAGGTACCCCGTTCTCGTCATCATCGTCAGTGTTGGCGAATAACTCGTAACCTTCGGTAAATTCAGTTTCATCTTCAATCGACTCTTCTGATGTTGCCTTCAGTTCGGGCCGGTGCGTCCATAGTGTTCCGCGTGCCGAAGCAAAGTACGACAGCGTGGTATTACCACCTCCTGGAAGCAGGTTGTCCGGGTCGTGCAGCAGTGCCCCGCTACCCTCGACGTAAGTGATGTTTGCGTTCCAATCCAAGTCAGGCGTGCTATAGATAGAGCTGACATGCTGGACACGGAACTCCAGTTCCTGATCAATGTCAAAGGTTCGGTTAAATGATTCAATCGTGCCATGAACGCTGTTGGTAATGAAGTTCGAACCAACGTAGAATTTGTATCGTTCGCTGTGACTGCCGCTTTGATCGCCGGTTAAAAGAAGCAAGCGAACTTCCTCCGCAATGTCTTCTTCCTGTTCTTCCGATTCGCTTGCACTGGCGCTGCTAGCAGCTACAAGACCAAAGGCACTACTTGCAAGCCCCTGAGCATCTCGCTCGTCGGGATCCAGAATGCCGTCGCCGTCGGTATCTATCGACCGAGGGTTGAACTGAAGATTGAATTCAACGAAGTCGCTGAGGGTGTCGCCATCAGTGTCCGCTATCAATGGACTGCTACCCGCGTCAAAAATTTCATCGCCGTCTGGGAGACTGTCCCCATCTGTGTCGGCGTTCGCTGGATCCGATCCCCAGAATTCAATCTCGATCGAATCGGGGATCCGATCGCGGTCCTGATCGGGTAGTGCTTGATCGATAAATGGGCTCAGACCAAGTGAGGTTTCGATCATGTCGGAAACTCCGTCGCTGTCGGAGTCGGCAACCTGCGGGTTGGTACCGAACATTAGGTATTCAGCGAGGTCGCTTAGTCCATCGCTGTCATTGTCACTGAAGACGTCATCGACGTGTTGAGGATCAAGCTGAAACGCGTCTTCCACCACATCCGAAAGCCCATCGCCATCGGAATCTGCCGCCAATCCAATGTTGATTAGACCACCCCCTTGGATACCGACGATTCCAGAGAGATGCGTTAAGCCGTCGACCTGGCTTTGAAGTTTGGCATCAAAGCCAGCCCCGGTCACTGTTGGGGCCAAGCCATCTCCCGCAACAACATGAACTCGAACGGGACCATGGCTCTCATCCCATGTCAATGAATATTGCCCAAGCGAGTCCGATCGAGTGGACTGCACGATTTCGCCCTGAAAGTTAACTGCCTGAACTTCAATATCCGCTTGGGTATCGATGGCGTCGTTGGGGTTGCGGACTCCGTCACCATCTTGATCCAGGAACACGATTCCACGAACGGAATTTGGCAATGGCGAGGTTCGTGAAGTGGATTGGGAAACTGCCGCAGTCGAAGCGCGCAACCCATGCTGGGCGGCGTTATTGGTTTGCTCTGCAGCGTCATTCTCTGCGAGCGATTGTCGAGCAAACGCCATGGCTCGGGAGGCAACCACCGTGACCGTCAGCGGAACATAGGCTTGGATGCCATGAGCGTTCTGCACGAGAATTCTGAAATTATCGTTAGTGGGACCGATAAAATCAACCGAAGTCAAAATGGCCTCCACTCGACCGTCAAACAAACGCAGGTCATATTTCTCTGACTGGATCTGGTTAACAATCTGGCCGTCCCGATCCACCAAGCCCAGAGTATTCCAACCATCGTGTTGATCCAAGGCGGCAGGCAGGATGAACTCGATTTGCATCGGTTGATCGTGCGAGATATCAAGTTCTACCGCAAGCGATTCTTCACCGAAGTGATAGACGTTAACCGTCCCGTTGAGCTGCTGCTGCGGCGCGTCATTTAACGTGTAGTCTACCAACACGGTATCAACGCGAAGCGAAGTCAGTTGGGTCGTGTTCGTGACACCCCCGCCTGAAACGAAGTAGTGGACTGATTGTCCCGTAGCATCCACCGAGCCGCCGAACTCGGGATCCACTCCCAACACGACTGACTGAATTTGTTGGATTGAACTAGTGGTGGCCGAAACGGGCAACTCATTGACAGGAAACCGATTGCTAATGAAGACCGCACCGATCGCTGGACTTTGAGTGGCAGGAATCACATTGATCGTCAACTCCTCAATTTTTCGCTGGCTTGTACCTCCACCTACGGAATAGAAAAGATTGGCTTCACCCACTGCATCACCGTTGGCGGAGATCACTACCTGATTCTCACGAATTGAAATTCGCAATCCGTCACGCACGAGTGAGGAGGCAAAGTGCCCTCCGTCCCAAGACAGTCCCTCCAACGTCGGCACGCCTCCTATCAAGGTATCATTGGCTAGCGGATCGACGGTCATCCAAGTTCCTGCGACTAGGTCCCATTGATCTGGGGAAGTCTGGATTGAAACGGACGGCTCAGTAACGTGAACCAGAAGCGTCCCATGTGATGCCACGCCCGCCTGGTTGGCGACCTGGTAAAGGATCGAACGTGTCCCAGACAAGGCACCGGGAAGCGCTTCAACCACCACTTCGCCAGCAACGATCTTGACAAACACCCCGTCGACAGTCTGAGTCGCATGGGGCGAGATCTGCTGTCGATCTGAAACAAATCCCATCAAAATGGCTGGGGAATCGCCATCTTGGTCGTTTGCCAACACGTCAGTCGTAACACTCTGCCCGGCTTGGACGGTGACTTCGTCGTCATTGGTCGTCGGGGCGAACCCACCGGGGATGACATGTAAGTCGCGCTGTTCAATACGCGTCCCATCCTGGGCGTCGTTAAGGTGAAGGTGAATCGCAAAGGACTGCGTGGCAACATCAGCAGGAAACTCGACAACGGCGTTTCCGTTTTGGATGGTGATCGTGATCTCACCGCGAACAAGTTCCGCCAACACCTCTTGACCGGTGAACGAGATCCCTTCAATCGTTTCTCCGTCGCCGAGCAACAGAATATCGCCCGATAAACTGATGAATTGATGCTGGGGTAATTCCGGTTCAACATTCACACGAATAGACATCGTCGCCGAGTCGAGAGACCACATTGAGCCGTCTGAGACAGAGAACCGGAACGACGTGTCATCCAAACCAACGCTGCCATCGAAGACAAGATCTCCCGCATCAATCCTGGAGGCTTCTAAGATGTCTCCGACTCCGACGGGCTGTCCGGCGAACAGCAGACTCCCAGTTGTTGGCTGCGTCTCAATCCGAATCGTCTGTATGGCAACATTTGGATCGTCCGAGGCGAATGGGAAGTTGGATGCCCAGAAAGTAAACGTTTGTCCCTCGTCGATGGAAATCTGTGAGTCACCAACCCGAGGCGGTACGGCGGGAAAACTGTCGGTCGTTACGGATACGGTATTGCTGGCCACTGATGTCACGCCAGAAGCGTCGTGGTGTGCCCGTACGCGGAAGAGGTAAGTGCTCTGCTCGTTCAAGGAACCAAGCACGGAGTAGCCTGTTGTGTCAGCGGCCAAGCGAGGCGCTATGACGGTCCAGAATACGCCTCCGTCATCGGACTGATCGACGGTGTAGAAAGTCTCCTCCGACGAATGATCTGTCCAGGCAAGATCAATGCGGGAGCGACTAATGATCACGCCGCTCAAGTCTGCTGGAGCGTTTGGCAATGTCCAACCGCCAACCGAAGCACTAGGGATCGAATCCACTTCATTCTTGGTTGCGATCAATTGATAGAGAGACTGCTGAACTTCGGAAAGGCCGGTGTCCGTAAACGTCGTCGTTGCCGCATCGACGGATCCCACGGTGATCCATGCATCGGATCCGCTGTCAAACCGCTGAATTGTATATTGCTCGATGTCAAGGTCCGCCACCCATGAAAGAGTGATGGAGTCCTCTGTGCTCGTCGATATGCTCACACCAGTGGGCTGTCTTGGGTAACTTGGCGTGGTGACCGTTGCAGTCGCGGAGTATTGAGAAAATCCACTGTCGGGATGAAACGAGCGAACACGAAAACTATACACACTCTCGGGATCGAAAATGCCTTGTACCGAATGGCTCGATGTATCGGCCAGAAGGTTGGAGCTGACGACGAACCAGGATTCGTTACCGTCAACGGACTGTTCGATAAACGTGGCTGATTCGGCTGATGAGAGATCCGTCCAACTCAAGTCGACCTGGGACGAACTGACGAACGTGGCAACAACGTCTCCCGGGACCCTTGGGAGCGTCCAACGACTGACCGAAGCGCTTGGAATCGAGTCTCCCTCGGCGTTGGTGGCAATCAGTTGGTATTGGTAACGATGAACTTCGGAAAGGCCGGTGTCTTGATAGGTTGTTGCATCAGTGTCAACCGTTGTGATCGTGGACCAATGGTCTGTCTGGGCATCACGTCGCTGGATAATGTATCCGTCCGCTTGTGGGGCTTCATTCCAAGAGAGGGTGACAGAATCTTCCGTGCTAGCCGTGGCAACTACACCGGTTGGTTGCGCAGGGAACTGCGTCGTGGTTACTGTCGCGACCGCAGATCCATCGGTGTACCCGCTATTGGGGTGGTAGGCTCGAACGCGGAAGCTATAAACGTTGTCCACTTCAAACTGTCCTGCTACCGAAGCAGATTGAGTATTCGCTGGCAGGTTTGAGGCCACGGTGAACCACCCCTGCGCATCGTTAATTAGTTGTTCAACGTGATACAGTGATTCCTTCGCGGAACGATCGGACCAATTCAGTTCGATCAGAGTCGAACTCACAATCGTAGCCGTCAGATCGGTCGGGGCGGTGAGCAGCGTCCAGGGGCCGACCGACGCACTCGCAGCCGAATGCCCTGCAGTATTAGTTGCGATCACTCGGTAGTTGTAACTCGTTACTTCGGCTAGTCCGGTGTCCGTGTAGGTTGTGGTGTCCGCCGCCAATGTATCAATCACGGACCAACTATCGTTGTCGATGCTACGTTGAATAACAAAGCTGTCTTCCGCATCGCCATCAGACCACATAATCGTGATCGAATCATCAGTTCGCAAGGTAGTCGCAAGACCTGTTGGCTGGCTGGGGAAGCCTGGTGTCATGACGGAAGTGACGGGCGAGTATTCGGAAAAAACGCCTGGTTCGATATAAGCTCGGACTCGGAAGCTGTAGTTCTGATCGCCATCAAATGGACCCAATGCTGAGTAACTTTCTGTGTCGGCGCTGAGTGTGACCGAATTCCAGGTCACGCCATCGTCGGACAATTGTTCCACGAAGTAATTCCGCTCGCTAGATGATCGATCGGTCCAACTTAAGTCAATCTGCCCCCCGCTTATCACAGTCGCCGCCAAACCTGCCGGTGCGCTGGGTATCGTACGAACAACGGTTGAAATGCTTGCTGCCGAGTCCCCATTCGAGTTGGTTGCGATGACTTGGTAGTAGTACAGAGTTGCGTCAATCAGCCCCGTGTCGACGAGCGTGGTTACGTCAGCGTTTACCGTTTCGATCGTCGACCAGGTTGCGTTGTCCTCGCTGCGCTGGATGACATAACTGTCCTCCGCATCCCCATCGGTCCAAGTCAGCGTGATCGAGTCCTCAGTGCTTGAACTGGACAAGCCGTTTGGCTGATTGGGGAACGCCGGTGTTGTGACCGACACGACGGGCGAGTAACGCGAGGAACCGCCGGACGAAACCGTTCGGACTCGGAAGCTGTAGCTCTGATTTCCATCGAACGGACCGGTCGCCGAGTAACTCTCACTGTTAGCCCTGAGCCGAAACGAATCCCAGTTGATACCATCGTCTCTCAATTGTTCCACGTAGTAATAAGATTCCCTTGACGAGTGATCGGCCCAACTTAAATCAATCTGGCCCCCGCTGATCACAGTCGCCGCCAAACCCGTAGGCGGGTTGGGAAGTGTCCAGCGATGAACGACCGCACTGGCTGCCGAGTCCCCGGCCGTGTTAGTTGCAATCAGTCGGTAGTAGTATCTAGTGGATTCGCTCAGTCCGGTATCGGTAAACGTGGTTGTATCGGCGGTCAGCGTGCCGATCGTCAACCAGTTGGAATTGTCGGTGCTGCGCTGGATGACATAACTGTCTTCCGCATCCCCATCGGTCCACGTCAGCGTGATCGAGTCCTCAGTACTTGAACTGGACAAGCCGGTTGGCTGGTTGGGAAAGCCAGGTGTCGTGACTGATGCGATAGCCGATTCACTGCTTGACTGATTGTCAGCTCGTACTCGGAAACTATAGACTTTGTCTCCTTGGAATTGCCCCGTAGCGGTGAAGCTCTGCGTGTTGGCCGGCAAGTTCGGTGAGATCCGAGTCCAACTTGCACCCTCGTTACTCGATAGATCGATCCAGTAGCCTGCTTCAGTAGATGATCGGTCGGTCCAGCTTACGTCGATCTGTCCGCCGCTGACTACCATCACAACCAAATTCGCTGGTGCGTTGGGGGAAGCTGAAACACCCACCAAACTGCTGGCTGCCGAATCACCAGCCGCGTTTGATGCAATCACTCTGTAGTAATAGAAATCTGATTCGCTCAGTCCGGTATCGGTAAACGTGGTCGTGTCAGCGGTTAACGTGTCGATCGTCGACCAGTTGAAATTGTCGGTGCTCCGCTCGATGACATAACTGTCTTCGAAATCCCCATCAATCCAAGTCAATGTGATCGAGTCTTCTGTGCTTGAACTGGATAGGCCGACTGGCTGGTTGGGGAACCCTGGTGTCGTGACCGAGACAACACCAGAGTAGTTATTCAGATACGAAGGCCATCCAGTATAGACTCGAATTCGGAAACTGTATTCTTGGTTGCCCTGATAGCTTCCGATGATGGAAGCCGATTGCGTGTCCGATGCAAAACGGCCCCGGTTGATCCAACGCGTTCCAGTGCTGTCGAGCTCTTCGACGTAGTAGCTGCTCTCTAATGCCGAATTGTCAGTCCAGCTCAGATCAATCTGCCCCCCGCTGATCACCGTCACCGTTAAGCCCGTAGGCGCGGCGGGAAGTGTCCTAGGACTGATCGCAATGCTGGCTGCCGAATCACCAGCCGCGTTCGATGCAATCACTCTGTAGTAATAGAAATCTGATTCGCTCAGCCCGGTATCGGTGAACGTGGTCGTGTCAGTGGTCAACGTGTCGATCACCGACCAGTTGGCATTGTCGGCGCTCCGCTCGATGACATAACTGTCTTCGACATCCCCGTCGGTCCAAGTCAACGTGATCGAATCCTCAGTGCTTGAACTGGATAAGCCGACTGGCTGGTTGGGGAAGGCTGGCGTCGTGACAGACACCGGCGTAGAGTAGGCCGTCTGGCCGCCGAACTGGCTGTAAACGAGAACGCGGAAGCTGTAGGTCTGATCTCCATCGAACGGACCGGGAGCCGAGTAACTCTCTGTATCGGCAGATAGATTCGACTTGATCCTGTTCCAGTTGGCACCATCGTCAATGGACCTTTCGATGTGGTAGTAACGTTCTCTAGACGAGCGATCGGTCCAGCTCAAGTCGATCTGTCCCCCGCTGATCACCGTCGCGGTTACGCTTTCGGGCGTGTTGGGAAGTGTCCAAGTACTGATCGCACTGCTGGCTGCCGAATCACCAGCCGCGTTTGATGCAATCACTCTGTAGTAATAGAAATCTGATTCGCTCAGTCCGGTATCGGTAAACGTGGTCGTGTCAGCGGTTAACGTGTCGATCGTCGACCAGTTGAAATTGTCGGTGCTCCGCTCGATGACATAACTGTCTTCGAAATCCCCATCAATCCAAGTCAATGTGATCGAGTCTTCTGTGCTTGAACTGGATAGGCCGACTGGCTGGTTGGGGAACCCTGGTGTCGTGACCGAGACAACACCAGAGTAGTTATTCAGATACGAAGGCCATCCAGTATAGACTCGAATTCGGAAACTGTATTCTTGGTTGCCCTGATAGCTTCCGATGATGGAAGCCGATTGCGTGTCCGATGCAAAACGGCCCCGGTTGATCCAACGCGTTCCAGTGCTGTCGAGCTCTTCGACGTAGTAGCTGCTCTCCAATGCCGAATTGTCAGTCCAGCTCAGATCAATCTGCCCCCCGCTGATCACTGTCACCGTTAAGCCCGTAGGCGCGGCGGGAAGTGTCCAAGGACTGATCGCACTGCTGGCTGCCGAATCACCAGCCGCGTTTGTTGCAACCAGTTGGTAATTGTATTGGGTCGACTCGTTCAGTCCGATGTCGGTGTACGTCGTCGTGTCGGCTGTTAACGTGTCGATCGTCGACCAGTTCAAACTGTCGGTACTGCGCTCGATGACATAACTGTCTTCAGCATTTCCATCGGTCCAAGTCAGCGTGATCGAATCCTCGCTGCTTGCTGCGGCAGTCAGCCCACTGGGCTGATTAGGGAACGCTGGTGTTGTAACGGATACGATCGGTGAATACTCGGAATAAACACCTGACCCGTGAAAAGCCCGTACTCGGAAGCTGTAGCTCTGGTCGCCATCAAATGGACCTGTTGCCGTGTAGCTCTCTGCATCCGCACCGAGTGTCACCGAGATCAACGGGGTTCCATCATCGGCCAGCTGCTCAACCTGGTAAGACGACTCACCAGAGGAATGATCTGTCCAGCGCAAATCAATCTGACCGCCGTTGACCACCACTGCCGTCAGACCTGTTGGTGAACTGGGCGTTGTCCAGTGATCGACCGAGAGACTTGGTGCCGAATTACCGACCGTGCTGGTTGCGATCAGTCGGTAATGGTACTGCGTCGCTTCTGGCAACCCTGTATCAACGAAACTCGTGATGTCTGCAGCGAGCGTGACTAGCTCGGACCAGCTGGAACCGTCGAGACTTCGCTCAATGCGGTAGCCCTCTTCTAAACCGCTGTCGTTCCACTGAAGCGAGATTGAATCTGCGGTACTCGACTTGACTGTCAATCCGATGGGTTGATCCGGAAATACGGGAACGGTTTCCGAAACGGTTGATGAATGGGTGAACGTCGTCTCGCCGAAAACCCTCGATTCCATTTCGACACGGAACAGGTACGTTTGATTTGAAATCAATGGCGTTGATTCAACATACCTGGAAGTGTTCGCGGTAAGCGTCAAAGAAAGAGTATTCCACGTAGCTCCGCCATTGATGGACGACTGCACCTGATAAGACTCTTCACCCTGAGACCGATCGACCCACGTGAATTCACTTTCATTTGATGCGATGAATACTACCGCAAGATCTGTCGGGGGTAAGGGTGCAATGACCGCTTGTTGCACCATGCTTGTAGCAGTTTGACTATCAAAATTGATGGCAATTAAACGATACTCGTAGCCAGTTGCATCCTGGATATTGTTGTCGACCCACTGCCCCTCTTGGGAATTAAGAGAAGCTACATCGATCCACGTTGAAAATTCCTCCCGACGCTGAATCGCAACTCCAACATCTTCCGTATCGGAGTCCCAATCAAGTTGGACGGAGGATTCATTGATGACACTGACAGAAAAGGTATCGGCAATTCTGCGCCACTGATCGCCATCGGCGATACTGATCGATGCGATGGAATCAGTGCCGATTGTGTAGTCACTTTGGGTAGCCCCATTTTGATAAGGCACAATCTCAAAACTAACGTCTTCCAACGATTCCAGGATCTCATCATTGACTGGCGTCACGTCAATGCTGACCTCCGTTCGACCAGCAGGAATCGTGACTCGATAGACATTCTGCCCGCTCAATGAGTCGAAAACGGTACGGACACCGGACAGACTGTAATCGCTGCTGAGCGCCGCCGAACCACCGAGCGAGAAATAGACATACAACTGATGTTTCAGGTCATCTTGCCCCGCACGGCTGAAGGTGAGGCGGGCCACGTCGAGACCCTGCTCGCTGGCAATCGCATCGCTTGCTACTACGCTCACTTCCCAGGCGTCGTTGTCGGCGATGCTGATCGTGGCGTTGGAGTCATCCCCGATTGTATAGTCGCTTTGCGTGCTCCCATTGAGATAGGGGATAATCTCAAAACTAACGTCTTCCAACGATTCCAGGATCGCATCATTGACTGGCGTCACGTCAATGCTGACCTCGGTTCGGCCAGCGGGAATCGTGACTCGATAGACATTCTGCCCGCTCGATGAGTCGAAAACGGTACGGACACCGGACAGACTGTAATCGCTGCTGAGCGCCGCCGAACCACCGAGCGAGAAATAGACATACAACTGATGGGTCAAGTCATCTTGACCGGTGCGACTGAAGGTAAAGCGACCTTGGTCGAGACCCTGCTCACTGGCAACCGCATCGCTGGCAACCACCCTAACCTCCCAGGCATCGTTATTGTTTACAGGCGGAACATCATCGGAGATACTGATCGTCGCATTGGAATCACCACCGATTGTGTAGTCGCTTTGCGTGCTTCCATTGAGATAGGGGACAATCTCAAAGCTAACGTCCTCTAACGATTCCAGGATCGCATCATTGGCCGGCGTCACGTCGAGACTGACCTCGGTTCGACCAGCAGGAATCGTGACTCGATAGACCCACTGCTCGCTGAGTGAATCGTAAGCTGTATTAGCCGAAAAACTGTAATCGGTGCCGTTCGTCGCCGAACCACCAACCGTGAAATAGACATACAACGAATGGCTCAGGTCATCCTGACCGGTGCGACTGAAGGCGAGGCGACCTGGGTCGAGACCCTGCTCACTGGCAACCGCATCGCTGGCGATCACGCTCACTTCCCAGGCATCGTTGTCGGAGACTGTCACATCAAAACTGGATTCCGCGAAGAGCCCGCCGCTGTCGGTCAACGTGACGGTCGCTCGGAATACTCCGTCCTTATCGTAGGCGTGCTGGCCTGTGAGGAGGCGTCCAAAGCTGTCGACTGCAAGAGTCCCGATGGTTCCATCGCCCCAATCGATCGAAGCGGTGTGGGTGTCGGTGAGATCGGCGTCGCTGTAGGAGATCGCAAACGATAACAGGCTGCCTTCGGGTAAGGTCTGATCTGGGTATTCACCCAGTTCAGGCTCACTGTTGACGTCGAGAACTGTCAGTGTGTTGGTCGGCAGCAGTTTTGTGAGCGAGAAATCGTTTGAAGTTTCGGCATTCCTTGTAGAACCAGCAAGGTGGATGGATCCGTCGCTGCCGATGCTTACTGATCGGGCGGTGTCATAGTTGCCTGGCAAATCAATGACTTGATAGCCAGGAGTTCCCCCAAAGGTTGTGTCAGGCTGTCCGTCGACGGTCAGGCGTGCTGCAATCGCCCGCCCACCGACCGTGCCAACGAGGACGAGTTTTCCGTCGTCCTGTAACTGCGAGTCGTAATTACGTGTCGAATCGCCGGAGGCCAAGTCGACGATGGCGATTCCAGCTTGACCGTATGATTCATCGATCACGCCCGTGGAATCAAACTTGACCGCCAGCATGTGATATCGGCTACTAGCGAGATCGTAAGCGTGTCCAGTGACGTAAAAACTGTCATCGGAGTTAACCAGGACTTTGTACGTGTCATCGTACGACCCTGCGGCGTCGTAAACTAGCTTTCCGCTAACACCAAAATCGGAATCAAGATTGCCTGCTTGATCAAAACGTAGAACGCCAAGTTTGTAAGTTCCCTCATCAAAGACTCGCCCGGTGACCAGCACGCCGCCGTCGGATTGCACGGCAATGGAGCGACCATAGTCCTGACCACCATCGAAATCTGTTCCAACAATCCCGTCGCCACTAAAGGATGTATCCAGCGAACCATTGGATACGGTGTAGGCCGCAACCAGGAAGTTGTATCGATCTGCTCCGCTGTCATGGTCACCAGCGACCAAAATCCGATCGCCTGACACCACCACCGAGTAGGCATTTTGGTTTTTTGACGAGATGTCGGTCGTCACGATTCCGTCATTGCCAAATGATGTATCAAGTGAGCCGTTCGCTTGGTACCGAACAATGGCCAGGTTGTTGCCTTGCCCACTGACATAGGTGCTACCCGCAACCAAGAGCTTGCCATCCGCTTGAATGGTCATCGCACGACCATTGTCATTGAGTCTCGCGAGAATGTCAGTCGAGACTCTGCCATCGGTGCCGAAAGTCTCATCCAAGCTTCCATCGGTGTTGTATCTAGCAAGACCGAAATTGTTCGATTCTGACTCGATGATCGGGTCAACACGGAAGTCGCTTACCGTTAGCTGATTGCCACTGCCGTTTCTGTAGTTAGCCAAAACCAACGGGCGAATGTAGGCGGTTCCTAATCGGAAACCGTTGTTGGCCCAACTGCTACGGCCATTGCCAATGACGGTTGAGTAGGTCCGGTTATATGTTGGGATATTGCCATTGCTCAACAAGGCGTAGTTGTAAGTTCCTGCAGCACGAGTGTTACGGACTGCAGTTTCTGCGGCAATCGTCGGCCCCGACCATGGCGCACGTAGCGTAATCACATTGCCATTGATCGCCCCAGCGTCCCACAAGTTCTTTTTGTAATTGCGAGTGTACGTGTAGTCTTCATAGACATGGCCAGTGCTATCGGAATAGCCGTACCACGCCAGTGTCCGACGATGACTCGTCGCTCCCCCGTACCAACCGGTAGCATCTTGCAAGACAATTTCGGTTGCACCCGGCACCAAATCTGCGGCCAGCCGAGTATCAACGGAGCCGCTATTGCGGTAGTACGAGTACGGATAGATTAGTTTCTTGTCGATATCGTAGGCGGCAAAGCCCATGTACGAACGAGCGCTGGCATTAACATTGTTCCCGTCGGCGTCGCCCGACATCGCTTTTGCAGAAATTCGGTATGCTTGATCTCGATCAATTGGATAGTATTCACTCCCAACGATGGTCGTCTTGGCGTTTACGGTTCGAGAACTGCTGCCGCTGAAGCTGAAGTCCTGCCCTCCGTCCAGCGTCTGCTCCAGCTTGTTAACAGTCCCTACGACGACGACTTTCCCGTCACCTTGAACGACGGAGTCGTAGGCAGTGTCACTGGAGCCAAGGAAGTCGGTCGTGACGTTCCCTTGGTCGCCAAAGCTACTGTCAAATGCGATGCCTACCGGACCGTAGGTTCCGTCTTCATCCGTCGCAGTGACGGTGATGGAGTACTCACCGGGTGTTAGGTACGGATGCGATGCAGAGGTTGCGTCCCCCGGCAAGGTTTCAGTTTGGCCATCACCCCAATCGACGAGCCACTGACTGATGGTGTCGTCGCCTGGATCCTCCGCCGTGAACCCGATCGTGTACTCCGCCCCCTCATCAACCTGGGTCGCATTCGTCGTAACTTGGATTTGAGGGGTCACGTTGGTGACGGTGACCGTACCTGCATAAACCGCCACCCCGCCATCGTCATCAGTGACCGTCAAGCTCGCTTCGTATTGGCCATCGTCTTTGTAAACATAAGAATACTCTTCAGCGTAGATGTAGGTTTGCCCATTGCTGAAATAAGTGTAGACATACTCAACCTCAAACGGATCAGTTCCATCGCCAGGATCGAAGAGAGCCGTGTAGGTATCCGAGGGCGACGGATCCACGAATTCGGCATAGAGGTACAACCAGTCAGTCGCACCTTCTGGAATTGGATAGCCAAATCCTTCTCCATAACCGAGAACCGGTGCGACGTTGTTGACGCTGACTTCAAAACTTGCGCCGGTTGATAGTCCGCGACTGTCGGTCACGGTAATGATCGCTTGGAAGATGCCGTTGTCGTCATAGGAATGCCTGCCGGTGACGACGCCAGCGACGGCGTCGATGGCCAACGACTCGATCGTTCCATCACCCCAGTCGATCGATGCCGTGTGCGTTTCTTCTGGGTTGGCGTCACTGAACGAAAGCGACACCGGTAGCTCAGTGCCTTCGTTTACCGTCTGGTCGGCAAAATCGACCAGTTCCGGGGCAACCCGATCATCAAAGACCGTCAGCGTACTGCTGGTGAGGGATTTGGCCAAGAAGACGTCATAGCCGTTCTCTCCGTATCCCCTTCCAACAGCGATTGGGAAACCGTCATCACCGACAAGAAGCTCACCTAGAGACGAGTACCTTAGACCAGGATCGATCTTGGCGATGCCAGCACTTCCGAATTCAGTATCGAGCGTTCCATCTGCGAAGTAACGTGCTATTGCCGGAGCATACTGGTTGCCATCAAAAGTTTTGCCGCCAACCAAGACCTGATCATCGTTAAGCAGCGTCAACTTGCTTTGCGACGACGAGTTGTAATGCAATGCGGTGGTCACTCGCCCGCTAACACCAAAGGTGTCATCCACGGTCCCGTTTGAAAGATATCGCATCACGATCTGTTCACGTGCCGCACCGTCGGTTCCAACCACCAGCAGCTTTCCATCTTGATCGACCGCGATGTCGTAGATGGCGTCGTTGGAAGCCGACACAGCCGTGACGACTTTGCCATCACCGCCGAAACTGGTGTCAAGCGATCCGTTGGTGTTGAGTCGCACCAACGCGAAGTCACCCGCGCCGCTACGTCCTGCTAGAATGACTTTCCCATCCGCCTGCGCTGTCATCGCATAGATGTAGTCGTATCCACTGACGTTGATCGTGGCCTTGCCGTCACCACTGAAGCTGGGGTCCAATGATCCATTGGCGTTGTAGCGATTGATCGAGAAGTTAAAACGTTGTGAACCGTAGTAGGAACGGCCTCCGACAGCGATCTTGCCATCGGGCAGAACTATCACGTTCTCGATATAGTCGCTGGTCCCGAGAAAATCGACGTTGGTCTTGCCGTCGATTCCAAAGTCCGTGTCGGTTGATCCATCAACATTCAATCGAACAAGCAGGTTGCTCGATCCCGATCGTCCGGCCAATACGATCTTGCCATCGGCGTCAATCGACACGACGGGGCCGGTCTCGCTACTGCCGAAATCCAGCATCCGTATCCCACCGTCGCCGAAGCTCACGTCAAGGCTGCCGTCGGACTCAAATCGGGTGACCGTGAAGTTGTTTGACTGGTCTGGAACATAAGAGTGACCGACAACGACGATCCTGCCGTCGGGTTGTGTTACTGCTGCGGTAATGTAGTCACTCAATCCCGAGGGATCGGAAACCACGTAACCGGCGTCGCCAAAGGATCGCACCATCGTCGGCGAAAACGGACCGTAGGTTCCGTCCTCGTCGGTCGCGGTCACCGCGATTGAATATTCTCCGGGCGTTGGGTAGGAATGCGAGGCGGTCGTCGCGTCGCCTAGCAGCGTTTCCACTTGGCCATCACCCCAATCAATTTCCCACTGGCTAATCGTGTCGTCCCCAGGATCGAACGAGCCAAGATCAAGTTGGTAGGTTTCAGAACTGCCAATCGTCACAACATCGGCGGCAACATGAATACTCGGCTCAATGTTGATGATAGTGACCGTACCTGCATAAACCCCTACCCCGCCATCATCGTCAGTAACGGTAAAGCTAAATTGGTACTGCCCATCATCCCTGTAGGTGTAGGAATGATCCATGTAGATCCTTGCCTGCCCATTGTTAACATAGCTAGATGCATTCCCGGGTTCGAAGGGTTCAGTTCCATCTCCAGGATCAAAGAGAAACGTGTACGTATCCGATGGCGATGGATCCACAAATTGAGCAGATAGCCAGTCGTAAGCACCTTCCCCAATTCCTCCCCCATAGCCTCCTCCATAGCTTCCGCCAGAAACTCCAACGGGAGCAACGTTTTCGACTTCGACTTCAAAGTTCGTCTCGGTTGAGAGCCCACCGCTATCAGTCAGTGTGACGACTGCGTCGTAGATGCCGTTGTCGTCGTAGATATGCTGGCCTGTCAGCACCCCGCCGGTTGCATCGACGGTCAGAGCTTCAGTCGTTCCGTCGCCCCAATTGATCGAGGCGGTGTGGGTATCCAAGACACCGGGATCGGTAAAGGGCAATGAGATGCCAATGGGCGTTCCTTCAAGGGCAGAGAGATCGCTTGGCGGGCTGATCACAGGGGCCGCATTGGTGACGATGATGGTATACGAGTAAACGCCAACTCCACCATCATCATCAGTGACCGTAAAACTGGCTTCATATTGCCCGTCATCCTTGTAAGAGTAGGGACTACGCGCGTTAATGAATGCTCGACCATTGCTAAAAAAGCTAGAAAAATTCACCGGTGCGAAAGGCTCGGTTCCATCACCGGGGTTGAATAAAACCGTGTAGGCATCCGTTGGTGATGGATCTTCAAACTGGGCATTGAATGAGTCGAAAGCACCCTCTTCAAGACCTCCGCCGTAGCTTCCACCGTAGCTTCCACCAGAAACTCCAACGGGAGCAACGTTTTCGACGTCGACTTCAAAGTTCTTCTCGGCGGAGAGCCCTCCGTTGTCGGTCAGTGTAACGACTGCGTCGTAGATGCCGTCGTCGTTGTAGATATGCTGGCCTGTGACAACGCCGCCGGCCGCATCAACTGTCAGAGCTTCTAAGGTTCCATCGCCCCAATCGATCGAAGCGGTGTGAGTCTCGGCAGAATTCGAATCGCTGTAAGAAATTGATAGCGATAACACACCGCCTTCGGATAAGGTCTGATCGACGTACGCACCTAGTTCCGGTGCGAATCGATCGTTAATAGTGACGTCGGACCATTCGACGGAGGCGCTGCCATCCGCATCATCATCGGCAATGAGGACCAGGTGACTCATCGATCCTGTGTAGAACTGGCCAACGGGAATCGAGTAGTTCTGGTTGCCGCCCGCGTAGTTGAAGAAGCTGTTCTCGAAGGAACTGACTGGCTGGGTGCCGCCAAGTTTGAAAAGTTTATCGGATTGAAGATCGGTTCCCGTTTCTACAAAACCAATTCCAAAGACCTCACCCACGTCGGCTGCTTCGACGTCGAACTCCAAAACCGTTTCCGGCGTCACGGTATAGTCCAGCGAGAAACGCTTCCAAGCATTTCCGCTTAGATTGACCAAAGTCCCCGAAGCATCGACCGTTGCAACGGCCGGTAGACCTTCCTGGCCATCCTGAAATGACATGCTGTCCTGAACAGACACTAATGGGATTGGCGTTGATACTCCATTGACTTCTACCGCAAAGTCTGCAGCAAGCATTTGACGACTTTCTAATGACTCAGCCAGCATTCGCCGAGTACGACGCGACCTAAGGATGCGATTCTTTTGTCGCTTGAAAAGTCTTTGACGCCAAGATTTCTTTTTAGAAGTCATGATTCAACCCTGCATGCCCAACTAGAGATCGTTTTGCTTAATGCGGTTCGAAAAGCTGGACGCCAAATTGCCCCCCCCTCTTGATCGCGTATTACGAGTTCTAAGGGGTTCCATGCCCGGATGCAAGCAATCTGGGCTATTCTAGACAAAAGATGTGAATTTCCTTCTCCACCTCCAAAATGCGATACCGAGCAGGGCGATTGCGCCACGATAGGTAATCTGGGAGACTGAGCGAAGGTTCGTGTTTGGACGGCTGATTTGCAGTTGTCGGGCGAATCGCTTCGTACTGGTGACCTTCGATGGAACGCTCCGCCTCGCTTGTTGAACAACTTGAAAAGATGACTGACCCTCGCCGCGGTGAGTCGGTCTATCCGTTGGTCAATATCTTGTTCATGACGATCTGTGCCGTCATTGCCGGAGCGGATGATTATGTCGCCATTGCCAAGTTCGCTAACACCAAGAAAGAGTGGTTCGCCAAATTCTTGGACATGTCCGCTGGTGTTCCATCGCACGATCGCTTCAACGCGATCCTCAATGCGATCGACCCAGAGGAGTTTGAACCCGTGCTGCTGGCGTGGATCACGCAATTGCACAAAATCACGGGCGGACAAGTCATTGCCATTGATGGAAAAACGCTTCGCCGTAGCTTCGATCACGCGACCGGAAAGGCAGCCATCCATATGGTCAGCGCATGGGCGACTGCCAATCATATCAGCCTTGGGCAAACGGTCGTGGACGCTAAGAGTAATGAGATTACCGCGATTCCGAAACTGCTCGAAATGATCGACGTTTCCGGGGGTTTGGTGACGATTGACGCGATGGGATGCCAGACTGAGATCGCTGCAAAGATCGTCAAGGAAGGTGCGGATTACTGCTTGGCGGTGAAAGGAAATCAGCCGACGCTGCACGAGGGAATCAAAGCATTCTTTCTGGACCACATTGAAGACAACTTTGCAAGAATCGAAGTTGCTGAGCATCACACCAACGAAACCGGTCACGGTCGTATCGACGAGCGAAGCTACTACTTGTGTGAAGTTCCCGACGACCTTCCTGATGCAGGTCGTTGGAAGGATCTTTGTGCGATCGGCGTGTCGATCAACAACACACAGCGTCGCAAGGGCGACGAGATCGCAGTGCGTTACTACATCCTCAACAAATTGATTGATGGGGAATCGTTCGCAGGTGCTGTGCGTGATCATTGGGGCATCGAAAACAGTTGTCACTGGCAGTTAGATGTGACGTTCGGCGAAGATCAATGTCGCATTCGAAAAGGGCACGGTGATGAGAACTTCAGTACGCTTCGGCGAACGGCACTAAGCTTGCTCAAGCAAGAGAAAACGGCCAAGTGCGGAGTCAAAAACAAGCGGCTCACCGCTGGTTGGGACGATGACTACATGGAAAAAGTCGTTTTCAGTCGGTAAATCCCCGTGCAATCGCCCTGGATACCGAGCGATGGACGTTCAGCGTCGCAAGCTTTCTTAGAAGCAAACGGTCGGTCTACTTCACATAAACTCGCTTGTTCGACCAATCAGTTACTCTCGTTCACAAGATTTGTTGCATGATATTCAATGTTGCGTAAAGTACTTTTAGATTTAGGTGGCCATCACGGTAACGCCATCAAAATGCTCCAAGAGCCACTTAGTCTTGACGAGGGATGGGAAATTCATCTCTACGAGCCGAACCCTGCTTGCGAGCTTGCCGATCGAATGCGCGAGACAGATTTAAATGTCTTGGTCCACTCATCTGCCATTTGGACCATGGACGGGACAATTTCGTTCTCTCAGCAAAACCATCAATTGGCACAGAATCATTCTCCCACGGATGGCCGAAGTGACATTGATGGATGGGGAAGCCGATTGTCATGCTTGAAAACTACGCACCCATCGCTTCTCCCGCCAATTGAAGTACCCTGCGTTGACCTAGCGAGGCTTCTCCGGGCATTTTCGGATTGTGATTACCTAGCAGTGAAGATGGATATTGAGGGGGCTGAATTCCCGGTGCTTCGTCACTTAATTCGCGAGGATGTCCTGAGCTTGATCGATGCTCTTTTTATCGAGTGGCATGTCAGGCTCTTACCGGATGAATCAGCGCAATCTCGACAGCACTTGGAAAGTCAGTTGCACAACGCGGGCGTCAAGATACAGCACTGGACTTAGTCTCAGGCCCAGCAGGCTTCTGTTCAATAGGACCGCTCACGGCAAGCACCGCAAATTTGCATTAGAACGAATAGCGTTTTAACTGCGAATGACATCAACAAAGCGAAACCGGCGTTCCGAGACATTTAGTGAGGCTAAACTAAGATATGCCGCGTGGGTAGCTTAGACGCGGCACAGTCGTCGTTGCACTGAAAATGCTTCGCATCACGCACAGAATTAAAACGAATTTGCCAAGTTGATGTTGCAAAAAAGGAACTTAACATTTGATGACGACTAGCAGCTGGGAGATTGGGCAACCCTCTTTTCTCTCTTACAACCTAACGATTTCTCACTCGATCCCATTCATATGGTTTCGCGTTGCCAAAGCGGGAACCCAATCCGTGTTAGCTTACTTTCAGCAAAATTCGGTTCCCTTGGATGTCGCGAATGCAATGTGGGTTAACTACCCAGTTAATTTGACCCAAAGCTATTTCAAATTTGGCTTTGTTCGTGATCCTTGGGATCGATTTCTTTCGTGCTGGAGAGATAAAGTTCAAGATCGAAACTACTTTCGATTCGAACCAGCAGTACACCGAGAAATGCTGGACCTTGGAGCTTTTTTGTCGTGGGTTGAAAAGTTAGATTTGCGGAAGTGTGATCATCATCTTTGCCTTCAAAGCCGACTCATCGATTTGTCCCAAATTGACTTCCTAGGTCGGATGGAAAGCTTCACGCAAGATTTCGGGTTTGTCTGCGATGCCTTGAAACTGCCATCACACAACATCCCCCACCTTAACCGGTCTCGCATCCGTGCCAACGACAATGTTGAAGCGTTAAGGGAGCGACACGCTAGTCGGGTCAGGCATCTCTATCAACGCGATTATCAGATTTTCGGCTATCGATGAAAGACTCTGCCAGCTGTTTCCCGACGCTAACTTTAGTTTGACGACTACTTTATTAAGCGAGATGCTTCTGGAAGAAGAGTTTGTGGCAGGCCGCAAGCCTTTGCTAGTTTCAAGATTTCCGACTCTGAATCGGATCGAAGACGCTGGAAATCAATATTGACCGCGTTGCACTTGGCCAAAGAATTATCGCGATGAATGATCAACGAATTCACGAATGCCTCCCGGTCGGGACGCGGCCACCAAGGATGACCCGTTGGTGTTTTCGCCTTATCCCATGACCGTATGGTGTCCTCTACGGGACGTTCAACGCTGACAAACAACGGTGGTGGTTCACCATCAAATTGCCAGGCAATCTCAAGTTCATTTATTAGCATGCACATCGTCGGATGCTTACCCACGTACGTCGAAAATGAATTCGCAGCTGTTTCGCTACGCGCAAACTCGGCCCAACACCTCAAGTTAGCGACGCGTTGCTCGAACGTCCCCCGATATCGCTTCGTGTTTTCGTCGAAACACTGCAAGCAGCAACATCGCAGCCATTCATCTTCGTATGTACAATAACCCGATTGAGCGTCGAAGAATGCATTACCCGTAAAGCATCCAAGTTCTTTTAAAATTCCAGTCACTAAAGATGTACCGCCACGGTACGGTCCAAGTACCGCTATCGGCGAAATTGCATCTAGCATATTTTGATTAGCTCAGATTGAGAGAAGACAGGGGGCGGGCAGCCTATATTGAAATTAGCCGAAGGTCGTTGCTCGGCTACTTTCATTTCTAGACTAACATCAACATAGCATTTCCGAATGCTTGAAATCGCATCGGCATTATCTGGAACAACCCGTGGCACGAATTCTATATTCCTGGGAGTGGGGCGCTGGCACAGGTCACTTGAGATTGTTTGCCCCGATCGCTGAGCACTTGGTCAATTCTGGCCATGAAGTTACCTTGGTTACGCGAGATCTCAATGGTACTTCGGCGTTATTTCCACCCCATACAGTCCGTTGTCTACCAGCGCCGATCCAGATGCCTGCAGGGCATCGAAGCATCCCCAACCCTGTGACGCTCGCACAACTGGCTTGGAATCTCGTCTTCCATAACGAAGATCAGTCAGCTGATAGCATACGATCGTGGCGTGACATCTTTCGCTTGGTTGAGCCAGATTTATTGATCGCAGATTTTGGGCTAATGAGTCTTGCAGTTGCAAAATCCCTCGGTGTACCAAGCGTACGCATCGGCAACGGATATCTTTGCCCACCGAGTGGTGATTCGCCAGCATTGTTTGATCTGTTTTTAGAAGAGCAACTCGACAAAGAGGCCTTGGATGACATTGAGAAAGCTTCTCGTTGCATCATTTCTGCTATCGGCAAAGCACTGTGCAAAGTCGGCTTGAAGAGGCAGCCTTCGTGGCGAGACCTTTTACTGCCTGTTGAACGGACCGTTCTAATTACGATCCCTGCGTTGGACCCCTACCAAAACCAACGTGAGAACGACGCGACGTACCTTGGTTTTTGGGACCGTTGTGGTGGTCGCGACGCAGTATGGTCAGGTACCGCCGAGATCAAAGCATTCGCTTACCTGAAGCCGTTTGCTGGCCTGAAGTCATTGCTAACTGAATTGACCAGTTGCAACGTAGCTACGGCGTTAGTCATCGACGGTGACGCCAATCTCGAACCGTCCATCCAAACGACACATCCAATCCAGTTGCAAGATGGCATGGTTGACATTTCAACGCTTACGAAGGAATGTCGGTTTGCTATCTGTAACGGCAATCATGGAACGGTTTGTCGGTTGCTGACTGCTGGTATTCCCATACTTTCAGCTCCACTTTTTCTTGAGCACCGAATTACATCCGCGGCGGTGCATCGCTATGGTTGTGGTCTCTCAATTCGCCCGAATACCCCCGGCAACTATTATGCAGCCGTCTCGCGTATCTGCTCGGATGAAAAATATAGGGCAAACGCTAACCAGTTTGCATCAGAAAACCGACACTATGGCGAAGGGGCCTATGAACGTGCGATTGCACAGCTAGAAACGTTCCTTGGCCATCAATCTGGCGATGCATTCCATTGACTAATAGAACCTCAATGGGATGGTTTCAATGACCGTACAGTAGAGGCTGTTTTCGCTTAAAAGAATGACGAACAGGCGGTGTTCGCGAAGGGACTTACTGCGTCAACTAAAACCTGTCGACCGGACTCGACAATTCAGCCAGACGACGCATGTGATCGTTCATAGGGCTGACCGATTCTGACGCGGAATCGAAACCAATCCCAACTTCCGTAAGCGTTCGGCAGGACTATTTGCCGGCTAGTTTTCGGCGGAGGGCGCGGTGGGCTTTGGTTTTGGCTGCGCGGGCGAGGGATTCTGCCTCGCGGTAGGTGCGGACCTTGTCCAGGTGCTGCTTTGCCCAGGCGTCCGGAACCAAGGCGTTCAGATCTGCATCGCCATCGGCAAGCCGACGCAGCACGTCGTCAACGTAGGCCCACAAGTTCAAGTGGTGGCGATGATCGCTTGTCGTTAGCGTGTACAGTCGCGCCGCTACTTCGCCGCCTGCCTCACTGCCCAAGAACGGTGGTGTAGGCCCGGGAGTCTCACCCGGGCCCCAACCCCAAACCAGACGTGCAAGATTTCCTTGCATCCGGCTTTCCAGAATGTCTTGATGACTTCGCACCATGCTTCTGCTTGTGGCATCGCAGACACAAGGTCTGCAAGTTGAACAAGTGATTGGCTTGAGCGAAATTGGCGAAACAGTTGACGGGGTTGATGTGGTCCGTTTCCGAGGTTTCAATCGTGACACGACTTCCGCACTGACGACAGCGATGGCCGTCGCGAAAGAGCACCCCCGCCTTGAAGTCCATGCGACCGGGACGTTGCCGATTTTCGTAATGGCAAATTTCGGCTTCCCAGTCGACGTCATCCAGGTAGCAGCCCGTTCCAGGGTTGTAGGGCTTCGGCGATTCCTGTTTCCAAGACATCTCGATGTCTTAAGCACGTTTCAACGTGTAGCTTCCGCCAACGTTGAGATTGTCGCCTTGTCCGTGCTTTCGAATGCACTGAGCGGTCGACACATCGTATCGACGACACAACGCTTTGACGCCGATCCAGTAAGCATGGAAGTCCAACGCATTGGCGGCACGTTTAAAGCCGTGCGCGATCCGATAGTAGTTGGCCCATCCAGTGACGACAGCTGATCCACGGATCAACAGATGGTGGGTGGCACCTTTTGTCAAGAAAGTCATCAGGCTTTATCGCGGGTAACGCGTTCACCATCTTGCTGATCCTGGCAGGTGGTTTTTGCCGACTCGGCCATCGGATTTGATCCAGCCCAACGGGCGGTCCTGGTGCTGCGCTATACGCCAGCCGCGATCGGGGCACGAAATGGTGGAACCTGCCATGAAGTTTCTGGCGGATGCCTCGTCGACTTCATGCGTCTGCAGGGCCATCGCTGCGTTTCCTTTTCGCATCGCGGCTTCGTGCGATGGTTTCCAGGTTTGGCCGGTTCGATAGGCTAACTCGGGGCCAGCGACGGCAACCGATTCAACCCAGGCCGGTGCGTCGGCCGCGAAGCCAAACAGCACCGATCCATCGATGTGATAGTTCAACGGTTTCGATGCACTTTCACGGTACCATTGCTTCCAGTCTTTGGGCAACTGTTTTTCACTGACCCTTGTTTCGTTCCTGCTTTTCTTGCGAGACAATTTTGCTGTTCGAGTGGGAAATGAATCGGCTAGTTGCATTGATGCCGCGAACGCGCCGGCGCAATCGTGAAGGTGCGGCCAAAGGCGATAGCAACCAGACGCGGATTGATAGTCTGATAAGTTTGTGACGCTGGCGGGTGTGCCCCAGTCGGCATCGACCAATCGTTGCATTTGAGCTTCGTTTTCATCAACCGCGAAAGTGCAAGTGCTGTAGACCAATCGACCGCCAGGTTTCAGCAAACGCACGGCGGCGTCTAGGATCCGATTCTGTCGCGACGCGCTATGTTGAACTTGCTTGTCGGTCATCGCGGCCGGGTTCTGTTTTCCTCGCGACACCAGTGCTTGACCGCTGCACGGCGCGTCGACCAATACCAGATCAAACTCGCTGCCGACTTTGTCAGCCAATCGATCGGGATCCAGCGAACTGATGGCGTAACGGTCTGAACCGGTTCTTGCCAAGTTGTATTTCAGCGGCGCGATCCGCGAACGGATCGGTTCATTGGCGAGCAGAAATCCATCATCGCCAATCGCTTCCAACAACGCGGACGCTTTCCCGCCGGGTGCCGCGCACAAATCACATACTCGCTGGCCCGCCAACTCATCGGTATCGCAGCCCGCTGCCGCCAACGCCAGCAATGAACCAGAATCTTGCAGGTAGAAATCACCGCCTGCGTAGGCGAGCGTTCGTGAAGGGCGAACATCGGTAGCCGTGGCTTTGCATCCAAGTGAATACCAATCCACTGGCTTGGTTTCAAAATCCAAATCCGCCGCACTTCGATGCATCCTTAACGCATTGAAATGACGACGCGACATTGCTTCGCGCATCGCAGCCGCACCGCCTGGGATTTCGATGGCTCCGACGGCGGATTCAATCTCAGCGACGCTAAAAATGCTGGCGTGATCGCGTTGCGAATCCGAATCACTCATCGTCCCGACCGATCAAGCCACTTCATCACACCAACTACGGTGGACAAGATTGCCGCCAAAATCAAGGGCGACGTAAAGGTAAACATGATGAACACGATGTGCGAAAACCGACTCGCGTCCACGCCACCTGATTCGACGGAACCGCCCGATAGCACGCTCAGTTCATCCTGTACCGCGCCGACTCGCGACGCGTAAAAAATGCCCGCTGACATCACTGCCAGCACGACGGTTGAGAGCAGCATAAAGCCCAGGCTGATCTGCGGCGGCCGACGACTGGGTTTGGCGATGGGATCAGCGGCGGAGCGGCCGCTATTGCTTGGAACATTCATGCAGGACAGTCTAACCCTGATCGATCGCTTTGGCAGCCGATCCAGAAGCCAAACTCAACTGTCGCTGATGTTCGTACAACACGATGCCAGCGGTGGTCGCCAGATTCAGGCTGCGGACCTTGTCGCTGGTCGGCAAGCGGATCGATCGGGGATCGTCGGGGTCCAGGATTGATTCGGGCAGGCCGGCGGTTTCGCGGCCAAAGACGAATACGTCGTCTTCGGCCAATTGAACATCCCATAGCGTCCGCTTGGCGAACCGCGACAGAAAGAAGAACCGCCGTGGAGCCAATTGCGTGACCAGGTCATCCCAGTTGGCGGCGTCGCCAAGTTCCAGGTGTTGCCAGTAGTCCAGTCCGGCCCGCTTCACACGTCCGTCATCAATCTGGAAGCCGGCTGGACGTACAATCCACAATTTCGCACCTACCGCGACGCAAGTTCGACCAATGTTCCCGGTGTTTTGAGGAATCTCGGGCTGGTACAACACGACATGAGCGGTCGGTCTGCTAAAAGTATTGGAGTTCACTTGATGCGTTTCCGTTCTAAAATTCGAACATTCATTTCTTCTTCCACTGATTCTATTGCTGACTACTGATGCCGATTCAAGTTACCTGCCCAAAGTGTTTGAAGCGATTCCAGGTCAGCGACAAGTTCGCCGGCAAAACTGGACCCTGCCCGAGCTGCAAGAACCAGATCAAGGTTCCTGAAAAGGGCGAAGAGGTCAAGATTCACGCTCCCGATGACGGAGCCCCCAAGGACCGCACCGGCAAAAGTGTCCTCAAGCCAATCAAGCGACAGGAAACCGATGTCACCCGCAAGGGGTTGTTCATCACAATCGGTGCCATCGTCGCCGTGGTCGCCGTGGCAGTTGGGCTGCGAATCAGCGGCGGTGTCCCGCACTGGTCTGTCTTGGCGGCGATGGCTGTTGCGATCGCTCCGCCGCTGGTCTGGGCGGGTTACAAGTTTGTTCAGGATTCCGAATTGGCTCCGTACGTGGGCAGCGAACTTCGCAACCGAGTGTTGATCTGTGGAGTCTTATTTGCGGCGCTTTGGTTGCTGTACGCGTTCATCCCGTCTTATCTGTTTGATCTCGAATCACCGTCAGAAATGTCGTTTCTGTATTTTGGAATTATCATTTCGGTGATGTTGGTGATGGGGGCGTTTGTTTCAGTCGCGACCTTTGAATTGGAATTCCCCAGCGGTCTGGCGCACGCGGGTTTGTACTTCATAGCAACGATCCTGTTGGCGGTGATCAGCGGTGTGACGCTTGCAACGGCGGCACCGTGATGTCGAAAAAGGAAATTCTGTCGGAAGTCACCGCACTGCATCGATCCAGTTCCATCATCCGCATTCCGCCTTCGCAAGATGTGCCAATGTCGGATCGGGTGCGCAGGATCCTGGATTCGTCTCCGCTGCGACGCCTCGCTTCGATCAGCCAGCTTGGAATGGTCTCGCTCGTTTATCCCGGCGCGACGCACAGTCGCCTGGAACACACTCTGGGTGTTTATCACAATGCGTTGAAACTGCTGGCGCGATTCAGCAGCACCGATCCAGACGATTCGTTTTTCACGTCGAGTGAAGCGGAAGCGTTTTTGCTTGCGACGATGCTGCATGATGTGGGTCACTGGCCATTTTGCCACCCGATCGAAGACATGCGGTTGTCGGGTTTAGGTGAGCACGAAACACGCCTGGCCGAGTTCATCGAAACCAGCGAACTGAAACAGTTGATCCAGTCGGACTGGTCCTGCACCGCCGCGGATGTGGTGGCACTACTGGACTTTGATCCCAAGCAATCACATTCAGCGGGAATTCAATTTTTTGCCAGTTGTTTAAGCAGCCCGATTGATGTCGACAAACTGGACTACTTACAACGTGATTCACTGCACGCGGGTGTTCCCTACGGCCAGAATTTTGACGCCGGGCGATTGATCAATTCGATGTGTCGGCATCCCGAAACGGGCAAGCTTGCGATCACTGAAAAAGGCCGAACGGCGGCCGAGATGATGGTCTTTGCACGCTACGTGATGTTCAGCGAAGTTTATTGGCACCCCAGCGTGCGTTCGGCAACCGCGATGCTGCAACGAAGCGTCTACCACTTGCAGAAAGAAATTGATCTGCCATCAACTTTGAAGATGGATGATCGCGACTGGATTGCGATGCTTCGTCGCGGTGCAAAGGGCACGGAATATGAAACCATGGTGGAAGGTTTGTTTGGTCCACGGCGAGAGTTGTTCAAACGAGTCGCCGAGTATTCAGTGCTGCAATCAGGTTCACGAATTCATGACGCACTGGCTCGGCGACCGTATTGGTGGTTGGTGGCGGCATCCGAAAAACTAGCCGACTTGGTCAGTTGCGAAACAGGAATTGAAGTACAAGCCGCCGACATCCTGATCGATGCACCACCGGTCAAGCTAGAAGTCGATATCAACGTTGACGTGATCGGACGCGACGGCAGCGTCCGAACGCTGGGCGAAGTATCGCCGGTCGCATCGGCGCTGGCCCACCAGCAATTCGATAACCACGTCAAACGCGTGCGTGTGTTCGTGCGCGGCGGACTTCGCGAAGTGCTGGCGCAGAAAATAGAATCGTCTCAGTGGGACGATTGGATCATGCAGGCGATCGGCGAAGTTGAAAATGAAATTGTGTGAGCGGTGACGACCGTAGCAGAAAACCGGAGGCCTGGCGGAGTTTGCTGGAGCCCAACGGCGTGGGCTGCTAACAATCAGATGCACTCGCCGTGTGTCGCAGAGCTCCACACGGCCTACAAGGTGGCGTTTGCCGGGAAGTGTCGAAACCCTTTTTATTGAGTCTTCGGCGCGTAAATATAGATGTCGTGTTGGTGGCGAACGATCTCGCCTTCCACCAAGTAGATGACATCTTCGGAAACGTTTTCGGCCAAGTCGGCGATGCGTTCTAGGTGCCGTGACGCGCTGAAGCAATGGACACCGGGTTCGATAAACTCGGGATTGTCTTTCATTGTTTCGTGCAATTGATCGATGACAATTCGATTCAATCGATCGACCATCTCGTCTTCTGCGATTGCTGATTTCGCTTTTTCTGCGTCGCGTTCAACGAAGGCATCCAAAGCCATTTTGACCATCTTGGTAGCAGTGGAGACCATTTCCTGCAATTCGTCCGGAATGGGAAACAGCGGAAAGAAGTCTAGCGACTTACTTCGTTCGGCAATGTTGCATGCCAGGTCAGCCATGCGTTCCAAATCGGCATTCACCTTCACCACCGAGATCAACCAACGCAGGTCGGTGGCAACAGGTTGATGCAGCGCCATCAGTTTCAAGCACTCTTCTTCGATCTTTAAATCGGTTTCATTGACCTGTGCGTCGGTCTTGATGACGCGATCAGCCAACTCTGGTTCTCGATTGACCAGCGACCTGACCGACAACTGAATCATTTGCTCAACAACGCCGAATTGGCCTATCAGTTCGCTTCGAAGGGCATCTAGCCCAAGTTCTAAATGCTTCGACATAAGATCAACCGAACCGCCCGCTAACGTAGTCTTCGGTTTGCTTATTCTCTGGATTCGTGAAGATACGGTCGGTTGGCCCATACTCGACAACTTTGCCCTCAAAGAAGAACGCGGTCTTGTCGCTGCACCTGGACGCTTGCTGCATGTTGTGCGTCACGATCACGATCGTGTACTGCGTCCGAAGTTCGTCCATCAGATCTTCGATTGCCAACGTCGATGCTGGATCCAAGGCGCTGCAAGGTTCATCCATCAGCAAGACTTCTGGACCGACTGCGATCGCGCGTGCGATACAAAGCCTTTGTTGTTGTCCACCGGAAAGCCCCAACGCGGGTTTGTTCAATCGGTCTTTGACTTCGTCCCAAAGTGCAGCTTTGCGAAGCGACCATTCGACCAAGTCGGCAAGTTCGCTGCGATTGGCTTTCATGTGCAACCGCGGGCCGAAGGCAACGTTGTCGAAGATTGATTTTGGAAAAGGGTTTGCTTTTTGAAAGACAATTCCAACACGTCTGCGAAGGTCAACCACGTCGATTGATTTTGACAACAGATCGGTGTCGCCCATGCGAAGCGTTCCGGAGGCTCTTGCGATCGCAATCGTATCGTTCATGCGATTGCACCAACGCAACAAGGTGCTTTTGCCGCAGCCGCTTGGGCCAATGAACGCAGTGACTTGATTGCGTGGAATCTTGATCGTGACTCCGTGCAACGCTTGGAAGTCACCGTACCATGAATCAAGGTTCAAGATTTCAAGAGCAAATTGCTCCTGCGAAATCTCGGTCGGTGTCGCTGTCTGGATCGTCGGCGAACCGGCAAAGGCTTCTTTTTCGGTGGTCACAGTATTTTTACTAGTAACAGTGTTTGCTTTGGTAACAGTATTCATTGAGTTGATTCGCGGAACCATGAAAGCGTTGGGCTGACTTCCCTAAGGAACGAGCGGGAAATTAGTGTCGCCTTTCGCTCCGCGAAAGTAGCGAATTCGCTGCTTTCGCGGAGCGAAAGGCGACTATAAAAAGTCGCACGTTCCTAAGTGAAAGTTTAACACAGCAGGAGTTGGGGAATCGCTGATTCGGGCATTTGGGAAGAATCACTAACTGAGGGGTTTCTGCATCTTTTGCCGGATGAGGACGGCGATGGCGTTGAACGAGAGCAAAATCGCCAGCAAAATGATGATTCCGCCTGCCGCGATGTCATGAAACGCCTCCTGCGGGCGGCTGGTCCAGTTATAAATCTGCAGCGGCATGACGGTGAAATCGTCCATCAAATGCTGCGGAGCGTTGCGGATGTAAACGATCCCGGCAATGATCAAAATCGGTGCGGTTTCGCCAATCGCGCGACTCATCGCCAAGATCGCCCCCGTCATGATTCCTGGGATCGCGGCGGGCAATGTGACGGTGCGGACGACCTGCCAGGGAGTTGCCCCCAACCCCAACGCACCGGCTCGCAGCGAACTTGGAACGGCACGCAACGCTTCCTGCGACGAGATGATGATCACTGGCAAGATGACCAGCATCAAAGTCATCGCACCAGCCAACACGCCACGACCAAACGGCACCTGAAAGTAGTACCAAGATTTCTGGCTCACTCGTCCCGCTTCGGCGTCGGCAAACAACGTGTTTTCTAAAACGGCGGGATCTTCCGGGTAGGGATCATCGTAAGTGATGACGTTGATTTCAGTCGGCACAAGCTTGGAATAGTCAACGATCGTTGCGCCGTCGGCGTCACGTGCAAAGGTGTAAGCTTCCATCCCTTCGGAGACGACCGACAACTTGTCATCAACGTTTTCGACCGGAATCAGAATCGCCCGATCGCCCTCGCTGAAGAATTGGTTGTAGTAGGTTACGCCCAATTCAAAGCCGCTAGATTGAGAATCCTGATCACGTTCAAACAAACCAAACATCGAAACAAATGCGGTCAATCCAAGGATCCCGTAAACGACGCTTGGAACGCCAGCTAAGTTACTGATGTTCAATTGAATCAAGCCATAGACCCATCCGCCCAGCTTGCTCTTCGGCGGAAACTCTTCCAACAAGATCGCGGTCGCGATTCCGATTGGCAGCGTCATCAACCCACACATCGCACAGACCCAAACGGTTCCAAAGAACGCAGGACGAACACCGGCCTGTTCGGGGTCGGGTTCAGGCGGGTTTGATAACAGTGTCCACGACAATGCGGGAAGACCGTGAGAAAGAATCGAGTACAGCAGCCAACACAACACGGCTACCGATGATGTCGCTGTTGCAACACAAAGATAGCTGAACCACTTTTCGGTCAACATGCGACCGGCGCGACCACGCAGTTCCGGTGTGGATCGCTGATCGGAATTTGATTGGGACGATGATTCTGGCATCACTCGTACGCCTCGCGGTAGCGACGACGGACCACATTGCCGATCATCGTTAGGGAAAGAGTGATCATGAACAGCGTGAAAGCGACTGCGTACATTGAATAGTATTCGATTCCAAAGTTGGAAACGTCGCCGCCCGCCATCTGAACCATGAAACCCGTCATCGTTTGAATTTCATCACGAGGATCACCGGTCACTTGCGGACGCGAACCACAAGCAATCGCGACGATCATCGTTTCGCCAATCGCTCGAGCGATCGCCAACAAGAACGCACTGATGATGCCGCTAAGTGCCGCTGGCAAGATCACTTTCACCGTCGCGTCGAACCGCGTTCCACCCAATCCGTAGGCACCATCGCGTAGCGAACTGGGAACGGCTTGCAGCGCATCTTCGGCCAGCGAACAAACCGTCGGCAAGCAAAGAATCCCGACGGCGATTCCGCCGCTGGTTGCATTGAACACATTGAACCCGCCATGCAACCATTGCAGGAACGGCGTGATGGTCACCAGTGCAAAGAAACCATAGACCACCGTTGGCACGCCCGCCAAAACTTCCAACACAGGTTTCAAAACAGCACGAACTTTTCGCGGGGCATACTCGCTCAAATACACTGCGGTGATCAAACCAAGCGGCAACGCGATCGCCATTGCGATGACAGTGACCAGCATCGTTCCGCTGATCAACGCCCAGATCCCAAAGCTCTTTGTGCTGCCTAGCAGCGGCGTCCATTGGCCTGAGCCGAGAAAGTTGGACAAGGTGACTTCGTCGCTGCGAAAGAAATTCAGCGTCTCGGTCAACAACACGCCGACGATCGCAATCGTGATCAACAGCGAGAACACTCCGCAGAGAACCAACACCGCATAAACACCAATCTCCCGAATTCGCACACCTCTTAACGAGCGTCGATCGGCTGCAAGGATCGAGCGAACTCGATCGTTGAGGTCAGCGGTAGATTCGGGGGTATTCATTTAACAGTGTTTACTCAGCCGGCGTTTACTCAGCCGGTGTTCATTTACCGGTATTCAAGTTGGTGGCTTGGAAAACTTCTGTTACAGGGCCTTCACGTTTTTCGCCGTCCGCGTTGACATAGTGCGTCCCGGTTTTGCGACTGCGAACGTTCTTCAAACCCATTTTGTAAATGTCCGCGGGCAGAGCAACGTAGCCTGTCTTTTCCGCCATCTTGGGTGCATTTTGAATGTAGAACGTGGCGAAGCGTTTTACCTCGGGACGCGACAACGACTTGGCGTTGATGTAGATAAACAATGGACGGCTAAACGGAGCGTATTCACCGCTTTCGATCGTTGAGCTCTCTGGCGACACTGCGTCACCGGTTTCAGGATTGATGACGGGAACCGCCTTCAACTTGTCTTTGTTCTCTTCGTAATAGGCGACTCCGAAAAAGCCAATCGCCGAAGGTGATCCTGATACGCCAGTGACCAGAACGTTGTCATCTTCACTGGTGCTCATGTCGGCTCGCAGCGAGCCTTTTTTTCCAGCGACCACTTCCATGAAGTAATCGAACGTTCCCGAGTCGGTACCCGGTGCGAAGATTTGAATGGGTTTGTTGGGCCAGCCGTCGCGAACTTCGGACCAAGACTTGGCAGCCGTGTCGGCGTTGAAAATCGTCTTAATTTCGTCAACGGTCAAATGATCGACCCAGTCGTTATCTTTGTGAACAACGATCGTTAGTCCGTCATAAGCCACTGGCAGTTCGACGAACGAGACGCCGCTTTCATTCGCCGCATCGAACTCTTCGCCCTTGATCGGACGCGATGCATCGGAGACATCCGTTTCGCCCTTCGTGAATCGTTTGAATCCGCCGCCGGTTCCCGACACGCCGACATTGACGGTCACGTTGGGGAACTTCTTGTAGAACTCGCTCGCGGTCGCTTCGCTGATCGGGAACACGGTGCTGCTGCCATCGATTTCGACTCGGCCTTGCAGTTCTGTGTTGGCCGTTGTCGAAACGGGAGTTTCAGTACTGGTAGCTTCTGCCGCAACTGGCATTTTCTTGCCCGAGCCAGCCGTATCGCTTGTTGATACCGAGTTGTCGGCAACAGTAGGAGCAGCCGGCTCGCAGCCTGCGAAGAACAATGTGGCTGAAAAGCTAAGAAGTAGGTTCAGCGAAAATCGAGTCGATCTCGGCATCGTTTCTGGTCCAAAGTCTTGCGAAGAGAGGTAGAAAGGGAACTTGGGGCGAAGTGACACCTTCCGGCATCGCCCCTTCTGGAGCCGCAAGCTAACATCCCCATTCCCCGATGACGAGGCTCGCCTTGGCGATACTTTGATGAAGATTCGGTGAAGGCCGAAAACGCGGGAATCTATGCGGAAAACACCGGCATTGACGCCAGAAATTCACATTCCAATGGGTGGGGTGATGAAACTGAGTCCGATTTCTGAGCAGAACTCGCCCGTTATTCCGACGGAATTGCCCTGAAACAACTTCACGAAATTGGATTCCAGCAAATCCCAACCCGAACGCGTAAGCGAGGGATTTCCACGCCAAACAATATCCCTCATCCCTCGCCTGCGCGTTCGGGTTGGGAAACCGGGAAGTTGTCTAGGGACGGTTCCTAAGTGAATAAACCCAGCGATGAGTTTCGCTTGCGTTGTCATCCGCCGCCGCTATCGAGATTTGCGAGTCTTTTTGCTCCTCGGTTCCCAGCACCGCAGTGACCTCCACGACGCCGTCCGCCTTTGGATGGATCGCATAGGTGCTGCCTAAAAATTCAGGCGTTTCCTTGACCCGACATGCGATGTCGAAACGGAATTCACCGCTTTCTCTATCCACATTTCCATCGCCATCAGTCTGCCAGCCGACGCTGATGCTCCAGTGACCTCTTCCTGCGCCGCCGACACCCAGGATCATCAGAACGTCCTCGATCGGCTCCAGCGAAATCTGCTGAATCGGTGGTGAGGCAGGCCAGTCCTGCATTCCGTCGCCGTCAACGCTGGACAAGCAGACTTGATCGCCAACCAGAACGCGATGCACAAACCGATCCTTCGACCAACGGTATTCAATTGCCATTCGTCCGCAGGGTGATACCAGTCGGTGTACCGTTTCGGCTAAGTCTTTCGAGGCAGGCTCAGGCATTTTTGGAATCGCTTTCTGGCTTATTGGTTGACCGGTTCGCTGGAAAGGCTGGCGAATGCGGACAATAACTTCAACCCATCTGCCTGGCTCTTTTCAGGGTGGAACTGAGTCGCGAAGACATTGCCTTTTTCAATCGCCGCACAAAACGGGTGACCATAGTCACACTGCAGCGCCACCACCGAAGCATCCGCGGGCTGAACGTAGTAAGAATGGACAAAGTAAAAGTGCGTCTGATCGGGAATGTCAGCCAACAGCGGCGAAGAACCTTTTTTGACAATCGTGTTCCAGCCCATGTGGGGAACCTTTAGGTCTCCCATCTTCGCCGGATCAAATCGGACCACATCGCCCTTGATGATTCCGAGCCCTTCGTATTCCCCGTGCTCAAAGCCCCGTTCAAAGAGCAGTTGAAGCCCCAGGCAGATCCCAAAAAACGGCTTTCCCGATCCAATGAAGTCAACAATCGGACCAGCCAGATCTCGCCGGCGGATTTCTGCCATGGCATCGCCAAAGGCTCCCACGCCCGGCAAAACCAACTTTTCGGCGGCCGCGATTTCACCCGGCTCGCTGCTGATCCGGGCCTCCACGCCCACTTTCTCGAACGCCTTTTGTACGCTCCGCAAGTTGCCCATTTGATAGTCGACGATCGTGATCATGAGCAAAAACTCAGCAGCAGAAATACGGTGGGGGAAATACGGTGGGGAAGCGAACCAGGCCAGTGACCGATTTGCTACAGCGTTGGCAATTCGATCCCTCCGGTTTAACATCACGGACCCGCCAGGCAAACCATCCGTTCGCACAAATTTTGTCATGACCGTCCCAAATCCCGAATCCTCTGATCTTGAATCAAGCGACTCGCTCGAAGCACTCAGTCGCTTGATGCAGACGCTGCGTGATCGTGCCCAGCAGATGCCCGAAGGCTCCTACACGACCAAATTGATGGCCGGCGGCTCCGCAAAAATCGGCGGCAAAATCCGCGAGGAAGCCGAAGAGCTGATCGAAGCTGCCGACGAATCTGGTGACCAAGGACGTGAACACTTCATTTACGAAGCAGGCGACTTGATCTATCACACAATGGTGATGCTGGCTTGGCGAGGCGTCGACCTAACCGAAGTCGCCGCTGAACTGGCGCGACGCGAAGGAACTTCGGGGTTGACCGAAAAAGCAAACCGAAAAAATAATGAAAATGTCCCGTAGCTGATCCCGCCAGGGTTCAGTCCAACCCGACTGAACCCTGGCGGGATCAGCTACGTTTTAGCGGGTTCAGCGACTCATCCCTCCGATCTCCAAACCCTTTCGACCTCAAGTCTTCAATCTAAAGTTTACCGTTGGACTCACAAAACAATCTTCGCATCGGCGTCCCCAGCAAAGGGCGGCTCAGCGAAATCGCAGGCGATCTGCTCAGCCAAGCTGGACTGAAATATCGGCGTCAAAATCGCGGGCTCTTTGCGCGGGTCAACGGGCTGCCGATCGACATTATCTTTCTTCGCACCGATGACATCCCCACGCTTTGTGCCGAAGGCGCGATCGACATGGGCGTCACCGGCAGCGACCTGGTCGACGAAGCAGGCCTCGGTAGCGAAAATTCCGCCGTCTCAACTCGAATGCAATTAGGCGTCGGCCGTTGCCGGTTAGCGATCTGCGTCCCCGACGACACGTCACTGAAAACCGCAGCCGACTTAGACAAAAAACGTATCGCGACCAGCTTCCCCACCGTGACTGCCGATTACCTGGTCAAGCACAATGCTAAGGCGCATCTGGTCGCACTTGCTGGCAGCGTCGAAGTGATGATCGGCCTCGGTGTCGCCGATGCGATCGTTGACCTGGTAGAAACCGGCAGCACGCTGGCGGCAAACCGTTTAAAAATCCTGGAAGAAATCGGATCCTACGAAACCGTCCTGATCCAAGGCAGCAGTTGCCGCGATAAAGACACCGCGGACCGCGTCGTCCGCCGGCTCGAAGGTGTCGTCATCGCCCGTGACTACTCGCTTTTGGAATACAACATTCCCCGATCAAAGTTATCGCAAGCCGAAGCGATCACTCCCGGATTCAATTCGCCGACCGTTAACTCGCTTGAAAACAAAGACTGGTGCAGCATCCGTGTGATGGTCCGCCGCAAAGAAGTGATCGACGCGATGGAAAAACTCGAATCGCTCGGCGCGTCGGCGATCATGGAAACGTCCATCTCCAATTGTCGACTTTAAAACCAACCACAACACTCGCTAAGCGAAACCAAACGAATGTCTGAACAAATTGACGAAGTCCCGATCGAGATCAATGTCAAAGACGTCAAGAAATTGCTCGATGAGGCAAAGGGCAACGATGACAAAGTGTTTGTCTTGCTTGATGTTCGCGAGCAACAAGAGAACGATTTTGCGTCGATCGACGGCAGCCAATTGCTGCCGATGAGCGAATTGAAAGATCGGATCGGCGAACTTCAACCGCTCAAAGATTCTCACGTCGTGGTCCATTGCCACCACGGCGGTCGCAGCCTCAGCGTGACACAGTTTCTACGTCAACAAGGATTCACCCGCGTGCAAAACATGACCGGCGGAATCGATGACTGGAGCCTGCAGATCGATTCGGAAGTGCCTCGTTATTAACGATCACCAATCCGGCTGAAGCTACACGCTTGATTCGTCCGAACTTCGCTGGAGTTCAAAGCAAGTAATCTCCGGCCGCGAATTGAAACGCACCTTCAACCCGTACCCGATCCCGCGGTTGATGTAGAGCGTTCGTTTACGATCCAGGTCATAGAAACCGCTGACGTAATTTCGATTGCGAACCGGCAACCGAGGCGGTGGCAAAAACGGTGGCTTGCATTGCCCGCCATGCGTGTGACCCGACAAGATCACGCCTTGGAAATCACCCCAGATGGTTTGATCGCAAACGTCCGGGTTGTGACACAAACAAAGACTGCCACGTGATGCCGACGCTTCCCGCAGCACTCGGCGAAACTGATATCGCGGAGACCAAAAATCGTCTAAGCCAAAGACGTCCAGCCCATCAACATTAACATGCTCATCACGCAAAACTTGAATCCCAAGTTCCGATAAAGCTCCGGTGACTTGATCTGCTATGACTGTATCAGACCACCTGGAACCGTAGTCATGATTACCCAAGCAACCCAGCGTTGTGATGCTGGCGGGATTCAGATTGGCAAAGATGCGCTGGATCGTTGAAGTCGCACCCTGAAAGCTATGGTCGATGAAGTCGCCCGTCATGACCAACAAGTCAGGTTTCAACTGGTTGATTGAATCAATCGTTGCCAACAGGTGTTCTTCGGACGTTGCCCCGATGTGAAAGTCAGAAACCTGCACCATCGTTTTGCCATGAAGATTCGGCGGCAGGCCAACGATTGGTAGCGAAGCTTGTCGGATCTGCAACCAATGCGGTTCGATGCAGGTTGTCCACCCGAACAAACCGGCCCCTGCAACAGCCCCGCCTAGAAAACGCCGTCGCGTTAACATCCCCGCCGTTACAGGACGGTGGCGTTCATGATCGGACCGCATGAGTTCTGGTTGTGACAAACTAATAGAGACTGGCGAGTGCTAAGGAGACTTGCTTGTCTAGTTCGTTATAGCCGAGTTGCCGTCACTCGCCAAATTAATCGGAGGAAACCCAGGTAGACGCATGTTCGACTTGGACTGGCCTTTCGCATCTTCACCATGGAAGAGCTGCTTCAGATCTTGTTCAAGCTGGACGCAGGAGATGTAACATCGTAGGCACTCCGGATCATTTCGCATGAGACCCTCGAGGTCACTTAATGCAGACTCAGACAGTTGTCCGTCTAACAGTTCCCACGTGAGTTGTTCGGTACGCTCAACGCTTGACAGTTCGTTCGTTGCATCTGAGTTCATCTTCACATTCCAATTTCAATCAAGGTGCCAGTTTCAATCAGGTTTTCCGTTTTCGGCTGAACGTTGCCTAAAAGCGTCATTCAGCCAGGAATACCTTACGAGCGAAGCTGACTTAGGCATCGTGACTCGCTCGGTCATACGCCCACCTTCTTTGCAAAGCAAATACCAAAACCAGATTGCAATCCGAAAGGGGCTGGATTCGCCCCGCATTCCTGACACAAAGGCGAATCCATTCCAAAAGATCGACTTTTGAATCCATGATGCTTAAAAAAGAAGCACCAGAATCTGCCAAAATGACTCCATTCCAGTCAGGAAGTACGGTCCCGATGAATGGTCGGATTGCATAAACCCGTCACCGTATATCAGTATCAACAAAGGCGCTCACGATTCGCACGGCGAAACCAGAACCGGTGAAACGCGACCGGAACAAGCCTTTAGCATGAAACGCTAAGTCCCCCCCCAGGACTTCGCCCCATCACGCCCATCGCCCAACGCCGTGAAGGGTTTCTAAATTGTTTAACCGCGTGGGCATCGCCCCGCGCGT
>NZ_LWSK01000179.1 GCF_001642955.1 Rubripirellula obstinata | reverse complement strand
CGCTGACGGACCGCATCGCAATGGTGCATTGCGGATAACCATTGCATGCACCGGAGTGGCGGCCGCACGCTTTCCTCTCTGCTTGCACGTCAAATCCCGCCACCTCGGTGATGCATACCGTTATCCGACTGAGAAACCCTACATGACTTCTGACATCACTCCCGCTCGAGGCCCAAGGAGATTCCAGTGGAGTCTCGTCGGCTGGTTCGGCGCGTCGCTAGGAGGGTCGTGTTGGCTGGCTGTGGCTGCTGCAAAGCTGGCTATGAACGGCGAACCCAGGCTCGCTATCATTCCACTTGTTTCATGCGTTGCAATTGTTGCGCTAGCCAGCTTGCTTTGGACGCGGCGGCATAGCGTACCGCCGTTCTCCGCTTTTCTCGCTCTTCTCGCCTCGTTCGCTGTCGTCGTTCCCACTGCACTCTACATCATTGGTTGCTTCGCTTCTGAACGGTCACTCGCGGCCCTAAATTGGCCGGAAACTTCGCTGGTTCCTTTGTTCGCCTTTCTTGGTGTTGCACTCGTCACTGGCCAATTCTGCATTCTTGAATACTCGTTCCCAGCCCGTCCGGTCGACTCTGTCGACGCGAACGCGAACGGAGATCGCGGATCTCCAGGAACTGCGCATCGCGACCCCGCTTCGGGAGGGCATTGAGGATTGGTTTTTCACTCGAAGTGGTCGTTTTTGATGGTTCAATGGCTGCTTTGCATGCGTTTTGGCGATGGTTTTCTTGCTCGGCGCGCAACGGTAGCGCAACGCTCCGATGAGAACGTTTGTTTTCCAAGGCAAGCTAGGCTGCGGTGTTGGGGGACAACCCGAAGCCCATCTGCTCGGCGCGACGCCGGAGGTTATTGACGATACGCTCACGGTAGCGAGCGTCGTAAGCTTCAGCACCGTGATCGACGTAAGGGCGACCCGTCTTGATCATCGTGTAAACGATAATTGCCAATTTGCGAGCGACCGCCGTGACAGCACTAGCTGCACCGTCGCGAGCTTTGATTCGACGGGCGAAGGCGCCCAGGGCGCACTTTGAGTTGATCAACGTCTGAGCGCAGACACGAAGGATCTGAGCTGCTCGGTTGTTGCTGCGATGCGTCCGACTCTTGCCTTTCTTCTGCTTGCGACCGCCTGACTTATGCTGCTCCGGGCACAAGCTCAGCCAACTCGTAAAATGATTCTCAGTCGGCCAAGCACTCATCTCGATCCCGATCTCCGAAATCAGCTGCAGTGCCGAATGCTCCGCGATGCCGTCGACCACCGTGAGGTCAATTCCGATCAGTCGATACAGCATTTCCCGGGTGTCAAACTTCGGTTCATTGGTGCGTTTGCTGCGTTGGCGACTGCGAGGTTTCTTTTCCAGCGTCTGGCCATCGGACTTGTCCTGCAGCGTCAGCATGTACGCTTCAATTCGCTCGTCCACCTCGGCGATCTTCTGGTGGTAGTAACGGTAAAGGTCGACCGCCTGCTCAAGAGAGAACAGGTGGTCCTCACGCCAGTTACCATGCAACGCCAACGCAATGGTTGCCTCATCGTTTGAGCAGCGATCGTGCCGAAGCTTGGCAAGCTCATGAGGATCACGCTGACCCGAAAGAATCGCGTCGATGATCGACATCCCTGTCACCCCGCATATATCGCTGATCACTTCAGTCAACTTCAAATTCATCTGCTCCATCGCTTTTTGCATATGCTGGACATGCCTGGAAGATTGCTTGACCAACATCTCGCGTTGCCGCATGTAATTGCGAAGCACGATGATCTCATCAGTGGGGCGGAAAGAACCGGTCAGCAAACCGAAGCTATGCAGGGTTTGAATCCACTGACTGTCCAGGACATCGGTCTTGCGACGGAACTTTTTGATTTGACTCGGTTCGACCAGCATGACTTCAAAGCCACGCCGCTCGAGAAGTTCATAGAGCGGGATCCAGTAGACGCCGGTCGATTCCATCGCCACGCTGGTAATGCGGCACTCGGTGAGCCAATCGGCGATGCCGTTGAGGTCGGCGGTAAAGGCACCAAAACTGCGGACGTGATTCTCAGGGTCGCGGCCTTCGGGGACGGCGACGAAATGAATGCCAGAGGCAATGTCAATCCCGGCGGCGTTGAAGTTGATCTGCTTCATCTGGTCGATATTGGGCGGTGCATTGTCGACGGGTAATCCACCACGACGTGGCTGGTTCTTCGGACCGGAGGCCTTGGGGGCGGAGGTCTTGCGAGCGGAGAGTGGCTTTTTGTTTCCGCTACCGCTGCGAGACTTGCTTTTCGATTTCTTACGTGACATGATTAGGTCTCCTGGAGTTGAAATGCCGGGACAAAAATGCACGGATCGGGCGTACTGAGCTTGAAGTCATTAGGTTCGACGGGCGAGGTCGTGCTGGGACGCTTCGCGTCCCAGCGTGCCATCAATGCCAACGCCAAGAGCTCAGCAGGACCAAGATAACCAGCGGGGTCTACGCCACCAATCCGCAGACGGTCTCCGCGACCCGATCCGTGCGCTTTATTGATCGCACAAATTGCACTCGCTTGCAAGCAAAATTTCAGTTCCTCCCAAGCCTCCTCTTCGCGCGCGAAGTTAGTCAGATAACCATGGGATGCACCGGAGTACGGCTTGCGCGATTTTCTGTGATGGTTGACTTTTCTCTCCGTACCCGGTGATCCCGGCCGTTATCCGACTGAAATCCCCGCTGAACCGAATTGCTAGCGTTCTCTATATGGACACCGTAACCATACCCTCAGCAAATCGCGCCTCGTCATTGACACTGTTCGATCGTGAACCCGAAGATCGTGAGCAAGAGCTAACGCACTTCTCTGTCCGATTCGTCGACACCGACATCACTGCTGGCACGCGGGTATACGGCTACATGTGCGGTGGTTTACTTGACGCTTTCGATCGCATCGCCTCGGACTGGCAGACCTTCGCAGGGCCACTTGAGTGGTCGTCGCTTGAAACCGAGTTCTCACTCACGATTACACACGACGGGCTTGGCCACTTTACGATACGTACTGCATTGTCCCGCGACCTGCACGACGATGGATGGGGGGCTGTTAATCACTTGCGTCTCGAAACGTCACAATTAGATCGCATCGCTTCCGACCTGCGTGCATTCATGGGAAACTGCTCCTAAATGCTCGACCCAAAACGGCGGATAACCAAAGGATGCACCGGAGTGGGGCTTGCGGCTGCTTTCTGATGGTTACCTTTTCCCTTCCCACCCGGTGATCCCGGACGTTATCCGACTGAGCCGCTCATGCTTGACCGATCCGAACTTGACCATGCTATCGACCTTCAACAGAGGAGCTACTGCTTGCTGAAATGGATGGCATCGGCGGTTCGCGATGGCTTCATCGAATTCAAGACTGCACACAATTACTCCACACTTCCCGAGGCAGCACTCGGCTGGATTGACGGGCACTATCTCAACATTCCCGCAGACGCACGAGTCGAACGCGAACTGCTGCCGGCGTTTACCTCCTTCTTCTCGACCTACCTCGAAAATTCCTTCGATTTAGTCGCCGAACCCGGCAAACAGCTCTACTCGCCTGATGCCCACTGTTTCTGCCCAATGTGTTCATGGCTAATTGACGCTCCGAACCTCAAAACTAAACGCGTTGGCCCGCGTGACAAGCGTCGGGCGGATAAACTTCGTTCCGACGCGCTCGCACAACTTGCGATCGAACGCTCGACTCCCAAAACCGACTCCGAAATTGCAACCTACTTGTCCGATCATGACTGCCGACGCGATGCTGCACTGATCGCATACGGACACGACCTGCTTGAACGCGTCAACGGGATTGCGAATGGCCCGGCAATACTGTCGCTTTGGCGTGGTTTCGCCTGGTCGCCATCCGGTTCACCGATCCCAAAGTTCAAACTTACATCCGACTGCATTCTCGACGCAGAGCAACGGCTCATCGACGCCCTGCTAAATCGCGGATAACCATGGCATGCACCGGAGTGGGACTTGCGGCCGTTTCCTGATGGTTACTTTTTCCCTTCCCACCCGGTGAATCCGGACGTTATCCGACTGAAATTCCCTCGTCTCTCTGCTTCCAAAGGTTAAACATGTTTCGCCGAACACTAATCGCTGTCTCACTTGCAGTTCTACTCGCCTCGAACACCATTGCGGATGAGGGACAGCCATCGCACCTTCGTAACGAAACGCTGATAGTCGCCAGAATTGGCGACTCCAACGCTTTCACCGCGTACAGCAAGCATTCTGGGAAATGGTCTACCCATGCTTTTGCGGAAGGCGCGACCGTTGTTCCGGTCATGGGGGAAACACTCGCTGCGTTTAAAGTTTCCGGCGAGTCTGTTACGGAACTTGTCGCAGTAGACAAGAATGGTGCCTGGAAAACCCAGAAGCTGCCGAAACCTGGTTCTCGAACCTGTACCCCAGTTATTGGCACTGATGTCGCTGCATTCTCGATTGACGGAACTGTATACGGATTCAGCGGCTTAACTGGGTCTTGGGACACTGCGCCCTTGTCTGGCCCGCCTCAAGTCGCGGAAGACTTTGCGATGGTTTTGTCCGATGACCACATTTGTGTGTTTAGTGGCTTCACTGGATCTTGGGCCAAATCCCCTGCACTCACCGTATCCAAGTAGCGGCGGATAACCAAAGGATGCACCGGAGTGGGGCTTGCGGCTGCTTTCTGATGGTTACTTTTTCCGTCCCCACCCGGTGATCCTAGACGTTATCCGACTGAGTCCTCGGTCGTGGCGGCGGACTCTGCGGGGCACAGTCAATGCCTTGATTTGTTGATCGCTCACTTACTCCTACACTTCGCCCCGCTTCATTTGCTTGCGACTGGACTTTCAGATCGTTACTCTGGGCCGTACTGGTCGATCCCAACGGTTGCTCGCGTCGCGGGTCACCGACGGGGCGGGACGCCGGCGATACATGATCCAACCCTCGCCATGATTCGATCCCCGATTCCGAAGACCTTTACCGCGATTCAAAACTTGTTCATGTGGCGACGTCCCGTCGATGTTTTCTGCTTCGCAGGCTATGCTCGATCCAGTATGGCGGCGTCCCGCCGATGTTTTCTGCTCGCGCAGGTCATGCTCGATTCACACCGATGTACTCCCACTGTCTTCTCTCACGCTTGTCCCACGCGCATGCCGCTAGTTTCCATCGTATCCCATGCCGACGGATAACCAAAGGATGCACCGGAGTGGGGCTTGCGGCTGCTTTCTGATGGTTACCTTTTCCGTCCCCACCCGGTGATCCTAGACGTTATCCGACTCAAGAAACCCGTACTCAAATGGACCGTTGATGACTACGCGACGCCTGATTGCGTTCACCGCGTTAACATCGTTCGCGATCGCGATCACCTCAACGTGGTTTCCTGTTGGACTTTTTGCAGCCTCTTTTCTCCCTCTCGCATTTGTTTTGCTTTGCCTTACGTCGGTTCGGAATCACCGCTTTGCCTTCATTTCATTGATTGTGCTTTCATTTATACCGGTTTACTTGCTTTCTACAGGCCCGTTGAATGCCGTTCTTGACGCACGAAAACTCCATGGGAACACGTCGCCACGATTGCACCGCGTGCTCAAAGTTGTTTATTATCCTCCCACACTAATACCTTGGCCGCGCGCTTGCCGCGATGTCCTGTATCGCTACCATGGTGATTGGAGCGAGATCGGAATGAGGTATCGCAACACGGAGCCAGGTGTTCCGTGAATCCCTCTGGGTTCCTTATCTAGACTTCTGTGTGGTGTTTACTGGCGGATAACCATGGCATGCACCGGAGCGGGGCTTGCAAGATTTCACAAATGGAAAATCAACCGTCCCCGCCCGGTGATGCCGGACGTTATCCGACTGAGCTGCGGACACTTGCTGCCCGCCTCGCGCCCTGCGGGGGCACAACCAACGAACGACCAAACGCGATTTGCCCCCAACGCTCGATCAATACCCAAGCGCCGACTGCCCTGCGGGGCATCAACCGACGCCCGATTTCCAATGCTCAATCAATGCTGAAGTGCTGGTTGCACTGCGTGGCACCAACCAACGCCTGGCTGTGGATACTCGATATACCACTGCTCGCCGAAACTTGCTTGAACGTCCGCTCTTTGTTACGCTTCCAACATAGTGATTGTCACCCACAGGGACGAAGTTCGCGACGACGGAGCACATCGCAACGGTGTATTGCGGATAACCATTGCATGCACCGGAGTGGCGGCCGCACACTTTTCTCTCTGCTTGCACGTCAATCGCCGCCACCTCGGTGATGCTTACCGTTATCCGACTGAGCGCCCCCCTCCAATGAACGACACTCGCCAGCATGGGCCAACTGTACTCGTCACCGTTGGTGCAGTGCTCGCGCTCTTCGCTTCCGGTGCGATTGCGTTGTTCGCCTTCGTTGGCTGGGGGCTCACGACAGGACGCCTCGCAGATACTAAGGTTTTGAGCGGCAACAAAATTCCACCGAGAATTGCAACTTCAGTTACCGTTGCCGCTGGACTCTTACCGGGCGAACAGATATCGCACTTTTATTCCGCTTCCATGACGCCTCAAGGCGATGGAAACGTACTCACGAACAAACGCGTGATCTCTTATGTGAACGACGGATCGAACGCTTGGTGCACTTCGGTCGACCTCGGCGATATTGCCTCCGTCCGTTTGCTTGCAAGCGATAGTTGGCTCGAAGACTCCACTATTGTCGTAACATCAAGCGACGACTCAGAGCTTATTCTGTATGCAAGCACCGAGGATGGGGGCGATTTGCGTTTCGCCGATGCTATCCGTGTCGCCGCGGTGGATGATGGCGGATAACCATGACATGCACCGGAGTGGCGGTGGTCAGTCTTTCGCCTGCTTGCAAATCTTTCGCCGCCACCCGGTGATGTCTACCGTTATCCGATTTAAGTGCTTCCAGTTGCTCCCATGAACAATACCGTCCTCTGCTTCGCTATCCTAGCTTGCTTTGCAGTCCCCTTTATCGATGCAGTAAGTGCGGACGAAGAAAACTCGTCCGGCGTGACCTGCCCACCTTTCGTTGGAAAGCTTGCGCTGGAATACACTCGCTCCCAAGAAGTTGACGCCAAAGCAAAAAGCTCGATCGCCGATTGCTACACTCAAGGATTCTTTAGGGGGTACACAGGGCATTCTGAGTTTGGCCCGCTGAAACCAGAACACAGCAAACTCGTAGGAAAGACACAAGTATCGATACTGAACGCTTATGATAGCGGCATCAGGTCTGGGAGAAAGCACCGAGAGAACTTCCCCGAATCCAGAGAATCCATTTTTACCGGCTTTGGATACAAGCTTGTTAAGCTTGCCGGAGTGTGGACGACAGGCTTTGAGACATCCTGCTTTCGACCTGTTGACAAAAAGGTAGCCACCGGATGCATTTGGCTAACCGCCGAGCGTGCTGCGTCAATCAACGTTTCCTGGACGCCTACCCCGATTCCCGAAAAATTCCGAAAACATATAAAACTAGGCTCCGTGAAGCACGCAAACGTTGTTGTTGCCGGCTACATTAGCAACCCAGGGAAATTTGGCCATCTGAATTCATATGAACACCAGATCTTTGCCATATCAATTAAACCAATAGATCCGAAGAATACTGACGGATAACCATGGGATGCACCGGAGTACGGCTTGCGCGATTTTCTGTGATGGTTGACTTTTCTCTCCGTACCCGGTGATCCCGGCCGTTATCCGACTGAAGAATGGCACTGATGCCTCGACGATTCATCTCAATGCGTTTTCGCTATTCGCTTCGCACGATATTGGTCGCCGCCATCCTCGCTTCGTGCTATTTTGCGTGTGCACGCCCAACCAAGACCACCGGGGTTCGCGACCTTTGCGACCACGTCAACCCACAAGAGGACTTGAGAACTCGAGGATCCTCAACGATTCTGCCATACTTTGTTCCACCACCTGAAGCGAGCTACGTAGTTCCACTTGTCGTCCGATTCCCAACGACCGTTGTGACGCCCGAAGGCTACGAGATTGTCATCAATGGATCTCACGACCACTACCTTTGGTTGTTTGGCTGGATTGTTCCTTTGCCGTGTTAACAATCCAGATCCCAATTAAAACGGCGGATAACAAATAAGTCTTTGACATCGCGAGCTTGCGAGCCGATGTTCAAGGACTCGGTTCAAGTAGCCCGGCTATTCAGCCTTGGGATTTGCTTCGTCCGAGTGAAGATGACGACCTGAAGAAGG
>NZ_LWSK01000178.1 GCF_001642955.1 Rubripirellula obstinata | reverse complement strand
GTTATGATCGCGGATCGATCAACGACAATTTGCATTGATTTGTTCGACTTCCCTCGGGATGAGTGACGACACCAATCCGGCAGTAATTAATACGACGTCCCCTGCGAAAGCCGACACTTATTCCCCGCTCGTTCCTTAGTTCGTTTAGCCGCGTTGGGCATCGCCCCGCGTGTTCGGAGCCGTACGACGCGCGGGGCGATGCCCACGCGGTTAAACGTTTAAAACTCTTCACGGCGTTGGGCAACGCCCCAGGAATATGGACGCCAACGATTGTTTGGCCAACGGCCATGAACACGCGGGGATCGGGGACGGCCATGCGGCGATGGTAGCGCGGGGATTGAATATGGCCGTTGGCAAAACGGGCGCGGCGGGTTGCCCGGGACCTAGGGCGTTGCCCTAGGCTACGGTGCAGATGGCCGTTGGCCAAAACAGTGGGGCGACGGAGGCGTTGCCAACCGGTAGAACAGGAGAACGGGGACAGTGCATGTGTATGATCGATCGGTATTACGTGGAAATCTGATTCGAGGCTCGGTTGGCGAAGCTTTCGGTGGCCGCGAATTGAGTCGATCGAACCAAGCTTTCACCGCTCCGCGGCTAGAATTCCAGATTCTCAACTTCTAGCTTGGTTTCTTTGGCTTGGGCCAACCACTGGTGAAGTGCGTCGTCATCGTCGCTGGCGACGATCGTTTTTAAGGCGTCGAAGTGTTCAGCAAATCGTTCCATTTCGCTGAGGATGGCGTTTCGATTGGCGGCGCAGATGGCGGTCCACATTTCGGGATCGCCAGCAGCGACTCGCGTGATGTCTCGCCATCCTGAACCGACCAATTGGCCGGCCGGTTGTTGCACCATTCTTGCCACCAAAGCGGATACCAAGTGCGGCACATGACTGGTCGATGCCAAGTGGACGTCATGTTCCGATGCCGACATGACCACGGTTTGGCCGCCGACGGAGGTCCAGAAATCGGTCGCCCGCTGCAACAAATCCGCTGGTGTGGCGGTATCGGGGGTCAAGACGACCGGTTTGCCATCGAACAGAGTCGCTGTGGCAAAGTCAGCGCCAGATTTCTCGCTGCCCGCGATCGGATGAGCAGCGACAAATTTCAGTCGCGCCAGTGAATCAGCCGCGACGGTGGCAACGATCTCGACTTTGGTGCTGCCCACGTCGGTGATCAGACAATCGCTCGGCGAATGCTTGGCCGCTTGGATTACAAAATCAGCGAGCCGATCGACTGGGGTCGCCACCACCACAACATCGCAATCGCGACAAACATTGGCAACCGAATCAGCGAAATCATCGATCAAGCCGCGGGCAACCAACGCGTCACCTTTGGATCGATCGCGAACGAGTCCGATCAGTTGCACGTCGGGGTGTTGCCGGCGAATCGAAAGAGCAACGCTGCCGCCCAATAATCCAACGCCAAGGATTGCGACTCGCCGCGGCGCTGTTGTTTGCGATCTCGTCATTGCATTTCCGGCAGGCGATGCCCCATCTTGGCTCGTTTGGTTTCCAAGTAACTTTTATTGTGCTCATTGACGGCGGAAACAATCGGCACTTGATCGACGACGCGAAGATCAAAGCCGCGCAAATTGAACGCTTCGGTTTTCTTTGGATTGTTGGTCAGCAAGCGAATTTCGGTCAGCCCTAGATCCTTCAAGATTTGAAGCCCGATGCCGTAATCGCGCATGTCGGCTTTGAACCCGAGCGCGTGGTTGGCTTCGACAGTATCCATCCCTTGATCTTGCAACGCGTAAGCACGAATTTTCTGAGCCAGCCCGATGCCGCGACCTTCTTGGGGCAGGTACACCAGTGCTCCGCGACCTTCTTTGGAAATCATATCGAGCGCCATGTGCAGTTGGTCACCGCAATCGCATCGCAAGGACGAAATCAGGTCACCGGTAAAACAACTGCTGTGCATGCGGACCAGCGGCGGCGGCCCGTCAGCCGTCAGATCACCAAAGACAAGGGCGACTGGTTCCTGTGGTTCGTAATCAACTTTGTAAACCTTGATCTCGAAATCGCCGTAGCGCGTCGGCAGCTTGGCTTCGGCGGAACGGCTGACCAGTTTTTCGCTGACGCGTCGGTGAGCGATCAGTTGTTCGATGCTGATCATTTTGAGATTGTGTTTTTTGGCGAGCGCGAACAAGTCGTCGCGCGTGGCACGGTCGCCTGATTCAGACAAAATTTCGCAAAGGGCTCCCGCGGGTGCCAATCCAGCCATGCGAGCCAAGTCCACGGTGGCTTCGGTGTGACCGGCGCGGCGAAGCACTCCGCCCTGTTTCGCCAACAGCGGGTAGACGTGGCCGGGCCGGACAAAGTCATCCGCCACGCAGTCGCCATTGGCCAAACGAACGATTGTCTCGCTGCGTTCGGTCGCAGTGATTCCTGTTTTGGCGTGACGAATATCGATCGGCGTCATGAAGGCGGTTTTCAGCGGCGCGTCGTTTTGCACGACCACGGGGCTGAGTTCTAACTTTCGGGCGACCGGCGGCAGAATCGAGACGCACAGTTGTCCACGTCCGGACAGCATGAAGTTGACGACTTCAGGCGTCGCTTTCTCGGCCGCACAGATATAGTCGCCTTCATTTTCGCGGTCTTCGGCGTCCACGACGATCACGACTTCGCCCCGCCGAATGGCTTCGACGGCTTCATCGACAGTATTTAGTTGGTCAGTCATTCAAGTTTGCAGTTGGGGGCATCAAATCAGAGGGATTCAGATTGTAGCGGGGACGACAGTATAGGCAGTCAATTTGATTTGCGGGGGATCGGATCTGCGACACTTTGATGCCCAAAAAGGCCTTTCTTTATGGAATTATGATTTGGTATAGCTCTTGCAACTTGTTTCAGTGTCCGGCGGGATGCATCGCCGGTCCGATTTTAGAAACAACTCCCACCTAAAGAGATCCCATGCAAACGACCACCGACAGCCCCGCCTTCATCCAAACTGTCCATGGCACCTCGTTCCCGTTCGTCGGACTTGCTCGCCTTTCGCAATCATCGATCGTCGAAACGAAAGAGCAATCCGCTGACGCCGCCAAGTCAGACAGTCTGCCGCCGGTTACGTCCGGTCAGACCGACGAAGCCTGATTCGCGTTTGACGCTGATCTATCTAGCCAACATAGAACGGAATTCATTCCGTTCATCATGGAACCAAGTCTACCGATGCAATGGAATGAATTCCGTTCCACAAGTTTGCATCACGCGGCCTTGGCAGAGTCCAAGTTTCCTTGCGTTCGCGGCAATCGCGTACCAGGATCGATGAAATTCTGCGTAAACGTTTTCCCACCGATCGCTCGCATTTCGATACGGATGGGGACTTGCGGCGGCAGAGCTTCGCTGGCCCGCATTTGACGGTCAACATGTCCGCCTTGCAGCGTGCCGGTGATTGCGGTCGATAATGCCAGATTCAGTGCGGCGGTGGTCAGCGGTGCGATGTTGATCGGCACCAGATCGCTTTGTCCATCACTGCAGGCGACATCCATTTCTCGCCAAGATTCGCCGTTAGACGATTCAGCTTGATCGAATTTTATCCAGACGCGAATTCCGATAATCGCGTTGGGCAGAGTGCTGTTATTCGCTAGCGCCAAACCAAGAAAATACTTCGCACCCACCTCGCCCTCTTTGCAATTCAATCGGCGCAGCGTTTCGTAGTCTTCATTCAACAGCACGCTGCCCGACAAAGCGTGAACGGGATGAACTTCCAGTTGAGCTTTTTCGCAGTTCGCCCGGATCAGCCAAAAGTACAACGTCGAAGCGACCGCAATCGCCGAACCAGTCAGGGCGAGGTATTCACGAGCTGTTTCGGGGTCAAAGTTCATGATCGCGATCCTTTGGCGATTGATATTGGCAACGTGGTAGAATGGACCTGCGTTACCAGGTTTGACATTAGTCAATTGCCGGGCCCGATATCAATTGCAGTCGCCAGAATCGTCCATGCTCAAATTGTTTTATGTTTCCGTTTTGCTGATCAGCGGCACGTGCCTTGCCGCTGAACCTGTCGCCAAACCCGACGCGGCCACCACCGCCGACATTACAATCCAGTGGAACCAACGATACAGCGCCAACGCCAAGCGGTTTGGATTCTGCGACGTTTATCTGCCCGGTTCTGCTCCGCCGGTTTCGGGCTACCCGGTGGTTTTGGTGATTCATGGTGGCGGGTGGATGAGTGGTGATAAATGGACGCTGGAAAGCTATTGCCGATCGCTGGCCGATGTTGGGATTGCTGCGGTTTCGATCAATTATCGTTTGGCACCCGATGACAAGTTCCCATCACAAATTGATGACGTTCGCAGTGCGATGCTATGGACTCGCGAACAAAGCAAATCGCTTTCGCTTGACATGCAAAAGTTCGGGCTGTTCGGCTATTCCGCGGGTGGTCATCTGGCTTTGTTGGCGGCATCGCTTGCGGACGAGACGATCAAAGTCCAGGCCGCCGCGAGCGATTGGTCGGTCGATGATCCGCGTTGGAAGTTGCTGCCGCCGGTGAAAGCTGTCTGCGCCGGCGGTCCACCATGCGACTTTGAAAATCTGCCGATCGACAATACCGCGATGGCATACTTCTTGGGCGGTTCTCGCCGCGAACGGTCCGAGTTGTACACGTCGGCTTCACCACTGGCCCACGTTTCCAAGGATGATCCGGCGACCAAAATCATTCATGGCGATCAAGACATCATTGTTCCCATTGCAGGAGCAAAGGTTTTTGGGGCCAAGCAAAAAGAACTTGGCGTGGATCACCACCTGAGCGTTATTTCTGGGCAGGGACATATGCTGACCTTTCTAAATCCGCGGACTCGACAGTTAATGGTCAAGTTCTTTCGCGACCAGTATCATCTGAATTGAATCGACCAAGATCAGTCTGAAATTTCCCGCGATAACTCTCTGCCAAACTTACTGCGAAAATGCACATGCTCGTTCCCCCTTCGATGCAAACCCTATCGATGCGAATCGCATCTTCGTACTTTTCTGCGTTGATCTTGATCGCGTGCGTTTTTGCTCCTTCGGTCCGTTCGGAAACATGGCCGACGTGGCGTGGTCAGGCGGGTGACAATCATGCGGCCAGCGGCAATCAGGTTCCCGAAAATTGGGATTTGACCAGCGGCAAAAACATCGTGTGGAAAACAGCGATTCCTGGCCGCGGGCACTCGTCACCCGTGGTCACCGATGATGCGATTTTCTTGACCACCGCTGACAACGAAAAGAAAACGCAGTCGCTGCTAAAGCTTGACCGAGAATCGGGAAAGCTGATCGGCGAAACAGTTCTGCACCGCAACGGGTTGCCCGAAAGAATTCACCCCAGCAATTCGCATGCTTCGCCAACACCAGCGTTTGATGGACAACATCTGTTTGTCTGCTTTCACACCAACGATTCGATTGTCCTTAGCAAAGTGACGCCAGAGGGTCAGATCGATTGGCAGAAAAAGGTTTGTGATTTCAAACCAGATCAGTTTCAATTCGGATACGGTGCCAGCCCGGTCATCGAGGATAATGTCGTGATCGTGGCCGCCGAGTACGACGGTGCTGGTTGTGGACTGTACGGACTGGATCGCGAAACGGGAAAGCAAGTTTGGAAAGCGCCGCGTCCAATCAATCTGAGTTTCTCTTCGCCGATTGTGGCGACCGTTGGCGGAACGCGTCAGCTTTTTTTGGCAGGTGCCAGCACCATCAACAGTTACGACCCAGCCGATGGAAAACTTCTCTGGTCCATTGACGAAAGTACCGATGCGATTTGCGGTACGGTCGTTTGGGATGATCGCAATGTCTTCATCAGCGGAGGCTACCCCGGCAAAGGAACTTGGTGCGTAAGCGGTGACGGGACCAAGGTTCGCGTGTGGGATAACCGCGTGAAATGCTACGAGCAATCGCTGCTTCGATTTGGCGACCATTTGTTGGCACTTGATGACAACGGGATTGGGCATTGCATCGATGCCAACGACGGCGAAAGCGTTTGGAAAAAGCGATTGTTTGACGGCAAAGTCAGTGCGTCGCCTTTGTTGGTGGCAGACCGAATCTATACGGCGTCCGAAGATGGCGGCGTTGTTGTGATTTCCACCAACACGGAAAAGTGTGAAATTCTGGCTGAAAACCAAACAGGTAATTCGATCTTTGCCAGTCCTGTTGTCGTGGACAATCGGCTGTATTTGCGGCCGGCAGTCGGCTTCGGTCAGGACCGGCAAGAATACCTGGTGGCGATTGGTCGCAGTGCTGCCGGGCCCCCGAAGTAGTGCCTGATGGCAAACGATCCGCGGACGACTAATATCGGTGCCGTAGCGATTGCTGTGTTTGCTTCGCTCTTTGCACCCGATATTCCGACGTCCTTAATGAATCGATCATTACTACTTGGCTTGTGCGTTTGTTTACTGATCTCATGTTCGCATGGTTTCTGTTCGCATGGTTTCGCTCAGGCCCTTGTCACCGCTGATCCAGCAGCCAAGCAGTCGCAGAAAGACGATCCGGAATCAAAATTCATCACCGGTGACGTCATGCGTGACTTGCAGTCGCAATCCATGCGATCACAGAAAGCGGTCTACGGTCATTGGGGCAACCAAGGTGACCGATTTAGCAATTGGTTGAACCACAGCAACCGTTTGATTCCTGTCTACACCTTCGGAATCACGCTCGACTCGATCCGAAAAAAGGGCAGCATCTACAGCGACCCCGAACGACTAAAACAACTCTACGGTCGCGTGCCGGAGGCAACAGTCAATCCTACGGCGACCTATTTCGATCAAACGGAACTTCATCAGTTGCAACTTGATGCTCTTGATTCAGGTTTCAAAAACATCATCGTCGTTATTTTCGACGGAATGGATTGGCAAACGACTCGCGCCGCGTCAATCTTCAAACAAGGTCAAGTCAGCTATGAAGAAGGACGAGGCAACGGGTTGGCCTTTCAAGATGAATGTCGCGCGGTGACGGATTTCGGTTTGATCGTGACCAGTGCTTTTGCAGCCGGTGCTAAGACTGACGTCAACTCGCAAACGGTGATCAGTTGCTCGAAAGAATCCACCGGTGGCTATGACGTGTTGCGAGGTGGAGACGTGCCGTGGCATGAACAATCCAGTATGAATTACTTGATGGGCCTCGATCGGGAACGGCCACACAATGTGACTGATTCCGCAGCCTCGGCGACCAGCATTACCACCGGAACCAAGACTTACAGCGGAGCGATCAACTTTGCGCCGGATGGAAGTCGATTGATTCCCATTGCACGCCGACTGCAAGCAGAGACGAAGATGAGCATCGGTGTCGTTACCAGCGTTCCGGTCAGCCATGCGACACCGGCGGCAGCCTACGCGAACAATGTTTCGCGAAAAGACTATCAAGACATCGCCCGGGACATGTTGGGCTTGCCATCGTCATCGCATCGCAATGATACGCTGGCCGGTGTCGACGTTTTGATCGGGGGTGGATGGGGCGAAGGCAAAAAGAGCGATCGGTCACAGGGAGACAATTTCGCGACTGGCAATCCGTACTTGCATCAAGACGATTTGCGAAAAGCGGATATCGAAAACGGTGGCAAATATGTTGTCGCGCAGCGTACCAAGGGCTCGGCTGGTAGAGAGGTCTTGATGCAGGCCGCTGTTAAGGTCGCCGACAATGTTGCTGCAATGAATCAGTCTGATCAAGCGGAGCGATCTGATCAGCCAACGCGGTTGCTTGGATTCTTTGGAACCAAGAATGGCCATCTACCATTTCAAACCGCCGACGGTGACTACACGCCAACTTTCGATGCGGCAGGAACCGAGCGATACACTGATGCAGACATTCGAGAAAATCCGACACTGGCGGATATGACCGAAGCAGCACTGACTGTTTTGGAGAAAAACCCAAAGGGATTCTGGTTGATGGTGGAAGCTGGCGACGTCGATTGGGCGAATCACGCCAACAATTTGGACAACAGCATTGGGGCGACGCTTAGTGGTGACGCAGCGTTCGAGTCGGTGATGAACTGGATTGAAGCCAACGAAGCTTGGGATGAAACCGCAGTCATTGTGACCGCTGATCACGGGCACTATTTGGTGCTCGACTATCCAGAAAAGATCGCCGAAGCCGGAGCGAAAGCTCAGCGTCCTGTCGCTGATCCCGCCCGGGTTCAGCCCAACGCCGTGAAGGGTTTCTAAACTGTTTAACCGCGTGGGCATCGCCCCGCGCGTCCATG
>NZ_LWSK01000177.1 GCF_001642955.1 Rubripirellula obstinata | reverse complement strand
TTTGCAATTTGCAATGTTCGACTGGTTCGCGAATAACATCACCCACCGCATTTTCATCAGCCCAGGCATCGCCCCGCGCGTTCGGTCCAGCACGACGCGCGGGGCGATGCCCACGCGGTTAAACGATAGGGAAGAGTAGGCCGGAACAAACGCAGTACAGTTCCCGCCTACGGTTCTCTCTACGACGCTCGCGGATGCGCCTTTTCATAAACCTGCAACAGGTTTGCTGCGCTGACGTGCGTGTAGATTTGCGTGGTTGCCAGACTCTTGTGGCCTAACAATTCTTGCACGCTTCGGATGTCGGCACCTCGGTCCATCAGGTGCGTTGCAAAGCTATGCCGCAACGTGTGCGGACTGGTGCGAGAATCCAGCCCCGAAACCGCGATGTATTTTTCAAGCATGCGACCGATGCTGCGCGTCGTTAGCAGGTTTCCAAATCGATTGACAAACACCGGTGCCGATCGGCCGAGCGCCGCCGATTCGGGACTGCGAACACGCAGCTTTGCGTAACGGGCGATGGCTCGAATCGCGTAGGAACCTAGCGGGCTGATCCTCTCTTTTCGCCCCTTACCGCGAACGCGAACGATTTGTTCATCGGTGTCCAGGTCGCCGTCACACAGACCGACCAATTCGCTGACTCGAAGTCCGGCCGAGTACATTGTTTCCAAGATCGCACGATCACGTAGGCCCGCACTGTTTTCGCGTGGCGGTGCGACCAACAACCGTCCGATTTCGGCATTGGTCAGGACGTGCGGAAGCTTTCGCTGACGTCTGGGGTTGCGTAGCGGTTTGGCCGGGTTGGACGTTGCGATTCCTTCACGCATCGCGAAGCGATAAAAGCTTCGCAAGCTGGCGAGCTTTCGGGAGATCGTGGTGCGAGCGTAATCGGCTTGCTGCAACGCCGCTTGGTAGGCACGCAAATCTTGCGGTGATAACGCGTCTGGCTTGGGAACCGACCCCCGCGTTGCTTCCAGCCAATCGACCAACCCGAACAGATCTTCGCGGTAAGCCTTGATGGTTAAATCGGACGCGTTGCGCTCGGTCGCTAGGTATCGCAAAAACTGGGGAATGGACCGGCGCATCATTTTTTCCCGACAGAGTCTTCGTAGCTGATCCCGCAAGGGTTCAGTCGGGTACAGCTAGTAGTGAACTGAACCCTGGCGGGCCCAGCTACGATTGAAACCGCTACGGTTGAAACCGAAATCAAAACGGCTTAGTGAAAATCCTCGATCGACAAGCTGTCGAATTCGTCGTTGGCCAACGCGTCGTCTTCGGTTGGCACAGCGTCGCGGATTTTGCGGCTTAGCATTGCCGCGTCGTACCAACTGAAATCAAGTTCTGGATCAGCGGCGAAGCGGGCGAGTTGACGCAAGGTTTCGTCGCGATTCTCGTCATCGAAAAGAAAGATAAATTTCTCTTCGCCTTTGACGAGCGCAAGAACGTTAACTTCTTGATCCATCTGGGTAGTGTCCGATTGATCGCCCACGATGTGCGTGGGCTAAGGCCGAATTGAGATGACTGTAACGCTGCGGCCGGTTAGGCAATCAATGCCGTCACCGTGGTTGCTCGCAAGGTTCATTTGCCACCTCGCCGCCGGATCAGTATCGGCTCAGCGACCACCTCATTATGAAGTCGCTTTGGTCTCTTCCGCCCCTAGATTCCAACATCTCGGTGATGTGCAGGTGACAACAGAAACGAACGAAATCATCGGTACGTTTGAGGTAACCCTGCCAACCGCTGTTGCGTGCATCATCGCCGGTTTCCACGTAATCGGCCAAGCGACCGGTAACGTAGGGATCGTCACCACGGTAGATCTTGGTGTGAGTCAAAATTGGTTCGTGATTGGTGATTGCCATTGGCCGAACGGGACTGGGACCGTCGGGAATCAGGTCGGTGGGATCGGGCCAAGCCGGCGGCAGCGGAGTTTCCCAGGTTTCATGTTCGCCGTGGAAGTATTCACCATCAACAATTTCACCTTCCATAATTTCACCGTCCATAATCTGGCCGCCATAGATTTCCCCTTCGGGTGACATCGGCGCGGCGAAGTTTGGTTCGGCAAACGGATCCACTTCTTCGGCATCAAACTGAACGTCAACTTGTCGGTTTGCCGAAGTTTGCTGAATTGCGTTTTGGACACCGGGCGTTTCATCAACCGAGATCGGTGACTGAGTTGCCAGTTGGCTGCGTGCGAGCTCGAATTCGGCTTCACGCAAGACGCGTCTGGGAATCTGTTTTTCTTGCTCGGTACCCCACGGCAAACCGTAACCCGGCGGAATCGCGTGAAACCCTTCGTTGGCCGCGTACCAGTGAACCGTCATGGCCATTTGAGGCGGATAGAACGATTTAAAATCGGTGACCGCACCCACGACGACGGCTTCCACACCCAGATGGCGTGCAAAGGCTTGGAAGTCAGCACCGGTGCGTGGTTCGCCATTGTGCAGGCTGTATTGAATCCATGCGGTTTTGGTGACGCCCATCGGCAGCACCTCGAACCCGGGCACGGCTTGCAGCGAGGCGTAGTACTGCGACCCAACTGCGTCGCCATCGACGGTGGGTTCTTCGCTTTGATTAAAAAACGGCAGCACCGCCACCCGTTTCAACTGAGGAAACGGGTTGTGGATGACGTCGCGATTGCGAGTTTCTGGAAACAGCGAACAACCACCGATCGAAAAAACGATCAAAGCGGCGAAAGCGAATCGAATCGACGAAGTAAGTTTCACGCTAACAGTCCAAGATTGACAGCGCGTATCTCCTCCGCCCCCAATCGATTCATCGGCATGTCCAACCCGATGACTTGATCGAATATTCGGATTGTGCCGGTTATCGATGGCGGTCGGCTTGACGGGTCCGCTGGGTTTGCCAAGCTGGGCGTTTTGGACTTCATTTCAGAGCGTGAAATATGGGTTTAGGCATCGCGATCCGCGCCTTTTCGGCGGGTCTTTTCAATCGTCAACTCGCCGAGCAAATCGGCAAAGTCCTGGACGGGCAAACACCAACAACCACCGAGCCCAAATTGCCCGCACCGGTTGAGGCTGACATCAAAGCTCAGCCAGTCGCACCGCAGCCGCCAACTCGCAGCGACGCCATCACGTTGCTTTCAGCATTACAGCGCGAAGCCAGACTGGTCGATCTGATCCAGGAAGACCTAACGCAATTTTCCGATGCCCAAGTCGGCGCGGCTGCCCGACCTTGTTTGCAACAATGCAACGCAACGCTCGGACGTTTGATAGGACTCAATCCGGTCAGCGACGCCAAAGAAGGATCCACCGTTGACGCCGGAACCGACGCTTCACCGGCCAGGTTCCAATGGATCGGCGAAGGCACCGGCACCAGCGGGAAATTAATTCACCAAGGATGGCAAGCCACCAAAGTTGATCTGCCACAGTGGACCGGAAACAAAGACGACGCCAACATCGTCGCGCCGGCGCAGTTGCAACGCTAGTGAATCGGTTCCGGTAGAAACGCGGAACACATTAGGCAAAACGCACATAACGATTGCAAATTGCAATTTGAACACTGCAAGTTGCAAATTGCCCCTAGTCGGCTGGATGTTTCATTTTTCAATTTGCAATGTTCATCTTGCAATTTGAAATAATCGGCAGACGTAATCCTCATTGATTTATTTTCAAGTTCCAGCATCGTCCACCCAACATCCTTCCAAACTAAAACATTCATGAACGCGCGTTACTCCGTTGGCATCGACCTGGGGACCACCAATTCCGTCGTCAGCTACACACTGCTTGATGAGGACGCGGATCTAAAACTGCTGCGCATTCCGCAGGTCATTCAACCCGGTCAAATCGAATCTCGTGATTCGCTGCCGTCGTTTCTGTATCTGCCGCGCGATGGCGAATTGGAATCGCTGCAGACTTCGTTTGAACCGAACCCGGCCGCTGGCGTCGTCGGTGCCTACGCGAAATCGCAAGCGGCCGAAAATCCACAGCGAGTCGTCGTGGCTGCCAAAAGCTGGCTGTGTCACTCCGGCGTCGGTCGCACGGAAGCTGCACTGCCATGGCAATCGCCACCCGAAGTCAACAAAGTATCCGCCTACGACTGCACGGTTCGTTTTCTGTCGCACTTGGTCGCCGCTTGGAATGAACAACATCCCGATGCACCGCTAAGTGATCAACAAGTCGTGCTAACAGTCCCGGCATCGTTTGCACCGGCGGCTCGTGAATTGACTCACGAAGCAGCCATCGCTGCCGGGCTTCCCGAAACGTTCGTGCTGTTGGAAGAACCGCAAGCGGCGGTGTATCGATGGTTGGCGGATCGTGGCGACCGCTGGCGAGAAACGCTCAAACCGGGCGACGTGCTGCTGGTCGTTGACGTCGGTGGTGGCACGACCGACCTGACGCTGGTGACAGTGTCCGAAACCGATGGCACATTGAATTTGCAACGGCTGGCCGTTGGCAATCACCTGCTGCTTGGCGGTGACAACATGGACTTGGCATTGGCCCACTTCGTCAGCGGCCGATTCGCCGATCAAGGCCATGACTTGGATCCTTGGCAAAGCGTATCGCTCTGGCACGCCTGTCGTGATGCCAAAGAAGAACTGTTGCGAGCCGGTGGAGCCGACAAACACACGATCGCAGTCCTGGGACGTGGCAGTTCGCTGATCGGAGGAACGATTTCAACAGAGATCAGTAGCGGTGAAGCCGGCCAATTGATCGTCGAAGGTTTCTTTCCAAAGTGCTCAGCCACCGATCGACCCGAACAGCAATCGGCATCCGGCTTTCAAGACATCGGGCTGCCCTACGAATCCGATGCTGCGATCACCAAACATGTCGCCGCGTTCTTGGCCGATCAGTCTCGTGATGACGACGAGCAATCCGTCACGCCGACTCATTTGCTATTCAACGGCGGTGTCTTTCGCAGTGACAGATTGCGAACTCGCATGACTGAAACGATCAGCGATTGGTGCGAACAGTCGCCACAGATCCTTGGCGGTCCGGATGATTTGGATACATCCGTTGCCATGGGAGCAGCCTATTACGGATGGAACAAGCAACGCGGCGGCATCCGGATTCGTGGTGGCACCGCGCGTTCGTACTATGTCGGAATTGAAACCGCAGGCCTGGCGATCCCCGGCGTGCCTCGACCGCTGCGTGCATTGTGCGTTGCGGCGCGAGCGATGGAAGAGGGAACCGAAGCGGCCGTGCCCGGCGAACAAGTCGGCGTTGTCGTCGGCAAGCCCGCGCAGTTTCGTTTCTTTTCCTCGGCCGTTCGTGCTGACGATACCGCCGGTTCAAAACTTGATCGCTGGTCCGCTGACGAACTTGTCGAACTGGAACCCGTCACGGTTTCGCTGACTTCTGAATCAGCGGGCAGCGAAACGTTTGTGCCCGTGCAGTTTGTCAGCCGGATCACGGAACTGGGAATGTTTGAACTTTGGTGCCATGCCACCGGAAGCGACGAACGATGGAAGATGGAGTTCAATACGCGTGAGTCGTAATTCTGATTCAGTCGAAGAGAACCAACTATCACAGTCTCGGTACGTCATCGGTATCGACTTGGGGACCACCAATTGCGCGATGGCTTTCGTTGATACGGAATCTGAAAACCCGTTGGTAGAAACGTTCTCGATTGAACAGTGGGTTGATTTTGGTCAGCGAGAATCCCGCGAAACGCTGCCTTCGTTCCACTACGAATTGACGCAAGACGAAGCCGCCAGCGATCATCGCCTGCCTTGGCAAAACGAGCAAACAGAATTCTGCGTCGGCGTTTTGGCTCGTGATGCGGGACTTCGCCATCCCGGCCGCCGGGCGGCTTCGGCGAAGAGCTGGCTGTCGCATGAAGGAGTCGATCGCACGGCGAATCTGTTGCCTTGGCACGGCGACGCGGATGTAACACGTCTTTCACCGGTCGATGTTTCGTCACGCTACTTAAAACATCTGCGGCAAGCTTGGGACCATGACCATCCCGATCATCCGCTGGCCGATCAAGACGTCGTGATCACCTTGCCCGCTTCGTTCGACGAAGTCGCTCGTGAGCTAACGATTGCGGCGGCAAAACAAGCCGGATTGCCGCGTGTGTATTTGATCGAAGAACCCCAAGCCGCGTTCTATGCCTGGATCGATCGCCAGGGTCAGGATTGGGAACAGAGCGTCAAGCCGGGACAATTGATTCTGGTCTGCGACATCGGCGGCGGTACCACCGACTTGACCCTGATCCGCGTCCGATCCGCCGGTGAAGCGGGCCAGCAATTACAGTTCCACCGCGTCGCCGTCGGCAATCATTTAATCCTTGGCGGCGATAACTTGGATCTAGCGGTCGCCAAGCTTGCCGAGTCCAAGATTGCCGAGTCCAAGCTTGCCGATGAATCAAACCAAACGCTGTCGCCGCTGCAGTGGGATCGTTTGGTTCAGGCTTCTCGGACCGTCAAAGAAGTGATGCTGTCCGAAAACCGTCCGGATCAATACACAATCAACTTACCAGCCGAAGGATCACGATTAATCGGTGGCGGCATTCAGGTTCAGCTTACTGCCGATGAAGTGGATCAGGTTTTGCTAGACGGTTTTTTCCCAGCGGTAGAACTGACCGATCAAGCGGTCGCGGGTGAGAGCGGTTTTCAGGAATTCGGCCTGCCCTATGCCGCCGATGCAGCGATCACACGTCACTTGGCCGAGTTCTTATCTACTCATCGTCGAACCGGTTTGGACGATCAAGATGAAGATGCGGCTGACCGTCCGGATCTAGTTCTGTTCAACGGCGGAGTGATGTCGTCACCGCAGGTGCAGCACCGCATTCGCGACCTGTTAGCGAAGTGGTTCTGTGGCGACGAAAACCAGGGCGACAAAAACCAGGGCGACACCGACTGGCAGCCACAACTTCTGCATTCACCGCGTCTTGATCTCGCCGTCGCCCGCGGAGCAGCTTATTACGCCGGAGTGCGCCGTGGCGAGGGAGTTCGCATCGCAGCCAACCTTGGTCGTTCGTACTACATGCAGGTCAGCGACAACCCGGCGCAGGGTTTATGCTTGATCCCCGGTACCGCCGAAGCGGGCCAAAGGTTTCGTGCGGAAGGCCATCCGTTGCAGTTGAGTCTTGGCACTCCCGTTCAATTTCCGCTCTGGGTCAGCAGCACGCGATTGGCGGATTCGGTCGGCCAACTGATCGAGATTGATCGCAGCGAGGCATCGCCGCTGCCGCCGATCTGCACCGCGATTGTCGAAGGAAAACGCAAACAGAATCAATCCATTCGCGTGGTCATCGAATCCGAACTCAGTGAGATTGGTACCGTTGGGCTGCACTGCGTCGATCTTGATTCGCCAAAACGATGGCGATTGGATTTCGACATTCGCAGCACATTGGAAACCGATCGCGACGCGCACGACGCGACCGGCGAAGCAGCCGGGATCGTCGATTCAGAAACAGTTGGAATGTGCGAAGACGCAATCGAAAGTGTGTTTGCCGAAGAGGCGAATTCAACCGAGGCAAAGCCCAGCAAACTAGTCAAACAACTGCAGTCGGTGACCGAGATGAACCGTCATCGCTGGCCGCCATCGCTGCTGCGGGAACAGTGGCAATGCTTGTTGGACCAGCGTGAAGGACGACGCAAATCGGCGCAACACGAAGCACGCTGGTTGAACCTGCTTGGATTCTGTTTGCGTCCCGGTTACGGCGTCGCGGTGGATGATTGGCGAGTTGATCAGACGTGGCGATCGGTTTACGGCAAACTTGCCTTCCCCGCTGCCGCATCCGGAACCGAGGCGATGATCCTTTGGCGTCGCATCGCGGGCGGTTTAACATCCGGCCAGCAATCGCAATTGGCTGCACCATGGATCAGCGCACTGAAAAACAAACACAAACGGATCGCGGCTCACGAAGCTCAAGAAGTCTGGCGTTTGCTTGGTTCGCTGGAACGCTTGCCCATCCAAGACAAAATCGACCTTGGCCAAGCAGCATTGAATGCACTGTCACAGCGTAAGAACGAAAAGCTTCGCGACAGTTTGCTATGGAGCCTGGGTCGAATTGGCAGCCGAAAACCTGTCTACGGACCGATCAACGCAACCGTCCCGACAAAGGAAGTGTCGCAGTGGATCGACTCCATCGCTTCTTTGGAAAAGAAGTTCAACCTCGGCGACAACCAGTCGATGCTGACGCTCGCGATGGTCCAGTTAGCCCAACGCACCGGAGATCGATTCCGTGATGTAGCCGAATCCCAACTAGACCGCGTCGTGTCATTATTGAGTGACCGAGACGCGGCTGATCATTTGATCGAGTTGGTCAAAAACGGGGGTTCACTTCACGCCGAAGAAGAAGCCGCCATTTTCGGCGACTCGCTACCACTGGGCATTCACCTAATTCGTTAGCCGATCGGCAGATTGTTTCGTCCACTACGGTAAGTTCTCACCTGCCGCTCGCTTAGCTTAAACCCAGGCCGTGCCTGGGCTGATGAAAATGTGTCGTTGTCAACTTGTCACGACCCTTGAAAGTAGGCCGTAGCGAGCCATAGCGAGTTACGGCGGTGCGCACATTGCCGTAACTCGCTATGGCTCGCTAC
>NZ_LWSK01000176.1 GCF_001642955.1 Rubripirellula obstinata | reverse complement strand
TCGGTTTCGCGGCGTAGCCGCGAAACCGAGCCAGAGAACTGATGTGGGGCAGCCATCCGGGTGCTTGCGCACCCGGCAGAGAGCTGCCGGCCCTCCGGGCCTATTGCGCAGTAACTGATGCGACGTCCCCGTTTGGTGCCGATTCAAACAAGGCAACTTCTATGTCTAAATCTCGACATACGCCAAGCGGTCGGTTTCCTCGGTGATCCATTTTAGTTGCACCGCGTGGGTGGCGGTTAGCTGATCGGGGGCTAAGCACCAGGCCCAATTTCCCTTCGCTTCGCCGGGCGTGTTCATCTTGGCTTCGTTGCCGAGACCCAACAAATCCTGAATCGGGATGATGGTTGTGTCGGCAGCGGATCCCAGGACTGACTTGATCAATTGCAAATGGATGTTGTCTTCGCTAACGACCACATCTGAAATCAGTTCACGAAAACCATCGTCGTTGATCTGTGACTCGTACCAGCCGATCACCGTGTCATTGTCATGCGTTCCCGTGTACGCCACGCAGTGTGGTGGATAGGCGGATGGGCGATGATAGTCATCGTCGGCACTGCCGTACCCAAACTGCATCACTCGCATGCCGGGGAAACCTAACGCGTCCCTTAATTCGTAAACCGCATCCGTGATCAATCCAAGATCTTCGGCGATGATGAGCATTTCGCCCAATTTGTCTTCCGCGGCTCGAAAGGGAGCTTCGCCGGGACCAGTCACCCACTTGCCATCAACCGCTGTTTCCGCCGTAGCGGGAATTTCCCAGTAGGCCTCGAAAGCGCGAAAGTGGTCGACTCTTAGCATGTCAAACTGCTGCAACGTGCGGGCGAAACGATCGGTCCACCATTGATAATCCGTCGCTTCCAATGCATTCCAATCGTATTGCGGGTTGCCCCACAACTGACCCGTCTTGCTGAAATAATCCGGCGGCACACCTGCGACCAGCGATGGGCGTCCCGTTTCATCGAGCGAGAACAGTGATTGATTAGCCCAGACATCGGCGCTTTCGTGAGCGACAAAGATCGGCATGTCACCGCAGAGCAAAACGCCACGATCGTTGGCGTATTTTCGCAGCGACATCCACTGGTGATCAAAGATGAATTGAACGAACTTTGCGTGTTCGATCTGCTCGGCCAATTCCTCGTCGGTCCGCTGCATCGCGGCGATGTCACGCAGTGCAATTTCTTTGGGCCAGAACGACCAGTCGATCTGGTCATGCTTACGCATCAGCGCGTCGTAACGAGCAAAGTCGTCCAGCCAATCAGCCGACGAGGTCTTGAACGACTCGAACTGGTGAGTCAGCCCAGCGGGCGGCGACTGTTTGAAACGATTGTGGGCAAGTTTCAACAGCGACGCTTTGCCGCGGATCACTCGATCAAAGTCGACGAAGTTTGCGTCGTCGCCCATCGCCAGTTCGCCGGCAAAACTGGATAGTTCCTCCGCTGAAATCAATCCATCCGACACCAGCCTATCGGGACTGATCATGACAGGATTGCCTGCCATCGCCGAGTAGCAACTGTATGGTGAATCGTTGCGAGCGGGTGGACACAAAGGCAGCATCTGCCAAATGGTCTGACCAGCATCGACTAAAAAATCGACGAATCGTCGCGAAGTCGGTCCAAGGTCGCCGACGCCATGTTCGCTTGAAAGCGAAGTGACGTGACACAGAACACCGCTCGAACGTCGCCCCAGTAAGCCCGACATCACGAACCTTGGAGCGGCTTGGCGCTCCAGATTTCGTCCGCGTACTGACCGATCGTGCGATCGCTCGAGAACCAACCGCTGTGTGCAGAATTCAGGATACTCATTCGATTCCAACGTTCTTTGTCGCGATAGCAGTCGCCCGCTTCCTGCTGGGCATCGATGTAGCTGCGAAAATCGGCCATTGTCACCCATTGATCTTGCGGATTCCGCAAACCGGATGTCAGCAGATCGAAAATGCCGGGTTCGTTTTTGTTAAACGTTCCGCCTTCGATCAATTCCATCACTCGGCGAATTTCTTCATCACCCGCGATGATTCCGTTAGGATCATAGGCCTTGCGAATATCGACGACACCGGCCGCGTCCAAGCCGAACAGGAAGAAGTTTTCCGCACCCGCTTTTTCGCGAATCTCGATGTTGGCACCGTCCAGCGTTCCGATCGTCAGAGCACCGTTCATCATGAACTTCATGTTTCCGGTCCCCGAGGCTTCTTTACCGGCAGTGGAAATCTGCTCGGACAATTCAGTTCCCGGACAAATGATTTCCATCGTCGAAACGCGATAGTTCGGGAAGAACGCAAGCCGCAACAATCCCTTGGTCGCAGGATCGTTGTTGACCACTGACGCGACATTGTTGATCAGTTTGACGATCAACTTTGCAACGTGATAACCCGGTGCCGCTTTGCCACCGATCAGCACGCAACGCGGCGTCATGTTTTTGGTGTCGCCACGGCGAATGCGATCGTACAAATGAACCACATGCAAAACGTTCAAAAGTTGACGCTTGTATTCGTGAATTCGTTTGACTTGCACATCAAAGATCGCATCTTCCATGAACTCAACACCGGTGTGTTGCAGAACATGTTCGGCAAGCCGACGTTTGTTTTCTTGCTTGACCGCGATCCACTTTTTCTGGAACGCCTTGTCGCTGGCCAGCGGCGCGAGCTTGGCCATTTCGACCAGGTCGCCTTCCCACTTGTCGCCAATCGTGTCGTTCAACAAATCGCGTAGGCCGGGATTACAGTGCGACAGCCATCGACGCTGCGTCACGCCGTTGGTTTTGTTGTTGAATTTCTTGGGCCAGATTTTGTAAAAGTCCGCGAACAAACCTTTCTTCAACAATCCCGTGTGCAACGCAGCAACACCGTTGACGGAAAAACTGCCGACGATCGACAGATAAGCCATGCGAATGTGCGGTTGGTCGCCTTCTTCGACAAGCGATACGCGACGCAGGACGTCCACATCGCCCGGGTATTCCTTGGCAACTTGTTTCAGGAATTTTGCGTTGATGTCGTAAATGATTTCCAACAAACGCGGCAACAAACGACTGAACAACGCCACGCTCCAGCGTTCCAATGCCTCGGGCAACAACGTGTGGTTTGTGTAGGCCATGCAACTGGTCGTGACCTTCCACGCCTCATCCCATTCCAGGCCGTGTTCGTCCATTAGCAATCGCATCAGTTCGGGAACGGCACAGGCTGGGTGAGTGTCGTTGAGCTGGAAACAATTCTGTTCGCCAAACTTGGTGAAGTCGTCGCCGTTCTTTTCGACCCATTTCGCAATGATGTCCTGAAGGCTTGCCGAAACGAGGAAGTACTGTTGTTTCAGCCGCAGCTCTTTCCCGTTCTCGCTGGAGTCGTTGGGATACAACACCATCGAAATCTGTTCAGCGTTATTCATCTGAACGACTGCGTCGGTGTAGTTGCCCGAATTGAACTCGGCCAAATTGAACACGTCCGCTGTGCTGGCTTTCCACAAACGCAGCGTGTTAACGGTGTCGTTTTTGTACCCAGGGATTGGCATGTCGTAGGGAACCGCCAACAAGTCATGCGTATCAACCAGCGAACTGACCTGTTCGCCTTTTTCGTTGATCGAACGTTGGGTGTGTCCATAGAAACGAATCGTTCGCGTGTCTTCGGGACGCTCGATTTCCCATGGGTTGCCATCGCGAAGCCAGTGATCAGGTGCTTCGACCTGGCGACCGTTTTCGATCAATTGGTGGAACATGCCGAATTCATATCGGATGCCGTAACCAACGACGGGTAATTGCAAGTTCGCACAACTGTCCAAGAAACACGCTGCCAAACGTCCGAGTCCGCCGTTGCCCAAACCAGCGTCAAGTTCCTGGTCCGCGATCTCTTCCAGATCGACGCCGTAGCCTTGAAGTGCTTCGCGAACCGGCGATTCCAAATCAAGGTTTTGAACGGCATTGTTGAGCGAACGACCCAGCAAAAATTCAAGCGACAGGTAGTGAACTTTACGCTGATCGGACTGCTCGAAAAGCTCACGAGTCTTACGCCACTTTTTCGTCACTCGGTCGCGAACCGTGGCCGCGAGAGCTCGATAGCGATAGTTATTGTTCACATGACTTTCGTCATGACCAAAGGTGTAAAGAAGGTGCCTTCGAATTTCATCCGAAATCGGCAGCAGCACGCCGTTGGATGGTTTCGATGAATCGCTTACTTGAGTTTGGTCCAGCATCTAAAAATACTTTATTGAGTAGGGGTGCATCGAGAAATCAAAGCTCTACCCGAGCGGCGTACAGTGTCGCGATTCCGAAGCGATTTGTCGAGATAGTAAGTTCAGAGAATTGACGCCAGGGTCAATCCGCTTGAACACGCAGCATTTTAAGGGTCTTGGAAGCCGCATCGATCTCGAATTTGAAATTGTCCAGAAAGCTCATTCCCAGCAAAGGCTCGGCTGAATCAGCGGTTTCGGAAAGCACCGCCGCGTCAACGTTTTCCGCCTCAAAATTGCCGATACGCACATAGGGCAACGTGACTCGGCGGCCCATGATCGTCCGCCCATCAGCCGTCATTAACCGGATCTGCGGAGCGTCACTGGGGATCACGACTTCCAGTTCGATCGCGGTTTTCGATGGCAAGCTGACAATCGAAGCACCGCTATCGAGCACCATTGGCGTCGTCTTTCCCCCTACGACGACATCGACATACATGGATCGATTTTCGACGCGCAGGGCAATGACTTCGCTAAAAATTTCTTGCTCGATTTTTGCTAACCGTCGTTCCGCCGATTTCAAAATCAAACCCGCCGACTGCTCCAACGGTACATCAAAGTTTGCGTGGGCTACCGAAATTGCCGTCCTTACCTTTTTGTCTGCCAGCGACTTGGTAATCTCGTCCGCGATTTCCGTCAGGTCCTCGCGAATTTTTAGAACCGATTCCGCGTAGCTCGCTTCGGCTTTACTGAGTTCGCTACGTTTTAGGCCCGCAAATTCTTTCAGCTTTTCCAACTGGTCTCTCAGTATTTGTTGTCGAGCAATGTTTGCATTGATCAATCCCACCAATCGATTGTTCATTGTCGTGTTGGTTGCCCGAGCTAGCTGTAGACTCAGTTCGCCGTTCTGGCGATTCATCAGCAGAGTTTGCTGGCGGTTGAGTTTGACGGCCTCATCGGCGGCCTTCCAATCATCGCGAACTGTTTTCAGTTCACGCTTGCTTCGACTGAGTCCTGACATCGCACGCGAGACATCTGAAACCTTGGTCGATTGGATCGATTTGCCGCTGCGGCGCAAATTGTTTTGGTCAAAGATCTTATCGGCCTTTGCAACGACCGCTGGGCTATAGGTCGTGGAGGATGCCGATTCGGGTTGGACGGTTTTTTTCGTAGCATCCTGAATCGCGTCATCCTGATTCGCGTCCGGCGCGGCCGCTTCACTCATCAGCGAACCGGTCAAAATCACCATCGCAATCAATAAACTGTTAACGCCAGTGGGCATCGCCCCGCACGTCCTGCGGTGGACATCGCGCGGGGCGATGCCCAGGCGGCTTAACGAATGATTTCGCTGTTTTACTGGATAAAGGTGCTTCACCGCGTTACCTGATGGGGCAAACGAAAGTCGCAATTTTGATTCATCGAATGTCCGTTTAGTCAGTTCTGACCGCCTGGGTCCGGTTCCATCCGCACAGGATCCTGCCACCCTGTTCGATTTGACCCTAATTCGCAATACTTCATTAGACCAGTTTAACCAAAACCTTCTGGAGATTTACGTTATGGGACGCAGTGGAGTCATTACTTTCAAGGGCAATCCAATGACCTTGCAGGGCGAAGATGTTGCCGTGGGATCGTCAGCGCCCGCTTTCAATTTAACCTACGCCGACAATGGGCTGCAAACGCTGACTTTGGACGATTTGAAGGGCAAGCCTTCGATCATCAGCGTCGTGCCCAGCTTGGACACGCCAACTTGTGCCGTTCAAACCAAGACGTTCAATCAAGAATTGGCCGCCATGGGTGACAAAATCAACTCGGTCACCGTCAGCCGGGATTTGCCGTTCGCCCAAGCCCGTTTCTGCGGTGCCGAAGACGTCAAAATGCGTACCGCCAGCGATTACAAGGACCACCAATTCGGTACCGACTTCGGCGTCACGATCGATGAACTGCGTCTGTTGACCCGTGCCGTCTTCGTGCTCGATGCCGAAGGCAAGGTCGCCTACAAAGAAATCGTGGCCGAAGTCACCGAAGAACCAGACTACAGCGCCGCAATGGCAGCGCTGCGCATGCTGGTTTAGTTGCGATTAGCGAATCGCTCTTCGGGAGTTGCAACACGACTTGTTAAGTTGGTCGTGATCGCAACAGCAATCGTCAGCCGCTGGCCGTAAGGCCTCTGGCTTGCCCGGCCGCTTACGCGTCGCGGCTCATTGAATCGACGAACCCTGAAAGCTAATTGCTAAAAGCTAATCGCTAAAAGCTCTTTCCATGTACGTCGTTGCCGCTCTCTACCGTTTTGTTCCGCTCGAAGACTTTGCGGATCTTCGTCATCCTGTTTTGGATGTGATGAACCAAAACGGTGTGCGCGGCACTCTGCTGCTTGCACCGGAGGGCATCAACGGCACGATCGCGGGGACGCGGCAGGGCGTCGACCGGCTATTGGATCACCTGTATCGCGATCCGCGTTTTGCCGATACCGATGTCAAAGAAGCCAGTGCCGAAACGATTCCTTTCCGACGCGCCCGTGTTCGGCTGAAGAAGGAAATCGTCACGCTGGGGGTCGAGGGCATCGATCCTCTAGCCAGCGTCGGTACCTATGTCGATGCCGAAAACTGGAACGCCTTGATCGATGATCCAGACGTCACGCTGATTGATACTCGCAACGACTACGAAGTTGCGATCGGTACGTTTCAGGGGGCAACGAATCCTGAAACCGAAAGCTTTCGCGACTTTCCCGACTACGTCGACAAGCACCTCGATCCTGACAAGCATCCCAAGGTAGCGATGTTTTGCACCGGAGGCATCCGCTGCGAAAAATCGACCGCGCTGCTGAAACAACGAGGCTTCAAGGAGGTCTATCACTTGCGCGGCGGAATTTTGAAGTACCTGGAAACTGTCCCAGAAGAACACTCGCGCTGGGAAGGCGACTGCTTTGTTTTTGATGACCGCGTTGCCGTGGGGCAAGGCTTGAAAGAATCTGATCACGTGATGTGCTATGGATGCGGATGGCCGGTGTCGAAAGAAGACCAACAACATCCAGACTTTCGCAACGGCGTCCACTGTCCGCATTGCCGAAGCATGTTGAGCGAAGATCAAATTCGCCGGTTTTCCACTCGGCAATCTCAAATTGATCAGAATCGATCCTAATCGCATGGACATTCGGTCAATTCAAAACGGTAATGCAAAAGGGCTGGTCGCAACCGTGGTTCGTATCGGCTTGCGAATGGCCGCGTTCCCCTACGCTGCGGCTATCGGACTGCGAAATAGAAGGTTCGATCAAAAGCAAACCGAGATACACAAAGTCGATGTCCCCGTCGTTTGCATTGGAAACTTGACGGTCGGTGGGACAGGAAAAACTCCCATCGTTTGCCACCTGGCCCAATGGCTTCGCCAACAAAATGTTCGCGTTGCAATTATCAGTCGAGGTTATCGGAGCGATGGATCTGGTTCCAATGATGAAGCCAAGGAAATGGCTGAAAAGTTGCCGGACGTCCCGCAGGTTCAAAACGCTGATCGATTCGCTGCGGCGACCACCGCGGTGGATGAATTGGAAAGTGAATTCTTATTGATGGATGATGGATTTCAACACCGTCGATTGAATCGCGATCTCGACATTCTGGTCATCGATTCCACCAATCCATTTGGATTCGGTCATCTGCTACCACGCGGTCTGCTGCGCGAACCTGTTTCAGGCCTCGCCCGCGCGGGCGTCGTCCTGTTGACGCGTTGTGATCTGGTCAGCGATCAAGAATTGGAATTCATTCATCGGACGGTCAGCCAGCACTGCCACGAAGGTGTTCCCTGTTTGCGAACCCAGCACGCCACAAAAGAACTCTTTCAATACGATCGACAAACCCAGCCAATCCAATGGCTTCAAGACAGGAAAGTCGTCACTGTTTGTGCGATCGGAAACCCGACTGCTTTTGAAAAAACAGTCCAGCAATGCGGCGCAACAATCCTGGATCGGATTCAGTTCCCTGACCACGATGACTTTGGCCCGGCAGCGATAGCTTCACTGGTCGAAAAGATCAAAGGACAGCGTGATCAGGTGGAAGCGATCATCTGCACTCACAAAGACCTGGTCAAGATTCAAACCGATCGTCTTGCCGGCGTCCCGTTGATGGCAATCAGCGTCGAGCTAACTTTTCGCGACGACCCAGGGCCGCTCTACGACAAGTTGACAGCCCTGATTGGTGTCGTCACTGATCCCGAGCGAAGTCGAACAGATCAACGCGAATAGCCGTTGATCGCAGGGTTGTCCTGGACCGCTAAATCATTGCAACGCAGCAAATTGGGCAAGCTGCACCATGGCAGGCAACACAAACTGCAGCGCTGTGAAGCATTGTGGCAACTGCACATTTTCCTGGTCGCCAGCATGTAGGCCGTAGCGAGCCATAGCATCGGAAGAGC
>NZ_LWSK01000175.1 GCF_001642955.1 Rubripirellula obstinata | reverse complement strand
CGAAGGCTCATCCAGAGAAAGTCCGCAGCTACCGCCAAGCGGAATCCCTGGCCCGCGCCGCCCAAACCAAAGCCCGCCGAGCTCGCCGTCGGAAACTAGCCCGTAAATAGTTCTGCCGAACGCTTACTTACTGGGATAGCATGAATAAGCGCCGTTGCGACTCTAACTTTGACCATTCGCAGTGGTTGTTTTGGATCATTAAACGCTGGGGTTAGTGATGGCGATAAATCTTGGACAAAGCCATCTCGCGGACAGACACGAGGGAATACTTTGCTGAGCCCAATTACTCTATCGGTTTGGCGAAAAAGCCTGGTAAAAAAGACAGTCCTCGGTTAACGCCACCACGCTTTCGGCCCTGAACAAAGCCTTCGCCTAGGGAATTACTTCGTACTGGCCGGTTAGCAGTTTGGCAAAAAGATGTAAGGCAGCGTGCCAGAAATGATCTACCGTCGCGGCTTTAGATATGCTATTTCAATGGCTCGGTGATTCTTTGAAACTCGAGAAAGGATTCTCTTGGCAATTGATTTACAGGACAACGTTGTTGAGTCAATCAAATCAGCAGCCGCAAAACTCACCGGATGGAAGCGTCGAGAGTATCAGGCCGAAATCGCAATCAAATTTTGCGATGCAAGCGCGCGGAAAGCAGAACAGAGATTCGGATGGGGAAGAGCAGCCGTCGCGACGGGGCTAGGCGAACTGCGGACCGGCGTTCGATGCCTCGATAACGTCCACGCGAGAGGACGAAAAAGAGCGGAAGATCAATCACCACAACTAGCTGAAGTAATCAAACGACACGCCGAGCCTCAATCACAGGCCGGCCCAAAGTTCCAATCCACTTTGACTTATACACGCATCACCGCCAAAGCAGTTCGCCGGGAAGTGGCCCAAGCAGGAATCCAAAGCCTCCCATCGGAACGATCGATGCACCGTATCCTGAACCGCATGGGATACAGCACCAAGAAGGTGCAAAAAACCAAGCCTCAAAAAAATTTCTGAAACAGACGCCATCTTCGAGAACTTGAAGGTCGTCCACACTTTCGCTTCTACACAGCAGTCCACGCTGCGGATTTCGTTCGACACCAAAGCGAAAGTCAAGATTGGTCCATTCTCGCGGTTGGGCTACGCTCGTTCCCCTGAGCCGGTCAAGGCGATCGATCATGATATGGGGCAAGAGGCGATTCTCGTTCCTGCGGGCATCTTGGAAGTGGACTGTGATCAGCTCAACGTGATCTTTGGGACATCACGAGACAATGCCGACTTTGTTGCTGATTGCATCGAGCATTGGTGGTCTCGCCGAGGCCAGTTGTATGGTCACATCGAGAAACTGGTGATCAATCTGGACAACGCACCGGAGATCAACAGTTCACGGACGCAGTTCATGAATCGCCTCGTGCAATTTGTTGATCGGACGGGTTTAAAAATTGAGCTGGCTTACTATCCGCCATACCACAGCAAGTACAATCCGATCGAACGCTGCTGGGGCATTTTGGAGCAGCACTGGAACGGAACTCTGCTGACCTCGATCGATGTAGCGATTCGCTGGGCCAGGAGCATGACTTGGCGAGGAGTGTCACCGCTGGTCGACCTGCTCGAAGGCACCTACGAGCGTGGCTTCAAGCTAACCAAGCAAGAGTTTCAACCGATCGCCGAGCGTCTGAAACGTTCGGAGAGACTTGGTAAATGGCACCTATGCATCAATCCACTCAGTGGGTAGATGTTTAATGGCGAGCTGCCTTAACGCTTTACGCGTCCAGCTACTGAGTTGGGTTCGTTGTTCAGATGGGAATTGAGAAGCTAATCGCTCGTAGCTACGTTTTGGTGGAGTTTGTCGACGCGTTTTTGGCACTCGGCGAGGGTTTCGGGGTCGAGGTTTTGGTACTCGAGCAATTGGTGGACGTAGAGGCGTTGGATTTCGGTGTCGCTGGCCTTGGGGTGCTGGCGGCGGATACCGACTCGCATCAGCTCACGGGTGATGTGGGTCAGCTCGAACGCTTTGGCGAGTTTTTGCGAGCGGGTTAGCGATCGCATCACACGCTCGTGGACCGCCAGGGCTTCGCGGCCCGCCGCGGTGCTCATCGCGATTTGTCGCTCCGGTTCCCGGTTGAGGGTCGCTTCGACAGTGGTGAGGTCCGGCGTCATGGATTGGTCAAACGTTTGAGGGATTCCAGCAAACCGCCCTGCTCGGCCTGGGTTCGAAGGTATGACCAGTTGAGGGAGTCGCGTTGACGGATGAGCATTTGCCGAATGTCGTTCTCTTGTCGCTGCGATCCGCCGATCATGTCATTCCAGCGACATTTTGACAGGATCGTGTCTTCGACGGACGCCAAGTCAACGTCGGTGCCCAAGACATTGTCAGGTGTTCGCCTTTCGAAGGCGATTCGGTCTTGCGGGTCATCGCCCAGGATGAACAGGTCGGCTTTGTCGCCGGTTTGGTTGTCAATCAAGTTCGCCATGCGCCCCTCGCGAAGAGCCGATTCGCTAAGATAGTAGCGGGACGAATCAAACGCGGCTACGAGGTCGGGGATGAGGGACGGCGGTAGATCGATGACCAAATCGATATCGTGCGTGCTGCGGGGTTCGCCGTAGACGCTCGAAGCGTGCGAGCCGACGAGCATGTGGGGGATGTCGAGTTGGTTCAGGGTGGCGATGACCAATGCGAGCAGTTCGACCTGGGTCATTTTAGAAAGCGATTAGCTGCTGGCGATAGTTTTTTTGGGGTGGAGGCTGAACGCTTGGTGCGTCCCGCTACGACCGTGCAGGGGACTTGCTGAGTGAGTCCAGGTCTTCGAAGAAGGCGGAAACAGGAGTTTGAAAATGGGGCAAGACTTCGCCGCCAGTGAGGGTGGCTTCTTCGTTGAGGATCACCACGTCGTCGGGCGCGGTGTAGACGGCGATGGATCGTGACCGGCAATCCACGATCCACACTAGACGCACGCCGGAATGGAAATATTCAATCCGCTTGCGAGTCATTTCGGCTTTAGTGTTGCCGAGGCTGAGGACTTCGACGGCCAGGTCCGGCGACATTGACGGGTAAGCTTCGCTGGGGAATTTGCCATCGGCAAATCGGTCGCGGGAGGCGTACGCGACGTCTGGGCCGCGGACATTGCCCGGAATCAACCGGAACATCCCGTCGGCCCCGGAGACGATGCCGAGCTTTCGAGGATTGATGAATTGCCGCAGGATACTCAGAATGGTGGCGGCCACTACGGATGCTTCGTAACTCATCGCTTTCTCCACCAGTGTGTGGTCGATCAATTCGCACAGCCCATCGCCTTGCCCGTTGGCGCGGACCAAGTCGTCCAGCGTGGCGGTACCGGGAGCCGGTCGCGTGCGAATGCGCTGTGCGTCTAGGTGGCCCAGATCGGCGAGGCGATCGGCGAACGTTTCACTTACGGCGGCGTGGGACATTGAAATAGCGGTTAGCGATTAGCGGTTAGCTTTTGGTGGTTAATATTGAACTGATTCTAATTCTAATCTGATCTGGTGCGGTTGTGTCCATCGTTTCGTTTCTCTGCGACCCCGTTGGGGTCGAACTTCTGGAAGGCTAACCGCTAATTGCTAACCGCTAACCGCTAATAGCAAGCTTCAGCTCACGTCTGCGAAACGTCGTTCCATGCGTCGAAAATAGGCTGCTCCACCAATGCCAATGATCCCGACCATGACGACGCTGATCGCCAGCGACACTGGCGACGGCCAGGGCGAACCCAACAATACACTGCGGTAACACTGCAGCAGCCCCGCCGTGGGATTGAGGTAGTACAGTGGTTGCCATTTTTCCGGAATCACCGCGCCAGTTTCATAGACGACCGGGCAAACGATCATGCCTAGCTGCAAGATGAAGGGCACCGCGAATTGCACATCTCGGTAAATACCATTGAGAGCGGAAAACCAAAGCGAAAACGCAGCCGCCGTGATGGCTGTCATCGCGAACAACACCGGCAGCAAAACGATTTGCCAACCCGGAAGGATCCCGTAATACAGCATGACGATGCCCAGCATCGCAAATGCGACTGCAAAATCCACCAGTGCGGGCACGAAGGCCGACAGCGGCAAGATCACTCGCGGGAAGTACACTTTCTGGATCAATTGATTGTTTAGGGCGATTGAGAGTGTGGCCTGCGATACAGCAGCCGCGAAGAACTGCCAAGGAACCAATCCACACAAACTGGTGACCGCGTAGGGCACATCACCACCAGACGCAGTGCCACGCAGCAAAGATATTAGGACGCCGAAAACGATGACGGTACACAGCGGTTGAATGATCGCCCAGGCGATGCCAATGACGGCTTGCCGATAGCGAACCTTTAAGTCGCGAAAACCAAACGCCCAAATCAGCTCGCGAAACCGCCACAACTCGGCCACGTCGATCAATCGCCAAGCCGGTGCGGGGCCGTGCCAACGCAATGGCAGTTCCTGATCCCGAGGTGTTTTGGCGTCTGTGGCCTGAGTCTCTGTGGCCAGCGTTTTTGAGGCCAGCGTTTCTGTGATCTGTCGGAGCAAGTTTTTATCTAAGGAAGGTTTGCTTCAATGGAGACAATCCTGGCGATGCTGCAAACGCGGCTGATCCCGCCTGCTGCCCCAGCTTGCCAAATGAGAACTAAAATTCCGTCGGCGCGGACTTCGTCTCGCTGGGTGACATGCGATGCACGCCAACCATCCGAATCTAATAAGTTTCCGTCACTCTTTAAAACTGTGTCACGAATCGACAACCGGGTTCGTGGTCGTCGAATCATCGGCGGCAGGGCCGCCCTGAAATGGGTTTCGGATTGCTTCGGCGCGAGCCAATTCCACCAGGGACCGCTGTAGCTTCTGGTGCTGAGTCTGCATGTGCAACCAGGCAACCGAGGCGGCAATCATAAACAGGTAAACCACTAAATCGACGCCGCGGCCAATGCCCACCGCGCTCGCCAACTGGCTGCTCAAACCGGGGAACAGAGTCAACAGGATTGCAGTCAGCCAAAGCGCTATCCGCAACAATCGCACTGTGGGGCGAATTCGGCCGGTTCGCAGCCCCATCAGTTCCAGGACCAGGAAGAACGACAACAGCGGCACAACCAGCCATTGGAACAAAGTCATCGCAGCATCCTTCCAAGCAATAACTGCCCCGCGATCCTCGCCGCATCCCAACCGGTTTGACCCTTTGCAAGGGTTTCTTCGGTGTAGCGGATCGTGACGGGCTGCTCTTGCCAAGCCAAGCCGTGGCGGGCAATCTCTTCCAATATTTCCGAAGCATGCGCCATCCGTGGTTGCCGGATGCGAATAACGCCGGCGGCCGCTGCCGAAAGGGCGCGAAAGCCATTATGTGTGTCCGTCACCGATAATCGTGTCGTCAACCGTGTGTACCAAGTCGCGGCACCCAACAACAGACGACGCGGTAGCGGAATGTTGATCGTCTGCCCTAAGAACCGAGACCCCAAAACCACGTCCGCAACGCCGTGGCAAATCGGATCCACCAGTCGTCCAATCTCCGATGCATCGTGCTGGTTGTCTGCGTCGAACGTGACGATAATATCGCCGACTGACCGAGTGCGAAATCAATCCCAGTTTGCAACGCTGCTCCCTGCCCACAATTAATCGGATGTCGCAAGACAAACTCCGAAGCCTGGGCAGCGACCGCTGCGGTGCCATCGCGTGAACCATCATCGACCACGATGACGTGATGAAATCCTTTCGCCTTCAAATCAGCAAGCGTCCGACCGATTCGCTCGGATTCGTTGTAGGCGGCAATGACGATCCAGACTGATGGAGTGCAAGGTTTTGGGTGTTGGTTCGTCTGCAGACCCCAACTGTTGGTGGAAACGTCGCTAGTGGATCGGCTGGACAGCACCTCGCCCGTGGGCATCATCGTGGGAAGCGAGGATCGCATGTCAGTGGACTAGATGAGTTGGATGAAAAATGTCGAAGTACTGTTTCAGCGGTTATGATCCCCGACCGTGTCGATTTCCAAAAGGCCCGCATTGGTTAAGACCGCATGAATTCTGGGCGAAGGATCGCTGACGAAGCCTAGAAATTCGAAGGCAGCAGAATTTGCGAACTTTGAACCTAAAAGCAAGGTTCAATTCATCTTTGGTTAGCCACCGAAGATGCGTTTGAGGGCTTCGTCTGCGGCTGTGGTGGAGTCGGCGGGGCCTTTGGAACGCACGTGGTCAGGCAACTTTTGAAATCGCTCTTTTGGGTCGTTTTTTTGCGTTGTTTCGGGAGCTGTGTCGGTCGACTCCGATTCCCGCTTGTAGGCATCAACTTCTAGAACGGCTTTGTCCTTGTCGGATTTTTGTTTTTCAATCGGTTGGCGATTGATTGCCTGATTCGATTCGCTTTCCCGCAAGGATTCTGATTCAGATTGTTTGCGTTGGCTTTCAATCGATTCGATCGAAAGAGTGGTCATTGACGCGAAATCTCCGTCGTCTAATTCTGATGCAAGTCCATCGAGTTCGCTTAGCATCTGGTCCAACGAATCCGTCGCTTTCGCTTGCTTGGGTTGAGCCTTTGGCCTGGTGGTTTCCTGTTGCGTGCTTTCCTGTTGCGAATCGAGCAGTCGGAATTTCCATTTTCCAATTTGCAGTTTATCGCGATGGCTCAGCGAAGTCGGTTTTTCGGTGCTGATGCGTTGGCGATTGACATGCGTTCCCGCCCGACTTCCCAAGTCAATGATCAAAACCTGTTGGCCCGATTGAATCAATCGGCAATGCCGGCGACTGACGTCGGGCGTTGGTAGCAACAGATCGGTGCTTCGGCTACGGCCAATCGTGAACCCTTCGCTTGTTGACGCGGTCAGCGGTAGATCCACTCGTTCGCCTCGCTTTTGGCTATTGCGATAGATCAAATTGAATCGTGACACGCAAGTTCCCTCAAGGTATTCATTGTCGCTAAGCAGTCTAACCGTCGATGGTGGTCATCCGCGACGGTAAATCTGTTCAGACTATGTTGCATTTTGATGAAGAACGCCTGCAATGCCTCATTCTCGCTGGCGAAGATCCGCGAAACGGGCGATCTTATTGGGAGGCGCAGTGTTGTAAAAAGAACAGTGTTGTAAAGAGAGCAGTGTTGTATAAGAGCATTGAAGTAATGCATTGAACTCGACGCGAGAACCAACCATGTCGAATTCCGAACCGAAATCTCTGAGGCCTCCCCAACCCGTCCATTTTCCTCTTTCCAAGGATCTGGCGTGGCAAACTGCGGGATCGCCAAGCTGGGAACACCTTGACCTTTCGCCGGAAGTGGTCGAACGGTTGGCGTTGGTTTTGTCGGGAATCAACCCAATCGTTTTGACCGACCTGCCAAACAAACGTGGTGGAAGTCCCCGTAACATTCACCAACTGCGATGCGACGGATCGCTGGGGCGGGTCAGCCCCAGTCGTGAATTGGCAAACGATCACCGCTGCGTGTTATGGCCGTTTTTCCGGACCAACGAAAAATCGTTTGCTGAACTTTGGCAAAACTCGCGTTCGGTTGCCGGCGGCCAGGATTCGACGTTGTTGATCAAGCAGGTGCATTGGCTAAAGAAAATCAATATGGCGGCCCCAGACGCTGCGTTGGCAAAGGCGATCGACACGATCGACGTGAACGAGCTGGTCAAGATGTCGCCCAAAATTCTATTCTTCCTGTTTCGCACCGCGATTCGTCACATCGATCGTGATTGCAATCAGAAACCGCCACAGGCTGCTGTGCCTTCGCTGCAAACGAGATTGCTGCAAAAGATATCGGGCAAAAAGGCGGCGGACACGCCTGCGATCTATTTCCCATCGTCCATCCTGCGAGAAACAGAGTCGTATTTGGAAACTTCGCTCACCGTGGCTCGTATCTTGGTGTTCGCAAGGTCACAGGTGAAACAACAACGTGCGTAGTTAATCTTTGCGTCGCCCCGTTCGATTGGCGATTCTTAGCAGGTTGTCTTGCACGTCGATGAACAACTGAATTCCTTCGGCAGAGGCAAACAGAAATCCCACCATGCCGACCGTTCCGAAGAGCACTGGGATGGCGAATTCGCTGTAGCGACCAAGTTCTAACAGCAACCCTTGGTCGGTCGTATAAATGATGTACACCATGCGACCGATCAGGTACGGGAACACAATCGCAATGGCGACGTAGCCAAAGATTCTGCTTAGCCGCTGCATCGCTTCAAGCGTTGGGTAGTGCCGTTGTCGAGGGTACAGCCCCGATGTTTGGTTGTACAGGTTTCGAGCGTTTTCAAACCGTTGCTCTTCCGTCAAACATTCCCCATCTTCACGCACCAGCCCCAACGGAAATTCTTTGCCGTCTGATTCGGGCAGTGCCGATTTTACACTGTCCCGGTCCAAGTCAGCGTTTAAGCGTTTACTACCGCCTTTGTCTAACCGGGATGAAGAAATAGGAACCAATTTGATTTCGTCAAAGTCCATGGATCCCTTGCCGAAGTCGGGGAGCGAATGTGGCTGTCTTAGTTTGTTATGGTTGTTAGATCCGCATCGACATTCCAAGCACGCGGCGAACTTCTGCCGGACTTGTTTGATGCTCTCTGACCAATTCGGTCGCTCTTTCCCACAACGATTTCATGCCGTTGTCCACCGCGATGCGATAAATCGCGCGACTGTCTTTGGTATCCAGGATTTGATCGGCAAGTGAGGATTCTTTCAAGGACAGAAACTCACTAATCAATGCACGACTTTTTATAGTCGCCTTTCGCTCGGGACGTCGCATCAGTTACTGCGCGTTAGGCCCGGAGGGCCGGCAGCTCCCTGCCGGGTGCGCGAGCACCCGGATGGCTGCCCCACATCAATTCTCTGGCTCGGTTTCGC
>NZ_LWSK01000174.1 GCF_001642955.1 Rubripirellula obstinata | reverse complement strand
GTTGCGAGAGCGTCGGGATCGAGATTGCTTACGAGACATGGCCAGATTCCTTTCTGACTGAAGCGTTTCAGTTGGTGTGGGGGGAATCTGGCTTTTTTCATGTTCCCACGAAAATGAAAACCCCAATATTTTCGGTGCCAAAATGCTTCATAGCGTTGCCTGCCGGGGCTCGGGATTTTGCTGCATTTGGCTCCCGTGGGCCAAGGCCCACGGCACCGTGCTGCCGCCCCGTCCGGGGCTATCGTAAGTGGCACCTGGGCATTGCCCCAATGCCGTGAAGAGTTCCTAGGTTGTTTAACCGCGTGGGCATCGCCCCGCGTGTTTCGACCCGCGTTTCGACGCGCGTTTCGACGCGCGTGGACGCGCGGGGCGATGCCCACGCGGTTAAACGGTTTGGAAAAGACGCGTTGGGTGATGCCCACGCGGTTAAACGGTTTTGAAAAGACGCGTTGAGCGATGCCTACGCGGTTTAACGGTTTAGGAATACTTCACAGCGTCAGCCTGGCGGGTCATGCTGCGACAGAGATTTTCAAACGCGGAAGTAATTTCGTGACCATTCCTAAAAAAACACCGTCAAGAAGACTGCATGAATGATTCGCCCGATTCGCGTCTCTCCGTCGGCGAAAAGATTGGTTATGGACTCGGCGACGGTGCCTGCAATCTTTTCTGGAAGATGTTCGAGTTCTATCTGCTGTACTTTTACACCGATGTCTTTGGGATCTCGGCCGCCAAAGTCGCAACGCTGTTCTTGATCACTCGAGCGGTCGATGCGGTTAGCGACCCGTTGGTCGGTTATTTGTCAGACCGAACACGAACACGCTGGGGGCGATTTCGGCCCTATTTGTTGTGGGGCCCCATCCCGATGGCGATTGCGGCCATCGCCATGTTTTCGTGTCCCGACCTGACCGATAGCGGCAAGCTCATCTACGCCTACGCGACTTATGTTTTGGCAATGGTTTGCTACACGTTTATCAACACTCCCTACGGTGCGTTGATGGGAGTGATTTCGCCGAATTCAATTCAGCGAACCAGCGTGGCGACGTACCGTTTTGTGTTCGCGTTCAGCGGTGCTCTTGCGGTTCATTACTTTACGCTGGACCTGGTCGCCTGGTTTGGCGGGACCAACGAAGCCGACGGTTTCTTCTGGACAATCGTTCTCTATTCGATACTCAGCATCATCCTGTTTTGGATCTCATTCTGGAGCACCCGCGAACGGGTCGCGCTGCCCGACTGGAAGCCCACCAGTTCAAGCCAACTTAATAAGTCAACGTTTCGACAAGATATCACGGATCTATTGTCAAACTCTGCTTGGCTAAGTTTGTTCGGGTTCGGGTTGCCGCTGATGCTGGGCGCCTTCGTGCGGAACAGCGTGGCGTTGTTCTACTTAAAATACTTCTGCGAACGAGCCGATTTGGCACCGTCGTTTTTTATCTGCGGAACTCTTTCGGCGATGGCCGGCATGCTGATCGCGAAACCGTTTGCGGTCAGGCTAGGAAAACGGAACACAGTTTTAGTTTGCGTTCTGATCAACGCGCTGGCAACATTTACCTTCTTCTTTCTTCGCCCAGGCGACTTGGTCCCGATCTTTGTGCTACAGATTGCTTCGTCGCTGACCGTTGGCCCGGTGGCAGTCTTGCTCTGGTCGATGTACGCCGACTCCGCCGATTACTCGCACTGGAAAAACAATCGTCGAGCGACGGGGCTAATTTTTTCAGCAGCCATGTTTGCTCAGAAAGTAGGTGCGTCGATCGGCGCTGGACTCGCCGCATTCTTGCTGAGCTACTTCCTGTACCAAGCACCCGTTGATGGCGATTTCCAAATCCAAACACCCGAAACAAAAGCAGGCATCCAATTGATGATGAGCCTCATACCAGCGGCATTTTTCTTGACTGCAGCCGTTTCAATGTTCTTCTATCCGCTCAACGCCAAGCTGATGCAAGAAATCGAAAACGAGCTAAGCATTCGCGGTGAAACAAGGTAGCAAGAACGTTTTGAGAATAAACGTAGGCCGGAACAAGCTCCGCGCAGTTCCGGCAATTGCATAGTAGCGCACCACATTACCGGAACAGCGCCAAACCTGTCCCGGCCAACGCCGTGAACGGTTTCTGGACTGTTTAACCGCGTGGGCATCGCCCCGCGCGTCCACGCAGCACGAAACTCGCGGGACGCAAAAACGTCGGCGACTAAGAACGCACTCAGCGTTCACATTGAAGTACCATAAGCCCTGAACAATGAGCCCGGAACCATTAGCCCGGAACAACGCCTCGCTCGGCCAAACAATCCTCTTATCGTCCAATCGTCATGCTTTCTAGAAACCTGTTTTTGGTCGTGTCGCTAGGTGTTGTTTCGATTCATGCGACTGCCGAAGAGGTCACGCAGTCTTCCCGAACAAGCGTTGCCCGAAACATCGCGTATCGAGGTGACAGCGACGACCCGCTGGTCAATCAGCTCTGTCGTTTGGATCTGTTTTACCCAACGTCAATCAATGGCGACGGAAATGCCGACTACCCAACGATCGTCTGGTTGCACGGTGGCGGCCTAACTGGTGGTGAACGGTCAATTCCGAGAGGCTTCGTGCAAAACAAGATCGCGATTGCGACCGCTGACTATCGGCTAAGCCCCAAGGTGCGCAGCGAAGTCTGCATCGACGATGCGGCCGCGGCCGTAGCCTGGGTGCTTGATCACATTCAGGACTATGGCGGATCAAAAGATCGGGTTTTTCTGAGCGGCCATTCCGCAGGCGGATACCTGACCAGCATGGTTGGGCTGAACGCTAAATACCTTGCCGCCCACAAGCGAAAGCCGAGCGATTTGGCGGGACTGATTCCGCTTAGCGGGCACGCCATCACCCACTTTAACGTTCGCAAGGAACGTGGCATCGACGGACGGCAACCGGTCGTCGACCAGATGGCTCCCTTGTATCACGTGCTCAGCAAGCCGCTGCCGCCAATTTTGCTGATCACGGGTGATCGCGAAAAAGAGATGCTGGGACGCTACGAGGAAAATGCCTACTTCGCACGAATGCTAAAAGTGGCAGGACACAGCGAAGTCGAACTGCGAGAGCTAAAAGGTTTCGATCACAGCGGTATGGTCGCACCGGCATCATCGATGGTCCTGAATTTTGTTCAGCGAGTTGATTCAAAGAACCAAACGCCAGCGGAAACTTCAAAGCAGACGAATTGATCGTCTTCGCTGACAAGCTTGATTCCGCTTTCGCTATCCGCGTCCGATTGCGGTTTCGGCCAAACCGTTTTTCCGTTTGCCTGGATCTTCGCGATCTCGTTTCGCTTAATACGAACAATCGCGATCGTTTCAGGTGGTGACGTTAGGCGAAGCGACTGGCCCGAATCGTTTCTGTCGATCTTGACCGAGATCTGTCCCGCTGCGGAATCAATCACGCAGTCGATCTTTTTGAGTGGTCCCGGTTGAGGTGTAACGTCAAAGGTTTTGTAGCCAAGCGATGTGGGTGAAACTCCGGCCATGAACTGCGACATGATCGTCAGCGGCCCGCCCGACCAAGCGTGATTGGTCGTCCCGCCGCCGTAGCCAGCCGACCCGATGCCCCAACCTTCCCACAGTGTCGTGATCTCGCTTTCCACCATCGGCTTGTACCGTTGCTTGCACCGCTCGATCGCTTGTTCAGGACGGTCCATTCGGTACAAAGCCTTCATCACATACTTTTCCATGTACGGGCTGCTTTCCCGCTGCACTTTCAAGACCTCCGCGATCGCGTCGTACTTTTCCGGTCCGGCGATGCCTGAAACTACCGCCAATGCCTGCGACCTGTCGTCGGTGGCTCCGTAATAATCAGGCGAACGGTATTGATTGCCAGTCCAATACTTTTCGTTGAACGCTTTTTTAAGCCGAGCCATCTTGGTTTCGATCGGCCTGATCTCTGATGTTAGCCCTAGCTCTTGTGCCATCAACCGTTGTCCGTCTAGTGCCAGGTAATACCAACCGTTGTACAGCAGATTCATATCCTTGTGGTTTCCCCAGTCACCCCAAGTCCATCCGCCGCTACGCGGGATGACCAGCCCATCGGGGCCCTGCTTCCAGACATGCAAATAGCGGCGAACCGCCGGATAGACTTCGCGAATCGTTTCCAGATCTCCGCTGTGCAATGCGTAGGTCCAGAATCCGTAACGGCCGACCGACGCCAGCATTTGCATCGGCAATTCGTCTTTGTAGTTGCCTGCTGGCACGGGGGAAAAAATGGTTCCGTCGTCACGCTGCCAAGCCATCAATTCCAAGATTCCCTTGCGGGCCAGCAGGTCGCTGCGTCGATCCATCGCGTAGAACGATTCGCCCAGTTCCAAAACAGCGTCGCCCCACCACTGCGCACGCTCGCGGTCCGGGCAATCGAAATACGTGTCTCGCATTGTGACGTAAAGCGTGCGGTTGGCTTTGACTCGAAGCTTGTTTAAGAATTCGTCATCGCACTCGAACGTGCCCGTTGGCTCGCACGCGTAGCCGGTTTCGCGATAGCCGAGCGAGACAATTTCAACGCCCGCGGGAATTTGGTAATGAACTTCATGTCCGTTCATCCAACCAAGATTCTCGTAAGTCTGTTCGCCATCCCTGGTCAGATACTCGCAGCGAACGTTGGGCGGACCGCCGCCGCGGTAGTGATCGGTCTGAATTTGAATCAGCTTCCCTGCATCCGACTTGACGGTCAGCAACGGTGTGACCTGAGCGTTGTAGGGAAGCCTTGCCTTGATCAGTTCTCCGTCGCTGATGCGCGGCAGCGCAAGATCTTTTTCGTTGACGTACGCTTGAATTCCAAAATCTTTCCACTGAGGAATCGGTCGCTGGACCAAGTCGCCCCAGGGCTGATCGCCTTCGCCGCCTTTGACAACAGCATCAGGCCAATCCGAATCATCAAAGTTCGGTTGCGTCCAACCGGTCAGATCTTTGGCCGCATCAAAGCGAATGTTGGATTCAGGAAGCCGGAAATTGGGATGGGGCGCATCCGTGTTCCCGAACGCAGGATGGATTCGAGCTTTCCACTGGACAGAAATTGCTTCAGGCAAGTCAAAAAGCAAAGCCGCTTCGCCACTGTTCTTGTGGCTAAATCCTTCTTTGCCAAAGTGCCAAAGCAAAACAGCAATCGAGTGATCGCCGGGTTCTAGCCATTGCCCCAAATCAACGTGGTCAACATACGTGCTGGTTGGACTAGGCCCACGCTTCAACCCACCTTCAAAGACAACAAGCTCACCATCGACCCAAAGCCAATACTTCGAGTCGGCGGCAATGCGGGCGATCATCGGATCATCACTTGCTGCAATTGAACTGTTTGGTTGCGACACGTTGACGGAGGCTCGAAAGGCAATCCATTGATTCGCCTGCGAAGGTTCACTCGCGCCCAACCAAGACGCCTGCTTGGTCTCAGCGACTGCCGTTTTTATTCCTGGCAGACACAAGCAGGCAACGAGAAACGTGAAGCAGCAACGTCTGGAAAATGAAATCATGGCGTCCAATAGAGTTGTAACCGGTTTCTTGAAATTTCGTGCGTGGTTAGGAAATCACGCTCCTGCGTCATGCCCTGGCTAGCCTAGGTTCTTAAAAGTAAAGGTCGTAGGCGGTTCAGATTGCATCAGCCTGAAAGCGGTTTTAGGGCAATAAAAAAACGAGCGTTTGCCAAGTAGCAAACGCTCGTCTGGAACGGTAGGTAAGTCCACCAATCACCGAAAGTCATCGAGACTTTCTCGACCGCAGGCCATGATGGGCTAGCTCTTGCGTTTGCGTCGCAGCAAACCCACCGATGCCAATGATGCAAGGGCGATCGCGCTGCCAGGTTCTGGCACTGCGGTGACGACCAAGTTGTCGATGTAGGGAGCTGTGAAGAGATTGGTCGCAAAACCCAGATCTCCAAAATCTGCGCCGCCTTGGACGGTCCCGCTGAACACGGAAGCACCATTGACGGTAACCGAAGCAGCGATGTCGTCGGTTGCGCCATAAGCTCCGGCGGTCGTAGGGATGAAGCTCAGTAGCACGCTATGCTCAGCGACTGGATCAAGGTAGTCGAAGGTGCCTTGAGAAGTGCCATCCACAAAGATTTCGCCGTTGGCAGCATTTCCATTATTGGCCTGTTGAAAAAGAACCGCAAACTGCGAATTTCCTGACACCTCGAACGGGCTAAACTCATTCACAGTTTCGTCGTACCCTGTGCCAACCGCTAGAAGACCGTTGGATGGGGCAGCAACGACGCCTGTGTCAATACGGCTGAAGTCGAAGGCGACAGTAAAGCCGGCTGGAGCTGACGTTGCCGCATTGAAAGTCGTGTGGGCTGCACCCGAGAAAAGGTGGGCACGAGTGCCGTTGGTCGTGAACTGGGCTCCACCCGTTAGGCCTCCGTTTCGCCCGGCGCTCCAAGCAGCCGTCGCGGTTCCGCCAGCGCCGTTATCGGCTGATCCCCAGTCGGAAGCTCCGTTTCCTGTACCGGCCGGGTTTCCATTTCCATCGCCGCTACCGGTCGTTCGCGAAAACGTATCGGAGTAGATCACGGCTGCAGAGGCTGTCTGAATGGTGCAAGCGACTGCAACGACGCAAATCGCAACCAAAGATGTGTACTTCATCGGGTTTCTCCAAGGAAAAGAAAGAAAGTCGTCTCAACGCAGAAGCATTCACTGCCCACGGCAGCTTGAAAGCGGTTTCAGCGGAGATCCAAATTACCTAACTTCCGCGACCAAACAACCCCTTTTTTCCCTAAAGGGTTCAAGAAATACACTAATTCTTTCTAACCCCCGGAATTCTCACTTTCCGCAAGCCCGAACAAACCTGACGAAAATTGAAACATTTCGATGAAAACGACCTCTTTTAAAGGCGAAAGGAGGCATTGAGAAAAGCCTTCATGCGTCGCCGTTCACAGGTCGTCGCCCAACGCCGTGAATGGTTCCTTGACTGTTTAACCGCGTGCGCATCGCCTGGCCTGATGAAAATCATTGCGACGCAGCAAATTGGGCAAGCTGCACCATGGCCGACAACACAAACTGCAGCGCTGTAAAGCATTGTGGCAACGGCATATTTCCCTGATCGCCAGCATGTAGGCCGTAGCGAGCTATAGCGAGTTACGGCAATTCGCGCACCGCCGTAACTCGCTATGGCTCGCTACGGCCTACTTTCAAGGGTCGTGACAAGTTGACAGCGACACATTTTCATCAGCCCAGGCAAAGCCTTCTTGCGACGCCGTTCACAGGGTAGCGGTCAATGAGAAGCGATCGAAGTTCCGGCAATTGTGTGATCGGTTGTGCAATTGCCGGAACTTCGCTGCGCTTGTTCCGGCCTACGACTTGTTCCGGACTACACGGGATCAATCACGGTTTTCATCAAATCTTGTACCGCGAAGGGTTTGGCGGCGGCGAAGGATTCGGCGTACTGCACGCCTGCGGCGGATCCGGTCACGATCGCGGCGGCGCGGACTCGGTCGATGATGCCAGGACGATGGGCAAACTGAGTTTGATAACACGCAACCGATTTGATCTTTGCATCCAGCGTTTCTGTGATGTCCACGGTGATGTGATGCGACAGGTACGGAATCGAATCGGGTTCCAGTGCCATTCGGAAATACAGGTGCCGGTCGATCGTGTGAGGCGGTAATCCGTCGAATGGGTCGTCCCATTTACATAACCGACTGTAAAAGATCGCTCCGTCGGTGATTTGCATCGCTTGCCAATGATCCGGGGATGCCATGGGCGTTTTGTCGCCAAATCCAATCACCAGCTTCGGACGGTACAGGCGAAAAACCTTGGCCAGCGCAATTCGCGGCTCGGGTGCATCGAATAGCTTTCGGTTGGGCAAATCTAGTTGGATGCGTTTGGCCACGCCAAGGGCGTTTGCCGCTTGCTGCGACTCTTCGATCCGCACGGCGGGGCTTGGGCAATTCGGTGTGGGTTCGCCGTCAGTCAAATCAACAATCCCGACTCGATAGCCCTGACGTACCAGGCTCGCCAGCGTTCCACCGCAAGCCACTTCGACGTCGTCGGGATGAGCCCCCACGGCGATGACGTCCAGCGTTTCGTTGTGCTCGGTTGATGAGTTGTTCATGGCAGGAAAGAGGCTCTGGACGGATCGAAATTGGCCGAAATGCTGGAATAATCGATGCGAACCGCACAATCAGCAGGGTTTTGCAGGCCGGTTGGGCGATTTTTACAAATCGGGTCACGAAAACCTCTCACTCGGCCGGCAGTCGAACTAGTCTTGTTTGTGTCGAGGGAACGCAGACGACAGCATGACAAACACCAAGATATTAAGCGTCCCCCCGTGCGAGGCGGGGTCGGTCCTTCGGGGTCGGCCTCGCCTTTTTTTATAGCTGTACGGAAGGTTCGCATCTCTAGCCACGGACCGGGCCTACTTTTTGCCAGAATGCGCAACAACCTGTCGATCAACGTGAGCCGCGACGCGTAAGCGGCCGGGCCTACCACATTCCCCGAGTGCGCAACAACCTGTCGATCAACGTGAGCCGCGACGCGTAAGCGGCCGGGCCTACCACATTGCCCGAGACCTTACGGCCAGTGGATGCCCATTACCGCTTGAGTATTGATTTAATCGACAAGACGGCCAGCAACCGGATGGTAGCCCAACGCCGTGAAGAATTTCGGTCCCGGAAAAAACGTGCTAGTGAGTTTCGCCCCGCGTGGACGCGCGGGGCGATCCCCAACGCCGTGAAGAGTTTTGGTCCAGTAAAACACGGATTAGTTCGTTTAGCCGCGTGGGCATCGCCCCGCGCGTTACGCCCTGCATGGACGCGCGGGGCGATGCCCACGCGGTTAAACGATTTAGAAACCCT
>NZ_LWSK01000173.1 GCF_001642955.1 Rubripirellula obstinata | reverse complement strand
GGTTTCGCGGCGTAGCCGCGAAACCGAGCCAGAGAATTGATGTGGGGCAGCCGGCCCTCCGGGCCTAACACGCAGTAACTGATGCGACGTCCCGAGCGAAAGGCGACGATAAAAAGTCGTACGTTCCTAAGAGGTTATTTCGCAACGGTTCCTCAGCATATCGCGAAGGGATTGGGTTCCCCAATTGAGAGCTAGTTCACGCCCGATTAATTTGTTTCTGAGCGTGATTTGATACCGTTCGAACGACGCGTCAGAACCGCCAGGAAATGCGTTTGAGATGGAAAATTGATTTGATCAAGCTCAAAAGCAGTCGCATCTCGGTTGACCGCGCATAAAAAACGCCCGGAGTTTTGGGGCATAAAACTCCAGACGCATGGTGAGTGACACTATGTGTCACCCACCTAAACGATATCTAGGAAATTGTTCGTTTTCAAGATGACTAATGAGTAATGCCGGTTTTTTGTGTCGAATTTCTGCTTAGACTCTTAGCGATCGTGGAAGACTTAAATGAGAGATGCTCGCGACGCATTCGGACCAGATCTTTCTAGTTCGAGACTGATGATCTAGAAACGAGGAATCGGGCCAGTGATCTGCTGGATGTCTAAGCGGTTATCGGGCGGGCGAATATAATAAAACGCCGAGTTTCCGTTATTAACTCAGTCACTGTGGCGAGGGGGAAGGCGAGGGGCATTCCCGACCCCCCGTCACGGTGGTTTTTCTGGATGGTTCCTTTCGCGATTTGTGTTCCTCTAATGTTCCAGCCCCTTCCTAGCTTGGGGCGTCCGCCTTCGATTAGTGATTGATGACAAGTCGTCTGTCCCGCGGATTGCGAATTTTGGAGCTATTGAAGGACGGGGTTCCAATCGACCCATCCTGGTTGTCTGATTTGATGGCTGTTTCGCGGCGGACCATTTTTCGGGATATCGCCAGTTTGAAGTCGCTGGGTTACGAGATTCATTTCGATCCGGATGCTCCCGGATATTACCTGGACAAAAACGACCCGGTGAAAATCCACGCAAATGGAACATCACCCCCATTCGTCAACGCAGGAGAAACTGACGTTGCCGCTTGTGATCCGCAGAAATATGCGGGCTTGGTCTCTCGTTTGTCCGAAGCGATCGCCCTTCGTCGCGCCGTTTCGATTAAAGTTCGGGTCAGTGCGATGCTGTTTAGTGAATCGAGTATCGTCCTGCCGATCGAGTTGACGTTTGGGTACAGCGGTTGGCGTCTTCAATATAGGGCGTCGCAGGATGAACCGGTGCAAAGCGTCAGGCTTGAAGAAGCAAAATTTCATTTCGACCCCACATCGCAATCGTCCCAGGACGACTAGGTATTTGCATTGGCCAAAGTAAGAAACTTGGCGACAAGTTCGCATGTGCTCTTTGTCAACTCACAAGGTGTCAAAGCACAAGGGTCGTTAGTTCGATTGACGCGGCAGATGGTTGTGTTCGAGGTTTACAATCCTTATTCAATCGTTCAGCTATCCGAAGTCCTATCTGAGCTGCGAATTCAACAAGGTGACCGCCAAACCTACAAAGGGCGAGCGGTGATTACCAACTTGGTGAACACCGGGCTGATGCTGATTGTGTCGGCGTCTTTGGTCGATCCGTGGAGCGACTTGAAAGACCTGAAGCCCGGCCCTGTGCTGCGTTCCTACGTCAATGGGTTCGTTGTTGATTGGGAGATGGCGACTTCGCGTCTGAAGCAACCGTATCAGTTAGCGGTCACGAATTTGAGGAACTATCTTCAGGAACTGAGTCGTTGGCTTGAGCATTGGGAAAGCGAAGCGGGGGTTCATGATCCATCAACCGAAAGTCCACTTGTCGAAGACTTTGTGAATGACGTTGACCGCGAAACCGAGCCAAGGCTGACGACGCTGTACGGTGAATTTGAGGAAGCTTCCCATGGAATTGAAAGGAAGGTGGTTCCGTATCATCGATCGTTTGCCCAACGCGAATTGCATCCGTTGATGATGTCTTCGCCGTTCATGAATCGAGCCTTCAATAAACCGCTCGGATACGCTGGCGATTTTGAAATGGTGCGGATGATGTTGAGTCCGCCTTATGAGGGTGGGAATACGTTTTCAAAATTACTGAACGCTTCGGCGTTGCGACACGAAGCTCCTGCGGCGCACCGAAACCGGATTGACCTGCTAGAAAAATCGCTGAGTCAGGAGACTCAACGTGTGCTATCCAATCGCAGTGCTGACAACAAAGACGATCAGGCGACCGGCTCCGCAGATGCGCTGGACGATCGCGGGCGTCGCATCCAGGTGATGAACTTGGGATGTGGACCAGCGGTCGAAATAAAACAGTTTGCCAAGTCAGAACCGGCGTCCTCGCAAGTTGATTTTGACTTAATCGATTTTAACCCTCAGACGCTTCAACATGTCCACGACTTCTTGATCCCCGAGGTCCAGGCGGTTAGACCCGATACGGTCATCAAAACGGAACAGAGATCCGTCCATGAACTGATTCAGATGTCGGTCGAAGGCAACGGGAAACAGTCGTCATCAGAGTCGTCACCAGAGTCGTCATCAGGCGAGTCACCAGAAGATGATCAGCCGAAGTACGACATGGTTTATTGCGCGGGACTGTTTGACTATTTCCGCGACACCACCTGCGGCTTTTTGATCGAACTGTTCTACTCCTGGACCAAGCCTGGTGGATTGGTGTTGGTGACCAACGTCACACCAAACCACTCTTCAAGAGCGATCATGGGAATGATTCTGGATTGGAATCTTGAGCTGCGTGATGAGTCAACGATGCGATCCCTGGCACCCGACCTTGGCCAACAGAAAACTTACATCGACAAAACGGGCGTGAACGTATTCCTTGAAATTCGTAAACCAGCACGATGACTACTTTGAAAGAGTCAACGTTTGTCGAAAGATCATTGTTGGATCAATCTAGTTTTGCTGCTGGGTTGGAACTAGAAAAAGCGGAAGCGGTTAAGCTGCGATGTGCGGAAAACGAGCGTTCTCTTAGGAAGAAACTCAGTACGTTCGGTTTGGCGATTGGCGTTTTGATGATGCCCATGGGGGCCGGGCTCGACTACGTTTTGTACCCTGATTCAATCTTCGTTTTGTGGGCGATCCGACTGGTCACAACTCTCGTGCTCGGGTGCGGATTATTTCTGTTTTGGAAACATGATCTAGGCGATTGGGTTCAGCCTCTGAGCGTCGCGTTGGTGTTGATCCCTTCGCTTGCGATCGCATTGATGATTTACCTGACCGATGGCGCGGATTCGAAGTACTACTTTGGCTTGATCTTGTTAATGATCGTCGTCCACTTGCTGGCCTTCACTTTCACAGAATCGCTGACCTATTGCTTGGTGGTCTTGGTGTCTTACGCTGCGGCGGTGATGCTGAACGACTCATTCTCTGCGGCAAACTATTCCAGTCTATTTGCTGGAATGTTCTTTCTGTTTACCAGCGGCGTGGTGTGTGTGGTGATTTGTCATCTGGGCAGACAAAATCGAATGAAGGCGATTACGCTGCAGTTGCAACTGGAACAGCAGGCTCAGGAACGTTTAGATTTTCTGGCCGACGTTAGCCATGAATTGCGAACGCCGTTGACGCTAATCGCCGGTCCGCTGGACGAAATTTTGGCCGCTCCGGGACAATTGCGTCAGTCGGTCGGCGAAAGTTTGGGGATCATGCGACGAAACGTTAGTCGCCTACGCTTGCTGGTCGACGATGTGCTAGACGTTGTTCGGCAACGAGGCGAAATTTTAACCTTACAGCAAGAAGAAATTGACGTTCGTGAATTCCTTCAGCAGGTTATGTCCTTGATGGAAGGTGCCGCAAAGGAACAAAGCATCAAGCTGCATTTGGAGGGTGAGACTTCTCCCGTTGAAATCGTCGGAGACCCCATCAGACTCGAACGCGTGATCTCGAATTTGATCGGCAATGCGATCAAGTTTTCACCCAAGCCCGGCGAGATTACGGTGCGTTTGCACAAGGATGCCGAGCATGCGGTCATCGAGGTTTTAGATGAAGGTCCGGGGATCCCGGAAGACGAAACGACGAAAGTTTTCGACCGCATGTTTCAAGCCGAAAATGTGCAGAAAGAGCAGACCGCTCGAGGGCTCGGGCTGGGCTTGGCGATTGCCAAGAAAATTGTTTTGTGGCACGGCGGACAGATTGATGTTCGCAATCGCGAGACAGGAGGGGCAATTTTTCGAGTTCGGCTGCCCCTGGATCCATCGCTTGCCTCGGACAGCTCAGCGACCCACCATCGTCGGCCGTCAAAATCTAGTGTCGTCGCGAAGTCGCGGGCGAGCACAGAGAACCCGTTGCAGTTTCTGCCCGACGCTCCAACGCAAGCGAGCAACATGTCGTCAGGGAAAATTCATGGCAATGTGTTGATCATTGATGACGAACCAGAGATTTGCTCTTACTTGAAAGATTGTCTCAAACGCAATCATCACGTGGAAACGGCATCCAACGCGAATCAAGGCATTGCCAAAGCGGTTGAGAGTCCGCCGGATTGTATTTTGCTAGACTACATGCTGCCCGACGTAAAAGACTTTTCAGCGTTAAGGCAACTCCGCAACGAGCCGCGGCTTGTCGATACTAGGATTCTGATGCTGACCGCCAACGCAGACGAAACCATCAAGTTGGCTGCATTGCGTCAGGGTGCAGATGACTTTCTTTCAAAGCCATTTGGGGTCGCCGAATTGATCGCCCGCGTGGATGGCTTGGTCAACAGCTCGCAAACTCATCGCGCTTTGATCGCGGAGAAAGCCGCGTTGTCAAAGTCAATGGAAGAGCTCCAGCAAGCCGAGTTGAAGCTTCTGCAAAGCGAGAAAATGAGAACGCTTGCTGATCTATCAGCCGGGTTGTTGCATGAGATTCAGAATCCGGTCCATTATTCGTCGATGGCTATCAGCGTGCTCAAACGCCGAGACGACCTGGACGAGATGGCACGCGATACGATCAATGATATTTCCGATGGCGTGACGCGAATCGGCAGCATTGTTGATGATCTTCGGTCCTTTGCGCATCCAGAGACTCAGGGTGCTTACCAGCCGGTCGATGTAAGAGAAGTTGCCAAAACGGCAAAGCGTTTCTCCGTCGGCGAACTCGATAGCGTTCTTTTTGAAATCGAGGAGCAGGGTCCGCTGGAGGAAAAAGTTGATGGCTCAAAAAGTCAGTTGGTGCAACTGGTGCTAAATCTAATTGTCAATGCAGTCAACGCGATGAACGGCTCTGACGAAGCGCGAATTCGGATCGCGGGGGAACGAATCGGGGACCGATTAAGGGTAGCAATCTCGGACAACGGAAAAGGCATGACCGATCAACAGCTAGAACGCGTTGGCGAGCCGTTTTTTACAAACAGCGAAGGTGGGCTGGGGTTGGGGATTCCAATCTGTAAAACGATCGTCGAAAACCATGGAGGAAAACTGTTGTTCGAAAGCGAACTCGGCGAAGGTACCACGGTTTACTTCGATCTCGGTTTGGCTGCTGCAAGCCCAGAATCTGCAAGCCCGCAATCTACGAGCCCAGAATCTACGAGCCCAGAATTGAAGAAACCCTTTGCGTCTGAACTGACCTGATGCTGTCGTCCTAAGCATGACGCATTTTCACTATCCAAGAACACTTTCCTGAATCATTGGTCCGAGATGAATCCTATTTCAAACAAGATCTTGTACGTCGATGACGAACTTATCGCGCTAAAGTACTTCACTCAGTTCTATGGCGAGAAGTTTGATGTTCTGACGGCGTCCTCTGCTGATGAGGCGATCAAACTGATTGAACAGGATCCTCGTCAAATTTCGGTGCTGGTCACCGATCAAAAGATGCCCGGTCGTACTGGGGTTGAATTAATGGAGCATGTGCGAGGTTGCTATCCGCACATCGTTCGAATTTTGACAACCGCCTACAGCAACATGGACGCGGCGATAAAGGCGGTCAACGAAGGTGGGGCGTTTCGATATCTCACGAAGCCATGGAACGAAGGGGAGATGGAAGGAACTCTATTGCGTGCATCGGAGTATCATGCCGCCATGGTCGAGCGGGATCGATTGCTGTCGGAAAAGCTGAGTGTGTTGCATCGCCTTATCGTGATGGACCGAGTTCGGGGACTTGCAACCATGGCAACCGCAATCAATGGAAGGCTGCGTAACGCTTGGTCTGCGTTGGTTGGGTACATGGAGCAATCACCTGTCACACGCCGGGTTCAGGTGCAGATGGAAGAAATTGCAGGGCTAAACATGGTTGCTCTCGCACGTCACGAATCAGAGGCAATGGTGAAGACCGTTCAGATGATTCTTTCCGACACGGTTGCGAAGTCGACGGGCGATGATGCGGCGATTGATATCGCCGAAGTGACCAAAGAATTGGCAGAACACCTACGCCAAGAATTGTCGGAGGACGACTTGGAACTTGAAGTCAGCGGCATGGACCAACCGCAGATCATTGCCGGCGACAAAGGCATGATTGAAAACATGATTCGAATCATGGTTCGCCGCCTTTCAGATATTCAAGAATTGCCCTCGAAAATCTCAATCGAGTTGTCTCCCAACGCCGACGAGATTCAGTTGATTGTCCGCGGTGGATTCGCCTCGCTGGAGGCTGCACAGATCGCATCCTTCTTCGCGGCCGCCATTCCGCTTCGAAAGTGGCCCATCGGCTTGGACATGGATTTGCTGAGTTGTTTTATGATCTCGCATCACCTCGGTGGTCAATTCAATGTTCAGGCTGATGATGAAACTGGCCCCGCCTTAATCGCCACTCTGCCAAGAAATGCAAACGATATCGCGTCGCAGGCTTCCGCATTGCAAACGATCAATCCCGAGTGGTTCGACACCGTCTATGAATCACTCGAAAAATGGCAGTCCGAGATCCTGAGCGAAACAGCTTAAGGGTTGATCGACAAACCCAAACCCTAGTCAAGCAACTCTGCATCGGCACGTCGCTCACACGTTTCGTTGCCAAACAGGCTTTCCAATTCGTACTTCGCTCGTTGGTTTGCTAGTCGTTGCTTCCTGCATCGTTGCGGTTTTCTGCAAGTCGATCCTGTGCTTGGGCGACTAGGGGGGCGACTTTGTCGTTGTTGGCGTAGAGTTCGACGACGCTGTACCAGATTTTTCTGGCGGCGATCACTTTGCCTTGGGTCTGTAACCTTGCTGCCTGATCTAGCTTGGCTTGAATGATGCGTGATGCTTCATCGTCTTTGCCTCCGTCACTTTCTATTTTTCCAATCTGCCGGCGGGCAAGATTGACGAAGGCTTTGTATTGTGGATCGTCGCCCAGCAGCGTCACCATGCTGCGGTATTGATCCAGAGCGGTTGCCGAATCACCGAACCTTTCAAACTGACTTGCTTCGGCATACAAACGTTCGGCTTCGTCTTTGAGCGGTAGGTTGCGTTTTAGCTTTTTCTCGAGCGCACTTTCTGCTTGTAGCATTTCGACTTGATCGATCTGCTCGGCCGCCCAATCGGCGTGCTGGCCGTCGGGGAATCGTTTGATCATGGGAACCAGAAAGTTGTTTTTGGCGTGCATCATTGATGTCTTGGTCCCTTCATTGATCAACGCTTCGGCTCGCGTCCGCATATTGTCTTCGCTGAGCGGCCAAAGCACGTATGCGAAGATCGCTGCGATCAAAACCAAACCGCCGATCAGGACTGTGGGGCGGTCATGCCATGCCACCGATTGCTGGGCCGGATTGTCATCGAGCGAAAGAGCATCGCGACCAAGCAATTTTCTGGCGATGTCTCGGTCGTCCTGATTCGTCACGCTCAAGGGACTGAATCCGCTCGATGCGTGCTCGGCTACTCCGGTTCGCGACATCGATCGTTTTCGGACTTCGGCCAGCGCAAGTTTGACCGCGGCTGTTCCGTGCGGCCGAGCGGCTGGATCTTTCTGCAACAGATGCATGATCAACTTGTCCAGCCATACCGGACATTCCAACACGATCGACGCGGGTGATTCTGGTACGTCCGTTCGCACGCTGGCCGAAATCTGTTCAATCGTATCGCCGCTCGCGGGCGTGCGACCGGTGACGGACAGATACATCATGGAACCCAACATGTACAAATCACTGTGGGGCGAATGAGCCGCTGGATCGGTCAACATTTCAGGTGGCAGTAGCGACACTTCGGACGGTGACGGTGGACGTCCGGTGCGATAGGGCGTGTCGTGTCGTTCCATCCGAACGTCAACCAAAACCGGGCTGAGTCCCGTGAAGATGACCTTGTCGGGATACAGTGCGCCGTGGACCATGTCTTGGCAGTGCAGGTATTCCAACGCCTCGACAATCGATTGAGCCATGTCGAGGACCGATTCCCAGGACAGTCTGTTCCGGCGAGACAATTCGCTTTCCAGCGTTTCGCCTTCGATCAATTCGTAAGCCAGGTAGGCATCGGTTTCTTCAAAGCCGCCGCCGTAGCATTTTGCGATCGCTGGGTGAGAGATCGTTTTTAGCTTCGTCCATTCGGCCGCGAAGGCTGCACGTGCTTCGGGTGTCCCGCCAAACGGTGCGGCAAACACTTTGACCGCGACTGACTTTTTCAGTTGAACGTGAATGGCACGCCAAACGCAGCTTTGCGATGGATGATCGCCAAGCTTCGATTCAATCGCTAAGGGTCCAAGGCGACTACGTGGCATCAGCGAAGTGACAGAAATGGTAACGAGAAAGATAATTCAGACGCGAGTATACCTTAGGAACGAGCGGGGAATAAGTGTCGCCTTTCGCAGGTGATTTCGTAGGGGACGTCGTATTAATTACTGCACGTTAGGCCCGGAGGGCCGGCAGCTCTCTGCCGGGGATGTAAATCCCCGGATGGCAGCGTTATCTCTCACCATTTCTCTGTAACCAATTCTCTGGCTCG
>NZ_LWSK01000172.1 GCF_001642955.1 Rubripirellula obstinata | reverse complement strand
CCCAATTTGCTGCGTTGCAATGATTTTCATCGGGCCAGGCGATGCCCAACGCGGTGACGGGTTTCTAAATTGTTTAACCGCGTGGGCATCGCCCCGCGCGTCGTGCATCCCCGAACGCGCGGGGCGATGCCCAACGCGGCTAAACGAACTAACACGTGTTTGCCGGGACCAAAACTCTTCACGGCGATGCCCAACGCGGTTTAACGAAGAAGCAATTCTGCAATGCGATTCGCGTTCGGGGAATCGATGTTGCCCTGTTCGGTGATGATCGCGGTGATCAATTCGGCGGGCGTAACATCGAAGGCTGGGTTCACGACCGACGCTTCGTCGGGAACCATTTTGATGCCGCCGGGACTTGCAACTTCTTCGCGAGCCCGTTGTTCGATTGGAATCAAGTCACCGCTCGCCAATGCAAAGTCGAACGTACTTGAAGGTGCTGCGACGTAGAACGGTACCTGGTGGTGCTTGGCTAACACGGCCAGCGGATAGGTGCCAATCTTGTTTGCCGCGTCTCCGTTGGCTGCGATCCGATCAGCACCAACGATCACAGCATCAATGGTGCCCGTTTGCAGCAACGATCCGGCCATCGAATCGGTCAGCACCGTCACGGGAACTCCGGACCTGGCTAGTTCCCATGCCGTTAGTCGAGCACCTTGCATCAGTGGACGAGTTTCGTCAGCGAAGACTTCGATCGCGGCACCGCTGCGATGCAAATGATAAATCGGGGCAAGTGCTGTTCCCCATTTGGAAGTCGCCAATCCGCCGGCATTGCAATGCGTTAAGACTCGCTGGCATCCCGTCAACAGCGTCGCGCCGTGACGACCGATCGCTTCGCCCATTTGAATGTCTTCTTCGTGAATCAACCTCGCTTCCGCGATCAGTTGATCTTTCAAGCTTTCGCTATCGGTGTTTGCGTCAACGATTGCCTTCATGCGATCGAGCGCCCAGAACAGATTTACTGCCGTGGGACGGCTGGTGGCCAGAGACTCAATCGCTTCCAGATAATTGTTTGCCGATGCGTTTTTTGTTGCGTTTTTTGATGCGTTGCCAGCGAGACAGACCCCATAGGCGGCTGCGATTCCGATCGCAGGCGCACCTCGCACGACCAGCCGCGAAATTGCGTCATGGACTTGGTCCACGGTCGTGCAGACTAAATCCACTAATTCGAGTGGAAGTTTCGTCTGGTCGATCAGGTGCAACGCATCGTTATCGAATCGAAGTGGTTCGATCATGGATTAAAACTTGTTTGCCTCGATGACTTCTTTGTTGGCCCGCGTCGTGAGCGCGTGATAGACTTTCATGTCGATCGAGTCGGTAATCATGTGAACTGAACCGTCGGAGAGAATAAACTGGGCTCCACCGACGTGATAGCTGCCGAAATCCTCGAAGTGACCGCTGACGTGATTGGGGCTGTGGTCCGACGCGCCGATAATTCGTGCGGCTGCTTCGTTGGCGTCATGGATGACCCCATGCCAAATTGATCCGCCCAAACGGCTGTTGCGTTCGCCCACCATTAACGTGTTGCTTAGCCCGTCCAGGATGTCGCGGAATCGATGGCGACTGTTGCCGTAAAACAGGCCGTTGCCTCTGTAAAGGTCATCGTGAATGTCAGAGGTTCCGTAGACGCCGACGTAGTTGCTCTTCGCAACCTGGAACAACGCCTCACCAAGATCCACGTTGACACCATCTTCGTGGTCATGTTCATGGGCATGATCGTCGTCATCATGGTCGTCATCATCACCGTCGTGATGATCATCGTCATCGTCGTGTTCATCGTGCTCTTCGCCTTCGGCAATCGCATAGATCGGCGTCAGCACATCGCTTGGGCAAATGTAGGTTGAAATCGGCGTCACGCGAATCTGTTCATGGATGTCTTCTTCGATTGGCACGCTGAAGTTGATTTGCTCGTAAGCGGCTGATTCTTCGATGTTCGGCAAGATCGCAGCAGCCCATCCCCAGCCGGGTTCGTGATGATCAACTTCGCTGGCGATCCAGCCGCTTGGCAGTTGGTTGAAACTGTAATGGTAATTGTGTAATCCGATGCCGACGTTGTGCAGGTTGTTTTGGCAAGACATGCGCCGTGCGGCTTCCCGTGCCGCTTGGACTGCCGGTAGCAGCAGTCCGACCAGGACACCGATGATGGCAATCACGACCAGCAATTCGACAAGCGTGAACCCAGTCTTGTTCTGGTTGTGGGTTGTCGTTTGATAGGCGCAATTTTTGCGCGCGAAGATAAATGAAAACATTGGAACAGTGTCCGAAAGAAAGCGATGTTTGTTTGATAAAAACCTAGTGGCTGGCAATCAAACGTCGCTGGGCGGACCCCGAGGACAAGTAACCCCAAGACGGGGCGAACGTGTGTCCGAAATTGATTTCACGATCGAATTGAGTTGTACATTCGATCCGGTCGATACGACGGCGCCAACAATCGAATCACTCACCAACGACTGCGAAACGCAGATCGAACAAAGCCCGTCACAACTGCTTGCTTGGCCAGCATGGAATCCTGACAGTTGCGAATTCAGGCTCTTGTCAGGTGACGCCTTCGCCGCCGGTGGCTGCTTCACCTCGCTGGCTGAACAGCAACAAGATTGATGGGCTACATGTTCGGTTGAAGCATGGGAGGACTCGCTGCTTTGATCAGGTTCGTTGCCAAGATCTGGCACCGATGAATAGCACGCGATGGGATTCTGTGCATCGACGTGAACGTGGAAGTGTGCCGACGGAACGATCCACCCACCAATCAGGTAGGCGATCAACGCGATACGGCAGGTCCAAGGTCTCACTAAGAGATACTTTTTAGAGTCAAACAATTCAAAAGGTTCCGAGACCTTTCACAAGGACTCTTCTGCCTGTTGCCGCATGTTACAACGGGCGACAGTAAAAAACGATGCAGTCGCCAAGACTAATCCGATGTCTCGGCGACCGCATACGCCATTGTCTCCTTATTTGAACCGTTCATGTCAGTCTTTCTTCCTGGAATTTGAATTGATTTCCTATCGATTCCCAGGTGATCGCCTGAAACAGTCGATCACCCTGCCTAATCCCTCGTGTCAGAAGCCCCCGTGTCAGAAACCACGACGATAGTTCCGGTTGTAGTGTCCGGGGAAGTAACCGAGGTGCTTCCCGCGAGGCACAATCACGGATCGTTGGAAGTTGAACTGGTTACCAATCGGGTGAATGGTCCGGTACGCTTGGAAGTTCGATCGATACAGCGGTGCTCCGTAGTGGAAGTTCGGTCGAAAACTTCGACGCGAGTTAAATCCGCGGTTGAAGTTGTTGAACCCAGGATGAAAACCCCGGTTGAACCCTGGGTGAAAACCTCGATTGAACCCCGGGTGAAAGCCCCGGTTAAAACCGCGGCCGCCGAAGCTGCTGACCCCGAATCCGCCGCCGAATCCGCCGATTTGCAACCCAAATCCCTGGGATTTTGCCTGCGGAGCGTCGGTGGCAAGCAGTAGGCCAATTGCGAGCACGGGAATCCCAAGCATTCGCCATTTGATCTGTGAAAACATCATTTTGGACTCCAATAGTCTGTGGGTGCGGTGCCGACGCCAAGAGCGATCCGCGAAGTGCGGGTCATACTCCATTTGCGAGCGTCACCTCCTTGATAAAGCACTTGCGGTGCCAGAATTCCCCACACGAGCGCGACAGATGCGATCGGAATCGAAAAACCCCGTGAAACACATGTAAAACACCGAGTCTTTAGAAAAGACGATTTGCTGCCAATGCGTTTCAGGAAAGCGAATCCACTGCAAATCAGTGTCGTCGAAGTGATGTCATTTTGAGGTCAAGATGAGACTGATCTGCAAAAAAACAACCGGTTTGCGTCTGGTCCTTGGGTGGGCCATCGGTGGGGCAATGTTCCAACGGCCGAGAAGCCTTTTGTCGTTAGATTCGACACTTCCTGCGTGATCGTCCAGGTCGGCCACCCTTCAAGCTCCGTTTCACAGATGCAAATTTGCACTGTTTCAGAGCGAATCTAGCTTTCAACGTGGGCTTCCGTTGATCATATGAATTGATTGATCAGAAAGATTGATCAGAAGGATTGATTGATTTGAAGGATCGACGCTTTGCCTGAGGTAATTTCCAAATCGTCTGCGAATGGTAAGACAACGATGACGGACACAAATGATGCGAAGGCAACTGATTCCAACCTGCGAACCTCGGGCGATCCCCTAGAAAGGATCGAATCGGGAGTGCGCGGCTATGCGAAACTCTTCCCAGCAGTTTTCGATCGTGCGGTGGGTTCGACTCTGACATCCGAAGACGGCCGGCAATGGATCGACTTCTTTTGCGGTGCCGGATCGCTGAACTATGGGCACAACAATCCTGCCGCGAAGCAGGCGTTGTTGGATTACATCAGCCGCGACGGAATCCAGCACTCGTTGGACACGGTTACGGCAGCAAAGGTCGAATTTGTTGAAACCTTCGAAGAGCTAATCCTGCGTCCTCGCGGTTTGGACTATCGAATCCAGTTCACCGGACCAACAGGAACCAACGCCGTCGAAGCAGCGATCAAGCTGGCCAAGCAAAAGACGTCGCGGTCTCATGTCATCGCGTTCACCAACGCCTACCACGGTCATTCACTCGGGTCGCTTGCGCTAACGGGCAATCGTTTTTACCACAGCGAGTTTTATGGTTCGCGAAACAACGTGACGCACTTGCCGTATGACGGCTACTCGGTCGGTGTCGATTCGGCGCGTCTGTTGGCCAAGATGCTAGAAGATTCCAGCAGCGGCATCCCGATTCCTGCTGCGATTATTCTGGAAACCGTTCAGGGCGAAGGTGGCGTCAACGTTGCCAGCGACCAGTGGCTTTGCGAAATCGCATCGATCTGTCGGCACCATGGCATCGTGCTAGTCATCGATGATATCCAAGTGGGCAACGGACGCACCGGCAAGTTCTTTAGCTTTGAACATGCAGGAATCAAGCCAGACGTTGTTTGCTTGTCGAAATCGATCGGTGGTGGACTGCCGATGTCGATTGTTTTGATTGATCCGGAAATGGACGTTTGGAAACCCGGCCAACACACCGGTACTTTCCGAGGAAACAACTTGGCGTTCGTCGCCGCCGCGGCCGTTTTGAAAAACTGGGCTGACCCAAACTTTGAATCAGAAATCCAGAACCGCAGCGAAGTCATTCAAACCAAACTGAGCAGCATTCAAGATCGATACAGCCATCACGAATTTGACGTGCGTGGACGTGGAATGATCTGGGGATTAGATGTCGCCGATGGCACGCTTGCACGAACAGTCATTGACGACTGTTTCGCAAACGGATTGCTGATGGAAGCGTCCGGTGCCGAAGATCAAGTGCTGAAAATTATGCCAGCACTGACGATTCCAACTGCCTTGCTGAAGCACGGTCTCGACATTTTTGGGCAGGCAATTGACCGGGCAATCGACCGGGCAATCAATAACAATGCAGACGCCAAGGACAGCTCGACGTCCAACGCTTCTCCAGCGATGCCGAGCTTAGAGTGGCCAGCGGACGTCACTGGAATCCCAATGCCGGGAAGCATGACTAGCCAATGACCTCCATTCCCGAAACCGCCTGCGATCGAACCACTGTTATCGATTGGTGGAGGCAGCAATGTGATCAGTGCAGTGATCGCGTTGCGGTCGTCACGGAAGATCAAAGCTGGACCTACCAAGACATCGATCATTTGGTGAATCGATTCGCAAACCAATTGCATCAACTTGGTTGTGGAAAGGGTTCGCATGTTGGTTTGTGCGTTGATCGCAGTGCCGAGGCCATCGCCGCGATGCTGGGCGTGATGAAGATCGGTGCCGCTTTTGTGCCGCTTGATCCCGAATATCCAACGGATCGTTTGGCGTCGATGGTGGAAGACGCCGAGATCGACGTCATCATCGGTCATTCGCGATACGAAACCGAATTGGGTACGCCACTTTGGGACGCTCGTTCATCGACCGGTAGCTGGATCGATTGCGAATCCGTGATGTCAGGTGAAAACCTTGCCTCCGAAACGACGCGAGAATTCCTGAAAACAAGTCCGAGTGAAGCCGACTTGGCCTACTTGATGTACACCTCCGGTTCAACGGGTAGACCCAAGGGTGTCGAGATTTCGCACCGGGCGTTGGTGGCCTACTGCATCGCCGACATCGAGTGTTACAAGTTAACGGCGGATGACCGAACGCTTCAGTTTTCGACGCTTTGCTTTGACATCGCGATCGAGGAAATTTTTCCGCCGCTGTTGTCCGGTGGAGCGGTTGTCATTCGGCCGCGCGGTCGATCTGAGCATCGCAATGAGTTGTCTTCGTTGATCAAGCGTTTTGACATCACCGCGGTCCACTTAGCGACGGCATACTGGCACAGTTGGGTTGACTTGATGGTTGCCGCTGGTGACCGAGTTCCCGCGTCCCTGCGTCTGGTGATTGCGACGGGCGAGAAAGTTTCTGTCGCCCATTATCGGCGATGGCAATCGATCGCCGACCACGAAATGCTGTGGTGCAACGCCTACGGTCCGACCGAAGCCACCGTGACGGCCACGGTGTACGTTCCCGATCAAGCGTTCAACCAAGACAATTCGGCCGGCAACATGCCGATCGGAAAGCCTTTGCCTGGGTACTCCGCTTTTATCCTGGACAAGGATTTCAACGTTCTTACTGCTGGCGAAACCGGCGAGCTTTGTATCGGCGGGCCTGCGCTGGCGTGCGGATACCACAAACGACCCGAACTGACTCAACAAGCATTCATCAACGTGCAGATCGACGGGCGTGAAGAACGCTTGTACCGCACCGGTGACCTGGCGCGTTGGCTGCCCGATGGCAACATTGATTTTGGCGGACGATTCGATCATCAAATCAAACTCGGATCCTACCGAATCGAACCAGGCGAAATTGAAGTGGTCATTGACGAGATCGAGGGCGTCAACGAATCGCTGGTTTCGTATGACGAAGTCGATGGAAAGAAGTTTTTAGTTGCCTACGTTTCCGTCGGGTCTGGCAAAGACGTCTCCGCAACCTATTTGGCAAACAGTCTGCGTCAAACCTTGCCTGCGTACATGATTCCTGCTCGCTACGTGATGATGGAATCATTTCCGAAAACGATTAACGGCAAGATCGATCGCGATTCCCTGCCCAGCCCCGATCAGGGCGACGTTCCGCACGATGCCAACCATGTTCCACCACGTGATTCGCTTGAACAGCGTTTGGCGGATTTGTGGAAAGAGGTTCTGCATCTTCCGGAGATTGGTGTCCACGATGACTTCTTTTTGCTTGGCGGAAGTTCGTTGCTGGTCACTCAGGTGATCACGCGCTTGACGACCGATCTGTCGGTGGATTTACCGGTTCGCGATTTCTTCGCCAACCCAACCATCGCAACTTCTGCTCGTCAAATACGAAAGCTGATTTCGTTCGATGACGATGCGAACGCAGAGGCAAACTTGTCCAGTGAACTGGAGGACGCGATGCGGATTCGCGCTCGTCTTCCAGAAGTCAGTCCGACGTTCTTCCCAAGTGGTGACTACGAACTTTTTTCGGTTCACTATCGACCGGTCAATGCCCAGCCAATCGGTGCTGTCGTGCTGGCCCCGTCGATCGGCCACGAATACACACGCGCCTATCGCAACCTTCAGCAATTGGCGGTTCAACTTTGCCAAGTGGGTTTTGAAGTCCTGCGTTTTGACTACGCAGGCACCGGCAATTCCGATGGCGATTGCAGCGAACTGAACGCCAAGCTGATGGAGCAAAACTTGATCGACGCGAGAGATTTTCTCGCGAAGCAAACTGGAATCAATCACGTCGCCGTAGTGGGTTTGCGATTGGGGGCGACGGTAGCCTCGCAAGTATCGCCTGGCACTTTTTCGCAAACCGTGCTGTGGGATCCGGTCGAATCAGGAGAAGAATTCTTAGATTTAGTCGATCAATTTCACGACCAAGAACTGCAGGGGCTGACGCGATACAACCAAGTGCGAGTTGGAGACCCTGGCATTGATCAAGCCTACGGATATCGAATGAGCGAAGCGAAACGCAGTAGCATTGCCGCGTTAGATTTGCGTCACTGCGTCGAACATGATCTCGTTTCAACCGACGACGAAATCTTTTGGGAAGATTCCCGGTACAACGAAGCCGCATTCTCATCGCCGAGCAGTTTTGCAGCGATCGAACGGCTATTAGTTAGCGATTTGGAAAACCGCAAAGATGGAGCTTCACGATGATTCAACTTGCACCTGCAAAAAATGACGCCATCCTATTTGGGCAGCACAAAAATCTGGTTGGAATCTGGACTGAGGCCGCCGATGATGCGGTGGCCGATCATTCGGTGGTCGATGAAGCCAAAGCCACCACGGCTGTGATCATGGTTACCGCTGGGATGATCCATCACAGCGGACCGTTTCGTTTGCACGTCGAACTTGCAAACCAGTTGCGGCACCACGGAATTCCCTCGCTGCGTTTCGATCTTTCTGGAATTGGCGAAAGCCTGGGCATCGGATCGGGCGGCAGTTCGCTTGATCGTGCGGCCGACGAAATCGGGCAAGCGATCGACTGCATTGCAAACCGTTACGGAATTGAAAAAGTGATCCTGTTCGGCTTGTGCAGCGGAGCGGACGATTCCGTTCACACTGCATTGATGGACGACCGAGTCAGCGGCGTCGTTGCGATGGACGGATGTGGATATCGCACACGCCAGTACTACTGGCATCGGTTTGCCGGGCACTATTTGCCAAGGTTGGTGAGGATTAGCAAGTGGAGCAGTCTGCTGCGACGATTTTCCAGCCGCGAAGATGACTCACCAAAATCCTTGCAGTTGGGTGACGACATTCGCGAATTCCCATCACGGGATCTCGCTCAATCGCAACTAATGCAACTGGCGGATCGATCAGTCCGAATGCACTTCATCTACACCAGCGGCGTCGGCGATTACTACAACCACGCTGGTCAGTTTGATGCGATGTTCCCGTCGCTTTGCGAAGCAGATCAGATCACGCACTGTTACTTTAGCGACATGGACCACGTTGCCTTTCTTTGCGAAGACCGCGCGAAGCTAGTTCGACACATCAGCGACAACGTCTGCCAGATGTTGCATTGACGATTCCTACGCGACGCCGCAAACTGGTTCTAAATTGTTTAACCGCGTGGGCATCGCCCCGCGCGTCCACCCGGAACGAAACGCGCGGGGCGATGCCCAACGTCGTGAAGGGTTTGGGTCCCGGAAAACACGTGTTAGGAACGTACGACTTTTTATAGTCGCGTTTCGCTCGGGACGTCGCATCAGTTCCAGCGTGTTAGGCCCGGAGGGCCGGCAGCTCCCTGCCGGGTGCGCGAGCACCCGGATGGCT
>NZ_LWSK01000171.1 GCF_001642955.1 Rubripirellula obstinata | reverse complement strand
GTGCTCGGTAGCAACGACAAGCCATTGGACTTTGAGACTCAAAAAAACTACCATCTGGTGGTGCCGCTAGGAATATGCGCGCACCTCGCAAAAGCGAGCATTTTCAAGTTTGACCATGACAGTGCTTGTCGGTCCCCATCGGCCATCGATCCGGCTCAAAATTCAAAATGTATAGAAACTGATTCGTCCGAATCGATCGTTGCGGATACGGTTTCGCATCGACCCGAGCTGAATCGACATGCCGTTCACGACCGGTAAACACGGCATCCCTTTCAGGATCAACGGTTCCGGATTGATCGCTTGAAAAGATTGCTTGCAGTGATCGGGCGGTCATTGCATCAGGCACTTGGACATTCGCGGCTTCTAGGAAAGTAGGAGCCAAATCGGGCAGCGAAACGAAGTCATCGATTACGCGTCCCGGTCGATTGATGCCGGCTGGCCATCGAATCGCCAGCGGTACGTGCGTGCCCATGTCGTAGAGGTTGCATTTGCCACGCGTCACACCTGGCATGCCGTGATCGCCGCTGACAACCAAGATGGTGTTGCGATCCAGACCAAGCCGTTTCAATTCTTCCAAGATCACACCCAACGCTGAATCAAAGGCTTGGACTTCGCCCAGATAGTCGGCAAAGTCTTCGCGAACAGTCGAAACGTCGGGCAGGTACGGTGGCAACTTGCCTTTGAGTTTTTCAGGATCGATTCCAGCCAACTTTTTCCCGCTGCCAGCGATCCATTTTCGGTGAGTGTTTGTCGGTCCGAACCAGTAGCAAAACGGTTGGTCGCCATCGAGTTCATCATTCTGGTTGGCGTCGAGGAAAGAAAGCAAGTTATCTCGAACTTCGCTTAACAATTCTTTCTTTGCTTTGGAGGGGTTCTTCGCCTTCGTCACGTTTTGTGAAAAACTGTTGAATTTTCTGCCAGCTTTGCTGAATCGCGTTGCCGCCCCGCCATGGGGTGCATCCGCTGGGGATCCTGGTCCCCAAACTTTGTAAGCATGCCCGATTCGGTATCCGTTTTCTCGCAGGATTAACGGATAGGCTGGATTAGAAAAATCCCAGATCGCATCTCGTAAGATCGATGCTCGACCGCATCGCCAAAAATGCTGACCACTTAACAGAGAGCTTCTGCACGGCGTACACGACGGAGCGCTGACGAACGCACGCGTGAACAGCAATCCATCGGCCGCCACCGCATCAAAATTCGGCGTCTCAACCAGATCCGACACACTACCCGGTTCAAGCTTGGCATAAGCACTCGCATAACGTCCCCAATCGTCCGCAAAAGCCATCACAATGTTGGGTCGATCAGCCCCAATCGATTCGGTGGTCGTATCGTCCGCCAACGCGAAGTTTCCAGCGAAACCAACCGCGGCAAAACTTACCCACAATCCAAGTCGAAACACGCAACATTCCCTTTAACGTAGAAACTGTTTAAGACTATCTTAAAGATTGATTGCGACCTGACCGTAGCTGATCCCGCCAGGGTTCAGTCGAGCAGGAACTGATGCGGGCCAGAACTCCGTCCTGAACTCAGGCCAGAACTCGGGCCAGAACTCTGGCGGGATCAGCTACGTCTTACGCCTATCACATGCTAATCTAAACCATCCTGCAAGTCTGCGAGATCCGCTTTGGATGCCAGCGGCCTACTTTGTCTCAGCAATATCAATAGGAATGAATCAGTGACTTCCTCTGAAGAAACGCCGGCGGATAATTCCAAACGGACCAAGCCATTGTCGGCCGCGGCGCGACGTGTGTTGGGCGTCTTGGTCGAAAAGGCGAAGACGACGCCAGATAATTATCCGCTAACCTTGGCGTCGGTGATCAGTGCGAGTAACCAAAAGTCCAACCGTTTGCCCAAAATGGATTTGGATGATGAAGACGCGTTGCTGGCGCTTGATGAACTTCGCGAAGCGGGTGCGGCACGCGAGGTCCAGGGCAGCGGACGCGCAACGAAGTATCGGCACGCAGCCTATGAATGGTTGGACGTTGATTCACCTGGTTCAGCCATCATGACAGAATTGCTTTTGCGTGGACCTCAAACCTTGGGCGAACTGCGAACCCGAGCGTCACGCATGCATGCCTTCGATCAGCTTCAAGCAGTTCAAGAGTGTGTTGATGGACTGATCGCCAAAGACTTGGTGGAACCGCTAACGCCGCCAGGTCGCGGACAAACCTTTGCGCACAAGTTGTATCCACCACAGGAACGTCAGTACTTGGTTGCCAAGGTCGAAAAGATGGAAGCGAAGTCGTCCGGGGCTGCGAAATCCAGCAGCCAGGCCGAGCCACCTAAGACAGCCGTTGATGCTTTGCTGGCCAGGCTTGAAAGTGTCAACGAGAGAATTGACTCACTCGAAAAGCGAATCGCGGAATTGGAGTAGATGATGTCGAGTTTTCGGTTTAACGACCTTGTTAAGGAACGCTGGTGGGCTATCTTTGCTCTGTTCTGCGCCGTTCCGATTCAGGCGCATGACGGTCACGATCATGGTCCCAAACAAAAGTCTGACTCAAATCGCTTCATGACGACGCGGACTAGCGATCAAGTGCTGCCGCTTACAAATGAAGAAGATGTCTTTCATTTCGTCATCTACGGTGACCGAACTGGCGGTGTTCCCGAAGGACTCAAGGTGCTCGAGCAAGCCGTCGTCGATACGAATTTGCTGGACCCTGATTTGGTAATGACCGTGGGCGATTTGATTCAGGGATACAACGAAACCGCCGACTGGTTGCCAGAAATGAAGCGGTACAAGTCGATCATGTCGGACCTGCGGATGCCCTGGTATCCCGTTGCCGGCAATCACGATGTCTATTGGCGCGGCAAAGGGCCAGCACCACCTGGGCATCACGAATCCAACTACGAGAAACACTTCGGACCACTTTGGTATTCGTTTGCGCACAAGAATTCAGCATTCATTGTGTTGTATTCGGACGAAGGTGACGCGGCGACCAACATCAAAGGTTTCAATCTCGGGCCCCTGCAACGGATGAGCGACGAGCAACTATCGTTTCTAAAGAAGTCGCTTAGCAAACATAAGTCAGCCGATCACGTTTTCGTCTTCCTGCATCATCCGCGTTGGATCATGCCACGTTACCAAGATGGAAACTGGGACGTCGTTCATAAACTGTTGAAAGACGCAGGCAATGTCAGCGCCGTTTTCGCTGGCCACATTCATCACATGCATTACGGTGGAAATGTGGATGGCATTGAATACCACACCTTGGCAACCACCGGCGGTCACTTACCCGCCGACATTCCCGGCGCAGGTTTTCTACATCACATGAACATGGTCTCGGTCCGCCCGAGCGGGATATCGGTCAGTGCGATCCCGGTCGGTGGCGTGATTGATCCCAAGGAGTTCACGGCCGAGTTTTTGGAACAGGTCGCGTTGGTCCAGAAAATTCGTCCCGTGTCGCAGTCCAAACCGCTTCAATTAAAAGTTGATGGAAGTGCGTCGGGTCAGCAAACCTACACAATTGAAAATAACAGCAAGCAGGCGGTGGACGTGACCGTTGCTCTGCAATCTTCATCACAGTCTTCTTCACGTTGGCATTTGAAACCAGATCATTTTCACAAGCGAATTGAGCCAGGAAAACGTCAATCGTTCGAGGTGTATTTGGATCGCAGTGCGGGTGAAACTGAATCATTGAAGATTCCTCAATTGGTCACGTCGATCAACATGGAAGGCGAATCATCGCGGATTCGCTTGCCCGATGTTGTGACGCCGGTTCAGGTTCGACTTTCGTCAGTTCCAACTGACTTCTTTACCGATGCGGTCGATCACTGCTTGAACGTCACCGGCCCCAACTCGACAGCGCGAATTGAGAATGCAGATCTCAAGTTGCCCGACGGACCGATGACGGTGGAAGCTTGGTTGAAACCAGCAGGAACGGCAGGCTTTTTGGGAGCGATCGCGAAAACGGAAGTTTCTGAATTTGGGATTTTCATGGACGAAGGAGTCCCACAGTTTGATCTCAATTTGAATGGTTTGTATTTCACGGCGAAGGCGGAAGATGTTTTGCCCACCGGAAAATGGTCGCACATCGCCGGCGTGTTTGATGGGAATGCCGTTAAGATTTTTGTGGATGGCGAGCTGATAAAATCGACACCTGCGAGTGGCAAGCGGCGAAAGAATCGACTGCCGCTTTTGATCGGTGCTGACGTGGATGCTCGCGGGAATCCAACCCGCTCGTTCATCGGTGCAATTGATGAAGTACGAATCTCGAAGGCCGCGGTTTACAGCGGCAATTTCGCCCCGTCACGGTCACTCAAAACGCAGGACGATACTGTGTTATTGCTGCATTTCGATCGGCGAATCGGGCCTTTCGTACTGGATCACAGCTCCGAAGCAACCAGCACTATTCTGGCAGCCCAGGCCTCACTTGTCCCAGTGAAATAAGCAAGTCCATCAAGCCATTGAAATGGAATAGACTGTCGTTCAAATGCTTCCCCGCAACCAACCAATTTTTCCAACTGGATTTTGAATCGTGCGAGTATTGTCTTCTTGTTTTGCCTTGGTCAGTTTCCTTTTGATTGGTCCCGCGGTTTTTGCACACGACGGTCACGCTCATGATCATCAAGATGTTGGATCTGATGATGAAACCAACCAAACATTCACTGCAGTCCTGTTAGAATCCGCCGCCGATAATTCGTTTACGATCGACGAGAAAACATACACCTGGAAACATCGCAGTGATCTTGGGGTTCAAAGTGAAGCGATGACTAAGGCTGCGATCCCTGGTCTGCACAACAACGCCGACGAAGATCCGGAAACCGGGGAAGTCGTCACAGTGGTTGCCAAGCACGGGTTGGTCACTTTGAGCGAAGATCTAAAAGAGTGGAAGCTGATCGAAAACCAAGATCCGTACTTTGCGAAACGCATGAACGCACACGGGACAGATTGCTTCAAGCTTGATGGCAAAGTGTTGTGGGCATTTGCGTCAACAAACACAAACGAAGTGGTCGTCGCACAGCGAGGGGAGATTCTTGGCAAGCTGAAAAAACCGCAAGGCGATGAATTCGATAATGAAGTCGTCAACAAATACTATCTTGATGGCGGTAAGTTCACGCCGTGTGATGTGGTTTGGTTGCCGGAGGCGCAGAGTCTGATTGTGGTGACCGGCTACACGCCTGGTGATTACGTGTTGACGGCCAAGTTTGTTGACGGCAACTGGCAATGGATCGGCGCGGCTTGGGGAGGGAAAACAAATCTGGGTGGTCCCTTCCAAACGGCTCACGGCGTCGAGGTTGATAACATTGACGGCAAGGAAACGGTCATCATCGCTTCGCGTGAACATGGTCGCATTTATGGTTTTGACGAATCGGGAAAAGGCGTATCGATTCCAGGATCGAATGAACAGAAGTTTATTGCGTTGCCAAAAGGTTCAACGCCATGCAACGTTTCACTGACTGATTCACTGACCAGTGATGCTGCGTTCTTGCCGTTGCTAAACGCACTTCCCTCCACCAACAAAGTTGCCCCGGTGTTGGTGATGGTCGATGGAATCAGCGTCGGCAATTTGATCCCCGCATCGTTCGACGGTTTGCAGTACATGCATCATGTCCACGGATTTCGGACGGTAACACGCGACGGAAAGCTATTCGGGATCGCCTTGTCCTGGCCCAACGGTTGGGAAAACAAGAATGGCAAACGCAACGATGGTCAGACCGCTGTGTTCGAGGCGGTGGAGGTTTCCGCAAATTAGCGGCAATCTGCTCAATCAAAAAACGCACACCCTCGCGACATCCGCAGATCTGCTACTAGAATAGACGTCCGCCTAAAAGTCAGCCTAGATTACCCAGGCTGACGGGCGAGATGTTTACCAGTTTGGCCGTTTTTCGAGTCTGATATGTCTGTTCGCGTATTTTCTGTTCGCCTCGCGATCTTGCTAATCGTGTTGACGTCAATTGTGGGTTGTACCGCTATCTGTTCCGCAGATTGGCAGCAAGTTGATCGCGACGCACTCGCGGACCAATTTGATGATGCGGCCGAGAAGATCAACGAAGATCGTTTTCCCAGCGCCAATGGCTCGAAACGTCGGTTTTTGCGTGACTACGAATCTGCCGATCGGTTTTTGTCAGCGAACACGTCCAAGAAGAATTACCGGGCTTGGATGAAGTTCATTGCTGCGGACGAATTGGTGGAAACGCTGCATGATCGCGACGCGATGAAGAATAGCCAGAGCGCCCGCAAGATCGGTCGCGAAGCGGTCGCGCTGCGTTACCGATTGATTGGAACAGCACCGGGTTTAGAACTGCCCGTGTTGACGCAGCTACGTCGCAGTACCGAAGACCTGATCGATGGAGTTCGGTTTCGCGATTCTGATCGTTCGTCACAGCAGATCGCGAAACAGATGCAAAAGTTTGCGGAAGATATTCGCGACATGAACGCCAATCCATCGGCCGATGACATCGCCAGCATCACGCAGATGATTGGACTGATGGAAGCCAGCGGTCAGTCGCTCGATTTGGTGGCTCAGCTACGACAACGGTTCGGCAACCCAAACGTTAAAGTCATGGTGTCCGAGCAGGTCGTGCAGTCGGCCATCAATCGCGGAGTAAACGAATCGCGCCCGGTTCGCGATTGCATTCTTGGAACTCGGATTGTTGGAACCGCGACGCTTGGTGGAACCGTCACTGCGAATGTTTTGCCGGCTGTTGGGTCGGCTCGTATTGAAGTGATGATGAACGCGGCGGTAAACAGTCGCAACGTCGGCTACAACGGTCCCGTCAAGCTGAACACCGTTTCGCAGGGCCAAGTCAATGTCCGTCGAATGTTGCACGTGGATGAATCGGGTGTCCGAGCGGAACCAGTGGTGGCCACCGCATCGCTTAACTCGCAAATCGTTTCGATCGACCACAAATTGCGACTGGTTCGACGCATTGCTTCTAAGAGAGCAGCCGAGCAAAAGCCAAAAGCCGAACGCATCGGTGCCGAGCGGCTTCGCAGTCAAGTCAGCCGGCAATTTGCTGAGCAAACCGATCAAGCTAGTTCGTTTAATGCTCCTGATCCAATGGCGAAACTAAGACCCATTTTGACGCGGTTGGATCTGATGGAACCCGCACGTTTGTGGGGCAGCACGGACAGCGATATCTATGTCGAGGCAACCGTTGCCGACAATGATCAATTGTCGGCACCCAGCTTGCCGTCATTGCCCAGCACCCGACCCATTGTTGGTGGTCGCTACGATGTCGCGCTGCAAGTCCATGAAACTGTCGTCGATAATCTGATCTCACCAATTTTGGCGGGCCGCACGATGACCGAAACGGAGATCAACGAACTGCTAAGCCAGGCAGGTACATCGCAACCAAAACCAGAACCAAAATCAGCAGCTCCGTCGATTCTCCAGACCGAAGATGATTCGATGTCGTTGGAGGATGACGAATCGGATGCCGACGAAGACGAACCGCCATTTGAAATTGACTTCGCTCGGCTGCGACCGATCGTTTTTGAGGCTCGTGATCAATCGATCAAGCTTGGCATTCGGGGAACCCGTTTTTCGCAAGGTCGTCGCGAGCTCAAACAGTCTCTGGAAATCACCGCCAACTATCTACCAACTCGCATGGATGACGGCAGCATGATGTTGATCCGCACCGGCGACGTCGAAGTCGATTTTCCGTCGCGTCGTCGTCGGTTGAGCGTTTCGCAAACGGGTCTGAAGACAACGATTGAAAAGAAGTTCGCAAACGTCTTTCCTGAAATGCTGTTGCACCGACCGCTGCAGGTTCCACCAACCGTCAAGATGGAAGCGATCGCCGGTCGCAGCTTCCGTCCCCAATCCATTGATGCTCGTGACGGTTGGGTGACGATCACAGTCATTCGCTAGTCGCATCGTTTGATGAACTGCGAATGGCGATTGAGATTCCCTAAGAATCAAATAGCGTTGCGTTCATGGGCGCAGAACGAAACAAGTTTGACCAAGTTGGTGTGATATGAAACCCTTATCGCTCGGGTTTTTTGTTTCATTCCGCTTTCTAAACAGGTTTCAGAGCCATGACAGTCAAACGCGTCGGAATTCTTACTGCTGGTGGGCTTGCGCCCTGTCTCTCGTCTGCCATTGGCGCACTGATTGAAACGTACAGCGAGCGAGCACCCGAAGTTGAAATCATCTTCTATCGTTCGGGCTACAAGGGTTTGTTGCTTGGTGACAGCTTCTTGGCAACGCCGACGATTCGCGAAAATGCGTCGGTGTTACATGAACATGGCGGCAGTCCGATCGGAAACAGCCGCGTCAAATTGACCAACGTTGCCGACTGCATCAAGCGTGGTTTGGTCAACGAAGGCGACGATCCGTTGCAGGTCGCGGCCGAGCGATTGCAGTCAGATCGAGTCGATGTGCTGCATACGATTGGTGGCGATGATACCAACACCACCGCGGCCGATTTGGCTGCCTATCTAGCAAAACATGACTACGCATTGACCGTTGTTGGACTGCCAAAAACGATCGACAACGATGTGATTCCGATCAAACAGAGCTTGGGTGCGTGGACCGCTGCCGAAGAAGGTGCCGAGTTTTTCCAAAACATGGTCAGCGAACACAACGCAAACCCACGCATGTTGATTGTGCATGAAGTAATGGGTCGCAATTGCGGTTGGTTGACGGCGGCAACCGCGGTGGCCTATCGCAAGAAATTGGATGGTCTGAACTTCCTGCCCGAAGTGGGACTGTCACGCGAGCGTCGCGAAATCCACGGCGTCTACGTTCCCGAAATGCATTTTGACTTGGCCGTCGAAGCCGATCGACTTCGCAGTGTTATGGATGAACACGATTGCGTTAATTTGTTTATCAGCGAAGGCGCAGGCGTTGATACGATCATCGAAGAATTGGAATCACGTGGCGAAACTGTCCCGCGAGATGCCTTTGGTCACTACAAGCTTGACGCAGTGAATCCCGGCAAGTGGTTTGCTAACCAGTTCGGCAAAATGCTGAGTGCCGAAAAAACGCTGGTACAAAAAAGTGGTTACTACAGCCGTGCCGCCGCCGCCAACCAACAAGACATTGATTTGATCGCCAAGTGTGCTGTCAAAGCAGTTGAATGTGCGCTCGCCGGGATCGGTGGAGTGATCGGTCACGACGAAGACCAGAACGACGAACTGCGTGCGATTGAGTTCGACAGAATCAAGGGTGGCAAACCGTTCGACATTGAAACGTCTTGGTTCACCGAATTGTTAAGCGATATCGGCCAACCCAAAGGTCGTGCCGTGGAAACCCAGCACGCGTAGTCGCCGCAACTGAGGAACGAACGGGAAATCAGTGTCGCCTTTCGCTCTGCGAAAGTAGCGAATCCGCTGCTTTCGCGGAGCGAAAGGCGACTATAAAAAGTCGCACGTTCCTGAACGGCTGGGCAGGGGGAATAGCGCAGGTAGGCCGGAACAAGCCGCTTCGGCGCAGTTCCGGCAATTGCATGGTACGGCGTTGGATTGCCGGAACTGCGCCGAAGCGGCTTGTTCCGGCCTACATCTCGCCTGTCGCTTCGTCGCGGTTCGCTACAACCG
>NZ_LWSK01000170.1 GCF_001642955.1 Rubripirellula obstinata | reverse complement strand
CATTGTGGCAACGGCACATTTTCCTGATCGCAAGCATGTAGGCCGTAGCGAGCCAAAGCGAGTTACGGCAATTCGCGCACCGCCGTAACTCGCTTTGGCTCGCTACGGCCTACTTTCTCAGCCCTTTGACGTTCCCAGGATTTGGAATATGATATGGCGAGGCAACGGCCTTTTATCTCTTCGCGAGAATGTGAAATGATGCTTGAAAGTTTCGATAGTTTTGGATTGCTTGGCTTTGGGCCTGGGCCCATGGAATTGGCGATCATTGCTGGTGTGATTCTGTTGCTGTTCGGTTCGTCCAAACTGCCCAGCCTGATGCGAAACTTGGGACGCAGCACCAATGAATTTAAACGAGGGATGTCTGAATCGTCGCTCGACAAAGAAGAAGAATCGACTGATCGAATCGAGAAGTCTTAAGCATGTTTGGACTGGGACCATTTGAAATGGTGGTCATCGGTGTGATCGCTGTCCTGTTGTTCGGCGGCAATCTTCCCGAGGTCGCTCGCAAGCTTGGTGGCAGCTACCGCGAACTCCGCCGAAGCCTCAACGACGTCCAACAGCAATTCCGCGTCGCTGAATTCGAGGCCAAGAAAGCTCTCGATGTCACCAAGCTGGACGAACCCAAAAAGTCCGCGTCTGACGATGATCAGGATGATGAAGATTCGTCGAAGCCATCTGCACCCAAGTTCACTCCGCCGAGCTAGTGATCTCGGTTGTGTCCTTTAGTTATTTCCTTATGGACGGGAAGGCCGAACGGCATCCTGGAAATCCCCCGTCACCAGGGGCCTGCCGATCACCTCTTTGGTCGGCACGATTGTCCTTCAACCTGGCATGATCGTGATAGCACGCAAGAAGAACCCAGTCTAGGATACGAAGGTTGTGATTCTTCCCTCATCTTCGTTTGCCGGATATCTGATGGCCCCAGATTTTTGCTTAGCCCGCCCTTTGCACTCACTAAAGTTTCTCGTTTTCCTTGGCAGTGCGTTCGTTGCATCTTTGGTAAGCGTATCGCCGGCGCTGGCAATCGTTTGGCGAGACAATTTGTCTGATGCCGAGGTTCAGGCGTTGGCGATGCAGGGCCAGTTTCAAGGCGTGGGCACGGTCGGCGGCATCAACAGTGGAGCGACGGGGGTCGCGATCGCACCAGGCTGGGTTTTGACAGCCAGACATGTCGTAGGGAACGAAAGCTTCGCCACTTTTCGACTCAACGGCGTGACCTATTCCGGCGTCAGCCTCAGTCGAGCCGGCAGTGATGTTGCTTTAATTCAACTCAACCCGGGCCAGCAACTTCCGGCGTCCACCCCGTTCATCTCCCCCAACCCAAACCAAAATTCCGTGAACCAATTGGTTTGGAAAGTTGGATGGGGCGAATTTAGTAGCCGAGCTAATTCGCAGACCAACCGAGGCCCCTTCGGGCAAGCAGCTAGGGCGGGCACAAACGTTGTCGACTCGTCACAGGCAACTTTCTTTGGCCCCAGCTTGGTTATTAACAATAACAACACCAGTCCAAACTCAACTTCGTTCGAAGTCTCTACCGCACCGGGCGATTCCGGGGGACCGATGTTCTTGCAACACAACAACCAATGGTTCATCTCCGGCGTCACATCGGGTGTGATTGGCGGTGTCGGTTTTATTGAGGCGAATGTTGCCAGTGACTACAACTGGATTCAAACTCTAACAGGCTTACCATTCACACCACAAGCCGCACCGACCAAGGTGACTTTCGACCGTGACTTCACGACCGAAGGCGTCCAGTCAGGCAACTTGCCGGGGTTTTCGCCGACCTGGAATAACGACCGTCCAATGTTCTACGCCAATGGATTCAATTACACCTGGGAAAACGACGCACCACCGGTCGCGGTCTTTGGCACCGCCGACACATCTGCATCGATCGTCACCGTCACCGACGACATCGTATTCTCAGGAATCGAGTTTGCACCGACATCGGAATCGAGCGGTCCCTTCCAAATCGTCTCCGCTGCTTCGGGCGGAACCTTGGCTGCGATTTCCGGCGGCGCTTTCATTGAAGCGAACAGGTTCGGTGCGGTCGGAGCGAACCTGACCGGAACCAACGACATCACAAAAACAGGTCCCGAAGGAATCACGCTAACGGGCGACAACAGTAACTTCGACGCCGAGCTTATTATCGCTGACGGCTTCGTACGCATCAACTCGGCGGAAGCGCTTGGCACCGGCGGTTTTGTCGCTAGGACAAAAACAGTCGTGCAAGACGGCGCGACATTGCAGTTGACCGGTCCCGGCATCTCATCAGCCGAACACATGCACATTTCTGGTCAGGGAGACTTGGGCAATGGCGCGATTTTCGTCAGCGATGGCAATCACACGCTGACCGAGCGAATCGCATTAAGAGGCGACGCGACGATCAACGTCAACGCAAACGCTTCGCTCACCATCGGCGGTGACCAACGTGGAGACGTGGGCCGATTTTACGAAGGCAATAACCTTGCTGCGCCGCCCACTCTGACGCAAGACGGCGCGGGCACCGTCGTCTACGACCAAACGAACACAATCAATCGCCTTGCAGTCATCAACGGCGTCGCCGCGGGTGACGGCAGCATTGGCGGAACATTAGCGCTTACCACCGGTGCCGAATTGCGTCCCGGTGATTCAGCGATGGGTTCGGAATACGGAACGTTCTCAGCCGCTGACTTTTCCATGGACAGCGAATCGATTTTAAGCATCGATTTGGATCCTGAATCCATGCTGGCTGACTTGGTTGACGTGACCGGCACGATCAATCTTGCTGGAACATTAAACTTAAACTTGTTCAGCGCCCCATCCGAAGGCGACGAATTCATGATCTTCGAAAACGGTGGAACCGATTTGGTCATGGGACTCTTCGCCAGCGGCAATCAAGTATCAGCCATGTTCGGCGGCCAGAGCTACGACTTTGCAATCAACTACGCCGGCGGCACAGGCAACGACGTCTTCCTATCGTTCGCCACCGCCATCCCCGAACCATCCACCTTCGCTCTGCTAAGCATCGCAGCCCTAGCATCCGCCGCCCGCCGCCGCAAATCGAGCCACTAATACTCGCAATCAACATCCATCATTGCCCAGACGCCAACAGCAAGCTAAATTCAAACACCCCTGACACCAGGGCGATTAGCTCAGTTGGTTAGAGCGCTACGTTCACACCGTAGAGGTCACAGATTCGAATTCTGTATCGCCCATTTGGAACTAAGTAGCATGGCCCCCCGGGCCGTGCTTTCCATCTGCACGGCCCAGGGGGCCATGCTACATACAGATGCGAACGTTATCGCTTGTCCATCGTCGGCGTTTTGGATGCCTACGTGAAAAAAGTAGCATGGGCCCCCGGCCCGTGACGCGATCCCTTGATGATCAACTGCCTCCGGTCTCGCGATACACGGCCCGGGGGGCCATGCTACATACGGATGCGTATGTTATTGCTTGTCCGTCGTCAGCGTTTTGGAATCCTACGTGAAAAAAGTAGCATGGGCCCCCGGCCCGTGTAGCAATCCCTTGATGATCAACTGCCTCTGGTCTCGCGATGCACGGCCCGGGGGGCCATGCTACATACAGATGCGTATGTTATTGCTTGTCCATCGTCAGCGTTTTGGAAGGCTACGTGAAAAAAGTAGCATGGGCCCCCGGCCCGTGTAGCAATCTCCTGATGATCAATTGCCTCCGGTCTCACGATACACGGCCCGGGGGGCCATGCTACTTTGGTCAGATCGTTTATGAATCTTTGCGTTTGGAATCGTAGATCAGTTTGGGCATTGGGTTGGTCTTTTTGTCTCGGCGGACTTCCTTGAGCAGCACCTTGATTGCTTTCTGTAACTGACGGTCTTTACCCGACGGGATCTCACCGGGGGCTGGCCAGATTACATGGTGTGGGATCGCTCCTTTGCGTTCCATGTCTTCGCCGTCAACGGCCGTGAACCAGCCTCGGAATGGCATCCGCATGGTGCCCATGTCCATAATTTGTACCGCCCCGGTCGAGATCACGCCGCCGGCGGTTTGGACTCCTACGAGTTTTCCGCGGCGAAGATTTCGAATTGCGTGAGAAAAGATTTCGGCGTTACTAAAGCTGTTCTGGTTGCATAGGACCACGATTGGTTTCTGCCACGTTGCGTAAACCATGCGGTCTTGTGGATATCCTGGGCCACCGTCGCGGGGCACCGTGATCGCGTGACGCGGCTGCGTCAGCGCCGTCAGCAGGCGATCGGTGATCCAGCCGCCGCCGTTGTCGCGAACATCAATGACCAACCCCTCGCGGTCATACCCAACGCGATAGAGCTGTTTTTCAAACTCATAAAAACTGGGCATGTTCATCGCCCGAATGTGCAGATAACCGAGCTTCCCCTTGCTTCCTTCGGTGACCAAACGCCGATTATGTTCCAGCCAATGTTCATACAACTGATTTCGTGCAGTATCGAAGCTGGTCGGACGGATCGTGATTGGGACAGGATCATTTTTCTTCTCAGCATTGGCGCGCTGAACCGTTAGCAGGATGTCACGATCAATCGGTCCGTTAAGAACCAAGGTGAGATCCATCAGTGGATCGACCACGGTTCCATCGATCGTCATGATCCGATCGCCAGGTTTCAGTTTGCTGCCGGTACGATCTGCGGGCGTATCAGGCAACACATCTTGGATCAGCAAGCCAGGCCCATTGTCCCGGAAATCGAACCGTGCGCCCAAGTGCGCCGTCCTGTCGATGAACTCGGGCCGGGGCGATGACGGTTCGTCACGCGTGGGATTGAAACCGTTGTGCGACCCATTGAGTTCCCCCAACATCAATTTGATGATTTCCCCGAACATCGCAGACGTGACAGACATTTCGGCGGCGGATTCGTATTTACGACGCACCTCGTTCCAGTTGCGACCACCCATCTTTGGGTCATACCACCGGTCACGCATCACTCGCCATGCCTGGTCGAACGCCTCGCCAAACTTGGCACCGCGTCGATAGGTTTGACGAACCGAAAAGTCATATTTTTCCGGCTTTCCCTCGTCGTTCAATTTGGCGGGACTGCCCGAAATCAAACCCAACAAACCGCCCGATTTCTTGGACCAGGTTTTAACCTGAATGGTTGACTCACTGAATTTCTTAGGCTGCAGTTCATCTGGGAACGTGACCGAGTACATGCCTGAATCCCCATCGATGGACGCATTGAACACCAGCTTGCTGCCGTCTGGCGACCAAGCCAATTTGTACTGGTCAGAATCACCGACCGAAATCCGCTTGACCCGGTCATCTAGTCCGTCGAAATCAATCTCAATCGGCGCTGATTCATCCTTGTCTTCATCTTCGTCTTCGGCGTCTTCTTCGTCTTTATCTTCATCCGATGGTGCGTCGTCATCCTTTTCGCTGGGTGAATCATCATCCTGCTCGTTTGGGTCATCCTTGGTTTCTAACTCTGGTTTCGCCTTTCGCTTTTTCTCCATCGTCTCGATCGCTTCCTTCAGGCGACGCTCTCGCGATGTTTCTTCCGCCTGATCGGCTTGCAGATAGACGTAGTAGATATCCGTTTCGGTATCGATTCGTCGTCCAGTGAACGCCAGGATCTTTCCGTCGCTGGAAAACCGTGGATTGCCGTCGTCATCGGGGTGCTTTGACACGTTGTACGGCTGACCGCTGCCGTCCGCTTTGGTGATCCAAACGTCATCGTTAAAGTTGTCATCCTCCAGCGTGTAAGCGATCCAAGTTCCGCATGATGAGAGGTCAAAATCGGGTGTCGAGAAACCTTGAGCGATTGGCGTTGGTTGGTCTCCGTCCACCGACATTCGCATCAGGTCGCCGGGCATCCGCGTGAAGTAGAGGTGCTTGCCGTCGGGCGAAATTTGCAGATTGCTTTCAACGTCAGGGGTGTTTGTCAATCGCGTCCACTGTGGCGATTCGGTTTGCCACCAATACGGTTGATCTTCTGGGCGGGTTAGTTTCCAAATGTCGGTTTGGCCTTCTTGGACGCTGACGACAAACGCGGCTTCATCGGTCAAAACGGGTGAAGTTTCAAAACCAGGAGTGTCGGACAAGCGAACGGGCTCCTTCAGCTTCGTATCCATCGACCACAGATCACCGCCACTGGTGAAAATCATCTCGAGACCGTCTGCTGAGAACGCTACATCGGACGCTCGATCCAGACGCCGACGCATTTCATCATCCAGCGTCAACGAATCACCCTGGTAATTCAGCGAAATCTTTTTGGGCTTGGGTTTGTCCAGCGGTCGGTCTTCACCAAGTTCACAGTGATAAAAGTCGAACAGGTGGCGAAAGATTAAGTGCTTTCCATCGGCACTGACCGATGGCATCACAATCGAATCGTCATCGAACGCGGCCACCTCGGTATGTTCGCCCGTGATCATGTCGAATCGACAAAGCGATGCGCCAAGATAGCTGCCTTTGGTGAAGAAAAATGCTTCGCGATCTCCGTCCCACTTGGGGTGCCGACAATCGACGCCGATATGCAGTAGCTCGGTAAACTCTTCCGCTTCGATGTCGTAGATCCAAATCTGGGCAGCACGCTCACCGGTGTATCCCTTTCGCCACCAACGCGATCCTTCGCGAACGAACAACACGCGATTCCCATCAATGGCGATTGCCGGTTGGTCCGCGATCGCGTCGGCCAGCACCTGTTCATTCCGCCGCTCGCGAACATTCACGCGGATCATTCGGCGTGGGTATTTCCATCCATGGTCGCGAATTCCCGTGGCCAACACATGGTTCCCATCAGGAAACCAACCGTGCAGTTGATAGCCTTCGCTGTGATGAGTGACTTGGTGAGGCGTTCCCACGGTGGTTGGTACGCGTTTGCCGATTGAAAGATCAACTAAAAAGACTTGATCGGATCCGGTTCGCGAACTGACGAACGCCAACTCGGTTCCATCAGGTGAAAACTTCGGAGACGTATCGATCGAGGCATGAGTGGTGATTCGGGTGAGCCCACTGCCATCAACGTTGGCGATCCAGATGTCGCCGACCCAACTGAAAGCCAGATGAGTCCCTGCGGGAGAAATCTCTGGAGTGGAAACCAACTGAATCGGAAATCCTTCTTCTTCGGCCGCGTAACCTGTCAACTGCATTGGCATGACTGTTAACAGAAAAGCCACCAGGCCGCTGACGAAATGGTCACGATGATTCGGTCGAAACCTGAAATGGCGCGGGAACAACACAGGCAATATCCAACTTGGAAGCGAGGACTTTATTGAAGTTGCAAGTGTGCTTTGAATGCACCATCAATTCAAGTTCCAATCGGTCAGTCCGCCCTGACCTACCGAAATTGCGTTTCGATTAAGTGCATGAGAGCGTTATTTGTGAAACGCCGTGATTGTTTGTGGATATCAGATGCAGATGCAGATGCAGGTTCCTTTCCGTCCCGATGGCATGGTACGCAAAAAAACCCCGGCCGAGTGATCGGCCGAGGTTCTTTGCAAAGGGTTCTTCGTTGACGTTCAACTGAGTGTTACCAGTTGTACTCGCCTCCGACGTAGGCACCGTGCAACAGGTAGCTGTCGTCGGCTTGGACTTGCCCCAGGTCGGCGACGTTGTTGTACGCGACGGTTCGCGAATCAACTGCGTTGGCGACACCGGTGATACCCATCAGGCGATAGCCACCGCGAACGGTCCATCCACGAGTGACGCGGTAGCCGACTCCCAGGTCCAGTTCACCCAAGGTGGCAAGAACTGTGTCGGACGAATGGGTGTCGATGTTGTCAGTGCCGCCAGCTGTCAAGTATGCGACTTGTGTGTCGGTTCCCAAACGATGATCCATCGTTGCACGGTTTCCGTAGATACCGAACTTACCACCGATGTTTAGATCGATCCGGTTGCCGATGCAGTAGGTCAGCATTCCACCGAATTGGTAGCCGAGCAATTCGTTTTCGGTGTCCAAGTCGTCGAAGATGGTTGTACGCGAATCAAGCGTCCCATTATTGTTGGCATCTCCACCAGCCACATCGTCGTAGTCCACGCCGTATGCGACATTGGTTTCGTCGGTGATTCGCAAGTATCGAATACCGTGACTGGTGCGAATTCGCGTTCGACCTGAATTTGATCGTACCAACGGGCCAGCAGCCCCGCCCAATCCACGACCGCGGCCGAGACCAAGTCCAGCACCCAGGCCGTGACCTGCAGGTCCGCAACCGGCGTATGCTGCACGTTGAGCACCCATCAGGCCAAAGCTAAACAAGTCGAGCTCTAGTCCGTAGAAGTTCAAGTCGCGAGTCATGCGAACCTGATACGCACCACCCTGGATATCGTCGGCTGTTCCAGGAATATTATCAGCACCGATGTCCACAGTCGCCGTGGTCTCACCATCGATATGATCGTAAACGTTTTCAGCTCCAGAACCAAAGTTCAACAATGCATCACGGTACTGCGGTTGAGCCGCTCGAATGTCACTGCCCTGAACCGTGTGCGATTCAATTCCAGGATTCCACTGGAAGAATCTCACGCCAAGTCCGTATCGGCCACAGCCAAGATATCGACCAGCCGAAACATCAAAACCTACTCGGTCGCTCGGGTCCAAATCGTCTGTTCGGAATCGCGAGTTCAGCCCCGCCGCAATTGGACGACCTTGGCCTTCTTGTAACGCGAAGAACAGAATGTTTGCTCCACCGAACCATGGGAACAATTCGGGGCGCACGCCGCCGAATCCCGCACCACGTCCCGCACCGAAGCCGGCACCACGTCCAGCCGCGAAACCAGAATGGTTTCCGTATCCGCCATCGCCGCAGGATCCGCCGTCCCAAGGCGAGGACATCGCTTGGGCATACGGGCTTGGCGACGAGTTTGCGTAATCGTGACCCGCACCACCTTGGCACGATTGGCAATCGCTACCGCCGTGGATTCCACCGCTGCCAACGATCGTACCAGCCGGTGTTGGCATGGTGCTGTAGTTGCCCATGTGCTGGTGCGAATGCTGATCGGTTGAGTACTGTTGCTGATCGCTGTAGGACGCAGGCGGATAGCCGCCCGAGTAATGCGGTTGGCCTGTCACCACGTTGCCCATTGGCTGGTTTTGGTGAGCAGGCGTTGGATGGTGGGCCGAACCGTGCTGATGATTCGATTGAGCAGGTTGATAAGAGCTTTGAGGGATCTGGTCTTGAACGCGACTGCGATCGATCGTGCCTTGCTGAATTGATTCGCCCCTCGGTGAATCCATTCTCGGTGCAGCCATTCTTGGTGCAGGCAAATCTTCGGCCATTCCGCCAAGCAGATTATCCGCTGCGTCTTCGGCGGCGAGTGCTTCGTCCAACGCCGGTCGGAAATTGTTCCAACGCGATGGTGACGAGTAACGTTGGTCCGCATTGGCGACACCCGACAGAGCGAACGCGCTCATGCTGACGGCGATCGCGGTACGGCGAAGGAATTTTGACTTCATGTTATTAGAATCCTTTGCTAACTTCAGGTGAACGTCCAGGTTTGCATCCATGTGTGTGGAGGCTGTCCCCGTAGCAGCATCGACATCCATCCAGCGGACGTCGGAGAGATTCAAAGAGATTGTGCGCCAGAATGGCAGCGGCCGATTGGATAAGCCGGGCATCAATTGAAAGTTACGTTACCGCAAAGGTGTTCGCGATCAGACGGGATTGCCTAACCGGAAAAGGTTAAGGCCGCATAAAACCCGTAGATGATCCCGCCAGGGTTCAGTCCAACGCCATGGACTGTTTAACCGCGTGGGCATCGCCCCGCGCGTTGTGCTCAGCTTCCATGATCGCCAGCATGTAGGCCGTAGCGAGCCATAGCGAGTTACGGCAATGTGCGCACTGCCGTAACTCGCTATGGCTCGCTACGGCCTACTTTCAGGGTCCCAAACGCACCCTAGCCTGATGAAAATCATTG
>NZ_LWSK01000017.1 GCF_001642955.1 Rubripirellula obstinata | reverse complement strand
CGGTTTCGCGGCTACGCCGCGAAACCGAGCCAGAGAATTGGTTACAGAGAAAAAGTGAGATGTAACGCTGCCATCCGGGGATTTACATCCCCGGCAGAGAGCTTCCGTCCCTCCCGGGACTATTCACCAACGTTGTGATCGGGTGAAAGGCTTCGCGTGGGGACAGACTCGGGTTTCAGGAGGTGGAAAAGGTGACGGGGTTAATCAGTGCCGTTACTTAAAACACCCCCGCCACTTTTTCTGCGTCCATTGACCGATCGCTGCGTTTCGACTTTGGCAACACTTAGTTGGTAAGAACCGATTTTGATTGATCGACAGTCGTTGATCGAAGTTTCACGGCAAGATTTTCACGAACCTCTGTAGCTGGGCCAACCAGAGTTCAGGCCGCCGCACTGCCGACTGGCCAGCCAGCACTACCGCAGGCCTGTGAGCCCTGGCGGGATCGGCTGCGAATGGACTAGCCGCGACTTTTCCGATTGTTCGGGTGATGACGACCGTGGGTTTCTGCCGATCTGAAGTTCTGTGCGTGACTGTTCTGGACGCGTGCAAACAAAGATTCCGGGGGGAACCTTCATGTCGAACAAGCCATTACGCCGTCAATTATTGATGGCGTCGACGATCCTATGGATCGCGACCTCAACAGCATTCGCCGATTCGCCGCTGAAATTGCGGGTTTCCGGACGTAACCAAATCCCCATCCAATCGCGGATGATTCAGATTCCCAGTGACGCCGGGCAGCCGATCATCGTCACTGCAATTGCATCTGATCCGATGAGCGAAACGATTGCTGTCGCCGGAGATGACAATCACATCCGGATTATCAGCGGCACATCGCTGAAAACGATCCGAACGCTTCGCGGGCATCGCGATCGAATTCGGACGCTGGCGTTCGATCCATCTGGTAACCGCTTAGTTTCCGCAGGCAATGATGGGCAAGTGATCGTTTGGGACTGCAAAGACGCCTACGCAATTCGGCAACGAATGGAAGGCACGCCAGCGATGGCTCGTGTTCGGTTTTCGCCTTCCGGCGGCGAGATGGCGGCGGTCGGTTTCGATAACGAAGTCTACATCATGGGCCGTCGGGCTTCCGCGAACAGTTCTCGCGATCAAGCCAGTGGTTCCCCGATTCGCCGAGCCACCATGCTTTGCGAGTGTCGTGATTTGCGAGCGGTTTCTTACAGCGACGATGAAACACTGCTGGCGATCGCTGGCCGCAGTGGTGACTTGCATTTGTTTGATGTCGAATCAGGCCGATTGGTTGGCGAACATCCGATCCACAGCGGACGCATTGATGATCTCGCGTTCGCTCGCGGCAGCAATCTGGCGATCAGTGTTGGCGAAGATGGCCGCATCGTTTCTTTCGACACTGCCGCTGAAAAGATCGTTCGACGCACCAAGGTCACCAGCGGGAAGTTGTTCGCGATCGCGATGCTGGACAGTCAACTGGCGGCGGTTGCCGGGTCTGACAATGTCATCCGCATCGTCAACATCGACAGCGGAAAGGTGGTTCGATCACTGGAAGGCCACTTGGGCAGCGTGCCGACGCTGGCCGCGACGGGTGGCTATTTGTTTTCGGGTAGCTTCGATGCCACGCTTCGCCGTTGGGCGATCGCGGATTTGAAACCCAGCGATGAAAGAATTGCCGAGAAGAACAACGGCGAAAAACGAGAATAGAAAGTGGCATAGGCTCCTAGCCTGTGAAAGAACAAACCCGGGTTAGAAGCCTAGGCCACATCAGACCAACACCGATGGCACAGGGAGGTGCCCAGCGTGATTTGGAAACCAAAACAATCGCGACGCAATCGCAGCCGATCCACCGCTGATTCAGTCCGCCGACGCGGGATGAAACCCGAGGCGTTGGAAGCTCGTCGATTGATGGCTGCCGACCCGATTCACGTCGGCGTTGTGTACTTGGAAACTGACTACTTGGAAACTGACCAAGACGTCGGAGGTGATTCCCAAGGCGACCGGTTTATCTTGTCGTTTACCGGTGGTGCACCGGAAACCGAACTGTCCGAACTGCGGATTCGAACCGATAAAGACAGCGACGGCATCAGTGTCGGTGATCCGATTTTCGACACCGAACCTGGCGGGCGTGGGAAAGACGGCAGTCACGATTTTCAAATCGTACGCGTCATCACCAGCGATGGCCGCAGCGTGGATGCAACGGCAGAGGTTGAAGACGGCGGTCAGGAATTGGTCCTGCGACTGTCAAACTTTAAATCCGGCGACAGGCTGGAGTTCACGTTGGACGTGGATGAAGTTCTGCGAAATGCGATCGATCTGGAAATTTTCAACAACCGGCTGGATGTGATCACGTCGGGACAGGAGTTCCAAGATTCGATTCTGGAAGCCACTTTCAACGCTCCAAACTACGAAACATCCAACGCTGACGCGATCTTTGAAAACGATTACGGTGATCCGGCCAGCAGCACAGGCTTGGATCTTCCGCCAGACGAAAGTGCCGACATTGATTCGCGTCCAAACCGCTCCGCTGCCGCGGTCGGAAGCGTCGTGCAGGTGCCCAAACCCATCGACATTTCCGGTCATGTTTGGGTCGACAATGACTTAGACCAAGTCCGCGAAGCGGGTGAGCAATTGCTCGAGGGCGTGCAGTTGTCTCTTTGGGCGAGAGACGATTCGGGGCGCTACGTTGACACCGGGCATCGCAGCACGACCGACAGTCAAGGCTTCTACAAATTCGGCAAATCACTCGGCCTCGCACCTGGGACTTACCAGGTCGTTCAAACTCAGCCCGATAGTTACTACAGTGTCGCCGCAGTTCCAGGGACCGTCGCCGGCAATCGCTCTGGTGCAATGTCTGGTATGGACGCCCTGACTGCCATCGAGATCCCTCTGGGCGATAGTTCAGCGATCAATTACGACTTCGCCGAAGCGCAGCCTGCGTCACTGTCAGGCTTTGTGTACGTCGACACTGACAACGATGGACGACGCGACGCCGGGGAAGTCGGTATCGCTGGCGTGCGGGTTCAGCTCGTTCCCATCAACACCATCTCGCCAGGGTCCGCGTTGACGGTCACCACCTCGGCGGACGGTTCGTACGCGTTCACTGGTTTAGCACCGGGCAGCTACGAAGTCATCGAAGTCAGCCAACCAGCCGGCTACAACGACGGAATCGATTCAGCCGGTACCGTTGATGGACTGCAAGTCGGTTCGGCGATCAATCCAGGCGATGAAATCGTCGGCATTGTTTTGGACGGCAATGACGACGGGATCGAATACAACTTTGGCGAAACGCCCTTTGGTTCGATTTCGGGGTTCGTTTACCTAGCCGCGCCCGGAGAAGATTGCGATGGCGTGCATGATGGTCCGGGAAATACGCCCATTCCCGGCGTCCTGGTAGAACTGCAAACTCAAACGGGGCAAGTCATTTCGTCGGCAACCACCGGCGCATCGGGTGGGTATCAATTCGACGAGATTCCGGTCGGCAACTATCGCATCGTCGAATACACGCCGTTTGGTTTGATCGACGGTGAATCGCACGTGGGCCGCATCGGTAACGTGCAAGTCGGCAACAGTGTCGATGGCGGATTGATTAGCGAGATCACGATGACGCCCAACGGCGTCGGTGTTCAGTACAACTTCTGCGAAGGAACGCCCGCGACGCTGTCCGGATTCGTCTATCACGATCAATCCAACGACGGAATTCGCGATGCCAACGAGCAACCGATTCCAGAAACGACGGTCACGCTGATCGACGGTTCCGGAAACGTCGTCGCGACGGCCACATCAGACGCAAACGGTCGCTACGAGTTTGCAAATCTGCAACCAGGCGATTACCAAATCGTCGAAAGCCAGCCTGCGGGTTACCTTGACGGGATCGACAGCGTTGGAAACGTTCGAGGACAACGCGTGGGCCGTGATGGCGGCAACGATACGTTCACTGGCATCACGCTGAAACAAGGCGACATCGGTGCCGAGTACAATTTTGGTGAATTGCTGCCAGCATCATTGTCAGGGCGAGTTCACGTGGACTTGGACGAAGATTGCGAGTTTGATCCGGGCGAAGAATTACTCTCCGGTGTAACGATTCGTCTTTTCGATGTCAGCGGAAACGAAGTTGGCCGCACGACCACCGATTCGAACGGTCAGTACACGTTTTCGGGGCTGGTCCCCGGTGTCTACACGGTCGTTGAGGAGCAGCCAGAGGGGCTGTTCGAAGGCGGTAGCAGAGCTGGATCGGCGGGCGGAGTTGTCGATGGACCCGACGCGGATGGCAATAGCCGAATCAGCCAAATCACGCTAGAATCAGGCGAAAATGCGGTTCAGTACGACTTTTGCGAACGACCGCCTGCGGAAATCAGCGGGAATGTGTTTGCGGATCGTGATGAGGATTGCGTGTTCGACGCGGATGAACCCGGACTGCAGGGTGTCTTGGTCGAACTGTTTGATGCCGATGGAAAACTGATTGGATCAACGACCACCGATGCAGCGGGCAACTACCGATTCACGGGTCTGCGTGCAGGCGACTACACGCTCCGTGAGACTCAGCCGGCCGGCTATCTGCAAGGCGGTCAGCGTGCGGGCAGTGGCGGCGGCGATGACTCGGTGCAAGATGTGATTTCGCGAATCGCCATTGGTTGGGGCGAGCGATTGACGGATTACAATTTCTGCGAACTCGAACCATCGTCGATCAGCGGCGTGGTCTACGTCGATGGAAATGGCGATTGCGTTCACGATGACGACGAGCCACCACTTGCCGGCGTTGTGATCCAACTTCGTGACGGTGACGGCAAGATCATCGACACAACGACAACGGGCAACGATGGTCGGTACACGTTCGACAACCTTCGATCCGGTGATTACCAAGTCTTTGAACAGCAGCCGGATGGATTTTTCCATGGCGGCCAAACCGTTGGCACCGGCGTTGGTCAAGTCTTGGGAATCGACTTGCTAGGCATCACGTTGTCGGCGAACCAAGATGTGATCGACTACAACTTCTGTGAGCTTCCACCTGCATCGATCAGCGGTACCGTTTGGCAAGAGATTGATTTGAACCAGCGTTTTGATCCTGGCGAGTCACCCGTGCCGGGCGTGTTGATCGAACTGCTACACGAATCTGGTGAAACGATTGAGCAAGTCCAAACGGATTCAGACGGAAACTACCAATTCGATTCGCTGGCACCGGGCGTTTATGGGATTCGCGAAAACCAACCGGCGGGCCTGTTCCACGGCGGACAATTGATCGGTGACGCCGGCGGCAATGTTCAAGACGATGACTGGATCGTGGGCATCACGTTGTTGGGTGGAATGGACTCGGTGAACTATGACTTCCCCGAAGTTCCGCCCGCACAGATTTCGGGTTACGTGTTTCAAGACGGCGCAGCGATCGTCACCAATCAAGAAATCGATGCGGCAGAGTTGCGAGAATTTCGCGATGGATTGCGGACACAAGACGACACACCGCTAGGCGGCGTCACAATCGAACTTCGCAACATTCTGGGCCAACCTGTCAACGCCAGCCGCGCCTTATCGGGAAGCTACGATAGCGGCCCGATTCGCGTGACGACCGACGCCGATGGATTCTACGAATTTGTTGGTTTGCGTCCTGGTACGTATCACGTCTACCAGGTTCAGCCCGAGGACTACACCGACAGCCTGGATACCGCAGGATCAACCGGTGGCGTTGCTGTGAACCCAGCCGATACACCGGAGGATTCCGAGCGAATTGTAATTCAAACGCTGGCCGCCAGCGAAGCCACCAATCCGAACGATGATGCGATTTTGAACATCACGCTTCAGGGCGGACAAACGAGCGAAGCGAACAATTTCAGCGAAGTCTTGATCACCCGTCCGGAAGATCCACCGCTTTTGGTTCCTCCGCCAGCCAAGCCAGAGCCGCCGCCTCAGGTGTTTACTCCGATCGAACAATTCGATCCGAACATTCGCTTGGTCACCTTTGCTGAACCGCTGAACGCGCCCAATCGTGTCTACCAGATCGATGAATGGGCTGTGTCGTGGCACCTCAGTGTGATCAACGGCGGTATCAACCGCGGCACTTTGGGAGCCGACGGAAAGATTCAAGCGGCCAGTGCCAAACAGATGAAACAGAACTGGGACTCGGGCGATCACGATGGCGGCAAATGGATGATCGCGGACCGAGATGGCAACCGTACCGAACACGGTGATGATTTCAACTTGGGCGGTGAAGATGCGATCGCGCTCGCGGGTGACTTTGACGGCGACGGGATCGATGAAGCAGCGATCTTTGTTGGCGGCCAGTGGTTTGTGGATCTCAATGGAAACGGACGTTGGGACGCCGGAGATTTATGGGTTAGCCTAGGCACAAAACTGGATCGGCCGGTTGTTGGTGATTGGGATGGCGACGGGAAGGATGACGTTGGGATCTTTGGTCGTCGTTGGCAACGTGACGAGCAAAAGATTAAGCGTGACCCTGGGCTTCCTGACCCTGACAACAAACGTCGTCGTGAAGTTGACGCTCGCACGGTCGCGCATCGCAGCGAAGACCAAGGCGATGATCGCAAGCGATTGATGCTGCGTGGCGATGACGGAGCACTGAAGGCAGACGCCGTCGATCACGTCTTCGCTTACGGCGAACAAGTCGACACACCGATCGCGGGCGATTGGAACGGCGACGGCATCGATCAGATCGCTGTCTTCCGAAACGGCAACTGGTTGCTGGACGCTGACGGCGACGGTCGCTGGACCGATGCGGATGAAAAAGTGAAGTTCGGACGCGTCGGTGATGAACCAATCGTAGGCGATTTCAATGGCGATGACATTGATGAAATTGGCGTCGTTCGAGGCGACGTTTGGATCATCGATACCGATGGTGATCGCCGAATCACCGGCAACGATTTACAGATCCAAGTTCCACGCAGCGGTGAAAACAGCCAACCCGTGGTCGGCGATTTCGACGGCGACGGCAAGGACGAACCGGGTTACTACGACGAGGCAGCCTAAAACTATTTCAAAACGACCTGACAGGTTGCCAGCGAACGGCCGTAGCTGATCCCGCCAGGGTTCAGTCGAGCTTAGCAACGAGCAGCTATTTATAGTCGCCTTTCGCTCCGCGAAAGTGTGATCTGACGCACTTTCGCGGAGCGAAAGGCGACACAGATTTCCCGCTCGATCCTTAGCACAATCGTGGACTGAACCCTGGCGGTACCAGCCACGTTAGAAGAAGTTTCTTGGTATCGCGTGAAACGTCGGCAGGATCGCCGTGGTCTTACTTGTCGGTGCCTTTTTCAATTTGCTCTAGCATCTCAGTCTTGCTTGGCGCGGTGGCGTGCGTCACGAAAAAGGCGGTGGCGGCATTGGCGATGACCAGACGTTCTTTTATGGGCAAGTCGCCGAGCGAGGCACTGAGATAGCCGCCGTTGAAGGTGTCTCCGGCACCCGCGGTGCGAATGACGTTCTTCTGGTGAGTTTGCAATGCATAGCCTTCGCCGTCAGCGGTGCAGGAAGCGACCGCGAAGTGCGGCGTGTGGATGACCAATTCATCGATGCCGATTTCATCACGCAGACTGGTTAGATCGGAAGCGATGAGCGCGGGTTCTGCGCCGAATGGAATTCCAAACCTTGAAAAAAGTTCGGCTCCTTCATGCTCGTTTAGGCTGATCGTCATCGGGATTTTGTCATTGAACTGCTTGACCAAATCCAAGCTCTTCAAAAAAGACTCATTGGACTTTTTCTTGATGTCGGCAAAGTCAAAGAACATCCGCCGGGGAGGTTTGTTGTCGGAAACTTGGGACATAAATCCCTTCAAGAAATTGTCAAAGTCCGGAGTCAGCGACCAATACCCAAGTCCCAGGATGTCAACGTCGGCAAACAAATCCTTGAGCTTCTCTGCTCCGAAAAATTCGACAAAGTCTTCCCATGTCAGGTCAGCGACGGTCTTCAATGCACTCATCAAGATCTTTCCATCCGAGAATTCAAAGACGAGTGTTACCGCGGAGTCGCCGAGCGACACCAGGTTGCAGTTTTCTTTGAACTCGTGAAAAGCCGGATCGATGTCCTGGCTTCCGTAAAGACCGATGATCGTGGGTTGCAGTCCCAGGAACGCTGCGACTCGCCCCGTGTTCGGTGTGAACCCGCCTGAGCAACGACGCTTGGGCACAATTTCCAGACCGACTCCGCCGTCAGCCCGTTGAACAATCAGTTCGCCGAACTCTTTCAAGTTGTCCATGGCGGTGTACTCGGTCAAGCTTTGCCGAACATCGACAATCTGGTAGACCTCGTCGACGAAGCCGTCGCATCCGAGCAGAACGTTTCCGCTGACGTTGTTGATGTAGTCTGAGTATTTTTTCATGTCAGCATTCATCGTTTTTTCTCGGTTTGTGTTTCTCGTCGTGACAACTAGATTTTCACTCGTGTCCCGTTCGGCAGGATGCTGAAATTGTCATGGTGAAAGGCCCCTAAATCAAGCCGGTTATTAATTGCCCCGGTCCGTCGCCTATTGTTTGCGGAATACGTGTTGGAGAGCGTCAAGAACGGAAAGGGGCATGGCCATGTCCAGAATCGAGTAAACTAAATAAACACGGCTCCGCCCCCGATGGTTTTCGAAAATGACACAGTATCAATCCCGCGCCGAATTCCTTGCCGCCCGCGATGCCGCGATGGCCAAGGTCACTGCTGGATACAAAGGCGTTGATGCAACAGACCCGCAAACCCCATCGGGCCACGCCGAGGGCATCCGCACCAGCACGTGGCTGACTAGCGATTACCGAAAGAATTACCGGAGCGATGCGTTGGACATTACGCCAGACGATGTGGTCGGGTGTTTGGTCGACGCAGGTGTCGAGCAATGGGTTTTGATGGGGTTGCACGGTTACGTGGGCTACCTGCCAATGCCGCGTGCGACTCAAGACGTTGACGTGATGGTTGCAATCCATGAAAAGGACAAGGCGATTGCGGCGGTAAGTGCCCGCTGGGCAAGTTTGATCGTCAGTGAATTGTCGGTCGTCGCTCGATTCAAAGACCCGGCTGATTGCTTTTCAGATGGCCGGCCCAAGCCTGTGATTGACATCATGCTGCCAGTCGAACCTTTTTATCAGACCATCTTAGCAAAACACGTCCGAGTCGATGAAGTGACCGGGCATCGACTCCCGACAGTCGAGGCAGCGATCGTCTCGAAGTATGCGGCCATGATTTCGCCCAATCGTGAAATATCAAAAAAAGGATTTGATGGGGGTGACCTTCGTCGAATTGTGAAAGCGAACCTAGACTCGATCAACCAAGACGCTCTCTTCGCTCTCGCAGCCGAAGTCTGGGACGGTGCCGACGCCGACATGAAAGACATTTTCCATCGAGCCGTCAACGACTTGCCATTTGAAGTCTAGCCAGTTTCCAAAAAACATCGACGCGCATCATCTCTGCCGCAACATCGTTTTGCCCTTCCATCGTTTTGCCAAAACAATCCTGTTCGACCGTATTGGAAGGATTGGCAAAACCATAGCACCGTCGGAACAATTAGTGGCGGGAAAATTGGTAGCGAAAGTCGCCAAGACTTTCGGTTTGTCGAGTTGCCGAAACTCTTGGCGAGTTTCGCTACACAACTTATTGTTCCGACAGTCCATAGACTGGCAAGACCATGTCATTGCCGCCAGAGACAATTCGGCCCTGCCTGTTTACCCGATTGTGTTTGATTGCATGTCACTGATTCGGGCGATGTAGTTTGCCATTAAGTGAGATTCAATCTGGGTCTGCACTTCTCGCCACAGTGTTTCTTCGGACGAATTGGTTAAGTCGTTTCCTGCATCGTCAGCGGAATCGTTTTGCGGGTTAGGTTGCGATTCCGCCAGGTCTGATAGAAAGGATTGGGCGGTTTTGTTTTGGTCACCACCAAGCGTGATCTCTTGCTGGACATGGTTGTATTGATTACTCAGCAAACTGATCGTCGGCATGCGTGGCACCAAGTCACTCAAGTCAACATACCGGAAGATCTTCCCAGGAAACTCTTTGTGATAAGCGTCAGCGGCTCGCTGGTTGCCAACCATCGGAGCGCCGAAGGTGACGATTTGATGAACGGGCAGGAACGCTTGGTGGAAACGCCAGCCCGCCATCAATGCAATCGCACCGCCAAGTGAATGACCGGTGATCCAAATCGGTCGCTCTTTTCGATCGTAGGCAGCTTGGACCGTGGATTTAAGTGGGAACCAAACTTCTTCGAGCGCCGCCATAAAACCGCGATGAAAACGAGCCCCCACGCCGGCCGCTGCAAAGTCCGTCCCAATTCGGCCCTCGGGCAAGACCAAGAAATTTCGTGAATTGGTCAGCAGCCAATCTTTGAATCCGTCCAAACTGCTCGGACTCTCGGAACCGCGAAACGCGACCACGATCGATTCAGCATTCTCGCCAACATAGACTTGGGTGTTATCGACACTGATCAAACGTGCCTGCAAATTCAGCTCGTCTCTAAAACGCGCCGACGCTTCGGATTCACCCAAGTAAGCCAGGTCACACGCACGCGCAAGATAGTGAGCGTGCATCGGCCCGTGATCGACCGTTGAATCTAAAAACAAACCCGTTTGACGAGTGAGCGCCAAGCCGTCGCTGGCCGACAGGTCGATCGATGAAACCGGCGCTGCCTCGGTTGCACGAAACCGCGACCGCCAAAGCATCCAACCAATGACCAGAATCACAAACGCTACGAGAATCATTAACAGAACAGAACTCATTGGAACGCTCTCCGGTTTTCGCCACTTTCTTTCCAACGCTCGATGACTTCTTCGCTAACCGAAGTTTGCCGAACATCGACTTGAGTTAGCGATTGAGCTTGCGACAAAAATTCTTGAAACCCTTGGTCTGTGATCGATGTCGCTCGCAGACGCAGCGTCCGAAGCGAAGGCAGTTCGGTGAGTTTCATCAAACCATTATCAGTGATCGAGGTGTCATTCAGATCAAGTTCGCGAAGCGATTTCATATTCGTCAGATGATCAAGTGTTTGATCGTCAACATCCGGGTTGGCCATTTGCAGAACAACGGTATCGGGATAAGAACGTAACAGTTCGTAACTGGTTCCATCCCAACCGGTCAACGAAACATGACGTTCCTCGTTCACCATCACGACGCGAGGTCCAAGGTCAACCTCCAGTCGCCGCGAAACGATCGCGGGTCCGGTGACCAATGCCAAACCGATCAGCAAAGCGGCGATCGGTTTGGCAAGATGAGACCAATCGCGTTTGAAGAGTTTGACCGTGATCCAGATCAAAGCAAACGCGATAAAGATCAGCCCAGAATAAAAACTGAATTCAAATAACAGTGCCATGACAATCCAAAACCGTTGTCTTTCCGAAGTACAGCCCGCATCATAGCCCTTTGCCCGGCTGCTTGCGAAGGATTAGACTAAGCAACTATGGCAGAACAAGAACCTCGTCCAACACTCGTCCGCGAGCCGACGCCTATCTTTGATCGGATGTTTAGTGCAATGGAAAAAGTACGTGAACGACTCGAGCGATCCTGCAATGCTCTGGAAGCTGCTTCGATTCCTTATGCGGTGATTGGCGGCAACGCCGTGGCGGCCTGGGTCGCGACGATTGACGATGGGGCGGTGCGAAATACTCGCGATGTTGATTTGTTGCTGGATTTGAAAGACTTGGATAGGGCTACCGAAGCTCTATTGGCTGTCGGTTTTCATCGCGATCAAGTGATGGACGTGACTGTCTTTCTGGACGGCCCCGATGGCAAACCGTCGCAAGGAATTCATGTCTTGGCGGCAGGTCGCAAGGTCAAAGAAAACTATGTCTCGGCCACTCCCACGGTCGATCAAGCTTCCGTGATCGAGGGCAAGCGGATTGTTGAGTTGGTCGAATTGGTGCGAATGAAGCTGAACAGTTATCGTGACAAAGATCGCACCCATCTTCGCGACATGATTCAAGTTGGTTTGATCGACGCCACTTGGCCTACACAATTTGAAACTGAGCTAGGCGAAAGACTGCAAATGCTGATCGATGACCCCGATGGTTGAACGCGAACCAACCGTCTGGCCGCATGTGTTGCCGATGATGTCGTTCCTGTTGCTGATTGAAATCGGCGGCCGGATCAGCGATGACGATTCGTTTGGAATGTTGGCGGTGCGAGTCGTCGTGCCGCTGGCGTTGCTGGTTTTCTTTTGGTGGCGTGGTGATTATCCCGAACTGCGGTTTCGAGTGACCGGGATGACGGTTGCCGATGCAGCACTCGGAACCATTTTGGCGGCGGCGTGGATTGGGCCGTTTCTTTTGTTTCCAGCATTGCGACCCACGATCGGTGATTCAGCGTTCGATCCGGCGATGGCGGGGCAATCGTTGATTCCGCTGGTGCTGAGTTTACGAATGCTGGGTTACGCCGTGGTAACGCCGTGGATGGAAGAGTTATTCATGCGCAGCTTTGTGATGCGTTTTGCCGACACCTACGCTGACGGCGGCGATTTCCAGGATGTGCCGATCGCAAGATTTACGTGGCATAGCTTTGCCGTCGTGATGGTCGTTTTTCTGGCGACGCACTTGATGTGGGAATGGCCCGTGATGTTCGTTTGGTCGCTGATCACGATGTTGTGGTTTTACTATCGCAAAGACATTTTCGCACTGATCGTCGTCCACGCATTCACCAACGGAGCGATCTTGATTGCGGCAATCTTTTTCAGCGATTCGTTTCCAGCGGGCGATGGAACGATGTTGCCGCTTTGGTTTCTGGTTTAGCTTCGTCAGACCAGTTTTTCTTCGCTGTCTGAATCAGCATCGAGTTCGGCATCAAGTTCTGGATTAACCGCTTCGGTCCAACCGAGCCATTCGATGTCTTCCATCGATGCCCAGCGACTGCCATCGCCCCAAATCGGCATTCCGTTGACGGGGCTGGCAGCCTTTTCCAAATCAGGATACTGATGAACCGTTGAAACATCGGGTTCCAACCAGATCGCTTCGCATTCGTCACAGATGACGAGTCCGTGGGGCTGGGCCAGTGAACTGTTTTGTGCATCCGCCGCAGTCGCGCTCGCAGTTGCAGTCGCAGAATCAGCCGAGTCGTCGTTGTTGCTGTCGGCTGGCAGTGATCCGATGATGCGAATGCCGCACAGTCCGCCGCCGCAAATGGGGCAAAAGTCAATGGAGTGCAAAGGGTACAAGATAGCGATTAGGTGTTAGAGATTAGGGGTAAGGAATCAGCTACAAGTTTTCTTCACATCGGGTAGGCCGTGATGACTCGGTTGCCATCGAGAACGATGCGTACCCGGCGAGCCATTGGATTCCGCCGGCGTTTACCATCTCTGCCGCCGACATAGCCGACGCGTCCACCCATATCGACGGTGTAAATCGTCCGTCCATCGTCGACTTTCTTGGTGGTTTTTTGATTCTTTTTCGCTCGCTGATAAGCTCGGTCGATCGTCTTTAAAGCTCCTGCCATTTCGCCATCGAACACTCCGTGGCTGCCGGGACGCGATGGCATGTCCTTGGTGTGCCGTTCCAGGTGATTCAACCGGTGACCTTCGGCACTGCCGGGCGTGTAGAGCAATCCCTCAGGCGATTGGTACCGATTGCTGCTGACTTCTTTTAACAGCCCATGCAGCAAGTCATCGGTCTGCCCTTCGATTTCTTTGCCGTCGGAAGGCTTTGATTTTGCAGGCGATTTTGTCTTCGAGGAATCACTTGGCTGATAAGTACCTGACGTTTTACCAGTCGAGCTGCGATCACCAGAACTGGGTTCACCGGTTCTACTGGAATCTTTTTCAGCCAGTCGAACGTTGCCTTGGGCGTCTGCAGAGATCGCGGGTAGATCCCAGCCGAACCTTGTGTTCAGTTGCGGAGCGACCAGCGAATAGATACCGGCCAAAACGATGACCGCGATTCCACCCGCCTTGGATTTGCTGCCCAACGGATTCTTACTGTACGGTTTTTTGTTCATATCGCGATGCAAGGGTGCGTAATGGCGCGCGGTTCGATAACATTATCTCTGGTCACCTTGGCCCTGCAAAAAAAGTGATTCAATCACCGGCGTTTGCAAGATTGCCAATTCGAGGCCGTAGTTTACTCGATTCCGACTGCCAGTGGCAGGAACGGTCAACCCCGTGGAAGACATGCCATTAAAACCGTCATTGCTGAAACAAATGGAGTTCCAGCGGTTCAGGCATGGAATTTCAGCAGATTTTGATGAAACTAACCGGCGGAGAGCGTTCAAATGAAGCTCAACTTTAGCCGCAAACAATGTCTATCAAAACACTTACAAAACAAGCTTGTTCGATTAACGTCATGCAAAACATAATTCTCGGTCACCGATATCTAGTCGCTACTTCCGTCTTGATCACTTTATTGATCAGCGTCTCCCCCGCGTCGGTCCAGCAAGCGACGGCTCAGGATCCCGGATGGTCGCCGACCATTATCGCGACGGGCCAATATCGAGAACAACTCAAATCGATGCCGATCGAGCAACGGCCGTATCGACCGCTACACTTCTACGGAAACTCGGTTCGCCGAAACTACTATCGCGGCACGACTGGCGGCCAAGCATTGGCTCCCCAATCCACAACCATTCGGTCAAATCCTGTGTACTCCGCCCAGCGTCCGGCTTGGTCCGGGAATTCCTACCGCGCACCAACTTCGCCGGTTTATTCCTACCCCAGTGCGCCGGCTTATGGCGCGCCGGCTTACAGTGCGCCGACGCGTTCGCGATACGCACCGGCTCAATCCTATTACCCGCCTGCACGAAACTGGGTTGGACCTTCCTGGTAACTCGGTTTCTCGTCTTTCCATTCAAACACTCAACTGCTCCGCCGTCGATCCTCTATCCAACAATGCCTCAAACCGATCAACCTTCCGCGGCCACGATGCCACAAATGATCGGCGACAGAGCGTTGCGACATGGGCATCGTTCTGCGATCAGTTTTTGGGATGAATCCGGTGAGGAAATTTCTTGGACGTACCGCGAACTTTGGCTGCGTTCTTGCGCGGTCGCTCATCAACTTCATTCGATCAGCAACGACAATCACGGTGATGCCAATGAACAACCGCGAGCGCTGTTGTTGTATTCCCCCGGCATCGAATTCATCGCTGCGTTTTTTGGTTGCCAGATCGCTGGTTGGATTCCAGTTCCGACATGCTACCCAAAACGCGGTCGTGAAATTCCTCGACTCGATTCAGCAGCGCGTGACTGTGATCCCGCGGCGATCTTAGCCGACACCGCAACGATTGAATCGATTGACCCATCGAAGCTTTGCGAAGCCGCCCAATCGGTAACAAGGATTTCGACCCAACAACCAAACGTTGACGATTCCGTTTGGATTGACCATCAAACACTGAAAGCTGATCCCGACCAGTTAGCGTTTTTGCAGTACACCAGTGGCAGCACCAGTGAACCCAAAGGCGTGAAAATTCGGCATCGAAATTTGATGTCGAACCTGGCTTCGATTCATCGCGGCTTTCATATCAAAATGCAACCCGATGATGCGACCAGCGTTGATCGAGCAGTGTTTTGGCTGCCGTTTTTCCATGACATGGGATTGATCGGCGGGATCTTAGAACCGCTGTATCTGGGCATGGAAACAACCTTGATGAGTCCCGGTGCATTCTTGCAGCGGCCAGTCCGGTGGTTGGAATTGATCAGCCGCAAACAGGCCGCGATCAGTGGTGCCCCAAATTTTGCATATCAACTCTGCATCGATCGAATTTCGCCTCAACAAACCGATCAATTGGACCTCAGTTGTTGGAACACAGCTTTCTGCGGTGCTGAACCGATTCAACCGCGAACCTTGCAAGACTTCGCAGCCCGCTTTTCGGCGAACGGGTTTTCGGATCGTGCCTTCTATCCGTGCTACGGATTGGCCGAAGCAACGTTGCTTGCCGCCGGTGGCGACGGTCCGCAGTCACCAACGTATATCAAGGTGGATCGAGAATCGCTGGGTGCGTCAAAGCCTCTGATCGTTGACGAGAATCAGCGAGGGTCTCAATTTCAGAAGTTAGTCTCGTGCGGAACCGCGGCGCATGATACCGAGCTAATCATTGTTGATTTAAAATCAGCCGAGCTCGATTCCTTTGCCGAAGTCGAACCTGGATCGATTGGCGAAATCTGGCTTCGCGGTGCGGGCGTGACCGATGGTTATTGGCAGCGTGAGGATACCAACCGATCGCAATTCAATGCTCGATTGACCGACGGACGTGACGGTTTTTGCCGCACCGGCGACTTGGGTTTTATCCATGATGGCCATCTGTATGTCACTGGCCGCGTCAAAGACGTGATCATTTTGCGAGGCCGAAATCTGTTTCCGCAAGACATCGAAACGACCGTTCGCTTGTCAATCGGAAAAGACAGCGGACGATCGGCGGCATTTCCCGTCGATGCACCAAGGGGCGAGGCGCTTGCGATTGTTGCTGAGCTACCGCGAGGTGCCAAGGAAACCGAATTTGATACGATTGTTCGCTCGATCAGGCGAGCGGTGATTGACGTTCACGATGTTGATCCGCTGTACGTTCTGTTGACACGGCAAGCAGTGGTGCCCGTTACCAGCAGCGGCAAGATCCGCCGGTTACGTTGCCGAGAAATGTTTGATGCTGATGAAATTAAAACCAAACATCGCTACGAGCGTTGTTCCGCGTCCACGCAAGTGCCGTTGGAATTACCCGAAGTACCATCGCCGGCGACCGACGATCATCGACCTTCGTTGCAAGCGGCAACCGAAAACTGGATGACCAATTGGTTGGTCGCCCGAGCGGGTATCGATCCATCGGAAATCAACCTCGACAAACCGTTTTCTGACTACGGACTCGATTCGATGACCGCCGTTGAAATGAGTGGCGAGATCGAAGACTGGTCCGGTGCAGAATTGACTCCGATCGTCGCATGGAACTATCCCACAGTGTCTCGACTAAGCGAGTACATCGTCGATGAAATCATCGGCACAACTCCGTCGAACTTGTAAGGCCGAACCTGCAGGCCCTGAATTTGGTTATCGAGTCAGATTCAATAAACGCTTTGGGTCGGATCTAAGGTGTCGGACACCTTTTCCGGTTCTTTGACGGCGTTCAGGCCGTCAGTCGGTTGACCTGACCTGTTGGGGCGGAATTGGAGAGCCCCACGGATGGCTTTCGCAGACCCACGGATTTTGTGACCGACAATCGTCCGCGCAAAATCCGTGGGTCTGCGAAAGCCATCCGTGGGTCATTTACTTACAGCATCATCAGCCTGACTTGGCTTGCAGTCGTTCGATGTCTCCCTTGACGCTGGGGCACGAGCACGGAAAAAATGGCACGGGGGAGTTTTTGAAATTGAAACTCGCAGCAGCTTTTAAAACCGATGAATTGCCCCGTTCCCCTTTTCCTAGGTCTAAATGGTGCGTCGCTCACGCCCACTGATCTGTTGATGAATATCATCCACGTCGATTTGATCTTGAGCCTCAATGCACAGTTCGTCTTGAAAAGTCGCTACACACACCGCCTGAACGTGGATAGTTCGGCCAGTACCATCCACACCCAAGAAAGGCCCCACATGAGTCATCGTGGCGATCCACGATGCCGAAACCGTTGCTCCATCACCGACCATGCTGACGATCGCCATATCAATGGGATTGAATCCGTTCAGAAACGCATTCGCTCGCTCTTGAACAATCTCGATACCAGTTCTGGTTACACCTTCGCTGATAAATCGAATATCGTTATGGATGAATTTTGGAATCACCTCTGGCCGCCGCTGTACGAAAACTTGCTGGTAGTAATCGATCATTCGACGTTGACTGTCAGTGAAACCTTGTTTCTTGATGGGGTCTTTGGCGTTGCCGGGAACTTCTTCGTTTCCCGCAAACTTCGCGAGATCGATCCCCAACTCCTTCAAGGCACACTGGTAGCACTGCAGAACATCAATCAGCGTTTGGGGCCGAACACTTTGACCAGCTTCGATCTTTCGAATGACTCGCTCACTGTAGCCAGCCTGTTTTGCGGCGTTTGCCTGAGACCAGCCGAGAGCCGCACGGAGCTTAGAAGCCGTGTGGGGATTGGGATTAATGCTCAGCGACAACACGGATTCTCCAACTCAATATCCAATCAGAAAAGCACGATCATGATCGAACCTGATCCTGCTCGCTTTGGCGAGTTGCGTGAGCATAACTGCACCCCCTCCAACGGTACACTTTTATTTATGGAAGTCCAATGATTCTTCATTGCTTCGAGCAAAAGCAAGGTCGATATGCGCCATTGGTGGCGTGGTTGGTTAACTGATTGGATTCAAGGTCGCAATCACGCGATACAACATTTACGGCGTCCCGCGACTGCACACCCAATCAAGAGCATCGCCGCAAAACTGCTCGGCTCTGGAACCGGCGATGCCGTAACAAACCCAATGTGCGTGAAGTCTCCATACAAGTCGACATCGTAAATCGCTGAAATGGATTGCCCGTCGGCACCGGACGTGATGATCGTTCCGCTGTCCAGATATCCTTGTAGAACGGACTGTTGATCGCCAGCGACGCGCATCGCCCAATCAAGCTCGCCGATCAAACCGGTCACCGAGTCAAACTGCAAATCAAAGATTCCGCCACCGGGAAAGGTTTGGATCGAACCCAGCGTGAGCCCGACGGATTCGCCATCGGCCTGAACTACCTCGATTTCGCTACCACCGAAAAGCAGCAAGTTGTCGATGTCTGATGCAGCTTGAAAAGACGCGACAGATCCCCCAAAGACGGAGGCAAGCTCAAAGTCCGCAGAGTCCAAAAATGCGGCATTGCCAGCTTCAACGATGGCAAGGTTGCCAAGCCCAGAGAACACTTGGCTCGTTGTGAAGGTTGAATCACTGACGTCGAGGCTATCCAAGACCGTATCCGTCTCCTGCAACGTGTAGTTTGCGATGCTAGAAACAGATAGTGAACTGACGGTGAAGTGATCGTCGGCGGTTCGCCCCAGGATTGCGGCAGGTCCCGCCAAAGCAAGCGATTCGGCCACCAAATCGCCCGCCAAATTCAGGGTAGCGTTGCTAATAGTCACGCCGCCGGTCAAGTCTAGCGAGCTGGCCGCATTGATGACCCCGCCATCGGTGACGGAAATGCGGTTAGAGATTTGATCCGATAGATTCAAGTTCACGGTACTGCCTTCGACAGTCAAGTCTTCAACATCAAAATTCCCACCAAGCCGTTGCACCTCAACCGCGGTTCCCGATGCTTGGCTTCGCGAGAATTCCAGTCTGTCAGTCTGGATCGTTCCCGACTGATGTTCAAACTGACCTCCGTTGACAAACACGATCGATGGTCCTGATGCATTCCCGGTGGTAACCGTGTCAGCATCAATCTCTAAACGGCTATCAACCGTGTTAATTTGTTCGAAGGTAGAAGATGCGTTTAGGGTAGCAGATGAATTGTTTCGCAGAGATAAAACTCTGGCCGCTGTGGTTGCATTGACTTGCACGTCACTTCCATCTGATCCGCTAATGGAAAGATCTGAATTTGCTATGGGACCGGCAATCGAAACTGATCCACCCGCTTGCGCTCGCAAGACGTCAGCATCCAGGTTCCCATTGATTGTCACGTTCGCTGCCGCGCCGTCAGCGACGACCCGATTGGCCTGCAACGATCCACCATCAAGGTTCAGATTTCCGTTGTGAACCTCCACATCTCGATTGACCGTCAGGTTGCCTGCAGCGGAGATATTCAAGTTTCCAGTCGCATTCGGCCCGGCACCGCCAATCTTGATCGATTCGATCTGCACCGCGGCGCTATTGAGCGTCACCGTGGCGGGCTCAACGGCTCCGGACGTCGCCGAAGCATCCCCGATGACCACGTTGTTATCGGTGTTGAACTGTCCAGGTCGTCCCAAGTTCACGCCGTTGATGATCCAGTTGTTATCGAACCAATTTCCGTTGGGGACTGAACGACCAAACGACGACTGGGCTTCCGCAGGCGATTGTACCCAGAAACACACACTAAAACACAGAAGTATCGCGACTCGTCGCGTGACGATCACCAAGGAAACATTCATTCTTAAATACCTGTAGCAAAGAAGATACGCAGGCAGACCGATGCCCACAAACGAGGTGGGCTAGTATTGTTCGGGCTAATTCGCGCAGACAGGAACGTTTGCGGCACGTTGATGAAAAGTTTCAAGAGCAGCGTCGCTCGCCAGAAATCTTGATCCGTTTGGGCCACGACAATGCACGAATGACCACTGGCTGCCCGATTTTGTTTGACCAGTGAATCTTGCAGTTCTCGCCGCCGTTCACGTTCGGTTCATTAGCCAATGAATCCGACTTGCAAAGATCCACTACCCTAGAACGAAGCTGTCCCAGAACACTAGTATTCCGCGTCACCTCAATTTTCGGGTAGCGGAACTCGCCAAGAGTTTCGGCTACGAGGGGGACGCCGAAAGTCTACGCGACTTCCGCTACCTCCTAACCGAAGATTGAGCTGACATGGACTACTAGTACCACTTCGGCGATTCGCCTTGAAGCTGCCGAATGACGTCGTACACGTCCCAGTTGTCCTCCGCGTCGACCATCTTGTCGTCGACGATTCTTACTCGCGAATTCCCGCGGCACGTTACCCATTTTCCGGTCGCTTCCACTCCGCTGAACTCGCCCACATGCTTCATTCTTAATTTCCAGAAGGTGTGGACGTAACCGTCGCTATAAAAACTGTGCGGAAACTCAAACGTCAGCGGGTTAAAGCCGGTTAAAACCGCTGAAGCGATTTCGCGAATGAAATCGATGCCGACATGAACGTCACCTTCCCCGTGTTGGTAGGTCATCTCGGGAGCAATGAATTCTGCGACTCGGTGAATTTCCCGGTCGTTGTAAATGGTAGCGTACCACTGCTGCATTCGCAGGATTTGTCGCTGTTGATCCAACTCGCTTGAATGCGAATCTTTCTCGCCAGACGCCTCATCCTGCAGCAGAAATTCACTGACAGTCCAATCGTCGTTGCCGATCTCCTGCTGGTAGCACTGCAACACATTCACCAAAGTCTCCGGTCGGACTTTTCCACCGCATTCCAGTTTGCGAATCAGCCGAGTCGAATATCCCGCGCGAACGGAGGCATACTCTTGAGTCCAGCCAAGCGATTGGCGGAGCAAACGAATTTTCTGATGATCGACTAAAAGCGAATGATTAAAAGACTTTGGCATATTGCCGAACCAATACTTGCCAACTGCCTGGCGATCTACCTGATACGTCACATTTAAAAGATCAATGGGCCGGTCACGGGTGACCATCGCCGAAAAGATCCTTTCCTTGACGGTTAGTTTAGCGTCGGTTGAAACCCGCTGAAGCAGCCTCCTCCGATTTTTGCCTGCTTTTCGACTAGCTTTCAAATCATGTTGGGTGGTGGCAAATTGGCGACGGTCCCGGCCAGTGGTGGATTTGCGACGAGCCGGTCAAAAAAGGTGTTTGATAAGACCGAAGGCAGTAACAAGCTCCAAACGTACGGTCGCCGCTGGAGAGCCACTTGCGTGATCCGATCCGGCTTCGGGCATCCATCTGAAGCTAGAATTGAACCCTAGCAGGCATTCTTCCAGCCGACAGGAACGGAAGCGGCACTTTGGGAATCGCTCGTGAAGTCAGGCTCGGTTTTCCGGTCTCAGGTAGTGGCCACAAACGACGACAAGAGCCCAGGTCGCTGGATGGGCAAGCCGGACACTCTGCAGTTTGTACAAAAAGCTCCGGCCCCATTCTCTTCAATGGGTCGGATCTAAGGTGTCGGCACCTTTTTCCGGCCCTTTGATGGCGTTCAGGCCGTCAGTCGGTTGACCTGACCTGTTGGGGCGGAATTGGAGAGCCCCACGGATGGCTTTCGCAGACCCACGGATTTTGTGACCGACAATCGTCCGCGCAAAATCCGTGGGTCTGCGAAAGCCATCCGTGGGTCATTTACTTACAGCATCATCAGCCTGACTTGGCTTGCAGTCGTTCGATGTCGCCCTTGACGCTGGCGAGTTGCTGTTTCAACTCGGCTAAGCTCTCTCGCTCTTTGGCGACGACTTCTTCGGGTGCCCGAGCGACAAAGTTTTCGTTGTTCAGCTTGGATTCCTTGCCAGTGATTTGTTTGATCACTTGATCCTTCAGCTTTTCAAGCCTGGCCAATTCAGCTTCGACGTCGATGAACTTTTCCAGGTCCACATGAACGTCAATGTCGATCGATGAAAGCGACAATGGTGCGTCGGTTTCAAATGCGACTGCATCCGGGCCCAGCGTGATCACTTCGCAGTTTGCCAAGCTTTCTAGCGAAGTCTTCATGGGTGAAAGCAGTTCTTGCGAAGACTCGCTGGTGCGAATCGCCACGGGCACGATTTCACGCGGCGCGATATTTTGGCTCGCTCGGATCGAACGAATCGCACCGACAACTTCTTGAAACTCTGCAAACTGTCGCTCGATCGCCGGGTCATGATGACTGGCATCGGCTTGGGGCCAAGCGGCCGTCATCAACATCGACGAAGACTCCGCTGGTACCGGCACGCCTCGTACCGGTGCAGCCTTACCCACGTAACTCCAAATCGATTCGGTGACAAAAGGCATCATCGGATGCAAAAGCCGCAACAGCGTGTCCAAACCGTGCGCCATGACGACTTGAGTCGTCGCGCGTGTTGCTTCGTCCGCCGAACGCGGTTTGGCGATCTCGACGTAAAAGCTGCAGAATTCATCCCAGGCAAAGTCATAGAGAATTCGCGAAGCTTCCGCGAACTTATAGGTTTCGATGCCCTTGGTGACCTGATCGGTCACCGTCGCCAATCGGCTGAGCAACCAACGATCTTCCAGCGGCAGCGATGCGACCTCTAGCGGTTTGGCTTCGTAACCTTCCATGTTCATCAACGTGAACCGAGACGCATTCCAAAGCTTGTTGACAAAGTTACGCGCCGTCTCAAAACGTTCACTCACGACGGGTGCTCGCGAATGAGCTTTGTCAGATTCGCTTTCGGCCCACTGCGTCGAAAAAGTCTTTTTGCAGAACTTGCAATCGACAGTTTTCGCCGAACGATTCTTTTTCGTTTGATCGATCAGCTTCCCGCAGTGCGGGCATTCGTATTGAACCGGCATCCGAACGTCTTGCGTGTCGGTCGCGATCCGGGCCAATCCGTAACGCAGCGCATCGGGACCGAATTTGTCGATCACGTCATTCGGATCGACTCCGTTGCCCTTGGACTTGGACATCGTTTCGCCAAGCCCATCCAAAATCTTGGGGTGGATGAACACTTGGTCGAACGGAATCTTGCCGACATTGTTCAGCCCCATCAACACCATGCGAGCGACCCACAACGTGATGATATCGCGAGACGTGATCAGCGTTGCGGTCGGATAAAAGTAGTCCAGTTCAGGCGTTTTCTCGGGCCAGCCCAGCGTGCTGTGCGGCCAAAGCGCCGACGAGAACCACGTGTCCAGAACATCGGGATCTTGAACGAGTCCGAGTGACTCGATTTCGGCTTGAGCGGCTGCGTCTTCGCCTCGCAGGCAAACAAAAACACCCATCGTTCCATCGTCCAGCGTTTCGGTCTGCTCTTTCAGTTCGCCAGTTGTCGCGGCAGGCAACTTTTGCAGCTTGGCAACCAGATCCTTCGCCGCTTTCGCATCGATCCCCGTCACCGACCAGATCGGAATGCGATGCCCCCACCACAATTGGCGGCTGACGGGCCAGTCGCGTTTTTCACCCAACCAATCCAGGTAACCTTTACGATAACGCTCGGGAAAAATTTTCACGCGTTCATCGCTGACGGCGTCCATCGCGGACTGGGCCAGCGTGTCCATTTTGACGAACCACTGATCGGCCAAAAAAGGTTCGATCGGCGTTTTGCTGCGATCACTGTGCGGCAATTCGATTTCGCGATCCTCGACTTCGCCCAACAAATCCAGTTCATCCAAATCGGCCACGACGGCCTTGCGAGCTTGCTTCATATTCAAGCCAGCGTACTTGCCGCCTTCTTCGTTGAGCGTACCGTCGGTATTAAGAATGTTGATCATCGGTAAGTCTTGTCGCAAACCGACTTCGTAATCATTGGGGTCGTGCGCCGGCGTTATCTTGACGCAGCCCGAACCGAGTTCCGGCTTCGCCCATTCGTCCGCGATCAACGGGATTTCGCGGTCGGTCAGCGGCAGCTTCAACATGCGGCCATCGGCGGCCATGTCGCGCAGCGTGATCAATCCCGGCAGCATCTTGGTGCGTCGCTCGGCGAGTTGTTCCAGTTGTTTTTCAACGTCGGCTTTTTCTTTGTCGCTGGCGTCCGCAAGTTTCGCTCGCAGTTCGGATTCAACTTTATCGAATGCTTTTTCAGGATTCGGATGAACGGCAACCGCCGTGTCGCCCAACATGGTTTCTGGCCGAGTGGTCGCGATTTCAACCGAGGTCGGTTCACCGGGCTTGGCGTCGATCACGGGATAACTGAAGTGCCAGAAGTGACCTTTCTGAGTCACATTTTCGACTTCGTCGTTGCTAACGGCAGTCTGCAGGAACGTGTCCCAATTCACCAACCGCTTGCCGCGATAGATCATTCGCTGACCGAACAGATCAAAGAAGGTCGCTCGAACCGCGGCGGCGCAAGTATCGTCCAGCGTGAATCGAAGCCGCTGCCAATCACAACTGCAACCCATCCGCTTCAACTGGCCGATGATGCGTGTTTCGTATTGAGCTTTCCACTCCCAAATCCGCTTAACCAATTCATCCCGGCCAAGATCATGACGCGATAGGTTTTCGTCTTCTTTCAAACGCCGTTCCACGACTGCCTGCGTCGCGATCCCTGCGTGATCTGTCCCCGGCATCCAAAGCGTTTCAAAACCTTGCATCCGTTTAGTACGAATCACAATGTCTTGCAGCGTGTTGTTCAAGCCATGACCGAGGTGCAACGCGCCGGTAACGTTGGGCGGCGGAATAACGACGCAAAACGGAGGCTTATCAGGATTGACTTCCGCGTGGCTGCAACCGGCCGCATCCCAGGCCGCAGCAATCTGCGACGCTGCTTCGGCGTGATCAAAGCGGTTGGGGATTTCGTTGGCGTCGATCGGTTGAGGATCAGAAGACGGTTGAGAATTTGAAGCGTTGGTGGTTGGCATTGCAGGCGATTTCGGTAATTCGAAGGCGAGATTCTTTGCTAAATTGATCGTCAATCCGCACAGATCTTAGCGACAAGCGGGTTATTGTTCGACACGACCTATCAGAGCTACCCAATCGCGACCTTGTTCGGTGTCAAATCCCATGAATCCCCGTTTTCGCCAGCCTTTGCGAGTGGTTTCGCTGGCAATCATGCTGTTTTCGTGCCAATCAGCCTTGCAGTTTTTCTCACATTCCGCTTCTGCTCAGGGTCAAGACGATCACATGCCAAAACCGACGTTTTCGGGTCCAGAATCCCTGATCGAAATTTCGATTTCCTCCAACGCCGGGCAACTTCTGTGGGCCGATGTCGCCACCGAAGTCGGCCAGCAGCTAAAGCTTGACCCTGATTCCTTGCGTGGAATGTTACCCCATGGCAGCCTGGACCTGAATTCGCCCTCCGTAATTTTGACTCTGTTTGCGATCAACATGGCTTCGAGTGATGCGGTCTCGTTTTCGATCGGGAAAGACGATTCGGGCGGTCAGGCATTGAAGCTGAAATGTCAAAGGAGTTTCTTTACCGGAAAAGTGGCTTCCCCAGCAAATTCAATTGCAAATTCAATTGCGAATTCAATTGCCAAGTCATCGACGGCAGTTGACTTGGATTCTGATTGGGTTGATCGAACCGCCGACAAGCCGCTGGTTGTTTTCTTTCACGGAATGAACAGCAGTCCAAAGGCATTTGATGTAATGCGTTTGGCAGTCCGTGAACACGGATCGGCGACCGCTTCGGTCGGTTATGACTATCGACAATCGATCGCTGAATCTGCACGCCAAGCGATGGCGTCGCTGAATTCAGCATTTGGAACCGATGCTAGACGACCGGACCTGTCCCTGATCGGGCATTCGATGGGAGGCTTGGTGGCACGGCAGATGACTGAATCTTCCGCAAAGAATTTAGCTTCGCTTGATCCAAAATGCATCAAGCAATTGATCACGATTGGAACGCCGCATCAGGGGTCGAATTGGGCCAGCTTGCCACCGCTAGCTGACATGTTCACGCCCGATGGCATGGATGCGGATGACTTGATGGATGTCGTTTTGCATCGACCTTCATCGCTCGGGATTCAAGATTTAATTCCGGGCTCCCCGTTTCTGCAAACGCTTAACTCGCGAGACCGCCGTGACGATGTTCGCTATACCGCGATCATAGGAACGGCCAGCCCAGTTGGCGAATCGCAAGTCAGCGCGCTTCGTCAAACGTTGAAATCGATGGATCAGCGAGGCACCATGCTGCGTTTAATCCGCCCTCGGATCAAGCCTTTGTTGGAAAGCTTTGACGAGCTGACCGCCGGCAAAGGCGACGGAATCGTGTCGGTCGAAAGTGCGAGAATACCGGACGTGGAAGACCAAGTTGAAGTTTCGGTATCGCACTTTGAAATGATCAATCGAGATGGCGATGATCCTGGGTCTTCTGTATTAAGCATCATCTTGCAACGCCTAAAGTAGGCCGGTAACAAGACGCGACAGCGGCGCAGTTCCGGCAATACGGTTGCGTCCCTTTCCATCGCAACCTCATCCGCCCAGCGGCATCTCTTCTTTGTGCAGTTTGTACTCGACTGCATCGACCAGCGCTTGCCAACTGGCTTCGATGATGTTTTCGCTGACACCGATCGTGCCCCATGTTTCGCTGGCGTCGCTGCTTTCGATGTTGACGCGAATCGATGCGGCCGTGCCTGCGCTGGAATCGACCACTCGGACTTTGTAATCGATCAGCCGCATTTCACTAAGGCAGGGATAGCTGTCGATCAGTGCCTTGCGAAGTGCGGCATCCAGCGCATTGACGGGGCCGTGACCTTCAGCGGCATCGAACCACAACTTTTCGCCGACTTCCAATTTGATGATTGCTTCGGCGAACACGTTTCCGCTGCCGCTTTCCCGGTCACCCGCCACGATCCTATACTTGATCGGATTAAAATGCGGCATGAACGTTTCGGTGATCCTGCGAACCAATAGGTCAAACGAAGCACCTGCGTTTTCGTACTGATAGCCTTGGTTTTCTAGCCGTACGACTTCGGCCAAAATCTTATCCATCAGGCCGCGATCATCTTCGATATTGTGCTGCTTGGCGATCGCCACGATGTTGCTGCGGCCCGACAATTCGCTGACCAGGATACGTCGCTCATTGCCCACCATCGCCGGATCGATGTGTTCGTAGGTGCTGGCGGCTTTGTTGATCGCGTGAACATGCATGCCGCCTTTGTGAGCAAAAGCACTTTGCCCGACAAACGGTTGCCCGCCACGCCATTGCAAGTTCGCCGTTTCGTAGACGTAACGACTAAGCTCGGTCAGGTGCGTCAGCGGACGGCCACCCAGAACGCTGTAGTCTTTCTTTTTCAGCGCCAAGTTTGCCATCACCGAAATCAGGTCGGCGTTACCGCAACGTTCACCGATCCCGTTGATCGTTCCCTGGACTTGGCAGGCACCCGCGTCGACCGAGGCTAGGGAATTTGCAACTGCTAATTCGCCGTCGTTGTGAGTATGGATTCCAAATTGGATATTGTAGTCAGCAAGTTTTTCGATTGCTGTTGCCGTGATCGCTGCGACTTCCTCGGGCAGGGTTCCGCCGTTGGTGTCGCACATCACCAAACATGTTGCGCCCGCCGACGCAGCCGATTTCAGCGTCTCGATCGCGTAGTCCGGGTTGGCTTTGAAACCGTCAAAGAAGTGTTCGGCATCGTAGATGACTTCCGAGTGACCGGCCAAGAATTCGGCGCTCTCACCGATCATGGCAAGGTTTTCATCCAGCGTCACATTCAAAACATCGGTGGCATGGTAGTCCCAAGTCTTGCCGACCAAAGTGATGCAGGGTGTTTGCGCTGCAACCAGTGCTTTCATGCCCGGATCATCGGCGGCTTTCATGCTTCGCCGCCGGGTCATTCCGAACGCACAGATCTTTGTGTCGCCCAGATCGTCCTTGCGAATCTGTTCAAAGAAGGCAACATCTTTCTCGTTCGAAAGCGGGTATCCGCCTTCGACGTAATCGATTCCGATTTCGGCCAAACGTCGCGCGATGTTCAGCTTGTCTTGAAGTGAAAAACTCACGCCCTCGCCCTGCGAACCATCGCGAAGGGTCGTGTCGTAGATTCGGATATTTTTCGCGGACATAAATTTGTTTGGCAGGTTGATTGGTGTCAAAAGACGATGAATGGTGTCGTTAGACGGATTGCAGCGATGTTATACGAAAAAACCCCCGATCGGCTCAGCAGCCTCGGGGGTCAATGATTGGGTTTTCACCGTCGCGGAAGAGAAAGCAGGGCTTTCGATCCACCGGTCCCAAGATCAAGATCCCCGCGTCATGGCCGGGCAATGGCAATAACGCGGTCGATAATCGATGGTTGGACGGGCGGGTGCATAGGCGAAAAGGATAGGTTGATTCAACGGCTTGTCAACCAAGGTCATTCCAGTGCAAGTCGAACCTCGCTAAATACTTGCGAAGCCGGTCGGCGTCGTTGGGGCGGGCTTTGTTTTCCCGCGATACCCTGAACAAGAATCGCCCGGCAGCGGAAAGGGACTTGCTGTCGCGGCACACCCGAATCACCTCAGCCAATTGCACGCGGTCGAACGGGTCGATCTGTTCGGCTCGTTGCTTGCCCAGCAACTCCGTCAAGGAATCTTCAAGCCCAGTCGAATTGGTGGACTGCCCCCAGGTTTGTTGCAGTCGTGCAATTTCCTCTCGGACCAGTTCGGTAGTAATTCGACCGCCTTCGGCAAGCGTCGACATCCGCGTCACCGCGGCACTGAGGTCGCGAAAATTCGCCTTCCAAGGTGTGGCTGGATCGGTGGCGAAATCTAGGAACGCCTTGCGGGCTTCTTTGCCGATCGTAATTTTGTGGCCGCTCGACTTGGTGAACTGGGCAAGCTCGAAATCTAAATTGGGATCAATGTCGGCCCGCCGATCCGCCAACCCGGGAAGCTGGAACGTCCACAGGTTGATTCTCGCTAACAGGTCTTCGCGAAACGCGCCCTCGGCAACACTGGAATTGAGATCGCGATTGGTTCCGGCCATCAGTTGAAAGTCACTCTGCATCGGCTTGTCCGAGCCAACCGACAAAAACGTTTTCTCTTCGATCGCGCGCAGGAGCATGGCTTGTTCATCGAGCCCGAGTTCGCCGACTTCGTCCAGAAACAGCATGCCACCATCGGCTGTTTTCAATAGGCCCTCGCGAGCATTTGCCGCACCCGTGAATGCACCTTTGATATGGCCGAACAATGCCGACATGGCTTGCTCGCCGCGAATCGTTGCGCAGTTGACTTCGACCAACGGGCCCGCGATTTGTCGTCGGTTGTGTTTGAGTTCATAGATTCGTTTTGCAAGCTGAGTCTTCCCGGCCCCGGTTGGTCCAGTCATCAATATAGGAGCCGTTGTCGCTAGGGTTACCTTTTCAATCCGATCGATCAATCGATTGAACGCAGCATCCTTCGTGGCAATGCCTCGTTTCAAGATCGATGTGGCTTCGTCGTGCTCTTCGCCGAATCGTTTTGCCAGGGCGTCGTAGCGAGACAGGTCCAGGTCGATCAGTTGGTAGCTGCCCTGCACACTCTCGGCTTCCAGTTTTCGTGATCGCCCGCGGCCCTTCGGCGGTGAAGTCTGGATCAACGTCGCGGGAAGATGCCGCGACTCGGTCAGCAGGAACAGGCAAATCTGCGCGACGTGCGAACCCGTGGTGATGTGGACGTGATAGTCGTTCTGGTCTGTATCGAATTCGTAGTCGCGACTGAATTGGTGGATCGCTGAATAGACTTCTTCAAGATCCCATGGGTCGTTAAACGAGAGCTCATGACGATGGACCGTTGTCTCGGGTGAAACGGTCTCGATGTCGGCGATGACTTGCGCCGCCAACTTGCCGTACCTGCGATCGACTAGCAGGTCAAAACGGTCAACAACGAGGTCGTCTTGTTGGCAGATCGCGACTGATGGACGCCATCCCGACCAGCGGTCCGGCGACTTGCGAGCGGGTTGGTCGAGCTGGCTGCCGAGCAATCCGATGACAACGTTTGGTTTCTTCATGGCGACAAGAGTTAGGTGGATACAGTCAGACCCGTGAAGGTCCCAAAGTAGGCCGTAGCGAGTGAAACGAGTTACGGCAGCGCACAAGCGAGCATGCCGTAACACGCTTCACTCGCTACGGCCTACAACAAGGCATATCCTGCGGGATAAAGATGTATAACAATAAATATACTTGGCGGCGTCAGAAGTGACTCGCAAATTCAGTAGTTTTCTTCTAAGGCGTTTTCAGCAAAGGGTTTAGCGGCTTTCGCCCTAGTCTTGGCACGCATCGTGCCTTACTGCTTTGCATCAACAAGCCGGTTTGCCGCAACGATGGCAGCGAACTGAAAAGCTTGTTCAACACCTTTGAAAGAGGATTGCGATGTCTACTCAAATCAAGCCCGATCCCAAAACCAAGAACCGTTCTTCCGGCGAGCGACATGCTTACACGGGGCCCGGAATGATTGCGACCGGCGAGGCCACTGCTTTGCTGCCCACCGAAACCACGCCTCCGATCAAGGTGTTTGGAACGGAATCGATTCGGGAAACGTTTGATGATCTGTGTCTGCAGCAAGCCGTCAATTCGCGGCTTGCTCCTGGCGTCACCGATTTGGTTTTGAACCCTGATGCTCACTGCGGATACGGAGCACCGGTCGGATGCGTGATGGTTTCGCCCACACACATTTACCCAGGCCCCGTTGGCGTGGACATCAAGTGCTCAATGAGCTTGTTGCAACTGGACTTGCCCGCTGAAGCGATCGAGGACCGCAAGGTTCGCCGCCAATTGATTTCGGCCATCTGTCAACGCACTCCAACCGGTGCAGGCAAGGGGCAACGCAGTGCTGTCAAGTCACGACACGTTAATCGAACGTTGGGAAAACAGTTGGTTGTCGAAGGAGCTAGCGACGATGTCTGCAAAGCACTGGGCATCCCAACAAATTGGGCTCACCGATGTGAGGACTCGTTTCATGTTGGACACGATGAAACTGCGGATGCTTTGGAATCGCGATTGGAAACGTTGCTGCATCGCCGCGACATGACCAACTTCACTGACAAGATGCAACAACTCGGTTCGTACGGTGGTGGAAACCATTTTGGCGAATGTGAAGTGGTCGAAGTCGGTGACAACGATCGTGCTCGCGAGGTGGCCGAAACGTTTGGGCTGCATGACGGCAAGGTTGCGTTTTTGTCGCATTGCGGATCGCGTGGCTTTGGTCACATCCTGGCATCGGGACAGTTCAAGTCGTTGCAAACCAAGTTCGATCAGTGGGGAATTCCGTTGCCCGCCGGGGATCGGCAATTGGTCTATGCACCGCTTGGATCCGGCGAAGCAAACGACTACATCGATGACATGTCACTGGGAGCGAATTTCGCAACCGTGAACCATTTGCTCATCAATGCTCTCGTGTTGGAAGCGTTCCAGGAAGTCTTCCCGGGCGTGAAAGGAAACCTCGTGTACTTCATCAGCCACAACATTGCTCGAAAAGAAATCGTCGACGATCGTCCTGCGTGGGTCCACCGAAAGGGTGCGACGCGGGCGATCCCAGGCGGTCATCATTCGTTGCGAGAAACGCCGTTCGCAAAATCGGGTCACCCGATTTTGTTGCCGGGGAATCCTTGTGATGGATCGGCGGTGATGGTGGCCGACGAAGGTGCAGCGGCTTCGTGCTACAGCGTCAATCACGGTGCTGGGCGGGTACTTGGGCGTCGGCACGCGAAGCGTGTGCTTGATCAAACTACGGTCGACAGCGAATTTGAATCGAATGATGTGCTAAGCAATTGCCGAAAGTACCCCATCGACGAAGCGCCGGCGGCGTACAAGGATTTCAATGAAGTCCTTCGCAGCGTCAAATCGGCTGGTTTGGCGAGCGAGGTGGCTCGGTTGAAAGCACGTTTCGTAATCAAGGACGCCAGCAAGGCGGACGATTGAGCAAGTGACTAAACGGATGAATAAACGGATGATTGAAATCGATGGGAGCGAAGGCGAGGGCGGCGGACAAATCGTTCGCTCGTCCCTCGCTTTGGCGGCGGTGACCGAAACGTCCGTGCGGATTACCAACATCCGAGCTGGCCGCAAAAAACCAGGACTGCTGCGGCAGCACTTGACCGGTGTGCGTGCGATTTCAGAAATCTGTGACGGACACGTCGTTGGGGGCGACCTCGGTTCGCAAGAGCTGACCTTTGCGCCCTCGGCGATCCGTGGCGGTGATTTTTCGTTCCAGGTCGGGACGGCTGGCAGCGCGATCTTGGTCGCACAAACTGTTTTGCCTGCGCTGATGATGGCCCGCGAATCATCCACCGTTCGGATTCAAGGTGGCACGCATGCCGCTTGGGCACCTCCGTTCGACTTCTTCGATCGTTGTTATCTGTCGCAACTGGTCAAGATGAATGCGAGCGTGACCGCTTTGCTTGATGCGTATGGATTCTATCCGGCTGGCGGTGGCGAGATCGAATTGAAAGTGACTCCAACACCTCAACTGACTGGCTTGCAATTGCTAAATCGAGAAGGAGAACTTCAGCCCAAGGTGATCGCGGTTGTTGCTAAGGTTCCAACATCAATTGGCCAACGAGAGTGCGATGTCATTCGTCGTAAGGCGGATTGGCCGACGGATGCCTGTCACATCATCGAAGCGCAGCGATCGGGCGGTCCGGGCAACGTCGTCATGATCGAATGCGGTTTCGACAACGTCACGGAGCTGATGGTGGGCTTCGGCAAAGTCGGCGTAAAGGCTGAACAAGTTGCTCGATCAACACTGCGGCAAGCACGCACCTACTTGGCCGCCAACGTTCCCGTCGGCGAGTATTTGGCAGACCAACTTTTGCTGCCGATGGGAATTGCCGCATCGCAAGGCGAACCGAGTGAATTCCGAACGGTTCCGTTATCTCAGCACAGCCAAACTCACATCAACGTGCTTAAACGCTTTCTTGACATCAGCATCGTGACCAAGGATCGAGACGACGGATCGGTCCATGTCCGTATCTCGGCGACAAAATGAACGTAAGCCAAAGCATCTGCGCCTTGATGGAGGCGAGATAGCCATACGGCGTGAGTCTAGATGACGGCGACAAGCGAGTTAGCGATGGTTTGTCGTTTTGTTGCAAATCGGAACTTGACATAAAATTGGCGGATTTCGTAGTTCCTGGAGCTACCTGAGTCCTTGCCGCCAAGATGAACAATTGTATGCATGTTATTGGTTACTGGTTTACCAAGAGAAAGCCTGTTGAATCTCGCTTCCTTGCCTTGTCCCTTTTTCTCGTATCTGTTTGCTTTCAGCCGCTCAACGCGGAGGAATTCCTGCCTGTGTCCGACCCCATCAGGTTTGATGTGGGACCTGGTTTGTCTGATGAATCTGAGTTTCCCAGTGAAACTAAAAGCAAGCCCAGTGAAACTAAAAGCAAAATTGAGCCTGCGTCATTTAATTCAACAGCTTCATTTGAGAATGGATGCGACGATTTAAGCACTGATTCAGGTCGATGCGACGCCTGCCGTGATTCCGGTGTTGATGGTTGCACTTCTTGCGGCACAAGTGCTTGCTACCTTTGCGAAAGCGAATTTCAGCCATTGCACAATGTCACTTGCAATCAGTGCGAGAAAAGATGGGGCTTCAATCGGAGACCTTGGCAGATGGGTGGATGGTTGCAGCAAGGCGTCACCCTCAACCCAGCCGATCCGAACAACCGACTCAATGCCCCGGTGCTGTTCAACGATCGGTCCAACGACTACCAACTCAATCAATTCTACGTTTACTTTGGCAAACAAGTCCAAGCGGATCGACGGAAATGGGATTGGGGGGCACGTGTCGACCTGAATTATGGCACCGACAGTCGTTTTGTAACCGTTCCGGGGTTAGAGGAACGCGGTGATCGCACGCCACGATGGAACCAAGCGGACGACGACTACGGGCTTGCCTTGCCGCAGGCCTACATCGACATCGCGGCGCCCATTGGACCTTACGGAAGCACGTTTCGTTTCGGCCATTTTTACGCACTCGGTGGCTACGAGACTTTCGCAGCACCCGACAACTTTTTCTATTCTCACGCTTACACCTATGCTTACGGACAACCGTTCACGCTGAGCGGCGGGATGTGGTTTGCAAAGTTATCGCCCACGCTTTCGATTGCAGCAGCCGGGACCACCGGTTGGGATTCGTTCTACAGCAACCTTGACGAGTGGGGCACGCGACTGGGGATTTTGAAATCGTTTCGCGAAGGCAAGACGACGCTGGCGCTTACCGGCCACGCTGGAAGAGACTTCACCGGGATTACAACACCCGATGGCGCGATGGAAGACACGCGGGTCTGGGCCAGCTTGGTGCTAAAGCACTACCTGCGTTCTTCGTTGTATTACGTCTTGCAAGGCGACTATGGATTCCAGGATGGCGCGGTCGTGACATTAGACAGTGTGAACAACACAGTCGGTTTCGGCGATGCGTCCTGGTGGGGTGTCAATCAGTACTTGGTTTATCAGTGGAATGAAAAGATCTCGTCTGGCTTGCGAGTCGAATGGTTTCGAGATGACGGGAACAGTCGCGTCGGGGTGCCGATCGAATATGCTGGCAGCGGTCCCGCATTCAACGGTAGCGATTACTTCGCTCTGACCGCGGGCGTAAACTGGAAGCCTCACTCAAACGTGCTTTTCCGAAACGAAATTCGCTGGGATACTTCTGACGTGGAAAGTAATCCTGCTGTTCCCGGCGGTGTCTCAGGCGTCAAGCCCTTTGACGATCGTAGCGACGACAGCCAACTAACGCTTGCATCGGATTTGATCGTGCTATTTTAGCGTTGTCGCCACGGTTCTGACTCAAGCAAACAATCTTCGGTGCAAAGGATTGCACCACTCCAATTGGCAGGAAGCCAGCTTCATGATTCGCAATTCAAAACGACGTTCAGCAACCCGCAAGAAGTCTCCAAAACGCAGGTTCCTGATCGAGACGCTCGAAGCACGTCAACTATTGGCGGTTGATGGTGTCCAGATCGACCTGAGCGGCAACGGCAGCATCGATCTGTTCGGCAGTGATTCAGGCGGCAGCGTTCACCAAGGCTACATCAACAATGTTGTGCAGGGCCAACAGGGTATCACGATTGGGACCAGCAATACGCCTGGCGTCAACAACTTGAGCCCCAACGCGACCAATGACTCTTTCGACATCGGCGAAGATGATGCGGTCGTCGACGTGACCGCGTTGCTGTTGGCAGATGATAGCGATCCCGACAATAGCGGAACGCTTCGCATCGTTGGGATTGATACCCAGGGCACGCGCGGACTAGTGGGCTTTGACGCGGCCAGTGGCAGTGTGACCTACGCCCCAAGCGGACGGCTCGACGACGTTGCCGACGGCACGGTCGAAACCGACACGTTTCGATACCTGCTGGACGATGGAAATAATGGCCGTTCTTTCGGGACCGTAACAGTCAATGTCGCCGGATCGAACGACGCTCCCTTTGTCGATCCGGTTGAAGACTTGGTCACGGACGAGGGTTCGACCGCCATGACCGCTGGGATATTTGGTGACATCGACAATGGAACGGTCGCAAACATTGCATCGAACATTGGCCAGATCACAGATAACGGTGATGGGACTTGGTCATGGACACTGAACACCACTGACGGGCCAGACGAAGTCTTTGACGTGACGGTGACTGCAACTGACGAAGGCTTGCTGACGGCACAGACAACCTTTCGAGTCGAAGTTGTTGACGTTCCGGCAACGATCGAAGTCAACGGCGCTGATTCGGTAGATGAAGGCACGCTTTATGAACTGAATCTTGGCGACGTCACTGATCCAGGCAACGAAACGATCACTCAGCGAATCATTGACTGGGGCGACGGAACCGAAGAAACGGTCAGTGATGCCGCCACGCAGACACACATCTACGGCGGTGATGTGACCGATGCAACCATTCGCGTCATGCTGGTGGACGAAGACGGAAGCCATGTCGCCGCGAGCAAGACGATTCGCATCGACAATGTGGCACCAAAGATCTTGACTATGTTGGACTTTCTTTCTCCAACGACGACAAGAATTGATGCCATTGAAGGCCTGCCCACATCACTGGTCGTGATTGCAACCGATCCCGGAGGCGACGCAGTTTCGATGGCCGCATCGGTGGGCAGTCTCACGCTTTCCGACGAAGGCTACTGGCGATGGTCCCTGAACACGACCGACGGTCCGAGCCAGTCCCAGACTGTCACGTTGACCGCGACGGACGCCGACGGAGCATCATCGATCCAAACGATCGATCTGGTTGTCGTCAATGCTGCCCCCACCATCACCAGCGACTTTGCATCGGTCACGATTGATGAAGGCCAACCCGCCTTGATGACAGGAGCTTTTGCCGATGTGGTGGCGGATACCGTGACGCTAACTGCGACGGCAGGTACGGTCACCCAGAGTGATAGTGGGCAATGGGTTTGGCATTTCGATCAAACTGGCGGTTCCGACGCGTCTGAAGCCGTAACGATCACAGCGAGTGACGAAGATGGCGGAACCAGCGAAGTCACATTCGATCTAGTCGTTACCAACTTGGCACCCATTGCTGGCAACCCGACCTTCGCAGGCGCCAAGAATCAATTGCAAACTTACTCGGTTGTTGACTTGCTTAGTGGAGCAACTGACCCAGGCGATGACGGTTTGGCAGTTCAATCCATCGTTACAGCAACGAATGGCAGCATCGAATTTGATGACGCCAACGACACGTTTACCTACCAACCCGCCGATGACTTTGTAGGCAACGACACAATCGAATTCTTGATCGTCGATGTGGATGGAGCCTCAACGACAGCGTTCGCAACCGTGGTGGTAACAAACGATGCTCCAGCGATCGATGCGATTGCAGCCATCAGCACCGCTGAAATGAGTTCATTGACATTTCAAGTCAATGGCAATGATGCCAATGGCGATGCTCTTACATTCGCTCTTGGCGACGACGCGCCGTTGGGCGCAGCGATCACCGATGAGGGGCTATTCTCGTGGACGCCCAGCGAATCGCAGGGCCCGTCAAGCCACTCGTTTGACATCTCGGTCAGTGATGGATTCTTGACCACAACTACCGTCGTTGCGATTGATGTCACGGAAGTCAACAGCGCCCCGGCGATGGCGAGTGTAAATCCACAAACCATTAATGAGGGATCTACGTTGACTTTCTCGGTTAGCGCAAGTGACGCTGACCTACCCGCGAACACTCTGGCTTTCTCGCTCGGTGACAACGCGCCGATCGCAGCCTCCATTAGCCCGGACGGAACATTCACCTGGACGCCACAAGAGGCTGATGGTCCGGGAACGTTTGAATTTGACGTCATCGTTTCCGATGGTGAATTATCGGATACCCAAACCGTCACCATCGTAGTTGTCGATGTTCCCAATGCGCCGGTGATCGAGGCCGTGGAATCGCAAGTCATCGCCGAAGGACAAACACTAAGCCTGCAAGTCAACGCAACGGATTCAGATTTACCAGCCCAAACGCTTAGTTTCAGCCTTGGGGCCGACGCTCCCTCCGGAGCAACAGTTGGTGATGACGGTATTTTCTCGTGGACGCCAGGTGAAGCCGACGGCGGCAATGCGTTTACTTTTGACGTCATCGTCAGCGACGGTGGCCTCAGTAATACTACTGCCTTGACGATCCAAGTCGATGAAGTCAATCAGGCACCTGTCCTAGATTTCGTTGGCGATCACAGCATCAATGAGCTGGAAAGCCTCACCTTTTCGGCGACCGGATCCGACGCTGACTTGCCACAAGCGAACCTGGTTTTCTCTTTGAGTGATAACGCGCCAGCCGATGCCACGATCACGCAAGACGGCAATTTTTCTTGGACGCCGACCGAATCTGACGGGGCCGGTATATTCACATTCGACGTAATCGTTTCTGACGGTGCGGAATCTGACTCCGAAACCGTCACCATTACAGTTGCAGAAGTAAATGTTGCCCCAGTGCTGGACAGCATCGCCGCGAAAACAATTGGCGAAGGTGCAACACTTGCGTTCACTGCATCCGCGACTGACGCAGATCTCCCCGACAATCCACTAGAGTATTCGCTTGGTAGCGATGCGCCTTCGGGCGCCTCTATGAGTGCGAACGGTGACTTCACTTGGACTCCCACCGAAGCAGATGGGCCTGGTGTATTCACTTTTAACGTCGTCGTCAGCGATGGAGTTCTCTCTGATGCAACAACAGTGACAGTGACGGTAGAAGAGGTCAATGTTGCACCAACGTGGTCGCTGATTGAAACTCAAACCATCAACGAGCTTGCCGACTTCGTGCTCATTGTTGCGGCAACAGACGTCGATGAACCAGAGAATGTGTTAACGTATTCAGCAACCGGTAACGTACCTGCTGGCGTGACGATCGCGAGCAATGGAACGATTCAGTGGACTCCGACTGAAGAGCAAGGCCCCGCCAGCTACACGTTTGATCTGGTCGCCAGCGACGGACAACTGTCATCTTCCACGCCAATCACAATCAACGTCGCCGAAGTCAACCAAGCTCCGCAACTGGACGCGATCGGTGTCCAATCCGTCGACGAGGGTTCTACCTTATCCTTCGTCGCCGCAGCCACTGATGACGATTTGCCGAGTAACTCGCTTCAGTTCTCACTAGCGGGAACGGTTCCGACAGGAGCTTTGATTACGGCCGACGGAACATTCACCTGGACGCCGCAAGAGGCTGATGGTCCGGGAACGTTTGAATTTGATGTTGTCGTTTCCGATGGTGAATTATCGGATACCCAAACCGTCACGATCGAAGTCGTCGATGTTCCAAACGCTCCTGTGATCGCTTCGATCGAAGATCAAACCGTGGCTGAAGGGCAGACGCTCACGTTCACAGCTACGGCAACCGACTCCGACCTTCCTGCCGACACGCTTACATTTCGCTTGGACGGATCGGCACCCGAAGATGCCTCGATCACGGCAGACGGTCACTTTAGTTGGACACCAAACGAGTTGTTCGGCGGCGATTCCGTCACCTTTGATATCCTCGTCAGCGATGGGGAACTCGAAGCCATCGAATCGTTGACCATCTATGTCGACGAAGTCAACCAGTTCCCCTTGCTCCAAGCCATTGACGACCACGACGTCAACGAACTGGAAACCCTATCGTTCACCGTCAACGCGACCGATGCAGACCTACCTGTGCCGTTGCTAAGTTACAGTCTCGGGGAAAACGCACCCGCAGGAGCAAGCATCAACGACTTGGGTGAGTTCGCTTGGACTCCCAACGAGGAAGATGGTCCTGGCACTTTTACTTTTGAAGTAAACGTTTCTGATGGCGAGTTGTCTGTGACTGAAACGACGACCGTTACTGTTGGCGAAGTAAACACAGCTCCAAAGATCGCCCAGCTAGAAACTTACATCGTCAATGAGGGCGAAGCGTTCAGTTTCACTGCAACAGCGAGCGACTTTGACGCTCCCAATAATTCGCTTAGCTTTTCGCTCGGCGACGCGGCTCCCGCCACAGCTACAATGACCCCTGCAGGAGTTTTCACCTGGTCTCCGGATGAAGCGGATGGGCCGGGCAGCTTTTCTTTCGACGTGATCGTTTCAGATGGATTCGCCACGGACGCAACGTCGGTGACCATTGAAGTTGGCGAAGTCAATGTCGCACCGATACTTGCTTTGATTGATCCACAGTCCATCGATGAACTTGCGACGTTGACATTTCAAGCAGCAGCAACCGACCTGGATCAACCGGCCACTCCTTTGACATTCCAGCTTGCAGGAGATGCGCCGCAAGGAGCATCGATTTCAACGGAAGGCTTCTTTTCTTGGACGCCCAGCGAAAGCCAGGGACCGAACACCTATTCGTTTGATGTTGTCGTGTCGGATTCCGTGTTGACTGATACGCAAACAATCGAAGTCACCGTCGGTGAAGTCAATCTTGCCCCAACCTTGATGTCGATCGCCGACCAGACCGTCGACGAAGGGCAAACGCTAACGCTTTCACTGGTCGGCAGCGACCTTGACTTACCGAATAACAACTTGACGTTCTCGCTTGGAGACGATGCGCCCGCTGGCGCGAGCATCACTCCCGATGGCGATTTCAGTTGGACCCCAACCGAAGCCCAAGGGCCGGACAGTTTCGAGATTACTGTCCAAATTAGCGACGGAACCGTCACCACTTCAGAGTCGTTTCAAGTCGATGTTCAAGACGTGCCCAACGCGCCAGTCATTCAGCCTATCCCCAATCAGCAAGTCGACGAAGGCGTAGAATTGCAGTTGAAAATCGACGCAAGTGATTCTGATTTGCCGAAGCAAACACTCTTCTTTTCTCTGGGCGACAACGCCCCGAGTGATCTTACGCTTTCGAGTAGCGGGATGCTTCAGTGGACGCCTACTGAGACTGATGGCGGGGAAAAGTACACGTTCGACATTGTTGTTTCGGATGGAGTTCTCGAATCGACGACGCCTGTTGTCATCGAGGTTAATGAGGTGAATCAACCACCTATCATGCAGGTCGTTGAGGCATTTTCGATTCAAGAGAATTCTGAATTCAATCTGCTATTCCGATCAACTGATCTCGACCAGCCAGCGCAATCGTTAACGTATTCACTAGTCGGATCGGTTCCCTTCCGGGCCGCAATCTCGGCGGATGGAGAGTTTTCTTGGGCTCCGTCTGAGGCTGAAGGTCCCAGTGAACGACAGATTCATGTGCAAGTCACTGATGGGCTCGAAACGGTCCGTCAGACCGTCACGATCCAGGTGGAAGAAGTCAATGAGTCACCGCAATGGACTGACCTTCCCGATCAAGAACTCGAAGCCAATTTTCCCTTTGAGCTTTTTCTCCAGGCAACCGACGCGGATCACCCCCGCAACACCTTGACTTATCGATTCAGCGGTCCAGCACCGGTGGGTGCGACTTTGACGACTGCGGGTTTATTTGCTTGGACGCCATCACCACAACAAATTGGTAGTCACCAATTTCAGTTTGATGTCTCTGATGACGGTGGCGCAACCTTCGCAACTTCTCCCCTCGTAAATTTTGATGTCGTCAGCGAGCGATTTGAGGACATTGGGGAATCTGCGACAAACCTTTTCATCTTAGAAACTGACGCAGGCAATGCGACCAAGGCTCGAGGAGCTCAGTTCACGCATCGGATTCAACACCCCGACCTGCATGTTTATTCACGACTCTACGTTAAATCCCCGAGCGACAGTGAATTTCAGTTGGCGGAAAGCTCGATTGAGTGGGTGGATCATGACAAAGATGATTCGACCAACAAGATCATGCAAATAAACTATGACCATACGATCGTCGCTCCCGATTTGAGTGACAGTACGTTGGGTAACATGATCGATGGGGTTTGGACTGTTCTGGTTGACCTGGACTATGATTTCCATCCAGCGAATCCTCAGCCCGATCTATTGAATGATCGCCTTTTTACCTTCACTGTCGATTCAGCGGCGATCGCGTTACCGCCAAGCGTTCGCTTCACAAGTCCCAGCCAGAACGCATTTTTGCCTGGCGTTGCAGATGTCAGGTTTGACTGGGAAAGTGATCCTGACTTTGCCTCCGACGACCGCGTCGCACTCGTCATAGGAAAGAATTCCGACGATGTTTATGATAAGATTGTCAATTCGACTCTTCGATCACATTCGGTGTCCGATCTGCCAGAGAACAGTTGGCTTGACGCTCTTCTTATCTCGCTGAAACCACTACCTGGTTTTGCGACAGCGCCCAAACCCGTCGATGGTTTCGTCGCACCCCGTTTTGCACCCATCAATGGTTCTGAATCTGATGCATTGTTTGACGACCACATTGGATTTGGCCTTCGGTTCGATGAGCTTACTTTCCGAACAAGAAGCAATGCAGCCCCCCGGCTTTCCGCGACATCCTTGACGCGAGTCGTTGCCGCTGGAGAAACACTGGAGATGAATATCCAGGCAACCGACGAAGAGGGTGACGCCATTTCGTACCGCATCGAGAATGCCCCAGACGGACTTACATTCTCCTCGGACGGCCAACTTCAATGGACGCCTACTTCGGATCAACTGGGAACCTACTCGACAACCGTTTACGCTGATGATTTTAAGGGCGAATCTCACATCGACACGATGACGTTGACACTCATCGTGCCGAATCAAAAGCCAGTTCTTCAGCCGATGGCAGATCCTACCTTTTTGGTTGGCAGAAACTCAAGCTTCCAGATTTTGGCAACCGACGAAGAACAAGATCCTATTAGGTACTCCATCGGAGTTAGGCCAAGCGGTGTTGAAGTTGACTCAAGTGGTCTTGTTACCTGGACACCTTCAGCGACCGATGTTGGCGTTCACACGATCCGAGTTTTCGCATACGGCAACCGCGGCTACCAGTACTCAGAGGGTGTCGACGTAAATGTTACCGTTGAGTATCCGCCAAGCGAACCGCCTGTGCTTGAGGCCGTTTCTTCGCAAACGTTGAACGGATTCCTGCCATTTGAATACCAACTCAACGCGACGGATCCAGATGGAGACGCCATCTACTATTCACTCAGTGGAGCACCTTCAGGTGTATCGATCGATGCAGGCGGTTTGCTGTCGTGGAATGCGGGCAATCAACACGCTGGCGTCCACAACTTTGACATCATCGTTAGCGATCGAGTAAGGCCTGAGAACTTTGACACTCAGCCCGTTCAGCTAACCGTAATCGAATCCTTGAATAAAGCAGAATTGTATTTTCAGCGAACAACGATCGGCGATGAACCATCGAAGTATTCTGCCACGCTAAAGTTGACTTTTGATGACCAACGGTTGCAAGCTTCGACAAAGGTTTGGGTAACGGCACCCAATCGGCAGCCCATTCAAGCAACTCTTGAATCGTTCGTGGCGACCATGACGATTCAATCTTCAGCCGATGAAGACGAGGCATCGTTCATGGAAGGTCTCGAGGAATCGTGGCTGGTAGAGATCGACTTCGACGGAGTCTCTGGGAATTCTGACGAAGCAGCGTTCTCGTTTTCATCGTTGCGAGACGACAATTCGTTAGGTAACAACGGATTCTACCGGCAGTTTCCAAGTCAGGGCATGGTAGGTCGCGTGACGCATGGTCAAACGTTTTCCACAGACGAGGAACTACCTGAACTTTATCTTACAGACAGCACGGGGACCGCCTTTCCTCGGATTAGCGAAGTAAGTGTTTTTGGAGTTTCACCTTCAAGCCGAACACTTGTCCAAACGATTACTCACCAAAATCAAACCTTGGGTCCGCTGTCGGATATGTACCAACAGTTTGAAATTGAACTCACGTCGATTCAAACACCAAGCGGCATCGTGAGTGGTCCCAGCAGCATCGCCAATAAACACTTGGCGCAAATCCGAAGCATATCGGTCGGCGGAATGATTGATGTCGCCATCATCGCATTCGAGATTCGAGATGCGGCTTCGCAGATCCAGGCGATCCATGAATCCCCGCCGCAATCGGAATCCAGTGTTCTTGATGACGAGTACATGAAAATGCCGGCCCAGGCCGATTTCAATGACTCTCTTTCAATGCCTCAGTCTAGTTCAGGCAAGTTGGCCGATTTAGTCTGGTGCGGCGATGAAGAATTATGCCCCACCGTCGATGATGAAAACAACTTGTGGGACGTCAAAGAAGAGTTATCAACAAACATCGACGGCGACCTAGTGCTGCTACTGGCTAATGACCAATCGGTCGAAAGAGCCGGTCAGTGATTGCTTGTTCTTGGTGAGCCGATTGAAAGCCTACCGAATGTCGTGCAATTCGACTTTGAAATGTAGTGTTGAATTGGGTGGGATGCCTGGCTGGGACTGGCCTGCGTAGCCGAGGATGGCGGGGATTTCTAGTTCGATCATGCCGCCTTCGCCCACTAATTGCAGACCCTCGGTCCAGCCGGGGATGACGCCGCTAAGCGGGAACGTGGTTGGCTGATTTCGGTTGTAGGATGAGTCGAAAACAGTGCCATCGTCCAGGGTCCCGGAGTAGTCGACTGTCACGGTGTCCGATGGTCCGGGTTTGGGACCATCGGACTTTCGCAGGATTCGATACTTCAATCCGGATTCAGTGGTCGTGAATTCAGTCGGCGCATCGTCGTCGATCGCCATCGGTCCACGTCGCTGCCCACACCCGACGAACAGGCAGACAAGCAAAGGGGCTAGAAGTAGAAAACGCACAGGAATCTTTCGGTCTGGAGGGTCGAAAAGGGACAAGGAAAATACTAGCGATCACCGAGCAGTGCCAGAAACTTTCATCATTTTTTGCGAATGATGCATCCAGTTGGATCTTACCTTCGAATACATCTACGACCGGTCGGTTAGATGAAACTTACAAAAACACACTTATGTAATGGACCTGAAAATGAAGATTCAGTTGAAGAGCTTGTTCGCACTCGCACTGGGAACGATTGTATCGTCTTCGGCCATGGCTGCCGACATCGTGGACACCGCAGTGAAAGCGGGCAGTTTTAAGACGCTTGCCGCTGCCTTGGGTGCCGCGGACCTCGTGGAAACTTTGAAAGGCCCTGGTCCGTTCACCGTGTTCGCTCCCACCGACGAAGCCTTTGCCAAGCTGCCCCAAGGCACGGTTGAAACGTTGCTAAAACCAGAGAACAAAGCAACTCTGGCTGGCGTGCTGACCTACCACGTTGTTTCCGGGAAGGTGATGGCGGCCCAGGTCGTTGACCTCAGCGGAGCAAAGACGGTGAATGGACAACGCGTTGACATCACCGTCAAGGATTCGGGCGTCATGGTCGATGGTGCCACCGTTGTCACGACAGACATCGAATGTGACAACGGGGTCATTCACGTCATCGATTCAGTGATCCTGCCCGCCGACAAGACGATTCCCGAAACGGCCGCTGCGGCGGGTAAGTTCGGCACGTTGCTTGCCGCGGCAAAGGCAGCCGGCCTGGCCGAGGTTCTTGGCGGCGACGGCCCGTTTACTGTCTTCGCACCAACCGACGAAGCATTCAGCAAGTTGCCTGATGGAACCGTCGCGTCCCTTTTGGAACCCGGCAACAAACAGAAGCTTGTCGATATTTTGAAGTACCACGTCGTCGCCGGGCGGGTGTATTCAGAAGACGCTCTCGCGGCGAAGTCCGCAAAGACCTTGGAAGGGTCCATTGTTAATGTCAGCGTCACCAATGCAGGAGCGATGATCAACGATGCGAAATTGGTTGCCACCGATGTCGATGCGTCCAACGGCGTCATTCATATCATCGATTCCGTGCTGATGCCGCCTGCGAAGACTTCCGATGCACGCCAAGTGCTTGAGCGTGCGGTGGTTCAGGGTGCGGCGATGTTCAATTCGGGACACCACGCGGCTTGTGCGAATCTTTATCACGAAACGTTGACCGGTTTGATGTCCACGGACGTTGATCCCTCGCTCCAACAGCACATGTCATCGGTGATCGGCAACGCCAGCCGGCATCATTGTGACACTCAGCGTGCCTGGACACTGCGTCGGGGCATCGATCAAATGTATTCGCAACTGAGCGCGAAGTAGGCGGTCGATGATCCATTGATCTTTTCGCTTTAGTTTTAGGACGCGTTCGCTTTTGCGGTCGCGTCCTAAAGCGATTGCTGGCTCGGTAAAACGTTGTGCCACGTTACCGGCAAAAAGGCTCGACTGATGGCAACGGTAAATCCCGAAAAGAATATCCTGAATATGGTGACTGAAACTGCAATTGAACCTGCCACGATCCTTCAACGGATTGCAGCGGGCGACTCGTTGGCTGTCGAGGATTGTTTGCAGCGATACGGTGGCCTAGTGTGGTCGCTATCGCGTCGATGGCTGTCCAATAGTGCAGATGCCGAGGATGCCTCGCAGGAAATTTTTGTGGAGATTTGGAAAAAGGCAAAAAGCTTCGATCCATCCAAGTCCAGCGAGGCGGCCTTCGTGACCTTGATTACCCGTCGGCGGTTGATCGATCGCTTGCGACGGACATCCAGCACTGCAAACACTCTCAACATGTCAGCAATTGAATACGACGTACCCGAAGAGGTCACGGTGCAACCTGCGGAATTGGCGGCTGAATTGGCGGATGAGGCCGACAAAGCGCTGCGATGCATCGAGCGGCTTTCAAGCCAGCAAAAACAGGTCATTGAGTTGTCGATTCACCATGGCTGTTCGCACACACACATTGCCGAGCGGCTTTCGATGCCGTTGGGAACGGTCAAGTCGTTCGCAAGGCGAGCGCTGTTGCAATTGAAAGACTGCATGGCAAAATCCGCAGTGGTGACCGCCGAGGGAGGCACGTTATGAGTAACGCAAAAGACAACCTCTCCCAGTGGAAAGAGTCACAGTGGCAAGAGTTGTTGGCTGGACATGTCCTGGATGATTTGTCTGAAGAAGAACAGATCGCTTTTCAAGCTGCGTTTTCAAATCAAGAAGATCAGCAATCGCTGTTTGAACTGGAGAACACGATGGCGCGAGTTCAGTTAGCTTTTCAACATCCAAACGAGCCGATGCCTGATTCGTTGCGTGTTCGGATCGCAAACGATGCGGGGAAACATCTTTCAGCAGACACCGCTAACATCGTAACCAGCACTAACGTTTCTGACGCAAACCTAGTGACCACGGCCGACGTTCAATCGTCGCCATCGTTGCTTCGCACCCGCGAAGTCTTTGCTTGGTTGGCGTTTGCCGCTGCGGCGTTATTGGCATTCGGGTTTTGGAGCGTGAACACTGATCCGCCAGCGGTGATGTCGGTCGCTCAGTTACGTAGCAACTTGATTTCACAGGCGGATGATGTGATCAAGGTTGATTGGACGGCTGGTAAGCATCCATTCCCGCAAGAAGTTCAGGGCGACGTGGTCTGGAGCAACGACCGCCAAGCCGGTTACATGCGGTTCAAGCAGATGCCCGTCAACGATCCAACCCTGCAGCAATATCAACTTTGGATCATCGATCCGTTGCGTGACGATGAACCCATTGATGGTGGCGTATTCAATGTCTCAGCCGATGGCGAGGTGATCGTTCCGATCGATGCCAAGCTGCAAGTTCTAAAACCCGCAGCGTTTGCGATTACGATCGAAAAACCCGGCGGGGTGGTCGTTTCCACTCAGGAAAGATTGCCGTTGTTGGCGAGTGTGGTATCGTCGGAGTGACTTTTCAAAGCTAGCAGCACGGTGATCCCCACCGAGCTTGGCGGCTAAGAATTGCCGTTCATCATCCGGTTGAAAGAGCCGCCGCTAATTGTTCGTAGGTTTGGCGACTGTCTAATTTTGATCCGCGATTGTCGAGCGCGATCTGGTACAAGTGTTGCCCGCACGGTGTCGGATACTTGCCCGTCACGCAGGCTTGGCACAGATGATCGGTTGGTTTTCCGATTGCACGCGAGATCGCTTCGACCGGCAAGTAACGAAGTGAATCGGCTCCGAGGTCATCGGCGAGTCGCTGCTGAGCTTCGTCAGAAATCACCCCGTTTTCAAAATACTTGGGTCCGATCAATTGATCGATCGAACTCATGTCGATCCCGTAAAAACACGGCGCGATGATGGGTGGACAGGCAACTCGAACGTGAATTTCCTTTGCACCGCCGACTTCGCGGATTCGATCCAGCAACACATTCATCGTGGTGCTGCGAACGATGGAATCTTCCACCAAGATGACACGTTTGCCTTCCAACACTTCGCGAAGCGGCGTGTACTTGGTCGCAGCTTTGGCTTTGCGGTTACCGCCACCTTCGATGAAGGTTCGCCCGGCGTAGCGGTTTCGGATCAGGCCTTCGCGACACGGAATCGATAGCTCATACGCCATCGAATCAGCAGCCGCTTTGCTGGTGTCGGGCACCGGCACGATGATCGTGTCTTCGCAATCCAGCGGGACGCGGCCGAGTTCACGTTCGGCTTTGGCTAGTTCTTCGCCAAGGTGCGTGCGGCTGAGATAGACGCTTTGATCGTCCAGCGTGCTGGCGACGTTTGCAAAGTAGATCCATTCAAAGAAACAGTGTTTCGGTTTTTGCTCGGGAGCAAATCGTTCCAGGTGGAACCCGGTTTCGGGATGGACCGTGATCGCGTGCCCGGGCGGCAAAGACTTAATCTGGTCGTCGGTGAAGCCGAGGTTCAACAGCGCAACGCTTTCACTGGCTGCGGCAAACAGTGGGCCTTCGTGGACATAGCACATCGGTTTGATGCCAAGCGGATCGCGGGCGACGATCATTTCGCCTTCGGCCGTCAGGACCGCCAAGCTGTAGGCACCGTCAAAGTTTTCAGCCGATTGACGCAGCAGATCGATCCAGTCCAAACGCGTGGGCGATCGGCTGAGCAAACGTCCGAATTCGTGCAGGATAATTTCGGTGTCGGTGTCCAACGTCAGGTGGTGGTCACCGTCGGCTAACAAGCGTTCGCGAAGGATGCCGTAGTTGGACAGTTGTCCGTTGAAACAAAAGCTGAACCATTTGCGTTTGTGGATGTGCTTTCGTTCGAATGGCTGGGCGTAGGAGCGGTCGTCTTGGCCGCTGGTGGCGTAGCGAACATGCCCGATCGCGGCGCGACCGGCCAGCGATTTCATCAGCGATTCAGCCTTGGCCTTGTGGTTCATTCGAAAGACCTCGGTGACCGTGCCCACGTCTTTACGCGTCCGCAGCAATCGCGGTTGGGCAGGATCGAAGGTGGTCATTCCCGCGGCTAATTGCCCGCGATTTTGAATATCCAGCAGCATTCGAGGCAACAGCCGCGAAATTTGCCGCGGGCCATCTTGAGTACACATCGGACTGCGGCCACGACCAGAGAGGTGGTAAATGGCGGCAACACCACATTCGTGATGCAATTCGCTCATAGCGAAAATTCTTTCCGTAAAGGATAGGGAGCTAAAACACGGGGCTTTTGAAATCAATCTTCAAAAACACTGGGCTTCTGAACGGGGCTTCTGAAACGCTGGGTCTTCAAAAGCAAACCATGGGTCTTCTAAGATACGCGAACAGCGAGGAATTGAAACCGTCTTCTTTTTAACTTGCCCAACGACCCTGGTTTAACTTCTTTTTCTAATGCGTGACATCGACTTGTCTTCCAGTGATTTGCCCGCCATTCGCAATCAATACATTGATTCGGCCACCAGCTTGGTCGTGAAGGTCGGCACGCGAGTGCTAACCACACCCGAAGGGAAATTGGACCTCGATCGGATTGATTTGCTCGCTGAGGGGCTTTGTGATATCGCCGATACGGGCCGCCAAGTCATCATGGTCAGCAGTGGTGCAGTCGGCGCGGGGATGGGGAAATTGAATCTGGAAACCCGGCCTTCGGGATTGGCCCAATTGCAGGCAGTCGCAGCGATTGGCCAGACGGACTTGATTCAAGCCTACGAAAAATCGCTGGCAAAACGAGGGCGTCATGCCGCGCAGGTCTTGCTGACAACCGCAGAACTGCGCCGCCGAAAAACGTATTTAAACGTGCGAAATGCGTTCGCGCGGATCCATGAATACGGGGCGATCGCGATCGTCAACGAAAATGACTGTGTCGCCGTTTCTGAATTGAAAACAACGTTTGGTGACAACGACCGGCTGGCTGCACAGGTGGCCGGGCTGCTTGGCGATACCGTGCTGGTGATCTTGTCAGACATCGACGGACTTTTTGACGGTCCGCCAGAATCAGATACTAGCGAAGTTGTCGAGGTCGTTGAGGAGGTTGACGACAGCGTCCGCGCGATGGCTCAGGTCAACCGCCAATCGTCCAGCAAGGGCGGCATGGCCAGCAAGTTGGAAGCTGCCGCGATCGCTGCTTCGCATGGTCACCCAACCGTCATCGCGCCTGGACGCGACGACCGCGTGCTGCAAAAAATTCTGGCGGGCGAGGAAATCGGAACGCTCTTTTTGGCCGACCAAGATGGATCGGTGCGCGGCCGCCGCCGATGGATTGGTGCATCAGCGGAGGTCGATGGTGCGGTAACCATTGACGATGGTGCATCGCGTGCGGTCAAGCATTGCGGCAGCAGCTTGCTGGCGATTGGAATCACGAAAGTTAGGGGCCCGTTTAAACGCGGCAGCGTGGTTTCGCTTCGAGATAGAGACGGCAACGAAGTGGCGCGGGGCCTCTGCAATTATTCGTCTGGGGATGTAGAGAAAATCCGTGGCAAAGCAAGCGATGAGATCAGCGAAATCCTTGGTCATTGCCCCTACGAAAGCGTGGTTCACCGAGACAACCTGGTGCTGACCGTTTTGTAGTTTCTCAGTGGCAAACTTTTCAGTGGCAAGCTTTTCAGTGGCAAACTTCTCAGTGGCAAACGGAAGGGGATGGGTGCAATTCTCCGCAAAATTCTCTGCAAAAAATCTTATTGCGATAACTTTTCTGCCGATCCCCGCCTGTGGGTGGACCTGGCCGTCAGTTTCCTAGCCTCAGTTCGATAATTTGCGTGCCAACTGAGTCTGTTGGGTGCAAAACACTCAGGTGGAATCAAGCCACCCTCTTTACCACTCGCCGACAATCGTAACCCTTGCTGGCTCTGCACGGGACTCAGTCTCTTTTCCAGACTTTACAAGCCCTTTCCAGCCTTTACGGGGAAAACGAAATGAACAGATTTTTCAAACGAGTGACAATGACTTGCGCGGCGACTTTGGCAGCGTTTTGCATGACGAATAGCAACTCTGCGTTGAGCCAAGGCATCAGTTCGCCAGTCGTGATTTCACAGCCCAGCGTGGTCGCCCAGGCAGGAACCAGCGGCGGATCGTATTACTGCGCCAAGTGCGGAACGTATCACACTCGGTCCGCGACCGGCGCTTCGCAGCGACAGCAAGTTCAACAAGTTGGCTATCAGAAAGGCAGCCAATCGGTTCCGTCGGCACAATCAGGTCTGCGCGGTGGCGGTGGCGTCCAGAACGTTTTGGCGACACTCAATGCACAACGGGCTCGACAGGGCGTGGGCAGTTTGCGATATGATCCGGCTCTGCAAGCGGTTGCTGCACGCCGGGCTCAGATGATGGCTTCGATGAACCTGAAAAGCCATCCGCCAGGTTCGTATGCACCGGGCACCTACGAAGGTGTGGGTTGGTCTAGTTCTTATTCGCCATCAGGGGTTTCAGCTTGCTTTACCAGCGACGCACGAATGAAAGCCGCCGGTGCCGCGATGGCGACCGGCAGCGATGGCGTTTACTTCGCCGTGGTCTATCGCTAGTTCGGCGTGGCGTGTGGCGACACACTGCGGCTATCAAAAGCGGTGGATGGTTGGCATTGGCTTGCCTTACCACCGCTTCCTTTTCAATTGCTGATGAACCCATCGAATTGGTTTCGCCTGCCAATCGAAAACTACCAGCGGCTTCGGCAACGCTTGTGACTTCTGCGCAAGTCCACCAAGCGGCGCAGTGGTTGAGCGATTTTGCGATCCGAAAAATGCCTCGTCGCATTGACGGCGACAAGGATTGGGGCGCGACCAAGCAGATTTGGTCAGGTGTCAAAATCCGCATGGATGGCTTGCGTTTGAAGACGAATCGCCGTCATCGCGACGTCAAACATGGACGCTGGATTCGATACGAACTCAATGCCGCTCCATTGCTGCCGATCGGCGTGGCGGCACCATCGGCCCATCAGCAACTTCCGCAACCGTCACTGGTGATCGATCGCGTTTTACCTGACCGAACAAATACAGGATCGCTGGTTGAAAAGGAGCCCCATCGGTGGAAGATCCAATCGACAGCGATCTTGCCAATGTCTTTTTCAGCTCGAGTGCAACGCTGGAACCTTGGCACGCGGCTTTTCAGCGTCACGGTTACCGGCAGTATCCGATTGGAAGTTCGGACAACGTCAACGATCGGCTTTGTGATGGACTATGCCGAATTTCCACCCGCATTGGTGCTGGATCCCAACGTGATTCGCACTGATGTTGAACTGCAACAGTTCAAAGTGAATCGTGTCAGCCACATGGGCGGCGAATTCGCTCAGGGGTGGGGCGAAATCGTCGAAGAAGTTTTGGTCGAACGATTGGTCGAAAAGCAAAGCGATCGATTGACCAAAAAGCTGAATCGTGCGATCGACAAACAACGCGATGAGCTACGTTTTTCGATGACCGATTGGCTGACCGGTTTCGCCAACTAGATCAACCGGCAATCCAACGCTGAAACATGCAATTGCCGGAACGGCGCTGCGTTTGTTCCGGCCTACCTATTCCGCTGGCGACTAAACCGCTTGGCGTGCCAATTCGCGGGCTGGCTGGCCGGCCGTCACAGCGGCGTAGCCACCAAACGCGATTGCTGAAAAGAACAGGTCACCGGCAATCGTATATCCGTAGAACGGAATCGCGGCAATGTAACAATTGGCTAGTCCCGCACCGGTCGATGGGTACCAAGCGGATGCCCAGACGCCAAAGTTGCTGACCAGGAAAAACAGCGTCGAAGCGATCAGCGAACCACCCGCGACCGATCCAGCGAACTTGAATCCTTTGCCTTCCGTGCGGCTGATCAAGCGACCGACTGGCACGGCCAATGTTGCAGCGGCGTAGACGCAAACCATCGTCACCGGGCTGTAGAAACCCAAGCCCGGGACGCCCAAACATTGCCCAATTGTGTCGCTGCACAACAGGATTGCGGCTGGAATCAACCACGCAATTCGGCCGCTGCAATAGCAACCGGCAAACATGCCAATCGCACCCAGGCAGGCGACATTAGGCGGGTGCGGCATAAAACGACTGGCGATCGCGACAAGGATCAGGGCGAAATAGAACATCGGAGGCCAAATATTGAGACGGGTAGGGAACAATCGGTTTCAGAGCCCCAAGTTTAGCCAAGCAACCTGGGAGGCGGAAGAGCGCCGTAAACGCACGCCTGGTAAATCAAAATTTGTCCAAAATCGATCAATCAATCGTTAAAAACGTAGCTGATCCCGCCAGGGTTCAGTCCGATTTGAACTGGCCAATTTGAACTGGCCAATTTGAACTGATCCCGGGGGACATCGATTTGATTGCTGCCGGATGTGTTTCGTTACTCATACCAATAGAAGTCGAGCAGGTAAATGTAAACAGTCGTTGATCGCCCCGCGATCAGAACGTTCGTGCAATAGTCCTGTAGGGACGGAAGCCCTTTGCCGGGGATGTAAATCCCCGGATGGCATCGTCTAATCTCCCTTTTTCTTTGTCTCGGTTTCGCGGCGTAGCCGCGAAACCGAGACAAAGAAATGATGTTGCGGGCAGCCACCCGGGTGCTCGCGCACCCGGCAGGGAGCTGTCGGCCTTCCAGGCCTAACGTTTGATTCCGTGGGCATCGCCTGGGCTGACGAAAATGTTTGCGTGGAGGGAAACTGGACGACTTTGGAGGGGTGTGGCTGATCGGCCTCGGTGTTGATTGCAAATTGCAAAATGAACACTGAAAAATGTAAATTGACCAGCAAATACAGCTTCCCAAGAATTTTCAATTTGCAATGTTCATTTTGCAATTTGCAATGTTCGACTGGTTCGCGAATAACATCACCCACCGCATTTTCATCAGCCCAGGCATCGCCCCGCGCGTTGTGCCGCCCCGGACGCCCCGAACGCGCGGGGCGATGCCCACGCGGTTAAACAACTTAGAAATCCTTTACGGGATCAGGATCATGCCGGTCGCGACGGCGGCAGACTCGGCCAAAATTGCTTTTCGGTCCCATGGCGGTCGCTGATACAGCGCCGGGGCACACGATCCTGTTCGGTAATAGCCCATCGTGTACTCGCATTCGCACGGTGGCTTGATGGCCATTTTGTAAGGCAGCATTGGGATTGTCGTGAAGAATCGAATTCCCGACGCCACCGGTTGCAGATGCCCCCATCGCTGGTGGCCATGCCGTTCCAGCATGACGTCTTCAAAGTAGCGTGGATTCGAGAACGTGTTGGCTGCCGCCCATCGACCAACTGACCAAGTCCAAGACGCATCGTATCCAGAATCCTGGCCGATCGAACGTCGCTCGCTCGCCAATTCTGGCAGCGGTGCAAGTGGCCGTGGCGCGTCAGTGCGAAAGCCATCAGGCGTGCTGCCGTTGCCGACGTCGCTGGTGGCTGTCGACACAGCCGCAATCATGGGAATGTTGAAACGTCCGCCGGAAACCGTGGGCAATGATTCGGTCGCTTGCGAACCAAGGATACCGTCCTCTTCTTCTTCCTCTTCGTCTTCTTCGTCTTCGTCATCTTCTAAATCTTCGTCGTCTTCAGAATCCTCATCCTCATCTAAATCCTCGTCCTGGTCTTCGTCTTCCTCCTCATCCATGTCTAACTGCGCAGTCTTGTTCAACTTTGCCGAAGAATCCGTTTCGTCTGCCTGAGTTGTTGCCCAACTGCCAAAGATTAACATCAACATCAACAGCCAACGCAAGCAGTGCAAGCTAGTCCAGCGTGAATCAATGGATGAATGGTTGCGGCAATCAACGAACATCATGGTTTCCTTACCAAAGTCGGCGAACGTTCCCTCTAGTTCAGAACATCGGACCGCTGCCATCGGCAATGAAAGACGAAACGCATTCCCCGCTACAACCGGAACAAGCGCCCCGCCCAAATACCTGCCTGCCACCAATCTTGGTGGCAGCTTTCGTGAAACGAATGATTCGTAAACTAGGGTTCTGAAGTCAGGTCTCTTGCCGCTCGCGTCCAAACAACGCTGCGGCGAAACCCATCTTCAAAAATTACGCACTGCTTAGCCAACACGAAGTCGAACCATGAAACAGCCATTTCCTTTTGAAACTGAACCAAGGTCGATGTCTTTCCCAGTCCGTTTGTTCTGGTGCATCGCATTCTTTGGGCCTGCTGCGTACTTCGGCTATCAAGGTGAAACAGTGCTGGCGGCCATCCTGGCTTGCGCCGGCATCGGCGCGTTCGGCGGATTTCGCGTCGGCATGTTGTCGATCTTGACCTCCGTCGCCGCGATCACCGCCGCGATTGTTTATGCCCCTGAAATTGGAATGCAATATGAATTGCAAGTCGGTTCAAAGCTGGGAACAACCGGCCTGCTGAACCGATGCATCAGCGTTGCCGCGGTCGGGATCGGCATCTCGATGCTGGTTTGGCTGGTGATGCATTTGACCGTCGGTCGCATCGTACGAAACCGTCCCAGCTTGGTCCGGATGAACCGCCGTTGTGGATTCGTGATCGGATTCGCGCAAGGTGCCGCAGCGATCTTGTTGTTGGTTGGCGGGCTGTTGGTGATGGAACCGATCCAACGCCAAAAATTAGCCGAAGCCAATGTTGCCGCCGAGGACTATTCACTGGTTCACAAAGCAATCTTTTGGACTGTCGATCAAACCGACGCCAGCGTGATCGGACCAACGATTCGCAAATACAACCCGATCGAAAGAATTCCTCAGCTAAACCAAATCCAACGTGTTCAACGCACCGCCGCTGTGTTGTCTGACCCCGCCAAGATGAACGACGTGATCGGCCACCCATCGATTTTGGAATTGCAACAGCGTCCCGAAGTGCAAAAAGCTGTCGCCGAACTGCGCAGCGACGAATCGATCAACGATATTTTGACGTCCGGAAAACCGATGGACCGAGACGCAGCGATGACTCTGCTGAATCACCCAGCAGTGTTGAACTTGGTTGACCAGCCCGGCTTTCTGGAACAGGCCAACAAGGCAATCGAAGCCGCAGGTTTGTAAACGCTGGTCTTTGTCGGTGGCGTAGGCTTCCAGCCTGTGGGTTGCCAGCCTGTGGGTTGCCAGATCACATGCTGGAAGCCTGTGCCATCGGCTAAGCGACTGGGCAATCTCAGCAGGTTCGTTATCTTCTTTCCATTATGAAAGATGAAACCAAACCCAAGACCGCCTCAACGGTACTTTTTCGCTTCACCGGCGAAGATCGTCCGGGACTAACCGCATCGCTTTCTGACCTGCTTTCGCGATTCGATTGCCAGATCATCGATGTCAACCAAGCAGTCATCCACCGGTCGCTGCTGCTGGGGATTCTGGCCAGGATTCCGGCCGAGCATGACGAAGATCGAGTCGTCCATAAGTTGCGACGCCGTGGCCGAAAACTCGGTTTGAAGTGCAAGACTCGGCGAATTTCTGATTCAGACTACGACGCGTGGGTGGGACGCGAGGGCAAAGCTCGATTCATTTTGACGCTGCTTTCGCGCGCAGTAACGGCGGTGCAGTTTAGCGCCGTGACCGCCCTGCTGGCCGATCAAGACCTGAACATCGACGTCATCACAAGGTTGTCAGGCCGACCTGATCGAACAGTAAACGATGAACCGACGCGGGCGTGTGTTGAATTTTCAGTTCGCGGGGAACCGTTGGACGCGGTCGCGCTCAAAGCCGGTTTGCTGGATCTGTCTAGCCGCTTGGATTTGGACTTGGCGTGGCAACGTGATGACGCCTACCGACGAAATCGCCGTGTGGTTGCCTTCGATATGGATTCCACTTTGCTGCAAGCCGAAGTCATCGATGAACTGGCGGTCGAGGCCGGCGTTGGCGAAGAAGTCAGTGCGATCACCGAAGCAGCAATGCGCGGCGAACTTGATTTTGACCAATCGCTTCGTCGGCGTGTCGCCTCATTGAAGGGACTGCCCGAAAGCGTTCTGCCCAAAGTCGCTGCAAGGTTGGAATTGACCGAAGGTGCCGAACGATTGCTGGCCAACTTGCATCACTTCGGTTACCGGACTGCGATCCTGTCCGGTGGATTCACCTACTTTGGTCGCTACCTACAAGACAAGCTGGGCATTCATCATGTGCATGCGAATCAGTTGGAAATCATCGACGGCAAGCTAACCGGCAACGTCCTTGGCGAAATTATCAACGCAGAAGCGAAGGCACGGTTGCTGGAAGAGTTGGCGACATCCGAAGGGATCTCGCGTAAACAAACCATCGCGATCGGCGACGGGGCGAACGACCTGCCAATGCTGGCCCGAGCAGGACTGGGCATCGCTTTCCACGCCAAGCCGGTCGTTCGCAAATCGGCGGAACACGAAATGTCTACGATGGGCTTGGACGCAGTGCTGTACTTGCTGGGCGTTCGCGACCGAGATTTAACGGTGGCGTAAAATCATTGCCACTACTTTTCTTTGGCCATCCACCAAACTCGGTGCAGCAATGTTGGTTCATCGACGCCGGCTTTCTGCATCGCGTCGGCGGCGCGGCGGATCGGTTGAGGCACCTGTTCAAGTCCAGCGAGGTAGCACATGTGTGCGATTTTTGCATTCATGCTCTGGACGGATTGCAACCACTGAACCGGTAGCTCATCGGCTTGGTCTGGAAAATCCCAAGCCAACGCTTTGATCGTCTGGGGCCGTTTCGTCGAGGTTCCGCCTTCGCCGATTTGCGCGAGCAAACTACGACCATCCATCGACATCACCGATCCAATCGCCCGCATTGATTGATCCACCTTGGCCAGCATCGGCACAGCCTTCGATGGTGGTAGAGCACCAGCGAAGGCGATCACTTTTTTGTGAGATTCCGATTGGTCAGTTGCCCACACATCACGCAATGATTCCGGTGTGCCGCGACGAGTAGTGGGTGACATCATCACCAACGCCAATGTTCGCCGGATGTCGAAACCTGAACGGACCAGATCATCAACCAGATCTTTTTGAACCTTCAATAAATCATCGCTCATCGGTGCGCTCATCGGGTGAGCCGCCTGACCGCTCAGTGGTCGGCCATGCACAAGTTCCCAAACCGAATTGACAATCCCTTCCGCCAAGGCCGGTGAACCCTTCAATGAGTTTGACCAAGAAGCAATCGAATCAAGCTTTGCAGTTGATTCCGAACGCGAAGAATCGCCGCCAAGCCAGCGAACGGGAACACCGGGCTTGGTTGCTTCTCCCCGCCGATCCATCGTCTCATAGAACACATCTTTGGCAGGTTTATTTTCAACGCGAACCAGTTTGCCGCCTGACTTCCGAAGCCCGCGGTCGATCGCTGCCGCAAAACCCCAATAATCTTTTTGCCCATGATTTCCACCAATCATCGAATCGTGGCAACGCGTGCAACTGACATCCAAGTTCATCGTCAACGATGCCAAGTTGGCGATCATGTCGGGGTGCGTCGCATCGCCATCCGCAGGCACCATCGATGTGTAGAAATTATTCGACGCCGTGTCGGTCCTGCTGATCAGCCGATACAAATACCCGTTGAAATAACTGTTCGGTTCAAGGTGCCTGGCAAAACCTGACTGCAAACGATTTTGAGCATCAGCGGGCAGGGTAGCAAAGTTGCCATCGGTCACTTGGTTCCACCAAGTTCCCGCGATCGCCTTGCCAACGTCTTTATTGAGCAACCAATTGGCCGCAGCGTCATGGTTGGCCAGCGCTGATACTGGAACCTTGATTCCAAGGGCTGCCGACAAACGCTCCGCAACTTCGGCTGGGTTGGCTTCGTCGGTGGGCTGGACGCCAGCCGACTTCCAGTAAGCTTTGAAATCTTTCTCGATGTTCCTGGAAACCAGCTTGACCGAGTGGGGTGGTTCTCGCAGTTTTGGCTCAGCAGGCAACGACTCTCTCGGACCAGCGCCACTTTTGTCTTCTTGTTCGCCGTTCAGAACGATTGCGGATTTGGCTGGCTTCGCAGAATCCTCTTGTTCAAACTTTTCATCCGGCTGACGTTCAACGAGCATGGCATCAGCGACAACTGTTGGCTCAGAAGACGCCGCGATTTCTGGTGCGGGCACATTGGGTGGAGCAACACTCGGTTGAGGAACCTGAGTCTGGGCGACTGTAAAATCTTTGACGAAAGAAAGATCTGGACGAACCCAGAAAAACGCTGCCAACGATCCGGCGATGGCCAGCGCCGAAAGGGTGGCCAATTTTCGGCGTGACTTGCGACGTCGTTCTGATTGCCGCTGCGACCGACTTACGGGCGTCACGGCGACCTTCATCGCATCGTCAACGGCCGACCCTGCATGATACTTCTGCAGGATCGCGTCTTTGAATTCTGGCGGAACCTTGCCGCCCACCGATTCGCTCAATAGCGCATCGAGTGCCACCGATTCTTGCGGTGTCAGTTCGTCATCGCTTGGACGTTCGCCTGGATGTTTGTTGGTGTCTTGGTCGCTGTTCATCGTACTTCTTAGGGTTGTTCTTCAACATTAACGTGTTGATCCTCTTGATCCTGCATTTTTCCTTCGACACAAGCCTTCAACTTCGCCTTCGCCCGCTGCATCAGGTTACGAGCTCCGTGATCGCTGATTTCTAAAGCTTCGGCAATCTGGACTCTCGTCGCTTCACTGGTGTAACGCATGGTCAGCGCCGTTTGTGCTCGCTCAGTTAGACTAGAAAAGCAATCTTTTAGTGCATCGACGGCTCGATTGCCCGTCACATCTTTCCCAGCCCATCGATTCCATATTTCATCGATGGACGCAGCATCGGGAACCGTCGAAACACGTTTGTGTTTTCGGTGATCTGAAACCAGCAAGTTGTAAGCAGTCCGACGCAGATACCCAGCGGTCGCCGCCTCGTTGTGCTGTACAAAAGTATCGCGTTTTAGCACGCGCAGAAACGTTTCCTGGGTCAGGTCATCAGCCTTGGAATCGTCGCAGCCAAGCATTCGCAGGTACCGCCACACACCACGCGAATGACGTTCAATCAACTGCGCAGGGGAAAGCTGCTCGAACTCATTTGAACTTTGATCCGATGTTTCCGCGTTCGATGCTCGGTCGGCATCGAACTGATCCGGCTTTGATTCGGACTGCCCAGGCACCCGCGATCAGGCCACCAAGTCAGTGATGATTTTTCCACCGCCAGCAATTTTCATTGGACGCCCATTCTTACTGGTAAAAGTTTTTTCAGTTGAAATGCCAAGTCCTTTGCAAACCGTCGTCATCAGATCCTCGCTGCTGTAAGGCTCACTTTCGACCGCCGAACCATCGTTGCTGGTTTCGCCGACGACCAAACCGCCTTTCAAGTTACCGCCGCCAACCACGCAAGACCAAGCCCTGGCAAAGTGATCACGTCCAGCGTCTTGATTGATCCGCGGAGTCCGACCAAATTCGCCCATCCAGATGATGACGGTGTCTTCCAACATACCACGCTGAGCCAAGTCTTCGGTCAAGGCACTCATGGCCCGATCGAGTTGCGGTAGTTTTTGTGTTTCCAGAGTGTTATGGATCCCCTGGTGATTATCCCAGCCACCCAAATCGACTTCGACAAACGGCACGCCCGCTTCGACCAATCGGCGTGCCAACAAGCACCCCTGGCCAAAACGATCGGTGCCGTAGCGTTCCTTCATTTCCTGTGGTTCTTTGTCCACCTGGAACGCTTCCATCTGGCTGCTGGTCATCAGGTCAAACGTTTTCTTTAGCACCTTGCTGTGTTCCATCGCAGGCAGGTCACGCGTACGTCGCTCAAACCCGCTTTGGATTGCACCAAGCGCCACCATCCGTTGTCGAAGCCGAGTTTCATCGAGCTTCTTTTCCATGTTGCGAATGCGTCCGTTGCTGGACACCGAAAAGGGACTCCAGGCCATGCCCAGGAAACCAGGTCCGGAACTCGCGCCGCCGATCGAAACGAACGGCGGAATTTCCAAGTCCGATCGCTGTTCCATCAATTCGTGCGAAATGACGCTGCCATAACTGGGGTGTTCAATGTTCGGATTGGGAACGAAACCAGTGTGCATGTAATAGCGACCGCGATTGTGATCGGCTTCGCGAGTGGACATGCTGCGGACGATCGACAGATGCTTCATCTGCTTAGCCATCATCGGCATGTGTTCACAGATTTGCCCTTCGCCGGTCGTCGAAATTGGTTTGAACGGTCCGCCGGTCGGGGCACCTGGTTTCAAATCCCAAATATCGATGGTCGCCGGTCCGCCACCCATCCACAACAAAATCGCCGATTTGCGGTTCTTCTTCATCTCATCAGCGTGCGCATAGATCGCGTTGCCCATCGTCATCGATGCACCCAACGCTGCCGATGATCCGGCAAGGTGTTCGATGAAGTGACGTCGAGTCATTCCGGCGGGTGTTTTCCAAGTCATTTCTGTAGCCTTTAGCTGTTAGCGATTAGCTCTTAGCTTTTGTTTTATGCGAAGAGCTAAACGCTCATCGCTAAAAGCTAATCGCTTCTTCAGTGTTGAAGGATAAATTCGTTGCTGTTGATGATGGCCCACCACATGTCCTGCATCATCTCTTTGACATCGCCCTCGCGTGCAACCAGCAGTTTGCTGGCGATTTGCAGTTCTTTTCGTTCGGGACGACGTGACAAACCGGCCAGGAACAAACCTTTGACGGCATCCTGAGGCGACTTGCTGTTGTCGGCCAATCTGTCCAGAAAACTGCCTTGCTTGGTTGAGATCGCGTTCTTGGTCAAATCACCATTGAACAGCATCAGGGCCTGCGGTATCGAACCGTTAAACGTCGTTGCTTCGTCGCCTTCGTCGGTGCCAAAGGCAACGACAAACTGCTGCAACCAGCGTCTTCGTTCACGTTCCTGTTCTTCGTAACTACCGCTACCCGACGCGTCGGTTGCCGTCACCATGGATTGATAAAGCTGTTCCGCACTCATCTGGCGCAGATAGAAACGCGAAAACTTGGGCGGTTCGCCAATCGATGGATCGTCGGACTCATTACCGCTGCCCAGTGTCGCGTCCAATTGGTAGGGGCGACTGGACGTGATCCAGGTGATCAACGACTTTAAGTCGTAACTACTGTGACGAAACGCTTCGCCTAGGCCGGCAAGCAACTCTGGGTGTGTCGATGGGTTGTGTGGTCCAAGGTCATCGATCGGTCTGGTGAAACCGTGGCCCATAAACATGGACCACATTCGGTTGACGATCATCTTGTCCAGACTCTCGCTCTGCATCATCAATCGCGCCAATTCGGATCGCCGGTTGACCTCATCAACAAAACCGCTCGGCCCGATCTCGTACTCTTTTTCGCCATCCGAAAACTTCGGGTAGGCAACCTTGGTCAGCCCGTTGCGAAGCTCGTAAAAGATCATCGCATCTTCGGGATCGTTCGCCTCGCCCGCGTAATCTTGATCGATCAATTCGCCATGGTCGATGTCATTGGTGCCGTCAACAAACCTTCGCAGCCCTCGGGTTTGACGGAAGAACGAATTGAACTCCCAAAACCGCTGCTGTTTCCATTGGTTGAAAGGATGATTGTGGCACTGAGTGCATTGAACTTGTTGACCGAGAAAAATACGCGTCGTGCTGCTGGTCGCCAGGGTTGCCTTTTCTTCGTTGACTTTGTCGATCAAGAAGTTGACCGCGCCGTTGAATCGGTCGGTTCCCGGCTTTGCCGAACCCGTCGCCGTGACCAGTTCGTAGACCATTTTGTTGTACGGTTTGTTGGATGCGAAACTATCGCGTAGATACTTTTGCATTCCATCGCGACTGACCAGCGATCGGCGGTCACTTCCGCCACTGCGGCCGATCAGCAAATTGGTCCAAACCGTTGACCAATGACGCGCGTACTCTTCGGTGTACTGATCGTCGTGCAACAAACGATCAACCAAATTGGCCCGCCGATCCGAGCTTCGGTCCGATTTGAACTCCGCTAATTCCTCAACCGTTGGGATGCGACCAATCACATCCAGATAGACCCGACGACACCAAGCTCCGTCATCGACCTCGCCAGCCGGGCGGACTTCGTAATCCGCCCAACCTCGTTGGATTAGCTGATTGATCATTTCGACCGGTGACGCCGAAACGGGACTGGACGTCGCTGCGGCCTGAACCTCTGTCTCAACGCCAGCCCCAGAATCGTCAGCAAAGCTGAACGAAAAGGCAGTCGTGAGTGCGATCAGAGATAAAAAAGCGGTGCGCAAGGGAATCATCCTTCAAAATGCGGCGTGGGAATCGGCGACGCGTTCACTCTTAAAACGACGTCTCTGCCCGAATGTACCCGTCGAAACTCATCCGACGGAACTCATTCTATTCAGATTCCAGGCCCACCACAAAGATGATTTGGCGGCTTCACAGCACCAAAAAAGCCGCCCTACGGGAACTGTCCCGCAATAACGTCCCGGGCCTCCCGTAGCTGGGCCCGCTAGGGTTCAGTCCAACGCCGTGAAGAGTTTTGGTCCAGTAAAAACCGATTATTTTGTTTAACCGCGTGGGCATCGCCCCGCGCGTTTCACCCCGCGCGTTTCACCCAGCATGGACGCGCGGGGCGATGCCCACGCGGTTAAACAGTCCAGAACCCCTTCACGGCGTTGGGTTCAGTCCATCATTTGCTGGACCCGACTGAACCCTGGCGGGCCCAGCTACGAAGGATTTCGTCAAAGACGGAACTTGTTTCGGGACAGTTCCTGCGGGCGTTATTCCGAAACAGGCTCGATCAATTGCCAATCGGCACGATCCGTCTCGGCATCCCACAATTTTGACCATTGCTGACCGCTTAGCAGGTGATGGACAATTTGAGCCAAGGGATCTGGGATGACAAAAGCGACCAATTGGCTGCCCGACTTCTTGATCACCTTATTGACCGCTTTTTCAATTCGCAGCTTTGCATCAAACAGCGATTCGCCGCCGGGAGGACAAATTTCCTCCGGAGTCTCCTGGCCTCGTTTGTAAAGCTTTGGGTGATTGCGGCGAAGTTCATCAAGCAGTTTGCCATGCCAAAGTCCATGGTCAACATTGCGAAACGCATCAATGATTTTGATCTTGGAACCGGATCGGCTCGCCAATGTTTCAGCCGTCTGTATCGCGGACTCGCAGGGAGCCGAGTAGAGGATCGATGGCCGGAAATCGGAAATCTCGTCACAGATTAATTCGACCTGCTGATGACCATTTTCGCTCATCGGCATGTCGAGCGAGCCTTTGATTCGGCCTTGCTCATCAAAGTCGGTCGATCCCGGACGAATCAACAGAACCGGGCTTCGGGCGGACGCTTTTAACAACATCAGGCTTGGCCTCCATTCATCTCGGTTTTGATCTCAGAAGTCATCGCCGCATTCAAGTCAGCAAAAGCCGCTTTGTAATCGTCTTTCTTGAAAATCGCCGACCCAACCACAAACAAATCACAACCTGCCGCTCGTGCCGGGCCGATCGTGCTGGCATCAATTCCACCATCAATTTGCAACAGAAGATCCGGATCTGCATCGCGCAGGGCCCGTAATTTCTCCAAAGCAATCGGATTAAATTTCTGACCGCCGAATCCTGCTTCGACGCTCATCACAAGCACCATGTCCACATGCGGCAAGCAACTGGCAATCGACGCCAGCGGCGTATCAGGATTCAAAGCCACACCAACGGACACGCCTAGTTCGGCGATCTGCTGTGCCGTTTCCGCCGCATCGATCACTGCTTCGGCATGAAAGGTTAAAAGATCGGCACCGGCATCGACCATGGGCTTGGCGTAGGTCAGCGGGTCACTGATCATCATGTGAACGTCCAAGGGCATCTCGGTGTGGCGGCGCAGACCTTCCACGATCGGCATCGCGTAGGTCATGTTCGGGACGAAGTGACCATCCATGACGTCCAGGTGCAGAACCTTTGCGCCAGCGTCGGCCAATCGCGAAACCTCGCCTTTGAGGTCGCCGAAATCACACAACAACAAACTGGGCAGCACCGCGGGCGATGCTGCTCGGATCGTCTCGAGCGAAGCTTGGGTCATTCAGTTCAATCTCTTGTGAGTAATCGAAAGACGGTTGCGAACTGGCGATCTAAAGAGCGAATCCGAACGTCTGCCACTTCCGAATCGCTTTCTGCAATGATTGCGACCCGGCAACTGAAATTGCAGCGTGGCCGCGACCGGTGCAATCTGTCAATCGCCACACCTTTCGACCCACCCACCCATCCCGGTGGATTCATGAAAGCCGAGTGGCCTATTTCCCCGGATCTGCATCGCCTGCGGTGCCGTAAGGGGAGAAAAACCACCCGAAATACTTGTGAGATTTCTGTCCAGATATTCCGGCTGGTCCGATTGGCGGGCCAATGAAGAGTCCGATCTGGCAAAGTAGGTCTGGGCAGGACGATCGGTCGTACCCGATCGAGCCAGCTTCGGGCTACGATGAGCAACAAGATGATGCATTCCACCAGGCTCCTACCGCTATTCTTTACCGCGACCGTTGTCGTCACTTTCAGTACGATTGCCTTTGCGCAAACGGCATCGGTTGATCGAACCACCTGCTATTTTCCGCTCAGTGTTGATTCGTCACAGAGCGACACGTTGCAGCGGAGGCCAACAACGCCGGACCAACTTTATCCCGATGCGTCACTCGGTTGGAAACACTACCTGCGACTCTGGAAGGATCTTCAGAAAGATCCCGCCAACGAATCACTACGTCGCTACCTGGGATTTGCGACTAGCAAAACGCCGGCCAGCAAAACACCGTCTAGCAAAACGCCGACCAGCAAAACCAACGACCAGGATGTCCGAATCCGCCGCGGCCGTTCCGCGCCCGCTTGGCTGGCCTGGAAACCCGGGTCGTATCGGCAAGTCGAAACCAGTCACTTCACGATCTACTCGCGTGCCGATCGGCAGGTAAGCACGAACGTCGCGCGATCGCTCGAACAGTGTTACTGGGTCTGGACGCAAATGTTCTTTCCGCTTTGGGAGGCAGCGCCGCAGGTTTCCGGTCACCTTGAACGATTGAAAGCTGATCAGTCTTTGGACAGCTTCCTGCAACTGTCGTCCAAACGGATCACGATTCGTCGTCGGCTGACCGTTGTCCTGTTTAGCGACGCCCAGCAATATGTCGACGCGCTGGGCAAGGACAATCCTGGCATCTCGCAATCGACTGGTTTCTACAGCGACAATCGACGCACCACTTTTCTGATCGGCCAACCGCTCGACTTACCAACCCTGCGTCACGAATTGGTCCACCAACTGTTTCGCGAAGCAACTCGCAGCGGACTTGATGAACAATCAGAACGTGATTTCTGGTTGGTGGAAGGCATCGCTGGTTACTTTGAATCGTTCAGTGGTCAAGCAGACGGGTCGGTAACGCTGGGCGGTTGGGATTCGCCGCGACTGCAATTCGCTCGCTATCGTGTTTTAGCAAATCGCGACACGATGCCGATTGAAGAACTTCGCCGCGACGGGCGTTTATCGGCTCAATCGCGAACCGACCTGCCGCGCTGGTACGCTCACGCGATCGCTCGGACACATCAACTCCTCGACGGCGGGAATTCAGAGTCTCGAAAGTGGATCTACCAGAAACTTGCTGAGCTCTACAAAATCGACGCGGGCCTCGGTGTCCCCAACAACACGATCCCAATCGACAAACCGCTGACCAATTTCTTGAAGGTCAGTGATGCTGATTTGAAATCCAATCCGCCCACACGTTCTTTGACAAAGCTTTGCCTGACGCGTTGCGATCTTACATCCGCTGGTCTGGCAACGTTGCCCGTTTCGGACCGCTTGAATTGGTTAGACCTTTCTTACGTGCCGATCAAAAATTCCGACGTCGCTCGATTACTGCCTCAGCCGCAATCACTGCAACAACTCAGTTTAGAAGCGACCGGTGTTGATGACGAAATGAGCGACTGGCTTAGGCGTGCCAAGGCTCTTCGCGAAGTCGATCTCAGTTGGACACAAACGGGCGACCAAGTTATCGAATCGCTTTCCAATGCAAAATCAATTTCGACGCTTTGGATGACCGGATCAAAGGTTTCGGATGCATCGGTGGACGCGATTTCGCAGATGAGAAATCTGAACAGTGTTGATCTGCAACGTACTGACGTCAGCGAATCGGGTTTGTCGCGTTTGCAGGCTGCTCGCAACAGCTTGACCGTGAATCCTCTTCAATTGATTTCACAGTAAGCGGGGTGTCGTCATGAATCGGTACCCCGAAATGATTCAAGTGGAACAATCGCTGCATCAACAGCCCGTGGCAAGCATTGATGGTGCGACGAAAAACACACTGCACCAATGGGTTGGTCGTCACGGCGATCGAGATGGTCCGATTCAACCGGGACAACGAGTCGCAATTGCTGTTGGCAGTCGTGGCGTCGCTAACTTGGCTGAAATTGTTTCGTCGGTGGTTGGTTTTTGTCGCGATCGTGGTGCAGTTCCGATCATTGTTCCCGCGATGGGCAGTCACGGTGGTGCCAGTGCCGATGGCCAGCAACGCGTGTTGGCCTCGCTGGGCATCACTGAATCATCCGTGGAATGTCCGATCGAATCGTCGATGGAAACCGTGTCGCTTGGTAAAACGCAAGCAGGTTTCGATGTGCGGTTTGACCGCATCGCGGCCCATGCCGATCATGTCGTGGTGGTCAATCGAGTCAAGCCGCACACACGACTAATTGGCAGTTTGCAAAGCGGCCTGATCAAGATGATGTTGATCGGCCTTGGCAATCACGACGGTGCCGCCGCCTACCACAGTCTTTTTCCGTCGCACCAATACCGACTCGACGCGATTGCCACGGAGATCACCGATCTGATCATCGCGAAGACTCCCGTGACGATGGGACTTGCAATCATCGAAGACGGTGCCGAACAGACTTCGCACATCGAGGCCGTAGCCGCCGAAGATTTCCTAACGCGAGAACCAGAACTGCTGAAAATCGCGACCGAGCGAATGCCTTCGCTGCCGTTTGATTCGGCCGACCTGTTGATCATCAATCGAATTGGCAAAGAAATCTCCGGCACGGGAATGGACACCAACATTGTCGGCCGCAAGTGGAACGATAACATCGCCGCGGCAGATGAATGGCCTAAAATCAGCGGCATCTATGTGCGGAACCTCAGCGAAAAAACAGCGGGCAACGCAACGGGAATCGGCGTCGCCGAGTATTGTCACCAAAACGTGGTGGATGCCATGGATGCGGAAATGACTAAGACAAACTGCATCGCCAGTGCGCATCCGACCGGCGGCAGGATTCCGTTAACCTTTCACAGCGATCAAGAGGCTCTCGATGCGATCTTGTCCCAATACCGCACGACGTCACCTGCTAACATGAAATGGATCGCAATCGAGGACACTCTTTCGCTAAGTCGATTCTTTTGCAGCACCGCCTTTCAAGATCAACTTCGCTCGCATGAGCGTTTACACCAATTATGCGATCCCGCTGCCATCGAATTCGATGACGCTGGCAACATGATGAATATCTTTTAGAGAACGCAGCATGAACTTTCCCCCGCTGACACACCTAGCTTTTTTGGGCTGTATTGTCGTGACGTTTCCGGCGATCGGAATCGCCAACGATTCTTCCAAGGATGATGCAAGTAAACCGACGATGGTGATGTCTGTTGTTGGCAACAACGCGATGCCAACGAACATTGTCAAACCCGGTTCACGTTGGAACTTTGGTCCGGGATCGTTGTGGACCCATCGCGGCTGGCAATACGCGGCTTACTGGGACGACAAAAAGCAAGTTTCCGTGGCTCGTCGTCAGTTGCCTAATGGAAATACACCTGGCAGCCCCTGGTCGGTTTTGTCATTGCCCGGCTATCAGCGGACTGACAACATCGATCGCGGAAAAGGCGGGAAGATTTCGCGAGGGTTTGGCGACGGACACGAAAAAGTTGCCATGGGGATTTCGGACGACGGCTACCTTCACTTGTCGTTTGACCACCATCTTTCGACACTTCGATATCGACACAGTCTGCAACCGATCGCCAACGCTCCTGAAACGGCGAACTGGAATGCCGAAGCGTTCAGCCCGGTGCTCAACAACCTGGGCAGGGTCAGCCGATCTCGAAACAGTCGGAACCGCAGAAACGCCGCTGGCCCGAAAATCGAATCAGTCACCTACCCCAGTTTTGTGACGGCTGATGATTCATTATTCCTGTATCTGCGTTTGGGCGGCGGATCGGGTAGCGCTAATTCGCATTTGTTTCGTTATCGAAGAGGACGATGGCTGGACAATCAGGAACCGACGAGTCAATTCATCGACAAGGCTTGGTCGGGCGGCGACAAAACGGTCAACGCTTATCCGTTTGGAATTCAATTTCATAAAGGTCGGCTTCACATCACTTGGTGTTGGCGTGACACACCAGACTCGACGACTTCGCACGATCTCTGTTACGCCTATTCGGATGACTTGGGAGTCACCTGGCGCAACAATGACGGAGCCATGGTTGCGAAACGGGGAACCCATTTCATCACAGCCGATACACCCGGGATCACTGCGATGAAGATTCAGTCAGGAAACAAGTACCGCAATGGCGGGTCAATGGCGGTGGACCAAAACGGGCGCGTCCACGTTCTGGCTCGCGGCGAAGATGGTTCGCCGACTCATTACCAACGCGACCCTGCGACTGGTAAATGGACGCGGCAGTCTTCTTCCACCGATGGTGCTCTGATCCCGGGTGCGAATGGTGCCATGTTCATTGTGTCGCATGAGGGTTTGTATCAAATGCCCGTTTCAAATTCAGGTGAAGCAAAACTGGTGGCCAACGGAAAGCCAGAACTGTTTGAGGATTGCAAGATGGGCATCGACAAGGCTCGCCCTAGTCAGGACGGATGGCTATCGGTGATGGGACAAATCAACAAAAAAGTGACGGTCATTGATTATTGGGTTGGGAAGCCTTCACCGAAAACAGACTGAACCTATCGCGGTTTAAAAATGTCCTGAACCATCCATCACTTTTGTTTGTAACCTCGGACACGCTGAAACCATCATGGACACGACCACTCAAATGCTTCGCATCACCGGACCGGCCATTGCCGAGCTGCCGGTTGCTGCTGCCGACGGCGGTCAAGATTCGATTTCCCCCATCACTGTGATTGGCAATGATGCTGTTCGCGAAACGTTTTGCGGGCAAACGTTGCGTCAAGCAATCAACAGTCGCTTGGCACCCGGTGTGTCGCGAGTCGTTTTGAATCCGGACGCGCATGTTGGTTACGGTGCACCGGTGGGTTGCGTGATGGTTTCGCCGAGCCACGTTTATCCAGGACCGGTCGGTGTGGACATCAAGTGCAGCATGAGCCTGTTGCAAACGGATCTGCCGGCCGATGCAATCAACGAACTGACCGTTCGTCGGAAGCTGATCAAGGCGATCGGCAAACGAGTTCCATCGGGGGCTGGTCGTGGGCAACGCAACGCACCGAAGTCGCGACGAGTCGATGGAGCACTGGGGTTTCAAGTGGTCACCGAAGGCGCGACTAAAAGCGTGCTGAAAAAGCTTGGGATTCCAAAGGGTTGGGCCGATGCGTGCGAGGACGCGTTTCACACCGCACCGGATGGTTCGTCCGATACCTTGGCGGCGCGGTTGCAGTGGATGGGACGCCAGCGTGACAAGCTGGATCGTATCGAAAGCAAGTATCGACAACTGGGCAGCCTGGGCGGTGGAAACCACTTTGGTGAAGCCGAAGTGGTTCAGTTGGTGCAAGATCCGGCGCTGCGAAAGATTGGCGAAAGCTTTGGACTTCGCGATGGGCACGTTGCGTTCTTGACGCATTGTGGATCACGTGGGTTTGGTCACGACATGGCGATGGGCCAGTTCCGCGCCATGAAATCAGATTTTGAAAAGCGTGGATTGGCGTTTCCCGCGGGCGATCCGCAATTGTGTTACGCCGAAGCTGATTCTGACGCTGGACAAAAATATCTTTGCGACATGGCGATGGGAGCGAACTTTGCGACCGTCAACCATCTGCTAATCAATGCATTGGTGCTGGAAGCGTTTCGCGAAGTCTTCCCCAGTGTTCGTGGTGAATTGGTTTACTTCATCAGCCACAACATTGTCCGCCGCGAAACGATCGACGGGATGCGACAGTGGGTTCACCGAAAAGGTGCAACGCGCGCTTTCCCGGCCGGGCACCCTGACCTAGCCCGAACTGCTTTCGCGGACACCGGACACCCCATTTTGTTGCCCGGGAATCCTCGTGATGGATCAAGCATTATGGTGGCGAATCCCGGCGCGTCGGCGTCAGCGTTCAGCGTCAATCATGGTGCCGGGCGCAGAATGAGTCGTACGAAAGCAAAGAAGAATCTGCGACAAGAAGCGGTCGATCAAGGCTTGCTGGATCACGACATCATCAGCAATTGTCGCGTGTATCCTCGCGATGAAGCGCCCGATGCCTACAAGGATTTCGGTGAAGTCCTGGCCAGCGTCACGCAAGCCGGTCTGGCATCGGAAGTTGCCCGCTTGAAAGCAAAGTTTGTGATCAAGGATGGAGCCCCAGCCGATGATTGATGACCCGCGATGCGAAGCTTTGACGTATGATGAAGTCCGCCTGTAACGGACTCTTTCACCACGACTGCCATGAGCCACCCCGACCCACACGCTCGATTGCCGAATCAGCAAATCCAATTGGTGGTGGTACAGGATGAACTGCAGCCGTGTCACTATCGGGACCAGGTTGCCCGGATGCCGCTGAGGGTGCCGATGGGCAACGTGACACCCGCGGCCGTCGATGAGATGCTGATGCTTGGGTATCGTCGAAGCGGTGATTTTGTTTATCGCACCCAGTGTCCTGATTGCAGTGCTTGCGAGCCAACGCGAATTGCTGCCCAATCATTCGCATTGACCAAGTCGATGAAACGCGTGCTCAAGCGAGGTGATCGTGATCTCGATTGCGTCATTGATGTCCCTGAATCGGAAAGCGAACGAGTCCGATTGTTCAATGACCATCGGCAGCGTCGAAATCTGGGAGACCGATGCGATTTGATCGACGAAGATGCTTATCGATCATTCGTTGTGGCAAGCTGCTTCCTGACGCTTGAAATTGCGATCTATCACTCTGGTCAACTGGTTGCAGTTTCAATCTTTGACGTCGGTGCCGAAAGCGTATCGGCGTTCTACACCTTCTTCGACCAATCGTTCCATCGATACAGCTTGGGAACTTACGCGATTTTGAAGCAGTTGGAATGGGCCAAGCATCAGAAGATTCGTTTCCTGTATCTAGGAATGTTTGTCGAAGACAATCGGCACCTAAACTACAAGTCTCGATTTCAACCACAACAGCGATTGATCAACGGAGAGTGGCAAGACTTCAACGCCCCGTCTGACATCGCGATGTTTCAAAACAACAAGTAGGCTGCATCTCGCATCGCTCGCTACACCAATCGTAGTGAACGGCTCTAAAACGTAGCTGATCCCGCCCGGGTTCAGTCCAACGCCGTGAAGGGTTGCTAATTTGTTTAACCGCGTGGGCATCGCCCTGGGCCGTGAAGGGTTTTGGTCCCGGAAAACACGTGTTAGGAACGTACGACTTTTTATAGTCGCCTTTCGCAGGGGATTTCGCAGGGGACGTTGCATCAGTTACTGCGCAATAGGCCCGGAGGGCCGGCAGCTCCCTGCCGGGTGCGCGAGCACCCGGATGGCTGCCCCACAT
>NZ_LWSK01000169.1 GCF_001642955.1 Rubripirellula obstinata | reverse complement strand
ATGCTAGGCATCATCGCCGTCACATCCACACGGTCTTGCGAATGATCATCTTCGGATTCGCTTACTGCGGGAGTGATGGCCTGATCCTCGGCCTCGCATTGGTCGTACGCATCACGAAAGCTGTCTGGTTTGCTTTCACTTTCGTCGTTGTTGGCTTCGTTGTTGGCCTCGACGTCCCAAACGCTATCGCTAGACGATTCGGGGTCAAATGGGGACAGGGCACGAACGAGAGTTGTCGACTGAAATGATAGCAAGTGCGATTGCAGATTGTCCCGGCACCGTTTGGCATGCCCTGTCCCCGTTTGGACCATGCCTCATAACCCACACGGTACGAATGGAAGAGAAACGCCCCGAATGGGGCCTGACTCAGGTTTCAGGGCTTGGCGAAGCAAAGGTGACGCGACGAAAAGGGGAAGGTAATTAATAGCCATCCCAGCAAACTTCCCCACTCACCTTTTCCGGGCATGGTTACCGCGCACCATCGTTTTGCCCCCTCATCGTTTTGCCAAAAAATCGGTGTAGGGCCGGTTCTTACCGGTCAATTCCAACGGGAACGTTCTGGAACGATCGGTCCACCGTTAGGTGTCGCAGCAGCGCGCCTGCTGCTGCCATCCCGGACAAGAATGCCCCTTCGATCCTTGGCCCGCCACACCAATCGCCGCATGCGGCAATTCCCATCGCAGGATCCCAAAGACATTCCGGTCAAATGGGGACAGGGCACGAACGAGAGTTGTCGACTGAAATGATAGCAAGTGCGATTGCAGATTGTCCCCGCACCGTTCGGCATGCCCTGTCCCCGTTTAGGTCCCCGTTTGGCGCCTCTGATTTGAGCATCCTCACCAGCACGACGTAGCTCCGTATTCACAAGAAGCGAATCTGTCCAAGCATGTCTTTTGCTGAAAGCTCATAACAAAGAGCATCTAGCTCTTTGATGAGTTGCCCCATGGCTCGCTTCGCTGTCCAAAAAACAATCCCAGAATGCTCACTTCCTTCTGCCGCCAAGGTGAGCAGGTCGTCGTCTTGCGTAACAATCACGCGACCGTTCTTGTGAGCAAAGCTAAGCTGTTCAGGGTCACTTGCACCAAGAAGCCCAACTTCGTTGGTTGTCGTTACATCACGGCCACGTAGTCGCAAACCTTCAGCTACAGCCTTGGGCATGTTTTCATCAAGATGAAACCGAATCACTGTCCGCATCCATTCTTGAACTCGTGTCCAACTGAGTTTTCATGGACTCTGCAAACTCGCGGTCACTCTTAATTGCCGCTTGGATTTCACCTTGGTTTTCAAAGTAATAAGCAAGGCTCGCGTGAATCTGTGCAAGACCAACGTGCGGGTACTCCCTGGCAATCTCTTCAGCAGTCATGTCTTGACGCTCGTAGAGATTGACCACGTCCTGAACACGTAAACGTGTACCAGCAATAAACGCTCGCGGTTCTCCACGACGGTTATCTCGGATGTCGATATGGTTGGTGATTGTAGGTTGCACGCGACCTATTGTACCACGCTTTCATTGCGAAGACCAAGCGAAGCTTTCCATTCATTTACCGCAAAAAAGAAACGCTCCGAATGGGGTCTGACTCGGGTTTCGGGTTTCAGGACTTGGCGAAGCAAAGATGACGCGTAAAAAAGGTGAAGGGGGTAATCAATAACCATCGCAGCAAAGCTACCCCCGTCACCTTTTCCGGGCATGGTTACCGCGCACCATCGTTTTGCCCCCTCATCGTTTTGCCAAAAAATCGGTGTAGGGCCGGTTCTTATCGGTCAATTCCAACGCGAACGTTCTGGAACGATCGGTCCACCGTTAGGTGTCGCAGCAGCGCGCCTGCTGCTGCCATCCCGGACAAGAATGCCCCTTCGATCCTTGGCCCGCCACACCAATCGCCGCATGCGGCAATTCCCATCGCAGGATCCCAAAGACATTCTTGATCCAACGGTTTTTCAGGAATCGCATAGAGCCATCGGTGCGCCACGGCGTAGTCGAGTTGGAAAGGCTTGCAACCTGTTGCCTGTCGAAAGGCATCGATCAGTTGGGATTGAACGGTGTCAGCGGAATCGTTGATGTGATCACGCGACCACTGTTGCGATGCGTGCAGAACCCAGGTTTGGCAGGCTTCATGCTTGCGGCCTGGCTTGCTGCTGTTCCTCGCAATCCAAGACAGTGGACCGTCGTTGATGAACGCAGCGTCATAGGGAATGTCGCTGAGTCCGTTGGCGGCAAGCATGACTGCCCAAGTTGAATTCATCTTCACCTTGCGGATTTGATCAGACATCGAAGAATGCTGGCCGATCAAATGTAAAGCTTGCGGGGCAGGGCAGTTTGCAATCACGACGTCGAATTCACCAAGATCATTCTCCGACGAATCGATCAGATTCCAAGTATCGCGATCGCTCCTGACTAGACGTTCCACCCGAGTATGATTCTGAATGTTTAAATCAGTCGCTAAGTGTCGTGCGACTGTGTTCATTTTGGGCGATCCGACATAGCGAAGTGTGCTTCGCTTTTCAGCCACCACATGCCCGTCGCTTTTTAATTCAACAATCCGTCCAGTCCAAGGCTTCACGATTCCGTCGTGGATCCAACTCTGTACGTAGCGACAAAACCTTGGATCTCTTGCTGTAAAATACTGTGCTCCGTGATCGAACTGGTACTGCGGTAAGACAGCTTTTTCACCAGCGTTTTCACCAGCGGTATCTTTGTTGATCCTACGCGTTGACATTCGACCGCCGACGCCACCCGATTTTTCAAAGATCGTGACATCCAAACCATGATCGGTAAGTGTTCGCGACGCCATCAACCCGGCAAGCCCAGCACCGACAACGGCGACACGCGGAAGATCTTCGGCGACGGGGCGATCAACGTGCTTGTTCAAGCGATCAAGATCGATGCGATTGAGATGATCATCCAACGGCCGTGCAGGAACAGTGCCAAGATAATCTTGCGTGCTTTGCGATGGCTGGTCGAATTGTCCGAAGCACCAAAGCACGCCGCCATAGCCGCAGGGGTCACGACCATCGAGCGCGTAACGATGATTGAGGTCCATCGCGACCCGCATTGACCGTCCGGCCGTGGATGTCCAACGCAGCAGAGCTTTGCCCCAGGTCTTCCGCAAATCATCGTGCAACTCACCATGCTTTAGCAGACTTCTTTGGCACGCGTTCCAAAGCGGATGTTTGGATTGACCGCGCGAAAGAGTCTCCCAACTGTAGTCTGCTTCTCTGGCATCCGCTTGATGAGCCAGCAACGATTGCAAAGCCCAATCGGGCAGCGAATCAAGAGTCTCGATCTGATCGATATTGGCATCGCAAAATCGAAACGACAGTTCGCGAAAAATGAGTAGACGATCAAGAAATCTATTCGCTCCTAAAGAGCTGGCTTCTCTCGCGATTCGCAGCGGGCTGACCATTCCAAAGTGCAGGTAAGCACTCAGCCGACTTTCGACCCAGCCGTTTTGATCGTCTTGGTGATCTTGGTCGTTATTGTCAACGCTACCACCCTCCAAGAATCGATCGCGAAAGCAATTCCATCGGGCGTAGCCAGCACGTGATCCGCCGGGACTGTCCACGACCGGGCTGATGGAATGATCGACTTGGCACTGCGAGATTACGTCTGCAAACGAAACGTCTTGCAAATCCATCGAAACAAAAGGCAACTCGCCCGAGAAAATTTCGCAGTCAACGGGTTGTTCGTCGTAGGGAAGATCGACTCGCTTAGAATGCAGTGCCTTGGTAGCGGAGCGGTATTGATCGACATGGGCACAAGCCTCTTCGGAAACGGGAACTGGAATCGGCAACACGCAAGATGCATCCGACGTTGCAATCGGAGTCTTGGTTCGACTAGCCAAACGCTCAATCCATCCAGCGAGCGGTTGCACAGGCATCAACTCGGTTACCAACACCGCTGCTTGTCGTGTTAGGTCGCGCAGGTGCGGACCACGATGACCTTCACGTTCCAGATGAAAATATGCCTTGATCCCGCGGTCTGCTAGTTTCCGCTGAACGTCACGATGTCCCTGCAACATGAAGCAATGGATGCGATCGGACGCGAACGGATACTCTTCAGAGATCGCGTGATAAACCAGCAGCGGCAAACCGTTTTGCCTGGCCCAGCAGATCGCAGTGTCAAGCGCCGGATTCTCGTGAGCGCGGAGTGCATTGTGCATCCAATAGAGAACGAAGTTACCGGGCCCACGGTTTGCTTCATCCGGGCTGACAGTCCAGCGCAAACGCTCGAGCAATGGCGGCGGTAACGACAAATCCAATTTTCAAAAACTCCGGTTGCACCGACTCCGATGAATAACAACGACGATCGCTGACGCGATCCCGATAGATCGTAGCCGCGCGGCAAATACACTCTGCCGGGTGGGGTTCTATCGGCGAATCACTCGCTTGGCTAGCCATCCCCATGGCAAACCTGGATCAACGGGAATCTCAACCAGCGAATCTGAAAGCCGCCTGGCAACGGAATTCGCGGCCATCCGACCACTGATGACGGCCGATTCCATCGTTGATGGCCAGCCCGTGGGCGTCCAATCACCCGCCAAATGTAGCCAGGGCAGGGCAGGGCGGATGTTGCCTCGTATCGATTCAGTCGCCGGACTGACCGAAAAAACTGAATTCGGATCAGTAACGATTCGATGCCTCAACAGCTTGAAATCACGCCCCATCGGAAACTCGTTACGGAGTTCATCCAGAACCGTATCCAACAAAGCTTGCTTGCCAAGTGATTGCGACTGACCCGACGATGCGCTGATCACGACCTGGTGGTAATGACCAGACACTTCGCTGGGCTCGCTGGGCGAAACAGTACTCGCAAGCGGTTGTCGAAACACCCATTGCGAAGTGGTGCCGACCATCACCGCATGATCGTTGGTCATGATCGGGCGGTCCAACCACAAATGGATTCCTGAAATGGGCGAAGCATCCAATCGCGTGCAGCCATGAACATTCGGTATCGCAACTTCCGCGTCATCAGGATCAAACAACGACGACAACCGATACCAGGGAACCGCGACGATGACCTGATCGGCCAACAATTCTTCGCCGCTGACCAATTCCACCACCGGTCCAGTTGGCGATGCGATTTCGATGCGTTTGACGGCTGCCTGACAACGCAGTTCAACGCCTAGCGATTCTAATTTTTGTGGAAGCCGTTCGCCAAACATTTCTGACAATGGAAGACACGGAACCAGCACATCGCTGGCACCTTGCGCCGCAGCGAACCCGTCGATCAAAACCTTACGCGCCGCCTGCATTGAAACGACATCCGTTTCCTCACCCAAAGCGCTCACCAGAATCACGTCCCAAAACGCTTGGATCGTTGACTGGCTTTGACCGATGCTTTGCAACCAATCTTTTGCAGTCCGCTGGGCGAGCGAGGCCGATCGGGTCCGCATCAAACGCCACATTCCCGATCGAACTTCACGCTTTTGATTTCGATTCAGGTAGCCAAGCTTGCCAACGCAGGCGGCCAAGTGCAAAGGCGCGGGCAACCAGCGTGATGGAGAAAACGGACTGGGGGAATGTCCGGGGTAGTGAAAAACTAGATCGCGATATCGTTTCCAATCATCCAACATGTCGAAGCGTTTCAGCAACGATATAAAATTGGTGCAACAGCCCATCGCAACGTGTTGGCAATAGTCAACTGATTCTCCGCTGATCGAATCAGAGAACGACCCCGCTCGCCCACCCGTGCTTCGTTTTGATTCCAGCAGGGTGATTTTTAACCGGTACGGATCGGCACTTGCGACTGCTTGCTGGTTCGATGCAGCGACGGCATCCGAGAGTGATTGGGCAGCCGACAAACCAGCCAAACCTCCACCGATGATCACGACGTGGGGAGTCGAGGAAGCACTCATTTTGTTGCGGCTACTTCCGATGGCGGTACCGGTAAACGCCGAAAGATCCAAGGCACGTAATGCTTTGTCACCAGTGCAATTTTCTCTGGCTTGGACAAACGCACCCGTCGCTGCAACACTTGACCAGGATCGTTTTCGATGTGTTGCAACAATTTGCGGTACGTCCTCCACATCATGCTAAACATCGGCTTTCCATCGGCGTGCAGCGAATCCCAAATCCCCCAACCCGAATCAAACAACTTGGCGGCTCGGGAGGCTTCTTCGGCAATCAAACATTCCAACCGGTCGTCGCGACGCGGTCGCAGCAAATCGTCTTCGCTAAGGCCATGCTGTTCGTAATGCTGACGAGGCAAATAGATACGGCCTCGCTGAGCGTCTTCGGCAACGTCGCGTAAGATATTTGTCAACTGAAACGCCAACCCGCAATCGACTGCAGATGTTGTGGGGATCGGTTCTTCGAATTCCCAAATGTGCAAACAAGCCAGTCCAACCGCGGACGCAACCAGATAGCAATAATGTTCGACTTGTTCATAAGTGTCGAACCGAGTTTTTTGTTGATCGGCCAACACCCCGTCAATGATCTCCAACAGATATCGAGAAGGAATTTCGTATCGCCGTGCGGTGTCAGAAAGTGCGGGCAGAATTTGCTCGGCGTGTTTCCGCAAGGAAGCTTTTGCCGAATCCTGGCCGTTAAAAGATGGCTTGTCGTCTGCCAGCCACCCCTCCGGGAAGATGACCTTCCCTGATTCAGTTTCGCTGATCAGGTTCAATGCCGTCGCGCCACGCCACCACTGCAACCATCGACTGCGGATTGCCGGCGGCTCGTTGGAATCGCCCAAATCATCGGTGATTCTCGCGAACGCATACAACGCTTCCATCGCTTCGCGTTTGGGCCCCGGCAATAGCCAGAACGATCGATAGAAGTTACTGCCGCTCTGCCGCGAGATTCGGCGAACGTGATGGTAACTCTCTGCGATGATGGATTTAGCGACGATCGATTTACGCGACATAACCGTCTAGCCTAACAAACCGTGGACTAAGACAGCAGTATCCTGCAGCGACATTTCAATTCAAAGCAGTCTCAACATCGCCTTTGCAATCAGCTTGATCTGCACGGTCTTGCTGACTTTGGGGCGAACCGCAAGCACGTCGTAATCGACTTTCCTGATCGCCGCCAGCGTCTGCAATCCGCCATGAGCAAACAGCTTGATGTCCGCCGCTATCCACTTTGGAACTCGATCGGCAAGCGATAAACCCCGATCGAGGTATTGCTGAGCCAAGTCGCATTGCGCCTCAATCATTCTCCGCAGCGGCATTGGAGTCGAGAGCTGGGCCGCTTCACCGGGCGTGCCGAACATCGACTCGTCGACGCCAAATTCATCCCAGCGATCCATTGGCAAATAAATACGCCCGATCGCGAAGTCTCGCCCGACATCTTGCCAATGGTTGGCCAACTGCAACCCAGTGCAAATATCGTCTGACAGCGATTCTGTTTCTTCGTTGCAACAATCGGCAAGCTTTAGCACGATCCGCCCAACTGGGTTTGCCGAACGCTGGCAGTAATGCAAAAGTTCGTCAAAATCCTGATAGCGGGTTTTGATTTGATCCTGTTCAAAAGCATCAAGTAAATGGTGAAACGGATCGGGGGGCAAATCAAATTCTTGCATCGTTTTGGTCAGAGCAAGAAAAAGATTGGACGTTGGTGATCCAGCGATCGCGGCATCGAAGTGTTGACGAAGCGTCTGCAGCCGCTCGGTCGCGACGCTTGGCGATGAAGATTCGTCGGCCAAGTCGTCCGCGATTCGGCAATAGGCATAAACGTTGAAAAAAGGCTGCCTAAGACGCCGCGGTAACAGGACACTGGCGACCAAAAAATTCTCATAGTGCATCCCCGCTAGGGCCCGAGTGAGGGACTCGGCGTGCCTCACCGACGCAAGCTGGGTGGTTAGCCCTTCGACTAGTTCAGCCTTTTTCTTCATCAACTGGTTTGGGATTACCTTAAATTGTCAGAGTTGTCACCCAATCGGGTTAGACGATTAGAACCATCAGCGGTTATTCTTTGGGAGGTCAGACTGAGCCAGACCGGTTATTCTGCTAAAAAGGGGAGCGGTTGGCATACGACTCTGCACACCTCTCCTTCCCAGCGAACCATCAATTTTTGCGATAGCGTTTTAAGAATGAAGATAATTTTGGCAGCCCCGCGAGGCTTCTGCGCGGGCGTGAACATGGCAATCACTTCCTTGGATTTGACGCTGGAGCGTTTCGGCCCACCGGTCTACGTTTATCACGAAATCGTACACAATCAGTACGTCGTCAACAGCTTTCGAGATCGAGGTGCTGTATTTGTGGAACAGATTGATGAGGTCCCCGAAGGCAGCGTGTTGTTGTTCTCGGCGCACGGCGTATCGCCTGAGGTACGACAGGCAGCCAAGGCCCGGAATCTTAACGCGATCGACGCCACTTGTCCCTTGGTAACAAAGGTACACCTGGAAGCAATCAAGTACGCCAAGGCTGGTTACACGATCATTCTGATCGGGCATGACGGCCACGATGAAGTCATCGGAACGATGGGCGAAGCGCCCGAGGCGATCCTGTTGGTCGAAGACGAAGACGGTGTCGATACCTTGGAAGTTGCTGACGAAAGCAAGCTTGCCTATCTAACGCAGACGACGCTCAGTGTTGATGACGCCAACCGAATCATTACTCGCTTGCGAAAACGTTTCCCTGGCATCGCCAGTCCGCCCAAGGACGACATTTGCTACGCGACGCAAAATCGCCAAGAAGCCGTTCGGATCCTTAGCGACGATGCAGACACGGTTGTGGTGGTGGGGAGCCAGAACAGCAGCAATTCACAGAGGCTGAAAGAACTGGCCGCCGAGTCGGGCCAAAAGGCGTTCTTAATCGACAGCCCCGATGACTTGGATCAGGCGGATTTTTCCAAGGGCGACACGGTACTTCTAACTGCAGGAGCCAGTGCCCCCGAATCGCTGGTTCAGGAAACCATCACATGGCTAGTCGACTTGTTCGATGCAACGGTTGAGGTAAAACAGATTCGCGAAGAATCTGTGCAGTTCCCGTTGCCGAAATCATTGCGTGTACTCAACAACTAGAAAGGATTTGAAATGTCAGCCAAAGAACAGAAACGCCAAAAGAAGCTCGCCAAGAAACGATCCAAAGAGCTTGCCAAGAAAAAGGAAGAGGCTCGCGCGAAAAACGCATTGCAATCTTTGTCTGGTCAGTTGGTTTCGGCATCAAGCGGCGCGATCGAACGGTGTCTGATCAGTGAATCGCTGCTGGACCCAGACCAAAAATTCGGCAGCGTTTTGATTAGCCGAAAACTGCAAGATGGTCGTGTGCTGTTTGTTCGCTTGCTGATCGACGGCATGTGCTTGGGCGTGAAGGATGTCGATGCCAAGGCCTGTTTCCCGAGCATGCTAAGTGAAATGCTGGACCGCATGGCAGAAGTCGATGCGATGCAAGACGCCATCCCGTCGGCTGCACGAAAGCTGGTTGAATCCGCCGTCGCCTTTGCAGACCAATTTGGTTTTAAACCGCATGACCTGTACTTAAAGACGATGCCTATTTGGAATGACATCGACGCTTCGCTTTGCGAAACAGAATTCTTGTTCGGCAACGACGGCAAGCCACACTTCATCTCCGGTCCCTACGATACAGCGACCACGATCGCGGCAACGATGATGCAGTTGGAAGAATCGGTCGGCGAAGGGAACTACGACTTCACCATTGAAAACGGAGGTGGAATGAACGATGGCATGTACGACCCCAGCGATGATTATTCGCCGATGATCGACGATTCTGAATTGGATGTTGGCATCGATGAAGACGTTCCGATGCGGTAGTTTTTGCCAACGACTGCTCTGCTGATAGTCGCCTTTCGCGCCGCGAAAGATGCGTCCACAAACGCTGCTTTTGCGGAGCAAAAGGCGACTATAAATTTGGATCTGCTATTTGATCGACAGGCCGGTAAATCCCCGGCAGAGGGCTTCCGTCCAACGCCGTGAAGAGTTTTGGTCCCTGGAAAATACGGGTTAGTTCGTTTAACCGCGTGGGCATCGCCCCGCGCGTTTCGCCCCGCATGGACGCGCGGGGCGAT
>NZ_LWSK01000168.1 GCF_001642955.1 Rubripirellula obstinata | reverse complement strand
AATCCCTCGCTTACGCGTTCGGGTTGGGATTTCGTCTAATCAAATCTTCCCGCCAGGTTTCAGTCCATTAGGAGTTCACAGTCCATCATTAGCAGTACCCGACTGAACCCTGGCGGGCCCAGCTACGGGAAAACCGGGAAGTTATTTCGGGACAGTTCCTTACGCGGTCACGGCTCGCGGTGTGATTTGGAAGATTGAGTTGGATTGCACGCTAGAGGCGGGCTTGTTGGAGTTCGGCTTGGTAGTCGCGGACTTGGGCTTTCCATTGATCGAGGAGTTCGGCGGGGACTTCGTTGGATCTTGAGGGGGGTGGCAGGGGGACGGGGACGAATCGTTTCACTTTTTGGGGCGATTTTGGGAATCCGTTTCGGACTCGGCGGCGCGATGGCGGACGAAAGCTTGCGGCTGATAATTCGATGCGAATGGTGGCTTGTTTTGTTTTGCCTTGACCGTCTGGCAACGTGATCGGTGGCAGGTCGACTTGGCGGACCAGGTTGTCCTGTGCGTCGATATAGAATCGATATTCCGATCGCGTGCGATCTTCGGGCACCAAGACTTGGACGCAGCGACATAGCCGATCGTCGATCCGCTGATCGGCGAGGAAACGAAACTGGTGATCGCCGCGAAACAGTCTTGCCATCGGGTCTTTGGCGAACAGCCATTCCAACTGAGGCGGCGGGCCAGCCATCCCGGACCCCAAGCGTCCGGCCAGGATCGGATCGGTCAACGCGGCGTCCAACGATGGTCGGCCGCGGCGAAGCGGCAGCGGGATGTGCAGCACTTGTGAATCCATGTCGTCGCTGGCGGGATCCGACACCCAGGCTTCCATGATCGAATTTTCGATCGTGATGCGAACGTCGTAGGCAACCAAATCGACGTCGGTACTCTGCATCCACATTGACATCGGTGCGACCCGCTCGATCCGTTTTCCGTTCTCGGTCGTCGTCAAGCGAACGCGGCCTCGATCGTGGTACGACATCGCCGCGCGGTAGCCGGCAAAGACGGTCTTTAGAAACTGCTGGGCGTCCGTGGTGCGATACGCGGCGGGGTGGACCGTTTCTGTGATGGGATCATCAGCAAGGTCCACGACCGTTTCCGGTTTTTCGCAGCCGATCACGACGGCCAAAGCTAGCGAGATTGAAAGCCGTGCGAGTCGATTGTGATTCATCAGATCAAACGCGATTGAAGGTGCGAGGTTGGCGGATTGAAGCAGGACAGGCCTGGACTGATGAAAATGCGGTGGGTGATGTTATTCGCGAACCAGTCGAACATTGCAAATTGCAAAATGAACATTGCAAACTGAAAATTCTTGGGAAGCGGTATTTGCTGGTCAATTGACATTTTGCAATGTTCATTTTGCAATTTGCAATCAACACCGAGGCCGGTCAGCCACAAACCCCCAATCTCGTCCAGTTTCCCTCCACGCAAACATTTTCGTCAGCCCAGGGCAGGCCCCGGTTTTCACGAAGACACAATTTTCACGACGACACAGTTTTCACAACGACACAGACGCGTGATTACTCGATCGGTCCACGGTGTCACAATCGCAGATGCCGCGTAAACTGTGGCGAGAGTGCAGGCACGCATATCTACGGCAGGCCCGAGAGTAGGCCGTAGCGAGCGTAGCGAGTTACGGCCTACAATTTGCGTTTTTTCGTTCCACGTGCATCGCCGTGACGGGTTTTGGTCCCGGAAAATACGTGTTAGTTCGTTTAACCGCGTGGGCATCGCCCCGCGCGTCGTGCTAGCGCGAACGCGCGGGGCGATGCCCACGCGGTTAAACAATTTAGAAACCCTTCACGGCGTTGATTAGCGTGCTTGGTCCCGTGTCGTGAAACTCCTGCTACCAACAATGCCACCGCTTTCCCTGCAAGTCCTATGAGTGATGCTTCCAAGTTGAACCCAACATTTTCGCTCGCGTGCGAGACCGTTCTTTCGTTTCCGTCGGAACGGGACGACGCTGATCAAATCGAAAGCGTTGACGCGATCGAAACGGAGGTGCAGGCTGCCCTGGCCAATCCAACCAACTATCCATCGATCGCCGATTCGATCGTGCCGGGCGACCATGTGGTGTTGGCGGTTGATCCGTCGGTTCCTGAACTTCGCCGCGTGATCGCGGGCGTGGTTTTGGCACTGGGCGAAACCGAAGTCGGGCAAATCGATGCGGTGCTTTGGGACGAAGCCAGCGATGAACAGATCGCGATGATCAGCGAAGAAATGGGACCATCGTCCAAAGTGGTTCGCCATCACGGAGACCTTCGCCGCGACGTGCGATACTTGGCGGCCGATGAAAGTGCAGACCCGATCTACGTCAATCGGTTGCTGGTCGATGCGGATTTTGTGTTGCCAATTGCCAGCGGACGATTCGGTTTTGATCACGAAACGCATGACTGCACCGGGATCTATCCGATGCTGGTCGATTCAGCGTCGCGAAAGCGTTTTGTTAGCGGCAGTGCAGGCGAAGTGCCAGCGTCACAGACACGATGGTTGCTGGGCGTCCAGATGATGTTGTCGGTTGCACCGGAGCGAGAAAACCGAGTCCGTCGGATCCTGGCTGGCGCGATCGGGTGGATTGATGAACAGTATTCAGAAATGGCGGAGACCGAACTGCCATCGCGCGAATTGCCATCGCTCGAATTGTCATCGCTTGAACTGCCATCGCTCGGGCAAGCGGATTTGGTCGTGGCGGTGTTGGAACAGGGGACGCCACAAACCTGGCAAAACGCGACGCGGGCGATTCAGGCCGCTGCCGCGATCGCATCGGAAGACGCGACGATTGTGTTGTGGTCTGGTATCACCGAACCGATTCCTGCCGTGTCGCCGGATGCGGTGGATGACGCATTCGATGAGGATCAAATCGACACGCAGGCAGAGAATAACGACAGCGAGAACAGCGACAGCGAGAATAACGACAGCGAAGAGGACTTCCCGGCCTGGAACGCGGACATGGTCGTGGCTCGAGAATTGGCTGAATTGTCGTCCCGGTATCGCTTGCTGATTCGGTCAGAACTGGACAGCGAGGCGGTGGAATTGGCCGGTTTTGGAGCGATTTCGGACGCGGATCAACTGAGTCGTTTGAGCCAGGGGTTCGACGTCGGCTGTGTTCTGCGGCGAGCTTCCTGCCTCGCCCCGGCGGCCACCCAAACCGGTCGTTTTCGGCTGGAGAATTGACAGCAAACCCAGCTTTTTTGGGCTCTGGATTGCTATCAGGGTGATAAAAGGTTCCGCTCGTAACGATCAGGGAGTGCGGTAACGAACGAAAATTATCTCAAACCTCTGATTTCGCTCTATTCTACGTTGAGCCCAAGCGGCCAATGGATAGGATCGGATGTGTGGTGATTGCGGAACGCTTCCACCACTTGCTGGATCTTCCCCAAAAGCCGACCCGAGGCGAGTAACTGATGGATATGAGCGAGACTAGCCGAACTGCGATCGACGAAGTCGATTTGATGTTGGCCAATGCCCGCTTGCGCGACGAGCTCGAACCGTACCGCGACGAATCAATCGACACTTCGACCAGCCGCATGACCTTGCGGACTGAGAACGAGTACTTGGCATCGATGCTGGCTTGGGAACGAGCACCGGCACTTCCGATCGCCAGTTGGTTTACGCCGGTGTTGGAGCTGCCTTCGCCCGAGGCGATCGACGACGAGACGTTGGACCGGTTATTGGTCGAAACGATCGATCGCTTGTACGCCGAAAAGGTCGTTTTGCGTTGCACGGACCATCTGTCGAACCGCGATCTGTACAAAATCATCTATCGCGACATCTTGCCTTGCTGCGAAAAGAAGGTCGAGATCGCCGGCAAGTTCCTGGAATGGCGATGCATCGAAGATACCGAGACTTGGCTGCGTTATTACGCCGATGCGGTGGATCGCCGCCGTTTCCAAGAGGAATACGAGGTCGATCTTCCCGATAGCGAGGAACCCAAGTTCCGACGAGATTTGCCTGGGTAAGGTTTCGGGAAAACGTAGGCCGCGTGGAGCTGGGCTGTCGTTATAAGCTTGTCACGACTGTTGAAAGTAGGCCGTAGCGAGCCATAGCGAGTTACGGCGGTGGGCACATTGCCGTAACTCGCTATGGCTCGCTACGGCCTACAAGGTTTCGTTGACGAGAAGTCTCTGAGATACGGCGTTATCGCGTGCTGCCGTAACTCGCTATGGCTCGCTACGGCCTACTTTTTGGTTGCACGTGAACTGCTTTGAACCGTGAAACTGGATCTTCGACTGCTTGGTCTGCTTTTTTAGATTTGGTGTGAAGATAAAACGATTATCCGGTCGATACGCTTTGTGACGAGTGATAGCGGTCAGCGCTGAAGTAGCGAAATCGACTTCGCTGATTTCAGGCCCGCTGACAACCAGTCCGCTGACTTCGAGTCCGCTGACAACGGGCACCTCCCCAACAGAGCTTGGACAGTAAAAGGCAAATCGATGACCATCCAAGGAAACACATCTCGAAAAACGACTAGCGTCGCGCTGGCTCTGGCCGCCGGCTTTTGCGTCATTGCATCGACAGGTTGCCAAGTGTCCCTGAACGGCCAAACGTTGCCGAGTCCGTATTACTTGCAGGACGACGTGCAGTACTTCCCGTCGGGTCCAGAATTCAAACTGCCGCGTGAAGCCGCCGCATTGAAAGCCGCTCGAGCCGAAGAAAAAGCAAGCCGCCGATAAGCCGCCTAATCCTGCAGAACAAAAAGCTAACAGCTAAAAGCTAAAAGCTAATCGCTAACAGCTACCTTCACTCGTCCGCCGCTCGCAGGAAATCTTTGGCGACTGACTCGAACGCGCAAAACTCTTCTTTGCCAAAGTAGAGATCCAGCTCACGCTTGGCGGACTCTTCCGAATCGCTGGCGTGGACCAAGTTCATTTGTCGGCTGCCGCTGTAATCGCCACGGATCGTGCCCGGCGACGCTTTCAGGCCGCTGGTGGCACCCAGCATTTCTCGGATCACGGTGATCACTTCCAGTCCTTCGACGGCGATCGCGACGACCGGTGCCGACGTGATGAATGATTCCAGCGACCCGTAGAACGGTTTTTCAACGTGTTCGGCGTAGTGCTGTTTGGACAGTTCAGGCGTGACCTGGATCATCTTCATCGCGATGATGGCGAGGCCTTTTTCCTCGAACCGCGAAATGATTTTCCCCATCAGGCCGCGTTGGACACAATCGGGTTTGAGCAGTACTAGTGATCGTTGCATGGCTAGAATGTCTGGCATCGAGTTTGATGGGCGGTACAGGAGAAAACCTCCAAGAATCGGAAGTATTGTCCAGGCTCGCATCGGCGCGAAGACGACGTCTAGGGCTCGGCTAGTTTGCTTTTCGGGTGGAACGCAAAAGCAGCGGAGCAGCGATGGGTAACACGCAACGCCGCGAAGAGTTTTGGTCCCGGAAAACACGTGTTGGTCCGTTTAACCGCGTGGGTAACGCCCCGCGCGTTTCGTTTCGCGTGTTTCGTTTCGCGTGGACGCGCGGGGCGATGCCCACGCGGTTAAACGATTTGGAACCCCTTCTCGGCGTTGGGTAACACGACGGACTGCAGAATGACGTAGGCCGGTAACGAGCCGCTTCGGCGCTGTTCCGGCAGACAGTGCCAGCGCGGATTGCCGGAACTGCGTCGAAGACTCCTTGTTCCGGCCTACCTAACTCCTTGTTCCGGCCTACCTAACGCGACGGGCTACCGAACAAACGGGTTGTGCTGGACCGATTCGGCTTCGTCGATTGCCCATTGGGGTATTTCGGCGATTCGCGATGGAAGCTGTTCGGCCAGCGGTGCGGGGGCCGGATCCACTTTTGCAACTCGGCAGGGTTTCGTGCTGACCGTTGGCAAACGCGAAGGCTTGCGGGTGACTTCGGCCGGGCGCTCACTTGCCGGCGGTAATTCTTTTTCGACTAGGTGAGTCGGCCGAGGAATGGGATGCGCGACGTTGGACGCTGCCGTTTCGCTAAGTCTGGTTTTATTCGGCGATGCCTTTACCAGTGCCTCGAAATCTCGCACGGAATCTCGCACGGAATCTCGCACAGAATCTCGCACAGGGGCATCCAAGATTGATGGCACGCTTGCCGATGGATCTGCGTCATCGCCATAGTTCAAGTCGCTAAAATTCCACGGACTTGTTTCATCATACGAGTACTGGTCACACGAATCCCCATCACACGAACGCTGTTCCGAACAGCCGGCCGTTTGGCAGTCGCGTGGATGGATCAGATTGTGATTGTCAAACCGATCGTAATAGGTATTGCCATACCGAGTGATCCGTCGGCGAGTCGCATGCGAACTCACCGGCGGCAGATCTGCACCTGGCCGAAGTCCGGATCCGTGGCATGCGTGGTAGCCGTCGCCCCAACCGATCCCGAACAATCGTCCGCTGCGATCGAGCGGTTGCTTCGCGACTCGGATGATTGGATTTTCCGTTGCCGGCGGATTTCGGCGTGACGTTGGATGAATCGCAAACGCAGACAATCCGCTCGTGACGCTTAGCAGCACAACAAAAAACGAAGCGAGTGATCCAGATTTCCAACAATCGTTCATGGTTCTTAATTGCGGTTTGCGTAAAGAGCTTTGTTGGTTTGATCGAAGAGATGGCATGAGTCCAACAACCGGATTGATCGGCACAATGGTCGTCTGTGCCACGCCCCACTGCAGCGGCACAGTCGGGATTCCTTTCACCACGGGGCGGTGGTATCGATGACAATGACTTTGACGATCAGCCGAGACAGATTTAGTCAAAACGACTGCTCTGGATCGGGTCTTGTTGTGAAACTGCCAATCGTCGCAAGCTAGGTTCTCTTTAGAAGCCATCGAGATCCGCACTGCGACTTCTCGAATTCAAAAGGTTTCCATCGCTTTCCAAATTCTAACTTCCGCTCCGTTTCCAAAGCATTGTCATGCATCAACGTTCACGACTTCTCGTTGACCCCAAAGTCCAATGGTCTGTCGCCGGCCGAGTGCTGCTGCACTGGATCGCGTTCCTGGTTTGCTTGCTGACGATCGGGATCATGGTCCAGATGTTATTGGCGGCCGGAACCGAGTCGATTGGCGTTGCCTTGGAAGACGGTCTGGTCAATCAGTTGCCAATTTTGGCCGTCATGATTTTGCTGTTGCCTGTGTTCCTGCGAGACACGCTGAAACTGAGCAATCGATTCGCTGGTCCGATGTATCGTCTTCGCACCGAACTGGCAAAGTTGGCAAATGACCAACCCGCCAGCTCCGTCAAATTTCGCACGGGCGACTTTTGGCAGGATGTCGCTGGCGACTTCAATCATGTCCTGGGCCAACTGGAACGGTTGCAATCCGAGAACGAAACGCTTCGCGGAGAGCTGAAGACGGCACGCAAAGAACAAGAGATTCACGCTTAGGAACTTTCCCGAAAAAGCTTCCCGGGATTAGATTCCACCAAATCTTATGCAGTTATCTCGGGACAATTCCTTGTACGGCTCAAAAAATCTCTTAAACGGCTAAAAGTGGTCGCTATCGGCCTACGCCCGGGGTGAACATCCCGTCATAATGCTGGTGACTCGTTTCACCTTCATGACGGACCCCCCATGCTTGCACTCGACCGTTTTCGATTTTCCCAGCTTCACGCACTGATCTTTTCCCTGGCCTTTCCTCTGGCCTGTTGTGTTGCTTTCACGCCATGCCTCGCTCAGGAATTGGGTGTTCAGGAAGTTGAGCCAGCGGAAGTTCAGGCAGAGCCAGACACCGATGCGTTGCCAGAAGTAGGCTCGGAAGTGGACCCAGAAGCAGGCCCAAAAGTAGGTGAAGGGCAATCGGACCTGGAAGAAGCGATCGTCAAGCGAATCGATGCCGAGAGCGACGAAGAGCTTGAAGCGACCGCGGCCCTGTTGGAATCCGCGATTACGAAGGGACTCGACGGCGAAAACGAATCATTCGCCAAGAAGATGCTGGGCTCGGTGTTGCTGCAGCGAGCACAAAAGATCGCCGCCAAGATCCCGGCTGCACCCGGCCGACAAAAGTTGGCCGTTCGCGACGAGGCGCTGGAAGTTCTAACGCAAGCCGTTGAGAACGACCCCGAATTGGTCGAAGGCTTCTTGCTGATCGCGCGTTTGAACCTGATGGGCGGCGGCGACAAGGACGCCATCTATCAAGCGACCACCAACGCGATCAAGTTACTCGCCGACGAACCAACCGAACTCAGTTCCGCTCTAGTTCTGCGTGCCCTAACGCGTGACGATCAACCATCGCGTTTGGAAGATTTGGATGCGGCCATCAAAGCGGATTCTAAAAACAAGGAAGCCCTTCAACTTCGTGCTCAACTTCGATTGCAAACCGGCGACATTTCCGGAGCGGTCGAGGATCTGGATTCGGTGCTTGAATTGGACCCCACCAATCTTGTCGTCGCGCAGGCTGCGATCAATAAGTTGATTGAACTGGAACGAGTCAAAGATGCAATCACGCTGATCACGCGAACGCTTTCGGCACAGCCAAGCGAAGGAATGTATCGCCTGCGCGCGGTGTTGTACCAAGCCGATGGCGAAGCTGAGAAAGCGATGTCGGATTTGGACAAAGCGATCGCAATGGCTCCCAAGGATCCGCGAACATTGTTGCTGCGAGCGACGGTTGCACTGGATCGTGATGACGTCAAAGCCGCCAAAGCAGACTTCCGTGCTGCCGCCGCAATCGCACCTCAAATCATGGGTGCAGACCAAGGTATTGAACTGCGTTTGCAAATCGCGCTCAAAGAAAACCGAATGGCTGATGCGATCAACGATGCCAAGCTGCTGGTCGATCGCGAACCTGACAATCTGTTCCGTCGCATGCGATTAGCGTCGCTGTATTCCATCGACAAACGGCCACGCAAAGCGATCGAATTGCTGACCAGCTTGCTGCAAAAAGAACCTGAAAATGTCGCCGCCTTGCGATCGCGAGGCGATGCTTACTTGAGCGTCGGTGATCACGCCGCAGCGATCGCAGACTACGAGAGCGCGATTTCGGCGCTGGGCAAAGTGGATGCTGAAAATTCAACTCAAACGCAAATCGACGAAGCATCCGGCTTGTACAACAACTTGGCATGGGTCCTATCAACGTCCCCCAACGATGCCGTCCGCAATGGCACCCGAGCACTGGAACTTGCCGAGATGTCCGCTTCGCTAACGAAGTACGAAGCACCCCATATTCTCAGCACGCTTGCGGCCGCGTACGCGGAGTCGGGTGACTTTGAGAAGGCCCGAGAGTGGAGTCAGAAAGCCGTCGAATTGGCAACCGACGAAGAGCACGATCAACTCAAACAATTGCAAGAAGAGCTGGACGCTTACCTAGAAGACAAACCGTGGCGTGAAGTGCAAGAGACCGAAGAAAACGACTTGCCAATCCTGGACCCCAAAGATTTGATTGACACTTAAAAACTGTCTAAAAACGTAGCTGATCCCGCCAGGGTTCAGTCCAACGCCGTGAAGAGTTTTGGTCCCCGGTGGCAACAGCACATTTCCCTGATCGCCAGCAGTAGGCCGTAGCGAGCCAAAGCGAGTTACGGCAATGTGCGCAACGCCGTAACTCGCTATGGCTCGCTACGGCCTACTTTCAACGGTCGCCAGAAGTTAACAACGACACATTTTCATCAGGCCAGGCATCGCTCCGCGCGTCGTACGCGCCCGAACGCGCGGGGCGATGCCCACGCGGTTAAACAGTTTAGAAACCCGTCGCGGCGTTGGACTGAACCCTGGCGGGAAAATTGGTAGCGAAAGTCGCCAAGACTTTCGGTTTGGCGAGTTGCCGAAACTCTTGGCGAGTTTCGCTACGCCTCTTATTGTTCCGACCGCACGTAGCCGCGTGGGCATCGCCCAGCGCGTCGCGCCCGAACGCGCGGGGCGATGCCCACGCGGTTAAACAGTTTAGAAACCCGTCGCGGCGTTAGACTGAACCCTGGCGGGAAAATTGGTAGCGAAAGTCGCCAAGACTTTCGGTTTGGCGAGTTGCCGAAACTCTTGGCGAGTTTCGCTACGCCTCTTATTGTTCCGACCGCACGTAGCCGCGTGGGCAT
>NZ_LWSK01000167.1 GCF_001642955.1 Rubripirellula obstinata | reverse complement strand
CGGTTTCGCGGCATAGCCGCGAAACCGAGCCAGAGAATTGGTTACAGAGAATTGGTGAGATATAGAGCTGCCATCCGGGGATTTACATCCCCGGCAAAGAGCTTCCGTCCCGCTGGGACTATTCACCAGCGTTATGATCGCGGGATGGGAGAGGTGAAACATCGTTTAGGCGACGCGAAAAGAAACCGAAAAAATTGCACGACACATTCAAGGGAGAGGTTGAAAGCCCCTTACTTCACACACCATGCATGATCCCTACGCCAAGATCCAACTGCTGATTTCGCAATCGCGTTTCGAGTTAGCCGAACGCGAGATTCGTCGTTCGTTGACCGAGGATCCCGACGACAGCCAACTGCAGGCGTTTTTGGCGATCTGTTTGCTGGTCGATAAATCTCGACTCGAAGAAGCCACCGATGCTGCAAAGAAAGCCGTCGCGGGTGCGCCGGACGAACCGTACACGCACTATGTCTTGACATTGGTCTGGGACGCGCGAGGCCAAACCGACTACGCACTCGATTCGATCGAAGAAGCGATTCGTTTGGATCCTGAAACCGCGGAATACTACGGCTTGCAGGCTCAGATGTATTTGATGAAAGGCAACTATAACGCTGCTCTCAAATCAGCCACGGCGGGTTTGTCGGTTAACCCGGAAAACATCGATTGCGGAAACCTTCGTTCGATGGCCTTGGAACGTTTGGGCCGCACCGATGAAGCGATGATTTCGTCCGCGCAAACACTGGCCCGCGATCCGGATAACGCGGGCTCTCATGCCGCGCACGGTCACACGCTGCTGAACGCGGGCCGGCACAAGGAAGCGCAAGTTGCGTTTCGCGAAGCATTGCGTCTGAACCCGTCCAACGAATTCGCTCGCGACGGCATGATGAACGCCCTGAACAGTCGCAGCATAATCTTTCGCGGCGTTTACCGTTACTACGTTTGGATCAGCCGCCTAGGCCAGAAAGCCGGCATGATGCTGATCTTTGGCGCATGGATTCTGGTCCAAGTCTTAAACAGCGTCGCTGATTCGGTACCCGCGATACGGCCGTTTGTTACACCGATCATCATCGCGTACGTGCTGTTCGCAGTCATGTCATGGGTCGCCACGCCACTGTTCAACACGTTTCTGCGTTTTCATGCCTTCGGTCGCCATCTGCTGACGCGAAAAGAATTCTGGGCGTCGAACATTTTAGCAGCTTCGCTTGGGCTGTCCGTTTTTTCGATTCTCTATTCCGCCGTCACCGGCAACTGGAGCAGCGGATTGTTGGCAGCGATGTACTGGTTTGCACTGTCAGTCCCAATCGCGGCAACTTTTTCGATGCTGACGACCAAGCGATTCGCGATCTGCGCCGCGGCAACCGTCGTCGTGACGCTGTTGCCGATCGCTGGACTGGTGCGCGGGCTGCAACTAGGCAGCGCCGAACCGTTTTACGGGTTCTTCCAGTATTTTTACTACGGCATCCTTGGCATTCAAATTGTCAGCCAAGTGATGAACGCCCGACCGGTTCGACTGTAGCGTCTACGAAACTGTGGCGGCTGCTTCGACTTGCTTTTTCGACGGACGTCGCGTTCTTCGCCGTGGCTTGGCGGCTCCCCATTCCTTCGTCAGCGATTCAAATACCTCAGGCGATTCGTAGCGGACGACCGTTTTGCCTTCTGGCATTGGTCCGATCAAGCCGCGAAACACCGGCATGCCGCGGAGTTCAAGATCGGTACTACAATCGTCTGTTCCGATTTGTTGATGCGAATCGATGATGGGATCACAACTCATATAATCGCGAATCAGAAGGTTACCGTCGGTGCCACGTGTAACGATTCGGAAGGTATCTTTTTTTGCCATGGGAGACCCGCTTTATTGGGAAGGGTTTGCAGGGGGGAGGGAGGGTTGGCGTCGTCCAGCCGTCATGGTTCAGATGCATTGGGGAGGCATCGTCGGGATCGCTGAAGGCCAGAGCTGACTGTTGCTCTGGCCAGTGCGTTGTTGAAGGACCGGTGGCAGTTCGGCAAGTGCGAAACGCGTCGTCATTGGCTGATAGAAGGGTGGTTTCTATCAGCGACGAGGGTTTCGTGGTTTCAGGACCAACTTGCAAAACCGCACCGACCCTCCAACTCGCATCAGCCACTGATCTTGTTCGCATCGTTGACGCGGATCAGTGGTTAGCAGAAGGGAGGGGGGGATTCGATCAAAGCCCGACGCTTGCGATCGAATCCCTGCTGCTACAGAAGACGTATCGTCGCGATTGAAAGCAAAGCAGTAAGAAAGCTTTGGTGCGCCCTGCGTTCTGATCTTTCCTCGCTCGCGGATCGACACCCATAAACGGCACACGTGTCGTTGCATGCTGCAAACGGTGCTAGTCGGTATAAGCTGCTCCGGTGCGCATCCGCGCCAAACGTGTGAGCCAGCATTTTGAAACGTTGACACGAATCAATGCCAACGAAACTGCAAGAAGCAATTTGCAATCTCAAGAAGTTTGCAACTGCACGACGCCATCACGCTCGCGAACCTGAAAAATTCGTTGCAGCGGTTTGCGATGAATCATTTCGATTCCGGTCGCGACTTCGTACTGCCAACCGTGCCATGGACAGGTAACGCAACCTGATTGGACGTTGCCTTCGGCGATCGGCCCGCCCTGATGAGCACACATGCCGTCAATCGCATGCAGTATTCCATCAAGGCGAAAAATCGCGATCACCTGCTGCGTGCCATCGACCGAGGCAACGACCTCGATCGCTTTGCCTTCGTCAATCGCAACGGATTCAGCGACGGTGGTCCATGATTCAGACATGATCAATCATTCCTTTGGCGTCAAAGCGAATGTGAGCCGCGACGCGTAAGCGGCCGGGCCAACGAAAATCCCCGGCCCCTGACCGCCTGCGGCCCCTGACCAACTCTGGACCCTGACCGCCAGCGGCTCACAAATAAATTGCCCATCCTAAAAATGGTGGACGAACTCGGTACAATTTAACACTGACCGACTTTCAAGACCGCCATCAAATCAATGGAGTATGACTGTGGCCTTCAACATGATTCTATCCTCGCACAAATTTCTTACGGTGAGTGCGTTGCTCGCATCGTCGATGTTTGCCTTCACGATTCGAGCGTCAGCCGACAATGCCGATGCGAATGCTTCCCAAGGAACCGCTGTGTCAGATCTACCCAAGAAAATTCGCGACATCGAGGGCATCTCGCAGTACGAACTCGAAAACGGCGTCAACGTATTGTTGTTTCCCGACGCCAGCAAGGAAACAGTCACCGTCAACATGACAATCTTTGTGGGATCGCGTCACGAAGGGTACGGCGAAGCCGGGATGGCGCACCTTTTGGAACACATGCTGTTCAAAGGCACGCCGATGCATCCGGACATTCCCAAGGTGTTGAAGGATCGTGGTGCGGGCAATTCGATGAACGGTACGACTTGGATGGATCGCACCAATTACTACGAAACTCTGCCAGCGAGCGGCGATAACTTAGAATTCGCGATTCGATTGGAAGCCGACCGCCTGGTCAACAGTAACATCAAGGGCGAAGACCTGGAAAGCGAGATGACGGTCGTCCGCAACGAATTTGAAAGAGGCGAAAATTCGCCCATCCGCGTCTTGATGCAACGGATGCAATCGGCTGCCTACGATTGGCACAACTACGGCCAATCAACGATCGGTAACCGCAGCGACATCGAACGTGTGCCAGTGGTCAAGCTGCGTCAGTTCTACAAAAAGTTCTACCGGCCCGATAACGTGATGGTGATCGTGGCGGGCAAGTTTGAACCCGAAGAAGCGTTGTCGCATTTGCAAAAGTACTTTGGGGCGCTGAAGAAACCTGATACGCCGATCGATCCCACCTACACCACCGAACCGGCCCAAGATGGTGAGCGAACGGTGACGCTGCGACGTGTCGGTGAAGTGCAATTGGTTGGCACCGCTTATCACATCCCAGCCAGCAGCCATCCCGATTTTGCCGCCGCCAAAGCACTCGTCTATATCCTGGGTGACGAACCGAGCGGACGTTTGTATCGGAAAATGGTCGAAACCAAGATCGCGTCCAACACCTACGCACTTGCCTACGCTTTCGCTGAACCTGGTTTGTTCATGTCGATCGCCGAAGTCCCCGTGGACGCGCCGTTGGACGTGGCCGAGAGCACGTTGCTGGAATTGATGGAGCAATCGTTCGCCGAAGAACCCATCACGGAAAAGGAACTCAACCGCGCCGTTCAGCAAATCTTGAAGGCTCGTGAATTGGAATCCGCCGACACCGGCAAACTTGCCGTTTCGCTTAGCGACTGGGCCGCACAAGGCGACTGGCGATTGTATTTCCTGTTCCGCGACGCAATCGAAGCCTTGACGGTCGAAGACGTCCAACGCGTTGCCGAAAAGTACTTCACGCAAAACAACCGCACGCTGGGCCGATTCTTGCCGAGCGAAGAATCCGTGCGAGCGACCATTCCGGAAGCTCCGGATTTGCGTTCGGTCTTGAAGGATTACAAAGGACGCGAAGCGATGGCGGCCGGCGAAGTGTTCGAGCCGCTGCCGATGGCGATTGAAGAGCGTACCGAGCGTGGCACGTTAGTCGGCGGGATCGAATACGCCCTGATGCCCAAGAAAACTCGCGGCGAGACGGTGTCCATGTTGCTGACGCTGCGTTTTGGAACCGGCGACACGCTAAAAGACAAGATCGGAGCTGTTGAATTGATGGGCATGCTGATGTCTCGCGGTACCGACAAACTGGACTACACCGAACTGCAAGACGAACTGACCCGTTTGCGAGCGGAATTGTCGATCAATTCGACGATCGGGCTGCTGCAATTGCGAGTCAAAACGAAACGTGAATTTCTACCCGAAGTCATCTCACTGGTCGGCGACGTGATCCGCAATCCTCGTTTCGACGCCGAAGAGCTGGCGGTCATAAAGCGGCAAATTGTGACCAGCTTGCAGAAAAGCACGACCGAACCGCAGGCCCTGGCTCCGCGTGAAGTCAACCGGATCCTGTCGCCCTACCAACCAGACGATATCCGTTACGTCAAAACGATCGACGAAGAGATTGCGATGTACGAAGCAGTCGCAGTCGATCAGATTGAATCACTGCACGATGATTTCCTGAGCAACCAGAAAGGCGAACTGGCGATGGTCGGTGACTTCGATCTGGAGGAAACCAAGCAGTTGATTAAGGAGCAATTGTCTGACTTCGATACCGAGATTGCTTACGTGCGTGTTGATCGAAATCCGCATCCAGAGATTGACGGTCAGACCGCTTTGATCGAAACGCCAGACAAGGCGAACGCGTTCATGTTTAGCAGCCAGCAATACGCGTTGGCCGACGACAGTCCCGAATACGCCTCGCTGGTTTTGGGCAATTACATTCTCGGCGGCGGTTCGCTGAGCAGTCGCTTGGGGAACCGAGTTCGGCAACAGGAAGGTTTGTCCTACACCGTTCGCAGCAGTGTTTCGCCGCGAACCAAAGACAACCGAGTCGATTTCATTCTTTATGCGATCACCAATCCGGGCAACAAAGACCGGTTGATGGAAGTGATGATGGAAGAAATCGAGTTGATCCGAGACAAGGGCATCACGGCGGAGGAACTGTCCGAAGCCAAGACTGCTTACTTGCAAGCCGCCAAAGTCCGCCGTTCCAGCGACGCTGCGATGGCAGGCGAGTTGCTAAGTTCGATGTTCAACGAACGAACGATGGCCTACCACGTCAAGCACGAAGAACAGATTCAAGCCGCAACCGTCGAATCGGTCAACGCCGCGATCCAAAAGTACATCGTGCCCGACAAATTGGTGGTCGCAATCGCCGGTGATTTCGCCAACGCAGCCGAGTAGTGGCGAGATCGACGTCGAAGCCGTAGGCCGGAACAAGGCTTTGCGCAGTTCCGGCAATTGCATTGGATTGCCGGAACTGCGCAAAGCCTTGTTCCGGCCTACGTTTACTCGTCCTACTTTTACTTTTTACTCGGACAGCCCGCGGCGTGCTTTCAATCGCAACACCATTGCTGCGACGCACCCGGAAACCAGGAAAAGGCTGAAGACGAAGTAACCAACGACGATTTGCAGGTTCCCTGGATTGGCCAAGGCCTCATCGGCCGATCGGCTGAGGTTTTGGTCGAGCGGGATCGCAAACAACGCGGAAAAGGGGCTGCTGAATCCAAACCATTGACCGATTGCGATCGAGTCGGGTTGGAAGTTTAGAATCTGCATCAACGAGACGATCGATGGCGGGACGACGTAAAGCAGCAGCAGGATCACATAGGTACTCATCAAGGCGATCGACGTTTTCCTTGCAAAAAGCGAACACGCCTGGGCAACCGTCGCGTTGACCAGACAAACCATCACGACGACTGCGAAAAACAGGATCACGGCGATCCAATTGGTCCAAAAACTGGAATTCAGTGCGGTGCCCAGTAGCAGCGGCCACAATAAAAAACCGGTCAACACGGCTGAAATGCGAAACCCGACGACAAACTTGCCCCATAGAATTTGCCAAGGCGTCAAAGTCGTCGTCAGCAATAGATCAAGCGTTTGTCGTTCCCGTTCGCTGGTCATGCTGCCCGCCAAAAAGACGGGGCCGACCAGCATGTTGAACACGATCACGTAAACCGAGAACCAGGCACAGCGCTCGATCTGCCAAAACAGGAAGACTCCCATCAACGGAATCGCCAGCAGCATGCTGATCTGAATTACTAGCCTTAGCATCAGAGTGCCCTGGCTGAAAATCTCGCTGTGCAGTTCTTTGTCGTAGACGGGATTGGTTCCGTCCAGCATCAGTTCTTTCTTCTTTGGCGGAGCGAACAATCGATCGGGAAACTGGTCCGGCTGGATCACCAAACCGACGGCTTGTTCGGCTTCGCGTTCCAAATCGACCACTTCCTTGCCTTCGCTGCCCATGTCGGGCGGATACAGCATCCGACCGGCCGCCGCAGCACACATCAAAATCACCGCGGACAAAAAGAAGGCGGGCACGATCAACAGCGCCACCTTCAACCGCAACTCACCATCGCCTTCCAGCGCCCGCCACGTCATCACGCTGCCCATCACCATCGGCAAGATGATCAGATAGCTAACAACCAGTGAACTACTGGTCCGCGAAAAATAGCTGCTGCAAAAAACTCCGATCGCCCCAAACAGAATCACTGAAACGATCAAACCCAAGTACGCCGCCAAGACCTCATAGACGCTGACACCGCCCAGCGGCAAGCACAACACGATGATCGGCAGCGATGCCAGGATCAGCATGCCCAGGTGTGTCAGCGAGGCAACCATCTTGCCGATCACGATCGCGGCCGGCCGCAGTGGACTGGCAAGCAGCATCTCGAACGTCCGCCGTTCTTTCTCGCCCGTGATCGTTCCCGCCGCAAAACTGGGAGCCATCAACGATGCGATGACATACTGCCCCAGAAAGAACAGGTTGACCAGCTTCTTGGCCGACGGAGGACTGACGGTCAAATCCAATCGTTCATCGGTCGGCCAAGCCAGCAAGACAACCGCGGCCAACAAAACTTGATAGACCGCCAATAACAGAAAAGCCCGCCGAGTACGCAGGTTGACCAGCAACTCGCGTTGCAAGACGGGATTTTCAAAGAGGTACATTCAAACCAATTGTCATCGAGGGCGAGCGAAGATGTAGACCGTTTCAGATTCAGTCGATCGGAAAGCCGCGTTTTCTCAACAACGCCTTCGTATCGACATCGCGACCTCGGAAATTGCGGAATCCGTCGGCCGGGTCGATCGTATCACCGACGCTCATCACGTTTTCGTACAGACTCTTGGTCACTTCTGGATCAAAGAAACTGCCCGCTTCCTCAAACCGTTCGGCTGCATCCGCCGTCAAAGCATCGGCCCATAGGTAGCTGTAGTAACCGGCGGAATACGAATCGCTGCTAAAGATGTGTGAAAACTGTGGCGTTCGGTGACGCATCGGAATCTCCGATGGCATCCCTAGTTCTACCAGCGTTTCTCGTTCGAACTTGTCCGGGTCAATGTCGGCGTCACCGGCCAAGTGCAGCTTCATGTCGATCAACGCACTGGCCAGATACTCGGTCGTTCCGAAGCCCTGATTGAACGTTGCCGCCTTTTCGATCTTCGCGATCAAATCCTTCGGCATCGGTTCGCCTGTTTCGTAATGCAGGCAGAATTTGGACAGCACTTCGGGTGTTGACAGCCAATGCTCGTTGACCTGCGACGGAAATTCGACGTAATCGCGAGCCACGTTCGTGCCCGACTGTGAACGGTATTTCACATCCGAACACAGACTATGCAACGCGTGTCCGAATTCGTGAAACAACGTCGTCGCATCGTCCCAAGAAATCAATGTCACTTCGCCTTCACCGGCTTTGACAAAGTTTGAATTGTTGGAAACGATCGGACGAACCTCGCCATCCAGTTTGTTTTGCTCGCGATAGTCGGTCATCCAAGCACCGCTACGTTTGCCTTCGCGAGCGTACGGATCCAAATACCACAGCCCCACAAACTTGCCGTCGCGTCCGGTGACTTCCCAAACCGTCACGTCAGGATGGAAAACGGGAATGCCAGACAACTGTTCAAACTGCATGCCATACAATTCGCCCGCGCACCACATCATCCCTTCGGTTAGCTTGTCGAGTTGCAGGTACGGTTTAACTTCGGCCAGATCCAAGTCGTACTTTGCTTTACGAACCTTTTCGGCGTAGTAGCGATAATCCCAGGGTTCGATGGTCAAATCGGCACCCTCTTCATCCGCAATCGCCTGCATATCGGCGACCTCTTCACGGACTCGGGCAACCGCCTTGGGCCACACCTTCAACATCAAATCCATCGCAGCCGACGGATCCTTGGCCATCGTGGGTTCCATTCGCCAATGGGCATGAGTTTCATAGCCAAGTAGTTTGGCACGAGCGGCACGCAGTTTCAGGATTTCTGAAATGATCGCGTTGTTGTCGTGCTTATCCCCGTTGTCGCCTCGGCTGTAATAGTTTCGCCAGACCTTTTCACGTAGCGGTCGGTTGGCCGAGTAGGTCAAAAACGGATCCATCGACGAACGCGTATTGGTGATCGCCCACTTGCCATTCTTTTCGTCGCGTTCGACTGCGGCACTTCGCATCGCGTCAATCAAACTGTCGGACAAACCAGCCAATTCAGCCTCGTCATCGATCCAGGTCACGTAACCTTTTTCATCTTCCAATACGTTTTGACTGAAATCAGTGAACAGTCGAGCGAGTCGTGTGTTGATCTGGGACAGTCGAATTTTCTGGCTGCCGTCCAGCTTGGCACCCTGGCGAACAAACGTTTCGTGCAAGTCTTTTGCCAATCGCTTTTGAGCCAGCGAGAACGTGCCGTCGGTCATCGCGTCACTGGTGGCGATGGCTTCGATTCGAGCGAACAGTTTGCTGTTTTGGTAAGTCCGGTCTTCGTGTTCGGACAACTTTGGCACGACCGACTTTTCGATGTCAGGCAGCGGCCCGAGATTCAGGTTGGATGAATGCACAAAGAAGATGGATTGCAACCGTTGTAAATCTTCGCCAGCCCGTTCGAGTGATTCAATCGTGTTTTCAAAAGTCGCCGGTTCAGTTTGGTTGGCGATGGCTTCGATGTCCGCGTCGGCTCGTGCGATCGCGACATCAAAAGCGTCCACAAATTCAGCGGTCCTCACCAAAGTCCAGGGCGGAACTCCGCCGCGAGGTCCGGTCCAGGGCGATAGCAGGGGTGAATCAGCGATGGCTGGTGATTCCTTCGAATGCGAGGGCGTGGCGTGAAAAGTAAGCAGCGAAGCCAAAACGGCAACGAACGTAAGTTTCTTTTTCATCAAACAGGTTCCACAGAGAGAACTGGATCATCAACAGTCCAAAGTCTATCCGCAAAAGAAGTTTTGATCACCTACGCAGCGCGATGTCCGAAAAGCGGTAGTGAGCCCCTGGCCTTAAGGCCTCGGGATGGCGGCAGGCCCGACCGCTTACTACGCGAACGTCGGGCTTACAAACGCCATGAATGCTGAGAAAATCAGCCGATCTAGCCGCGGAGCGGTGAAAGCTCAGTGCCGGGTGCTGCGCCCACCGCCATGAAGAGTTTTCGTCCCGGAAAACACGGTTTGGAACATGCGACTTTTAATAGTCGCCTTTCGCTCGGGACGTCGCATCAGTTACTGCGCAATAGGCCCGGAGGGCCGGCAGCTCCCTGCCGGGTGCGCGAGCACCCGGATGGCGGCCCCACATCAATTCTCTGGCTCGGTTTCGCGGCGTAGCCG
>NZ_LWSK01000166.1 GCF_001642955.1 Rubripirellula obstinata | reverse complement strand
CCGCAATACACCGTTGCGATGCGGTCCGTCGGCGCGGACTTCGTTCCCGTGGGTGACCATCACCATGTTAAGATCGTAGCAAAGAGTGGTCGTTCAAGCAAGTTTCGGCGAGCAGCAGTATATCGAGTGTCCAGAGATAGGCGTTGGTTGTGCCACGCAGTGCATCCGGCACGTCGGCATTGATTGAGCATTGGAGTTCGAGCGTCGGTTGATGCCCCGCAGGGCAGTCTGCATTTGGATGGTGGTCGAGCGTTGGGGGCAAGGCAGTGTTGATCGTGCGTTGGGTGTGCCCCGCAGGGCGCGAGGCGGGCAGCAAGTGTCCGCGGCCCAGTCGGATAACGGTATGCATCACCGAGGTGGCGGGAGTTGACGTGCAAGCAGAGAGAAAAGCGTGCGGCCGCCACTCCGGTGCATGCAATGGTTATCCGCAATACACCATCGCGATACGGTCCGTCGGCGCGGACTTCGTCCCCGTGGGTGGCCATCACCGTTTGGAAATCGTAACAAAGAGCGGCCGGCAAGGCAAGTTTCGGCAGGCAGCATTAAATCGAGAGCCCGATGGCAGGCGTTGGTTGATGCCACGCAGTGCATCCGGCTCTTCGGGTTTGGTCGAGCTTTGCAATTCAGGCGTCGGTTGGTGCCCCGCAGGGCGGTCGGCACTTCGGTGTAGGTCGAGCAATGGGGGCAAAGCGGTAATGGTCGTGCGTTGTTATGCCCCGCAGGGCGCGAGGCGGGCAGCAAATGTCCGCGGCTCAGTCGGATAACGGTATGCATCACCGAGGTGGCGGGATTTGACGTGCAAGCAGAGAGAAAAGCGTGCGGCCGCCACTCCGGTGCATGCAATGGTTATCCGTTTCCCTGGACGGACCTTCAAATCCAGTTGCGGATAGAAGCGGCAATGCTGGAGCACGTCAGGAAACAGGTAAAGTGAAAAGCCGAGACGGCGCAAAAGCCAGTAGTGAGCCGTCCAAGACGGTTGGCATATGAAAGAGCAATTCCATAAAGCAGTCCTTGCAACGCAAGGTATGTGAAGTCGAAGTTAGGCGGCGTATCAAATATGGCCCAGGCAATGTGGAGCCCTGGAACGACAACGTCCGTGCTAGCCGGTATCGGAAGCTGCAAGCCGGTCACCATGAAGATGAAGGCGAAGACCGCGGAAATCGAAGCGAGGCAAGGCCACCACCAAGCTCGGTGCTTCGCGGCGTGACTTTCAGTTGGATTGGCAGGCATCAACAATGCGTTCATTTCGTTGGTCTTTCAAGAGAGGGTTGTGGCCTTAAGGATCAGTCGGATAACGGTAGCGATTTGCGGGTGGCGAGAGAAGACTTGCAAGCAGAGGACACAGCGTTGCCGCCACACCGTCAACATCGCATGGTTATCCGCGATTATGGGGAGGGAGTGCAGGTTGAATTCGAGGGAAGTTTTAGAATCATCTTAGTCGTTCGAGGTTAGGAAAAATTCAAATCCTTGGAACCGGAGTTCTGGCGGAACATTCAATCCTGAATTTGCATCTTGTGTTTGATTGAAGCGTAAAGCGTAAACCGGGTGCTCTCGGTCGGATAACGTCTAGGATCACCGGGTGGGGACGGAAAAAGTAACCATCAGGAAACGGCCGCAAGCCCCACTCCGGTGCATCCTTTGGTTATCCCTTTGCATTGAATCGAGCATGATCAATGCGTTGGAAAAGAACGACGGGACGTCGCCATGCTGGATGGAGCGTTGGTGCACAGGCTAGAGTGTAGCGTCGGGATCAGCGCAAAGGCAAGCAGCGGGATGGCGGCCGGTGCTAGCAAAGTAGCGGTCAGCAAGCGAACGGTATGTCGGCGATGGGATGCCTTAAAGAAGTGGGAAAAAATCCCATCGGCGACATTCCGTTCGCTTGGGGGAGGTGAAGCGGGGAAAAACGTGCAAGTACACAATCCAGAAGCTGGTGAAGCGGTTTTAGGTCGCGTGGATTCGAGTCGCACAGCTAAGCGTTGAAGCGGAAAAGCAGGCTAGCGGCGAATCGAGTCGTCGCGACCTTCGTGCAAGTAAAGGATCAAGCGTTGAAGCGGAGTTTGGGCCGGGGCACAGCGGAGATAGAGTCAGCGAGCGATCAGCACGATCGGAGAAGGAGTGACCAAGCAAGCGATCCGACGTAACGAGTCTCGATGGGTGGGGTAGCAAACGATCGAACGTTCGGCATTGAAGCGGAGAGACCGCGCACCTAGTGGGATAACGGTATGCATCACCGAGGTGGCGGGATTTGACGTGCAAGCAGAGAGAAAAGTGTGCGGCCGCCACTCCGGTGCATGCAATGGTTATCCGCAAAACACCATTACGATGCGGTCCGTCAGCGCGGACTTCGTCCCCGTGGGTGACAATCACCGTGTTGAAATCGTAACAAAGAGTGGTTGGTCAAGCAAGTTTCGGTGGGCGGCATTAAATCGAGCAACCAAAGACAGGCGTTGGTTGTGCCACGCAGTGCATCCGGCACGTCAGCATTGAATGAGCACTGGAATTCGGGCGTCGGTTGATGCCCCGCAGGGCAGTCTGGATTTGAGTATTGATCGAGCGTTGGGGGCAAATCGCTATTGGTCGTGCTTAGGTTGTGCCCCGCAGGGCGCGAGGCGGGCAGCAAATGTCCGCGGCTCAGTCGGATAACGGTACGCATCACCGGGCGGCGGCGAAAGACTTGCAAGCAAACAGAAAGATTGACCACCGCCGCTCCGGTGCATGCGATGGTTATCCGTGCGCGTCGAGTGCATGGCGTATTTCCCAGTAGTCGCCCGGCATATCGGGATCATTTGCAGCACGGTGGAAGAAGTCAGGCAGGGTCAGTGTAAGCCCAACGGCGATAGACCGTAAGTCGTCAAGTTCGTCGCCCCAGTTGCAGTGGTCAAATATGAGCGTCGGATAGCCGGAGATTCCAAGTTCAAGTGCAACGGTATCGCCGTTTCCAGCGTATGCGAAGGAAAACAATCCACGTGGAACAAGGTCGTCGGTGTTCAAGGGCGACACGAGCTGTGCCGTCGACCGCAGGCGGAATGGCCCAGCGTGACCACGGCCTGGTGTTTGCGGCCAGTGACGAGTGAAAAGGTCATTGAGGTCGGAGGGGAGGCCCATCGCAGAGAGCGATGCAGCGGTTTTCGGGTCACAATCGCCAAGGCCCATGGCGTACTCCGCGTCGAGTTGGTCAAGGACGTTGCGAATCGCGTTAAGGTTCATGGTTAAGTCGGATAACGGTAAGCATCACCGAGGTGGCGGGATTTGACGTGCAAGCAGAGAGAAAAGCGTGCGGCCGCCACTCCGGTGCATGCAATGGTTATCCGCAATACACCGTTGCGATGAGGTCCGTCAGCGCGGACTTCGTCCACGTAGGTGACAATCACCAAGTTCAAATCGTAACAAAGAGCGGTCGGTCAAGCAAGTTTCGGTGGGCAGCATTAAACCGAGCAACCGAAGACAGGCGTTGGTTGATGCCACGCAGTGCATCCGGCACGTCGGCATTGATTGGGCACTGGAATTCAGGCGTTGGTTGGTGCCCCGCAGGGCAGTCGGCATTTCGATGTTGGTTGAGCGTTGGGGGCAAAGCGGTGTTGGTCGTGCGTTGGTTGTGCCCCGCAGGGCGCGAGGCGGGGAGCAAGTGTCCGCGTTTAAGTCGGATAACGTCTAGGATCACCGGGTGGGGACGGAAGAGGTAACCATCAGGAAGCAGCCGCAAGCCCCACTCCGGTGCATCCTTTGGTTATCCGCAGGTTTGGGGCACCGGAGTAAACGTCGAACAGATGTCATCGTGCTAAGTCCTGTTTGCCGTGTATTTCACGAATGCAGGCAAAAGCGTATGGCATTTGCTCGGGCCAGCGATCTGCGATGTAGTGGTATAGTTCGATAGCGTCGGCCCAGTCGCCTTGCGTGTCAAGTCTCGACGCCGTTTCGAGTGCATCGGCAGGGTCAAGGTAATCGTCAGCAGTTTCGATCACGCGGGCGATCGGCGGACGGAGTGCGAACCAGCCAAGCAAGGCGACCGGGCCAAGCCAACCGAATGCAAGGCCGACAAACAGCGGGTTCGTGTCTCGTCGCCTAGCGTCGCGGACGAGCCACGCAATGCAAGCAATGTATGCAGCGGCAACGAAAAGGAACGTCAGGATGCGCACGTGCAACCTTGGTTGGATCGAGGGTTTTCAGTCGGATAACGACCGGGATCACCGGGTACGGAGGGAAAAGTCAACCATCACGGAAAAGCGTGCAAGCCGTACTCCGGTGCATCCCATGGTTATCCGTCGTGCTGCTCGGAATCCGGCAGGGACGGCACGTAGAACAGGCTTGAAGTATACAGGGTGACCGCGAAGGACAGAAACAGGAGTGTCGACAGGAAAAATATGCGTAGGAACATACCGAGAAGGAAAATGGCGTCTCGGTCCGGGGTGCCGTCCCAACCGGGCCGAGACATTTCCGCTTCGATCCAAGCGGCATCCAGCATCCCGTAAGCAACGCCACACACGACAAGCATGCCGGACAACCCACGCCCGCCAAAGCGATATGACACAATGCAGTTGACGATCAGCAGTGCAAAAAGCGGCAGCCAGCCGTGAGGACGAATGAATTCCAGAAGTAGCGTCAATAGTCAAGTGTCAGAGTTGAGTAGATTTCAGTCGGATAACGGTAGACATCACCGGGTGGCGGCGAAAGACTTGCAAGCAAACAGAAAAGCTAACCACCGCCACTCCGGTGCATGTCATGGTTATCCGCGATTGTGGGTTACGGTAAGTGAAGCCAGCCATCACGAACAAGCGTTTGGCGATCAATCATTTCGCCGCCGTCAATGGTAAGCATTGCCTTCAGAGTTGAAGGTGGTATCGTACGATCGAGGCGATAGACCTCACCATCCGCAAAGACCACACCTGGTCCGTTAGGGTGATCGCTTGAAATTGAGTCAGGCCCAGTATCTACGGTAAAGGGCATGGTGTCCATCTCGAAGTCAACTGGAGAAAGCCAATGAATGTCGTCACGAGAAGTCTCTGCGGCAGCAATCGTTTCGGATAGGCCGTCCGTGATCTCGGATTTCCGACGGAAGCCCGCAGAATGACCGAATGCATTGGTGCCAGTGATCATTAGATACGAAACGGTCGAAGGATGGTTCGCACCACCGCACGGAATGCCGTACGGGTAATTGAAGGTATGGAGGTTGCCGCCTTTGCCGAGCAATTTGCGAATATCGAGATCGACGTTGCTAGGGGAATCCCACGTCTTGCTAAAGTCATATTCCGCATACATTGGTGAGGCCATGACAAATGGCAGGCATCGAATCCGCCAACTGTGGTTTCCGTAGCTTGGGGACGGGAAATGGCTGTACGCCGAATAGTAGTTCTCGAATGCGAGTCCAACCATTCGCAGGTTGTTGGAGCACGACACTACGCGTGCGCGTCGCCTGGCGTTGACGGTGGCAACACAGAGGATGGTGACAGCAAGCAACGCAGAAACGGATTTCAGCTTACGGATCGCTCGGCTCCATGTTCAGTCGGATAACGGTACGCATCACCGGGCGGCGGCGAAAGACTTGCAAGCAAACGAAAAAGCTAACCACCGCCGCTCCGGTGCATGCGATGGTTATCCGCCGTCTATGTCGTCGCATCAGTCGAGGTTTCGAGCAATTCGCCGCAACGTGGACAGGAAGTACTGGGAGCGTCCAACACATCACCACAATGATAGCAGAACAGGTCATTTGATGCAGCAACTTCGGATTGCAGTTGGTGCCATGTCCGCAGTAGGTCATCAATTGCAGTAGGCGAACAGTCGGCGGCGAGAACGTCATAGACAGTGCCGAAAATTGGCCCATCGCCAGCATGGGAATGTCCGAATGGAGTTGCAGGACCAACCAGATGCGCTTTGATGCCGCCTTCAACTAAGTAGGCGACCAGCGAGTCAGCCGCAGGGTAGCTGCGAGATCGAAAGACGATGGTCGGCTCGGGTAGCGTCATGGATGAATGCCAGGCTCAGTCGGATAACGTCCGGATTTTCCGGGTGGGGAGAGTGAAGGTTCAAACCGCACCAAAGCCGCCGCTTGCCCCACTCCGGAACAATCCATGGTTATCCGCAATTATGACGGGCATTGAAAAAGAATGCGACTTACGATGGGTGAATCAATCATCGTAGCATGAGGCACGTCAACCGCAAACCACGTAGCATCGTCGCCAAGGTCACGGTGGCAATGGGCAACAACGAAGTGAAAGCTAAGCTCTGCGTGAGGAGGAATGCGATGAATAGAGAGACCAAATCCGTCAGGCAAATAGACAATGGGGTAATAGCTCGTGAGATCGGGCTCGTACCACGAGTGGCGGTCACGGAGCAATTCCCCGTCCTCAGTACCTATCATCAACGTCCCACCACAATGGCCCCAGTTTTGTGCATCGAGTCCTTGGCCGGACTCTGGAGAACCAGGCTTGCAACTATTGTCGAGACGCAACGTAAACGAGAAGTTTTGAATCCTAGCTTTTGACTTCAATTCGACTACAAGTCCAAGGGCTGCATCAACCGAAAGCTTACGCGGAAGAGCGATTTGCGGATTCACTTGATGCATTGCAAGCGAGTGCAACAAAGCGTCGGAATCGTCAGACGTCGCCGAAGCGGTAAGAGAAACAAAATCAGTTTCGATCGTAGCGAACATGGACTTCATTCGGATAACGGTATGCATCACCGAGGTGGCGGGATTTGACGTGCAAGCAGAGAGAAAAGCGTGCGGCCGCCACTCCGGTGCATGCAATGGTTATCCGCAATACACCATGCGATGCGGTCCGTCAGCGCGGACTTCGTACGTGTGGGTGACAGTCACCGTGTGAAGATCGTAACAAAGAGCGGTCGTTCAAGCAAGTTTTGGTGGGCAGCGTTAAATCGGGTACTCAAAGACAGGCGTTGGTTGTGCCACGCAGTGCAGTCGGCACTTGAGTATTGGTCGGGCATTGGGGCCAAGCGGTTTTGGTCGTGCATTGGTTGTGCCCCGCAGGGCGCGAGGAAGGCAGCATGTGTCCGTGGCTCAGTCGGATAACGTCCGCGTTCTGCGGGCGGCGGATTAAAGCGTGCAAGCAAACATGACCGCCAACCACCGCCGCTCCGTCAGCAACGCTTGGTTATCCGCTTTTGTGGAATCCCAGTTCAATTGCACCGTTTCATTGCTCAGGAAGATCAATGTATAGCTTTCTCAGCATGGTTTGTCCTTTGCTCCAAGCTTCTTCCCAGTCTTGTTCTGGGCTTTCGTAAATAAACATGTAGACGACGTCGTTAGCGTCGTCCGCAATTAAGAAGTTGTGGATTACCGAGCCGTCTTTTTTAATTCGACAGCCAAATGTCTGTGCGGGGCCTGCTTGATTCGGAGGAATTACAAGTAGCACAGATTCTTTTTCCTTGGTCGCCTCCTGAATGAATAGCTTTGCAAATTCAGATGCAGTTCCCCCGCGTTTCATGCCGACACCTGGAATCACATTCAGCGAAAGTCCGGTATTAAAACCGCCGGTATCTTCAATGTTTTCCTGTGTGATGAAATACCCACGCGTTGCATTCTTTCTAGCCGTTTTGTAGTGCCATTGGTGAGGTTTCAGTATCCCTACGCTCACGTCTTCGCACCATTGCCATTCAAATCCTGTTGGTGGGGAAGGGAGGTTGGGTTTCTCGGCGTGCGCGACGGTTGCAACAAGCGAGACAATGATCGGTATCCAGGTTTTGCAGTTTAGCATGATGTCTGGTCTCCATCTGGTTTAATGGTTGCTGTCGCAGGGGTGAAGCGTGTAGCGATTTCGGGAAAGTCCAGGTTGATGATTTGTGGCATTCGTTGGCTTGTAAAGCATTGTAATGTGGCATCGCGACGCGAAGCAGTTCTCCAAGTCGGATAACGTCCGGGTTTTCCGGGCGGGAAGATTTGACGTGCAAGCAGAAAAACAAACGCGCAAGCCCCGCTCCGGAACAACCCATGGTTATCCGTCGGTATTGGTTACGAAGTGAGCGAAAGTTGACGGCAGCCAACGGGGATCCGCCGCGCGAGCGGAAAACAACGACGGGACGTCGCCAGCATGAACCCCACCAGGGGAAAACAACGGCGGGACGCCGCCATCCAGGATTTAGCCATCGGAGTGATCATTGTATCGGAGTCCAGCATTGTGAGACCAGGTAAATGTAACCGTTTGGATCACAGTTCAGTGAGGAGGAAAGTTGCGTTGGTGCGTGTTCGATCGCAGGAGTCTGGATGCCCGAGGTGTCGCAAAGCTTGTGTGTGCTTGAATTAGTGGGACGCAACATCGATGAATCGCGAGTTCAGCAAGTCCGAGTTTTGGTTGTGCCCCGCAGGGCGCGGTTGGATCAAGTCAGACAAAATGGCGAGAATCGGAGCCAAGCACGAACGACAGCGCACCCGCTCGGATAACGGTTCGGTTCAGCGGGTGGCGGGTGAAGACTTGCAAGCAAACGGAAACGCCGACCACCGCCACTCCGTTGCAACCGTTGGTTATCCGAAGCATGGGGTTTATGGGCGCGGGTCAGAGAACCTCCGGACAAAGTACAGCTGTGATGTTTCAGCGTTATAGTACAGGGTCAACCGATCGTCACCAAAGCCTAGCCCATTCTCGGGGATGGATTCGTCTCGCATCGTAGACACAAGGTGATCACGAGTAAACTCCTGAGTGAGCGAGCGTTTCGCGACGACCTTGTCGACGAAGGAAGTCGGCGCGTCGAGTTTTCCCCAAACAGTCGGGCCATCGTTAAACGAATCCATTTGCCGCAAGCGGGATATCGTCACTTCAGGCGGAATGTCCACGTCAAGGGCCCAAGCAAGTCGAGCTTGTGCAGTTGATTGAGTGCTCGTGTACCAAATCGCAGTCGCGAGCAAGAGGATCATAGTCACCCAGGCGGAACGAACCTTGCCTCGACGTGCAAGCATTGAGAAAGGCATCGTGAAAAGCACAGCGACGGGAACAAGCATTGGCATACCAAGGAAATACCAGCCAGCGGTTTGCAACCCGCTGCCGTCAGCGCTGCCTCGGTAGTCCATGTTGGACATTCCGAGCCAAGTCCACACAAGGAACGCCGTGACACCAACGGCGGTTAGCGATAGTGGGAGCAAGCGTTTCAAGGCTGTAGCTGATTTCTCAGTCGGATAACGGTTCGGTTCAGCGGGTGGCGGGAATGCCCATGCAAGCAAACGGAAACGCCGACCACCGCCACTCCGTTGCAACCGTTGGTTATCCGAGAAAATCCCAATTGCATCTATTTTGCAAACGGGTCGTGCAAAGGTGAATAGAAGCGAAGCGAGTCAAGAAGCTTTGAGTGTATGCGACCGACTCTAATAATGCTGTAAGGCATATCGCCGGAAGTCCGCTTGCAGCGGTGTTCGATTACCGCATTCGGCACAGGGTCATCTTGGTAAATCGCAGTCGGTGTCTTAATTTGAGTTGCATTTGATGGCCTGTTTTTTATGCGATCTTGAGTTGGTTCGTCGCAGTTAGCGAGCGTCGCACCTAGCAAGAGCAGGGTTGCAAGAGTCAAGCGTGCAAGCATCAGAAATTTCCTTCGTGAGAGTTGGGTCGTGGAGCATCGCAGAATCATGGGCTTGTGTCAGCATCAAATCACACGGGTGCATATGTCGGATAACGGTAAGCATCACCGAGGTGGCGGGATTTGACGTGCAAGCAGAAAGAAAAGTGTGCGGCCGCCACTCCGGTGCATGCAATGGTTATCCGCAAAACACCATTACGATGCGGTCCGTCAGCGCGGACTTCGTCCCCGTGGGTGACGATCACCCGTTTCAAATCGTAGCAAAGTTTCTTTGGTCAAGCAAGTTTCGGCGAGGAGCGGCAAATCGAGCAACCAAAGACAGGCGTTGGTTTATGCCACGCAGTGCATCCGACACGTCAGCATTGATTGAGCATTGGGATTCGGGCGTCGGTTGATGCCCCGCAGGGCATTCAGGACTTGAGTATTGATCGAGTGTTGGGGGCAAAGCGGTGCTGGTCGAGCGTTGAATGTGCCCCGCAGGGCGCGAGGCGGGCAGCAAGTGTCCGCGAGTCAGTCGGATAACGGTAAGCATCACCGAGGTGGCGGGATTTGACTTGCAAGCAGAGAGAAAAGTGTGCGGCCGCCACTCCGGTGCATGCAATGGTTATCCGCAACACACCAGTGCGATACGATCGGTCAGCGCGGACTTCGTCCTCGTGGGTGACAATCACCTTGTGTAGATCGTAGCAAT